>CAVZKE010000020.1:0-203351 GCA_963775745.1 uncultured Actinomycetota bacterium
CATGTGGGCGCGCTGGTCACGCACCGTGGCACGATTCCCGGCCGTGCTCGCCGCCGCTGCGGTCGCGGTGATGGTCGTGGTGTCCATTCCCGTGCTGCACCTGCGGCTTGGCGCCTCTGACTCCTCCAACGACCCCACGTCAAGCCACACGTACAAGGCTTACGAAATGCTCGCCGAGGGGTTCGGGCCGGGCTTCAACGGCCCGCTGCTCGTGGTCGCCCAGACTCAGTCCGCGGCCGACCGCGCCGCGCTTGATCGGCTCGACCGCGCGCTCACGGCCGTGCCCGGGGTGGCCGCCGTGCAGGCCGGGCCCGCGCAAACCAGGCCGGGTGCCGGGCCGGCGGTCGAGGTGACCCAGGTTATCCCCACCACAGCGCCCGAGGCCCAGGCCACCTCCAACCTGATCACGCAACTGCGGAACACGGTCATACCGCGCTACACGCACGGGACCACGATGCGGGTCTACGTGGGCGACCTGACGGCCACGTTCGCCGACTTGGCGGCGGTGACAAGCGCCAAGCTGCCCTTGCTCCTCGCCGCGATCGTGGGCTTCGGCTTCCTGCTGCTCGTGCTGGCCTTCCGCAGCCTGCTCATCCCGGCGATCTCGGCGGTGATGAACCTGCTGGCGGCGGCGGCCTCGTTCGGCGTGCTCACCGCGTTCTTCGAGTGGGGCTGGGGAACCAGCGTGTTCGGCCTGGGCCGGGCGGGCCCGATCGAGGGCTACATGCCCGAGATGGTGCTGGCTGTGCTGTTCGGCCTGTCCATGGACTACCAGGTTTTCCTGGTCAGCAGGATGGCGGAGGAATGGTCGCACACCCGTGACAACGCCCGGTCGGTGATCGCGGGCCAGACCGAGACGGCGCGGGTGATCACCGCCGCGGCGACGGTCATGGTCGCCGTGTTCATCGCGTTCGTGTTCATGGGCCAGCGCAGCGTGGCCGAGTTCGGCATCGGGCTGGCCGTCGCCGTGGCGCTGGACGCCTTCGTCCTGCGGACGGTGCTCGTACCGGCCGTGATGTACCTGTGCGGCCGGGCCAACTGGTGGCTGCCCCGCTGGCTGGACCGCCGCCTGCCGCACTTGGCCATCGAGCCGCCCGCGGAGGCAACTCCAACCCCACCCGTCCCAGTCCTTGCAGCTTTGAATGATCAGCAAGGAGCCCTGCGGTGACCATCCTCACACCGGCCCGCCCGGCCAGGCGCCAGGACCAGCGATCGTTCCGGCTGCAGCGGGCGCAGCCCGCCATGACCGGCCTGATCGACGGATCGCTGTCCACCCTGGCGCCCATCTTCGCGGTCGCGTTCGCCACCCACCAGCCGCACTACGCGTTCTTCGCCGGGCTGGCCACCGCACTCGGCGCCGGCGTCAGCATGGCCTTCTCCGAGGGCCTGTCCGACACTGGGAACCTGACCGGACGCGGGGACCCGTACCTGCGCGGGAAGATCACCGGGGCGGGCACGTTCCTCGGCGGCGTCCTGCACACACTGCCATTCCTGATCCCGGCCTACCGAGCCGCGCTGGCCGTGGCACTGGCCACGATCGTCTTCGAACTGGTGGCCCTGGCCTGGATCCGGTGGCGCTTCTTTGCCACCGGCTTCCTCCGCTCGTTCATCTCCATCGCGATCGGAGGGGCGATCATCGCCAGCGTCAGCGCCGCGCTCGGCGCAGTCAGCTGACTCCCGTCCACATTGCCGGAACATGTCAGCAGCCAGCGGGAGAACCATTAACGACCTCATGAAACAGTGCTCACGCCACCCGGCGGGCACGACATCCCAGCAGCGATCAACTCTCCGGCGGCCGGCAGGGGCACGATCTGTCACCAGGGCTCAAGGCCCGGGAGGCAACAGTGCTCACCCGTCGGCGGCCACCACACTCTGAGTCTGCCGCCCGGCGGACCCGCTAACACGTCAGGAGGCAGCGCAATGTCGAGCACATGCCCGGTGATCCCGACGCTGGCGGCCGGTTCGTTCGGCTTGACGATGGTGACATGCACGTCGTGGACGGCAAGCCGGGCACGCCCGCCTTGCTGCTGATCCACGGCACCGGGGCCTCGACGGCCTGGCGGGACCCGGTGGTCCCGAGGCTGGCGGGTGCCACCGCCCTGGCCGAGCAGCGGCCCGACGCGGTGGCGGCGCAGGCGCTCATCAACACCGGCCCCAGCCCGGACGCTTGCATCGACCAGGGCCTGCTCGGCGGGCTCCTGCTGGCCCAGTTCCCCGGGCGGCTGCTGTGGCGCCTGCGAACCGAGCCCGCCATCTGGGCTATCGCCCGGCGGAACTTGCCGGCTGCAGAACAAGACATTCTGCGTGCAATCCACCGCATCACCGTGCCCATGGAGAATGGCGCCTAATCGGCAGCGCGAACTCGGCGCTCCCCGGGCCGACCGAGTAAATGGCCTGAAAACCTGCCGGATGAAAGTCTCGCGGACACTGGCATGGCAAGACTCACAAGACGGACAGAAAGGCATAGCGAAGCAGTAACTCGACAAGACCGACATTCTGCAGTTGATTGGGATCACCCAGAGTGAAAGGTTGACCACAATGGCCACGATGCCCGGCATCTCCGACACGACGAGAGGTAGTGAGCCCAGGCCTGCTGCCCAGGGCCTGCCGACGTACCACGAGCGGCGCTTCTGATGTGCCGCCCGGCCCGCAGTGACTCGCATCTGGGCGCCGCCGTGACCGTCGTCGCGGTGGCGGCGGTGGCCGAGGCGATCGTGCGCCCGGTGCTGCATGCCGCGGTGACCGCGCTGGAGGTCGCGCTGGTCATTGCGGCGGTAGCCGCGGGAGTGGCCGCCTTGGCGGCCGTGGCGCTCATCGTTATCCGCGTGCATCGGCGACAGGCCCGGGCGCTGACCGCGCTGCCTTCGTCGCGAGCACTGGCGGCCCGTCAGCAGGTGGCGGCGATACCCGCTCGGCGACTGCTGGCCATCGAGGCGCCCCGCCCGAGCGCCGTTGATGCACTGGGCCTTGAGGAGAGAGAACCCGTTCTGGTCCTGTGGCCGTAACGGCCCTCGGTGTTTGGGTCAGATAACTGATCCGGAAGCCATTTCGCAGCTGATTATCGAGAGTGAAGGAATGATCACATGTCGATGCTGCCCAGCCTTCCGAATCGTCGCACCATGATGACGGTCGCCGCGGTGACGGTTGTCGTCGCGGCAGCCTCGCCTTCGGTGCGGCATACCGCCGAGACAGTGCTGAAAATCACCCTGATCACTGTGGCGGTAGCCGCGGGAGTGGCCGCCTTGGCGGCCGTGGCGGTTATCGTTATCGGCTCGTATCGTCGGTCGGCGCGCGACCAGGCCGGACTGCCGTTGTCGCGAGCACCGTCGGTCGGCCGGCCGGTAGCGGCGATACCAGCGCCGCCGCTGTCGGCCACCGGGGAACCTGACCGGAGCCTCGCCGAAGCGCTCGCCTTCGACGAGACCGAACGCGATCTGGCCCGCCCGTGACGCCACGCCCATAACGGCCCGCCCGTAACGGCACAGTTCGGTCACCTGGGTCAGCACGCTGCTGGTCCCGGACGGGTCGCAGCCAGGGAACGGGCGGACCGGCGATCACCTGGTGACCAGTTTCTCGTCCAAGTCGGAACTGGCCCTGAACCTGTCGACCAGCGACCGTGACCTTCACTGGCTACGTGGCGGGGCCCGGCGCCATCGACGTCTCCAACTCCAACACGCTGGGTGTCTTCGACCCGACCGCGCCGGCGCGCAGATCATGACCCCGCAAGACCGGCCCGAAAGCGCGCAGAACCCGGGTCCGCCCACTCCGGTCGGCCCGCCGAAAGGCGCCGCACTGACTGGCATGCGGCATTTCACGGCCTCAGCCATCGCCTTCGACGACCAGGATTGGGTGCTGCTCCTTCACAACAATAAGGTCGGGCTATGGCTCTACCTCCGTGCGTTCACCCGGTGGTCAGGGAATGGCCGTCCGCATTTTCCCGGCGTCGGCGTCTGCGGGCCACCGTGACGGTCACGAGTACGTCCGGCCCGGGAACCTGGTGGTGAGCGGGTCGGTGTGGGACGTCAGCGGGGTCGATCTCGTGCCGGGCGTCACAGCGCAGCCGCCGGGCCGCCCGCAGGACTATTCGTCGCCGAACCTCCTGATCTCCTCGAACTCGGCTTCGGTCAGCTGACGCGGCACGTCATCGCGGGCGACCTTGGCGCTCTGCACGTGATGCCGGATGTCCTCGACGATCTCGGGGTTGGCCAGGGTGGTGACATCCCCGACGTCGGCGAAGTTGGAGATCGATGCGATGACCCGGCGCATGATCTTGCCTGACCTGGTCTTCGGCATGTCCAGCACGATCCAGACGTTCTTCGGCCGGGCGATCTTGCCGATCTCGACCTCGATCGCCTTGCTCACCTTGGCCCCCATCTCCTGGCCCGGCTCGAAACCGGGCTTGAGCGCGACGTACACCTCCACGGCGCGGCCCCTGATGTCGTCAATCACCGGCACCGCGGCCGCCTCGGCGACCTCGGGTACGGTCAGGGCCGCGGACTCGATCTCCTTGGTGCCGAGCCGGTGCCCGGCCACATTGATCACGTCGTCGACCCGGCCCAGGATCCGGAAGTAGCCGTCGGCGGCCTGTACCGCGCCGTCCCCGGCGAAGTACGGCCAGTCGTGCCAGTCCTTGCTGTCCGGGTCCTTGTTGTACTTCCGGTAGTAGGTATCCACGAAGCGTTCGGGCTGGCCCCAGATGGTCTGGAAAATGCCCGGCCACGGGTTGCGGATGCAGATGTTGCCCGCCCGGCCGCTGCCGGCCGGTACCTCGTCGCCGTTCTCGTCGTAGATCACCGGGTAGATGCCGAGGACGCCGGGCCCGCAGCTGCCGGGCTTCATCGGCTGCAGGGCAGGCAGCGTGCTGCCGAGGAAGCCGCCGTTCTCGGTCTGCCACCAGGTGTCGACGATGACCGCCTCGCCCTTGCCGACCTCGGAGTGATACCAGCGCCACACCTCGGGCTCGATCGGCTCACCGACGGTCGTCATGTGCTTGAAGTGATAGACGTACTTCTTCGGCTCCTCCGGCCCTACCTTGCGCAGCATCCGGATAGCGGTTGGCGAGGTGTGGAAGATGTTCACCCCGAGTTTCTCGGCGATCCGCCACGGCCGCCCGCCGTCGGGGTAGTTGGGGACGCCCTCGTAGATCACGGTCGTGGTGCCCAGGGCCAGTGGCCCGTAAACGATATAGGAATGGCCGGTGATCCAGCCGATGTCGGCCATGCACCAGTACATATCGCCGGGGTGGATGTCCTGGTAGTACCTGGACGTGCCGGCCACGTAGGCGAGGTAACCGCCGGTGCTGTGTACGCAGCCCTTCGGACGGCCGGTGGTGCCGCTGGTGTACATCAGGAACAGCGGCGCCTCGGCCGGCATCGACACCGGCTCGACCGTCTTCCCCGAGTGCTCGCCGAGCAGGTCATCGACGAACACGTCCCGGCCCTTGGCCATCGGGGTCGTTGAGGCGTACTGCCCAGGGTGACGCCGCCAGACAAGAACCTTGTCGACCTCCTGGCCCTCCCGGGTAGCCGCCGCGAGCGCCTCGTCGGCCTTGACCTTGTGGTCCGTCAGCTGGCCGCCGCGGTAATAGCCGTCCATCGTGATCAGGACGCGGCTGCCGGAGTCGGCGATCCGGTGCCCGCAGGCGGTGCCGCTGAACCCGCCGAACACCTGCGAGTGGATGACGCCGAGCCGGGCGCAGGCCAGCATGGTGATCGGCAGCTCGGGGACCATCGGCATGTGCAGCGTCACCCGGTCGCCGGTCTTCAGGCCAACGGAGTCGCGCAGCAGCGCTGCGAACTCGTTCACCCGCCGGTGCAGCTCCGAGTAGCTGATCTCGACGTGGTCGTCGGACTCGAGTTCCGGTACGAAGATGATCGCGGCCTTGTCCGGGCTGGCCTGGGCATGCCGGTCCACGCAGTTATACGAGGCATTCAGCTTGCCGCCGACGAACCATTTCCAGAACGGCGGGTTACTGGTGTCCAGGGTCGTGTGCCAGGGCTCATCCCAGGTGAGCAGGTCCGCGTAATCCTTGAAGCAGTCCGGGAAGCGCTCCTCGCTGAACCGGTCGAAGATCGCCGGATCGTTCGCATTAGCCTGCTCGACGAACTTCGGGGGTGGCGGGTACAGCTCCTCCTCGCGCCAGTGCACCGCGATCTGCGCCTCGGAGACCTGCGCTCCAGAAACCTTCTGCTCCTGGCTTTCTGCCATTGTCTTGTCCTCTCACTGGAAGGAAACTATCGGAGCACGAAAGGGCAGGCCTGCCTAAGCCTCCTCCAGCAGGCCGG
The DNA here is from genome assembly GCA_963775745.1 of uncultured Actinomycetota bacterium. Classification (GTDB taxonomy): domain Bacteria; phylum Actinomycetota; class Actinomycetes; order Streptosporangiales; family Streptosporangiaceae; genus DATBGO01. The sequence goes on from CAVZKE010000020.1 coordinate 6,285, forward strand.
CGCACACGCCGAACTCGTGTAGCTCGGCGCAGACCCTCGCCTGGCGGGTGAACGCCGCCAAGTCCCCACGATTCAGGGACTCCCAGCACAGGCCCTCTGCCAGTGCCAGTGCGCGCACGGTGACCGAGCCCAGCGCCCGGATCGGTTCCGTCTCGGCCGCATGCCGCAGGGACCACGCATTGCGCCTGGCCGCCTCGGTAGTGGTTACCGCCTGTAGGTGCGCGAGCTGCACCGACAACTCACCCGCCACGTACTGCCGCGTCATTCCCATCGCCTGCCCGGTGACCGTGCCGCCGTACCCCGCGGGATGTCGCGCACCAGTCCGTATCGCAACCGGCACGGCGCTGCTGCCCAATTCAGGCAGCTCCCCCAGACTCTGGGAGTAAGTCAAATGTACTCCCGGGCGGCATCCGCAGCCATAGCCCGAGGCCGCCCGTCCGCGAAGTGCGGCCGATGCGGGCCCACGCCTGGGCAACGCCGGACCAGCCACGGAGCCGGCGGTTGGGGTCAGTCATGACCTGACCACAAGGATTTGACATCTAACTCTTAGATCTCTATTGTTATTGAGTCGCCGCGTCGGCGGCGACGTGAACAGCCGGGCCGTATAGGAGCGGTGAGATGGCACAGCACGACTCACAGGTAGCAGGGACTCAGGTAACAGGGACTCACGTAGCAGGGACTCACATAGCAGGGCACGAGCGGGCGGAGCACCGGGCGGAGCTGACGGGCGCAGCGGTCCCGCAGGCCAGGCAGCCGTTGCTGACCCGGGAGATCGTTACCCTGGCGGTCGTCGTTGTGCTCGGGTCGATCATGACGATCCTGGACGCGACCATCGTCAATGTCGCCCTGCCCACGCTGGGCCGGGACTTCGGCACGTCCATCTCGGTGATCCAGTGGGTGCCGACGATCTACCTGCTGGCGTTCGCCAGCGTGATCCCGGCCTCGGGGTGGGCCAGCGAGCGGTTCGGCGCCCGGCGGGTCTGGCTGGTGTCGCTGACCGCGTTCCTGGCCGGTTCGCTGGCCTGCGGGCTGTCGCAGTCAGTGGGCGAGCTGATCGGCTTCCGGGTGCTGCAGGGCCTGGGCGGCGGCATGATCCTGCCGGTCGGCCAGGCGATCCTGGCCCGGGCAGCAGGCCCGCAGCGGATGGGCCGGGTGATGAGCATCGTCGGCGTGCCGTTGCTGCTCGGCCCGATCATCGGCCCGGTGATCGGCGGGGCGATCGTCGGCAGCGCCAGCTGGCGGTGGATCTTCTTCGTCAACCTGCCGGTCGGCGCGGCCGCGCTGGCCCTGGCGGCCTGGCTGCTCCCGGTCACGGCCGGGCAGCGCCGGGCCAGACTGGACGTGCCCGGCCTGGTGCTGCTGTCCGGCGGAATCGCCCTGTTCCTCTACGGGCTGGCGGAGGTCGGGCAGCACGGCGCCGCAGGCGCCGTCCCGGTCGCCGCGATCGCGGCGGGGGTGGCCCTGGTCGCGGCGTTCTGCTTGTATGCGCGGCGGGCCCGGCAGCCGCTGATCGACCTGCGGCTCTTCGGCCGCCGGGGGTTCGCCGCCGCGGCCGCCGCCAACCTGACGCTGGGCATCGCCCTGTTCGGGGTCGCCCTGCTGCTTCCGCTGTACCTGGAGATAGTCCGCGGCCGCACGCCGCTCCAGACCGGGCTGCTGCTCATCCCCCAGGGCCTCGGCGCGGCGCTGGCCATGCCAATCGCCGGGGCCCTGACCGACCGGACCGGTGCCCGTCCGGTGGTCATCGGCGGCATCACCCTGGCCCTGGCCGGTACGGCCGCGTACACCCAGATCGCGGCCGGCACCGCCTACTGGTACCTTGCTGGCGCGCTGCTGCTGATCGGCGCCGGGCTCGGCGCCACCATCACCCCGTCGATGGCGGCGGCCTTCCAGGCCATCGACCGGCCGGACATCCCCGCGGCCACCGCCGCGATCGGCACCATCCAGCGCATCGCGGGGGCGCTGGGCACCGCCCTGCTCGCCATCACCTTGCAGCGGGCCATCACCGCGCAGCTGCCCGGCTTCCACGGCGACATCACCCAGGCCGCCGCGCTGGCCGCCGCCGACCCGGCCCGCGCCCTGCCCGCGCTGGCCAGCGCCTTCGGCGCGACGTTCTGGGTCGCCCTGGCCCTGACCGCCGTCTCGTTCGTGCCCGCCCTGCTGCTGCCAGGCCGTCCAGCGGCCGAGCCCCCGGGCGAGCACCCGCCCGCACCATCCGCTCAGGTCGGCCGGTGAGCCCCAGACGGCGCCGCTGAATATCCGGTGCCGCCGAGTATCCCGGTGCCGCCGAGTATCCCGGTGCCGCCGAGCATCCCGGTGCCGCTCGCCCGTGGCACCGGGACACGGCGAACGTTCCGAGGTGGTCCGCTGCGGCTACCGGGAGCGGGCCGGCTCGGGCTGGCCGGTTGGCCGCGAAGGCGTCGAGTGCGCTGTCCACGAACGTCTCGACCGCGGTCGTCAGCTCGGTCGCGTAGGTCAGCATGTCGCGGTCCTGAGTGAACTCGAATGGCTCCCGGGTCAGCAGCGGATCCGCCAGCGGATCAGGTACCCGGGCGACGGCGCGCCCATCGGGCAGGATCTCCGCGCCCCGGGCGCCGCCGGGCACGGCACCCGCATGGACGGCGTACTCCGCGAGGAACCTGGAATCTCGCAGCGCCGCCATGAGATGCTGCAGCGACGCCGCCACGCTGTCCCGGAGCGGGCCCTCGGCCAGGGCCGGAAGCAGTCCGGCTCGCTCCGGTGAGCCCGGCCGGTAGCGCCGGTCGGTGCGCTCCACCGTCGCCCGCGCCCAGCTGAGCAGGTTCACGAAGCTGTACGACGCCTCGCGGATGGCCGGATCGGCGCCGTAGGAGCCGACCTTCAGCCGTTCCTCTCTTGGATGCGCGGGCCGAATCGCCGCCTCGCTGGCGGATTTCGGCACATCCGCCAGCGCCTTGCGCAGCCGGCCGAGTTCCCGCTCGACGCCTCCAGCGGCGTAGACGACCTCCGCCAGAAGGCTGCGTGCCAGGTAGCGCTGCACGTTGGCGGCGGCGGCACGCGTCTCGGCAGGGGCGGCGCGCGTCTTGGCGGGGGCGGCGCGCGTCTTGGCGGGGGCGGCGCGCGTCTCGTTAGGGGCGGCGCGCGTCTTGGCGAGTGCGGCGGGCGTCTGGGCGGGGGCGCCCGGCCGGTCGGCAGGTGCGCCGCGGCTCTCAGCAAGGGGGCCAGGCACGTGGTCAATGGCGCCGCGCGCTTCGGCCAGTTGCCGCCAGGCGGCGTACTGGGCTGTGCCGCTGAGGTCCGTCCAGTTCTCGTCCCAGACACCGAGTTGCTCGCGCCGGATCCGCCTCATCCAGATCTCGTATCGCGTCAGCACGGCCACATTGGCCGTCCGCGACGGTTGAGCATTGGCCGTCTGCGACGGTTGAGCATTGGCCGTCTGCGACGGTTGAGCATTGGCCGTCTGCGACGGTTGAGCATTGGCCGTCCGCGACGGTTGGGCATCGGCTGGCTGCCGGGTTTCGCCAGGTGCCCGGGCCTGAGCTTCAGCGTCCATCTGCGTGACGCGCTGGCGGCCGGCCAGGCGCAAGGTAGTGCCCAGGAGAACGACCACGGCGACCCCGAGGGCGATGAGCAGGGCGACCATGCCCCCCAAACTACGACAGCCAGCGGCCCGCGCCGCTGCGAACCTGCGGCCCGGCCATGCTCAGGTAGCGCAGGGCGCAGGGATGTGACGTGGACGACCGCGCGGCCTGCAGGACCGCCGCCACCATCTGCCTGCTGCTGAGCCTCATCTGGGACTTCACGACGCTTGTGCTTCTTATCGTGCTCCCGCTCCAACTCGCGGCCATCGGCTTGCTGTACTGGGGAGCTGACGGGATGGTCAGCATGGGAAACGCTGCACCAGCGCAACGTCCAGGTCCAGCATTCCGCTCATCGGGGGCGTCCTCCCCGACGTTCACCGCGGCGCCCACCACCAGCCGTCCCTGAAAGCTCAAGACCATGATTCTGCCCCGCGCAGGGGCCAGCCAGTGAGCCGGTCGTTAAGGCGTCCGTACAGGTATGCCATCGCGCTCGTTCTTGCCTGTGCCACCGTTATCGCGTTAGTTCTAACTCTTCCTGAACAAGTCGGTGTCCCCTACAGGACAAGCTCACTCAGATCGGCACTGGCTTGAGAGGATGGGAGCTTAGCCATGGGCGGGCGCGACTCTGGAACTAGGCAGGCCTTCAACGTACTCGCCGGTGCGGCGACCGTTCACGACGGCGTGTTCCTGCTGCTCAAGCGGAGCCAGCTGGAATCATTCCTGCCCGATACCTGGGGCATCCCGGCCGCTTGATGATGTAGGAAACGAGCTCCTGGATGACTTTGCAAAAGCGCGGAGACTGGGATACCGCCACAGCTACGGATGCCTCCAGGGCAGGGGCGGATCGGGCAGGTAGCCATGGAGGTGACGAAAGACTCTGGCGCAGCACGCTTAGCTCGGTCAGCGTGTAATAACCGGTGGATGCACCCGGCGGGAGAAGGCTTCACGGATGCGGTGGGATCGAGATCTGCGCGGGCATTGGCGCCTGGCCCTGGGGCTGTCCGTGGCGGCCGCTGCGGCGCTGCTCGTCCCGGCGGCGGGCCTGACTGCGGCCGGCGGCGCTGTATCGGCCGCGGCGACCGCCACCGCAGTGCCACAGGCCGCGTTGCCCGGTCCCGCGGCGGGCTCGTGGGGCGGGGGCAGGCTGGACCTGTTCTACCGCAACAGCCGGAACGGCACGCTCGCCCACCAGTGGTTCGTGCCCGGGCCGCTGGCCACCTGGACGGCCGCCGAATCGCTGGGCGGCACGCTCACCTCACAGCCCGCCGTGGCCTCCTGGGCGGCCGGGCGCTACGACGTGTTCGTCCGCGGCCCCGGCAACGCCGTGTGGCACAAATGGTTCAGCGGCTCCTGGTCGGGCTGGGAGTCTCTCAGCGGCGTGGCCAGCTCGCCGCCCGCCGCGGCGAGCTGGGGCCCGCGGCGGCTGGACCTATTCGTCCGCGGCACCGACAACCGGTTGTATACCAAGCACTACGCGGCCGGGGCCGGGTGGTCCCGGTGGAGCAGCCTCGGCGGCACGCTGACGTCCGGGCCCGCGGTGGCCTCCTGGGGCCCGGGCCGCCTGGACGTGTTCGCCCGCGGCGCCGGCAATGTCTTGCTGCACAAGTGGTACAGCGGCGGCAGATGGTCAGCCTGGGAGTCGCTCGGCGGGTCGCTGGCCGGCGAACCCGGCGTGACCTCGGCCGGGAGCCGCAAGCTCGACGTGTTCGGCCAGGGCAAGGCTAACGCCCTGTGGACCAGGAGTTACAACGTCAGCAGCGCGGGCTGGTCACCCTGGGCCAGCCTGGGCGGCACCGTCACCTCCAGCCCCAGCGCGACGGTGTCCAGCCCTGGAGTGGTGGCGGTATTCGTCCGCAGCACCGGCGGGCGCTACTTCTACCGGCAGCGCTCAGCCGCCCTGGCCTGGTCGGCCTGGCAGCTCGCCGACGCCGCGGTGGCGTTCCGCGGTCTCGGCGCATGGGTGGACACGCTGGACTACTCGGCGCTGGTCCCGGCGACCGTGGTCGCCGACCTGCAAGCGCACCGGGTGCGTACTCTGTATCTGCAGACCGCACGGTACGACAGCGCCAGCGACATCCTCTTCCCCGATCAAGTGGCCGCCTGGCTCGCCGCGGCGCACGCCGCCGGCCTCAGGGTGGTCGGCTGGTATACCCCCGACTACACCGACCTCACCCGCGACGTCCGCCGCACGCTCGCGATCGCGTCCTACGTCAGCCCGGCCGGACAGCGGTTCAACGGGATCGGGATTGACATCGAATACCCGCTCACCGTGCCCAGCGCTAGCGCGTGGAATCAGGCGGTCGCCACGCAACTGAACCGGGTCCGGGTTGGCACCGCGCTCCCGGTCGTGGCGATCGTGCTGCCGCCGGTGCTTATGCGAGCCTGGCCCGACCCCAGCCGGTGGGCGACGTTCCCGTGGCCGACTGTGGGCGCGGACGCCAACGCCGTCGCGCCGATGAGCTACTGGACGTCGTACACCGCGGCCAAGAACTGCACGGCGGGCGACGCGCAGTTCTGCGCCTACCAGTACAGCCATGACAATGTGACGCTCTCCAGCCAGCTCACCGGGCTGCCCGTGCACGTCATCGGCGGGGTGGGCGACCAGGCGACGGTGGCCGAGGTCGCCGACTATGTCCGCGCGGCACGCGAGACCGGGGCAGCCGGCGGCAGCCTCTACGACTACCGCACCACGAAAGCCGAGTTCTGGCCCTACCTCGAGCAGCTGGCGCCGTAAAACCCGCTCCCTGCAAACTGGCCCCGACGCCTGGTGCTGCTGCGCGGCCGTGATCCGGGTCTTGACCCGGCAGATGAGATCGCTGCTCCAGCTGCTCCAGACCTCGGTGGTGCTCCGTACGCGCACGAGCCGAGGAGGCCATATGAACGCGATCGCGGGCGCCGCCCTGCGACGCAAAGCTCGGAATATGCCTTGATCGTGGTCACCCTGGATCCAATGCCACTTAGAAATCATGCGCCGCGGGACCCAGTTTTCGTGTCAGCCTATGGAGTCGCCGGGTATTTCGACCGCAGAGCGCTCAGCTACCGGTGCACCGGTGGCTGGCATGCACCAGACCGGCCCCGATTTCTATGAACGCGCCAGGCCGATGCCCCCCGAAGTTAGCCTCCAGCTGGACACCGCCGCCGCTTGGAAGGGCCGAGGGGCGGATCACTATGACGCCGGAGGGTGGTCCCGGCTGCGCCGGGAAGACCTTGCTGAACAAGGTATTGCCCGCGGGGGTGTGCATTCCGGTTACACCGGCGCCCGGCCACGGGCGACACGCCGGGTTCTGCTGGTCGAGGAATGTGACCGTGGCCGGTACCCCGTCTGCACGGAGCCTGCGTTGCAGTCCGGCCGGATCGCGCAGCTCGTGGATGGCGACTTTGATATCGCCGCCGGGCTGATTGACTACCGTCCAGGCCGTCAGCTGAAAGCCGGGCCGGTGGCTGGCCGGATGACTGGCTGGCAGCAGTGCGGTCACGGCAACTGCCGCCCCGGCCGCCAGTGCCAGCACTCCGGTCACGCCGGGGATCAGGCGGCGGCGTACGCGGCGCCTGCGGGCTCTGGCGATAATCTCGCCAGCCGGGATGCTCGGGTGTGCCTCCCCCAGGGAGTCGCGCACCTTGGCGAGACGGTCTTTGATTGCGGTAAGGGTGTGGTCGTTGTTCACTGCGTCAGCTCCTGATCGTCGCGGGCGGGGAAATCGCGGCGCAGCGCGCCGATGGCCCGGTGAAGGTGGGTGGTGACGGTGCTGCTCGAAATGCCGAGCATCTCGGCGGTGGCGCTGGTGTCCAGGTCGAGCAGTAGCCGCAGCGCGATCACCTCGCGCTGCCGGACCGGCAGCCGCCGCAACGCGGCCACCAGGGAGCTATCCAAGGCCAGGTCCTGACTGGTGGCCGCCATGGTGTCCTGGCCGCCCAGCGTGACCTCCAGGCGGTGCCGCCGCCACCAGGACACGCGCGCGTTCATCGCGGTACGGATGACCCACGCTCGTGGCTCGGCCAGCCCGCGTACTTTCTGCCACGACGCCCAAGTCTTGGTGAAGGCCTCCGCCACCAGGTCCTCGGCCAGCGGCCGGTCAGCCACGCTGACCATGACGATCCGCAGGCAATCACCCCAGGCCGCGGCGTAGAACTCCGCGAACTCGCGCTGGTCCTCTTCCACGCTCCATACACGCATGAGGACCCAGATTCGTCCACCTCACCACGCCCCGACTCTCGCAACCAAAGATCACAAGGGAGCAGGCCCCTGTAGTCACGCATCGGTCACACCGGCCGCTGCTCGTTCCCGGCTTCCTGTTGGCCAATATGACTAAAAACTTCTTCGGGACCTATGACCCTCCCAGGACGGGTTTTAAGAGCACATGCTTCGCGCAACCGGTCGAATATCCGAGGGAGGATGTCATGATTTCCACCGACAAAACTATTCTGCCCACGACAGCCAACGCACCGCCTGTTGCTGGCCCTGCTCCCCAAGCAACCGGGGTGGCGTGGGGGAACTCCGCGCCGCTGGCCCTGGCAGGCTTCGCGACCACCACCTTCATGCTCAGCATGATCTACGCCAACCTGGTCCCGGCGGCGACCCTGCCGGTGGTCTTCGGCGTCGCGCTCATGTTCGGCGGACTGGCCCAGTTCATCGCCGGGGTCATTCAGCTGCGCATCGGCAACACCTTCGGCGGCGTGCTGTTCTGCGGGTTCGGCGCGTTCTGGCTGTCCTTGTTTGCCTTCGCCCAGTTCTTCTTCAAGGACGTGCCGCTGACCCAAGTCGGGCACGCGCAAGGCCTGTTCCTGTACGCCTTCGGCATCTTCTCCGCGATCATGTTCCTGGCGTCGTTCCGCACCAACATCGTGGTGGTCGCGGCGCTCCTGCTGCTGACCACGGCCCTGTTCGTGATCGGCGTCGGCGACTACACGGCGTCCACCGGGCTCGTCAAGACCGGTGGCTGGATTGCCCTGGCGCTGGCGGCAGCCGCCTTCTACCTGGCCCTCGCCGAGGTGTGCGAAGCAAGTTACGGCCGCAAGGTCCTGCCGGTCGGCCACCTCGCCAAGAAGTAAGCACCACGGACCGCAAGCCAAGAGCAAGCCAAGGGCAAAGGAGGACAGTCATGGGCCGCTACGCGGAGGCGTTCCGCCAGAGCCTCGATGACCCAGAAGGGTTCTGGGCCAGCGCTGCGGTGGACATCGACTGGTACCGCCCGCCTTCGGTGGTGCTGGACAAGTCCAGTCCGCCGTTCTACCGCTGGTTCGCCGACGGCGTGCTGAACACCTGCTTTAATGCGGTGGACCGGCACGTGCGCGATGGCCGCGGCGACCAGGCCGCGCTGATCTACGACAGCCCGGTGACCGGCACCTGCCGCACCTTCACCTACCGGGAGCTGCTGGATCAAGTCGCGCAGTTCGCCGGGGTGCTGCGGGGCCTGGGGACCGGCCCTGGCGACCGGGTGGTCATCTACATGCCGATGATCCCCGAGGCGGTCATCGCCATGCTGGCGTGCGCCCGGATCGGCGCGGTGCATTCCGTCGTGTTCGGCGGTTTCGCCGCGCCCGAACTGGCCGCGCGCATCGACGACGCGGCTCCCACGGTCGTCGTGTCAGCGTCCTGCGGCATCGAGATCAGCCGGGTCCTGGAGTACAAGCCGATCCTGGACCGGGCGATCGAGCTGTCCAGCCACAAACCGCCCTGGTGTGTCATCCTGCAGCGCCCGCAGGCGCCCGCGACGCTCACCGCCGGCCGTGACCTGGACTGGGAGCAGGCGATGGCCGGCGCCGAGCCGGCCAGCTGCGTGCCGGTCGCGGCCACCGACCCGCTCTACATCCTGTACACCTCGGGCACCACCGCGAAGCCCAAGGGCGTCGTGCGCGACAACGGCGGCCACGCGGTAGCGCTGCGCTGGAGCATGGAGAACATCTACGACACCGGGCCCGGCGAGGTGTACTGGGCGGCCTCCGACATCGGCTGGGTGGTGGGCCATTCCTACATCGTCTACGCCCCGCTGCTGACCGGGTGTACCAGCGTGCTGTACGAGGGAAAACCGGTCGGCACGCCCGACGCCGGGGCGTTCTGGCGGGTGATCGCCGAGCACCGGGTCAAGACGCTGTTCACCGCACCTACCGCGTTCCGCGCGATCAAGAAGGAAGACCCGGCGGGCGAGCAGGCCCGCAAGCACGACCTGGCCGACTTCCGGTACCTGTTCCTGGCCGGGGAGCGGCTCGACCCGGAGACCTACCGCTGGGCCCGCGACCTGCTCGGCATCCCGGTGATCGACCACTGGTGGCAGACAGAGACCGGCTGGCCGATCGCGGCCGACCTGATGGGGCTGGACCCCATGGTCACCAAGCCGGGCTCGCCCACCGTGCCGGTACCGGGCTACGACGTGCGCGTCGTCGACCCGGTAACCGGCGCCGACGTCCCGCCCGGGACTACCGGGGAGATCGTGGTGCGGACGCCCCTGCCGCCTGGCTGCCTGCCTACCTTGTGGGGTGATGACCAGCGGTTCATCGAGTCCTACCTGATGCGGTACCCCGGCGCCTATGTCACCGGAGACGGCGGATACCGGGACGGCGACGGATACCTCTATGTTATGGGCCGCACTGACGACGTCATCAATGTCGCAGGCCACCGGCTGTCCACCGGGGAAATGGAGGAGGTCCTGGCCGGCCACCCCGCGGTCGCCGAGTGCGCTGTCATCGGCGTCAGCGACGAGATCAAAGGCCAGATCCCGCGCGGGTTCGTCGTGCTCAAGGCGGGTATCGACACCGACCCCGACGTCCTGAGCGCCGAACTCGTCGAACTAATCCGCACCCACATCGGCCCGGTGGCCGCCGTGCGCAGGATCGACATCGTGGCCGGCCTGCCCAAGACCCGCTCGGGCAAGATACTGCGCAAGACCATGCGCGGCATCGCCGACGGCCACAACGACGAGCCGGTGCCCTCCACCATCGACGACATCGGCACCCTCGACGCGATGCGGCCCATTCTGCGGGGCGCCTGACCCACGGCACGAGTACCTGACCACGACGGCCTGGCGCCGCCCGCTTCGCGCCGCCCGCTTCGCGCCCGCGCTTCGCGCCGCCCGCTTCGCGCCGCCCGCTTCGCGCCGCCTGCCTCGCGCGGCCAGTTGCCGCTGGCCACCCGGGTGGCCGCGGACCCGGCGGGCCCTGAGATCACGATTCAAATACGCGATGCCGGTCATAAGCGGACACTCTTGACCGTCCGCTAGCGCCGTACTACCTTATGGAAAACGCTAGCAAATGTTCGGCGGCAGTGGACACCCCCGTGGCGGGTCGGCTGGGCACCCAGACCGTCCCGCGCTGGCGAGCGTGGGGCCTTGATCTAGCGAGGGTACTCCTGTGGCGAAGGTCCAATTTGAGTCTGTGTGGAAACTCTTCGGCGCAACTGCCGCCGTGCGGGACCTCAATCTTGAAGCCCGCGATGGTGAATTCCTGGTCCTGGTCGGGCCGTCCGGGTGCGGTAAGACGACCAGCCTGCGGATGATCGGCGGACTGGAGACGCCTTCTTACGGCCGGATCCTCATCGACGACCAGGATGCGACGCTCTGGCCGCCGGGCAAGCGCGATATCGCCATGGTGTTCCAGAGTTATGCGCTGTACCCGCACATGAACGTATACCGCAATCTCGCGTTCGGGCCGAAGATCTGAGCCCAAGGCGGACTTGCGCAAGCGCATCGAGGACGTCGCGGAGATCCTCGGCATCGAGAGCCTGCTGAACCGCAGGCCGAACCAGCTGTCCGGCGGCCAGCGGCAGCGGGTTGCCCTCGGCCGCGCGCTGATCAGGCAGCCCAAGCTTTTCCTGCTCGACGAACCGTTGTCCAATCTCGACGCGGCCCTGCGGGTGCAGATGAGAACCGAGCTGGTCCGGCTGCACAATCGCCTCGAGGTCACCACCGTTTATGTGACCCATGACCAGGTCGAGGCCCTCACGATGGGCCATCGGGTCGCGGTATTCAATCAGGGCGTGCTGCTTCAGGTGGGCACTCCGCAGCATCTCTATGACGCGCCGGCGAGCGTCTTCGTGGCCAGCTTCATCGGTTCGCCCCGGATGAGCCTGTTCGCCGGCAAACTCACCAGCGTGGAACGCTCCAGGCTGACCGTCGAATCGATGGGCGCCACTTTCCGCATCGACGGGCCGCATTCCCTCCAGGACAGCGAATCGGGCGCGGTGACGCTCGGGATAAGGCCACATGACCTGCACTGGCGGCCCGAGGCGCCCGCCCGCTGCAGTCAGGTCGTCACCGGCATCGTGGACGCGGTGGAGCACACCGGGACGGAGATCTTCGCCGAGATAGTCACCGCGCAGGACGTGCGGCTGATGAGCCGCCTGCACCGGTCGGCCAGGCTCGCCGTGGGCGAGCGGATCGAGTTCGTGCTGGACCCCCGCGACCTGCACCTATTTTCCGCACAGACCGGTGAATGCATTCTCGACCGGTCCGCAATCCAGCCTTCCACGCCGGCGCCAACGGCGGCCTCGGTGAACGAGCTGGGCCTTTCGTAGCAGTCAGAAATCGCCAGGTAGTGGGGGCGTCCCCGGATCTTGACCAGAAGAGAGGTACACGTGTCCCGAAAAATCCGGAGCGGCAGGCGGCTGGGAGTCCTGGCCGTCCTGGTCGCGAGCGCGATCACGCTAGCCGCGTGTACCGCCAGCCCGAGCAGCAACTCCACGACAGCCAACGGGAAGACCGTGCTGCACGTCGCCTACGGCTCGCAGTTCGTCTTCCTGACCCCCCAGCTCGCCGTCAAGTGGTGGGGCACCGTCGCTCGCGAGTTCGAGCAGGCCCACCCCAACGTGACCGTCCAGTTCACCCCGATCCCCGGCGGTTACCTGGACATCGTGAACAAGATGAGCCTGCTGTTCCGTACCCCGTCGACCGCGCCGGACGTCGCCGAGCTGCCCGCCGGGCAGCTGGGCGAGTGGTCGAGCTCGGGCTACCTGCTGCCGGTCAACAAGTACCTCTCCTCGGCCACCTATTGGGCCGACATCCCGAAGTCGGTGCAGGACGAGACGCTCATCGACGGCAAGTACTACGGCGTGAACCACGGCGAGAACACCAACGCGCTCTGGTACAACATGCCGATGTTCCGCAAGGCCGGGCTCCCGGTGCCGTGGCACCCCAAGACCTGGAACGACGTCCTCGCGGCGGCGGCGAAGATCAAGGCGACCGAGCCGTCCAACATCACCCCGCTATGGCTGGCCGGCGGATCGGCGGGCGGCACCATCGCCATCCAGTACAACGGCGGCAACCTGCTGGCCGGGTCGACCAACCCCACCATCTTCGACGCCAAGACCGGCAAGTGGGTCGTGGACAGCCCGGGCCTGCGCGAGACCCTGCAGTTCTACAAGACCCTGGCCCAGAAGGGCTATCAGGCCCCGGTGTCGTTGCTGCTGGACCCGAACGCGGTCGACGGCCTGCCCGCCCTCTTGGCCAAGAACACCACCGCCATCGCGGTGGGCGCCAACTTCTACGCCGAGTCCTGGGTCAAGTCCACCTGCGGCCCGTGCTGGCTCGACGCCCCCAAGATCATGGGTACCACCGAGCTGCCGACCATCAACGGCCAGGCGCCCGGCTACGCCAGCTCGCTGGGCGGCTGGGAGCTGTCGATCGGCGCCCAGACCGCGCATCCCCAGCTGGCCTGGGACTTCATCCAGACGGCCCAGCAGCAGACCAACATGGTCGACGCCAGCAACTGGGGCGGCTGGGTACCGCCGGCCGCCACGGCCGCGAGCTCACCGCAGTTCGTCAACTACGCGCCCCCGTATCAGGCCTTCTTCGCCAAGCTGCTGCCGGCCGCCCAGGAGGAGCCGGTCACCGCGCCCTTCACCGTCTGGGGCACCGCGTTCAACAATGCGACCGGCGCCATCATCCAGAATCCGAATATCTCCATCGACGCGGCGATCAACATCATGAAGAACTACATGTCTAATCAGATCGGCGCCGACAAGGTCGAGGTAATTCACTAACCACCCGGTCTGACCGCGATCCGCCCGGATGGGGGGCTAGGACATCATGAGCATCAGCGAGTTCATACCAGCGGCGCCGCCGCCGGAACTGGCCGTGCTGCCCGAGCCCCCGTCCGGCCCGCGGCTGGACAAGACCAGGTTCAGCTGGTCCAGCATCCCGCTGCTGGCCCCGGCGGTGGCGCTGCTGGCCGCGCTGTTCGTCGGCCCGGTTATCTACTCCTTCTATCTCGGGTTCACCAATCTCCAGCTGCTGGGCCCGACGTCGAAGAACTTCCAATTCACCGGGCTGGCGAACGTGCACCGGCTGTTCAGCGACCAGGTCTTCCACCAGTCGCTGTACCTGACCGCGTTCTTCGTGCTCGGCGCGGCGGTGGTCGGATCCACGCTGGTCGGCCTCATCGTCGCGGTGGCGATGCAGAACGCGCTCGGCATCACCCGCGCCGTGGTGGGCGGCATCGTCGTGATCTGCTTCGTCCTGCCCCCGGTCGTGGTGGCGCTGGTCTGGTACGCAGCCGCCACCGGCCACGGCACCTATACGACCCTGTTCCTGCATCCGAATTCGGATTTCCTCCAGGACGCACCGCTGGTGGTGGTGAGCGCGGCGAACGCCTGGAATCTCACCGGGCTGGCGATGATCCTGTTCGCCGCGGCGTTGCGGAATATCTCCAGCGAGATCCTGGAGTCAGCCCGGATGGAGAACGCCAACGCGGTACAGCGTTTCTTCCGGATCACGCTGCCGCTGCTGCGCCCGACCCTGGTCACCACGGTCCTGCTGATGACGCTGTTGGCGCTGGCCAACTTCACGGTGGTCTACATCATGACCGCGGGCGGCCCGGGGACCTCGACGATGATCTTGCCCGTCTACTCCTATCAGCAGGCCTTCCAGTACGACAACCTCGGCTACGGCGCGCTCATCGGGAACGCGATGGTCATCCTGGCGGCCATCCTGAGCTTCGTGTACGTCCGGCTGTCCAGGGAGCGAACGTGACCACCGCGACGCCTGCCACCCGCCGATCGCACCCAAGGAGGCCACGACGGTGACTGCGGAACCCCTGATGCTCACCGTCCCGCCGCCGGAGCTCGCGCCGGACGCAGTCCCGGTCAAGCCGCCGCGGGTCACCTCGGCGCGGCTGGTCAGCAACCTGACCCTGGCGGTGCTGGGCGTTATCTTCCTGGCCCCGCTGGCCTGGCTCATCTTCGGCTCGGTCGACTCGCACGCCAGCCAGAGCTTCGAATGGCCGCACTTCACCTTCGGCAACTTCACCGGCGCCGCCAACTCCGCGAACCTGCTGGCCCTGCAGAACAGCGTACTCATCTCGCTGATCGCCACGGTGGTCGCCACCATCCCGGCGACGCTGGCCGGCTATGTCTTCTCACGCCGGCACATCCCGCTGCGTGGCCCGCTGCTGCTGGGCATCCTGATGCTGGCCGGGGTGCCGTTGTCGATCCTCATCGTGCCCATCTACCAGGTCTTCGCCGGGCGCAACTTTCTCGCCCTGGTCCCGGCCTCGGTATTCCTCGGCGTCACCTCGCTGCCGTTCGAGCTGTGGATCATCAAGAACTTCATGGACGCCGTGCCCATCGACCTGGAGGAGTCGGCGCGGCTGGAGAAAGCCAGCACCCTCCAGATCATCTGGCGGGTCGTGGTCCCGCTGACGCTGCCGGGCATCGGCGCGGCCGCCATCTTCGGGTTCATCAATGCCTGGGGCAATTTCCTGGTGCCGCTGGTCCTGATCTGACCGCCTCCCAGCAGCCCGCCCCGGTGGCGATGTACGGGTTCTTCGGCGGCAACGTCATCCGGTGGGGCGAGATCGCGGCCTACTCGATCATGTACTCGATCCCGGTCCTGATCTTTTACCTCGCGCTGTCGCGGCTGTTCCGCGGCGGGTTCGTGCTCAGCGGCGCGATCCGGGGCTAGCGGTGACCTTCAGCGGCCAGTCGGTGCTGGTCACCGGCGGCGCCCGCGGGCTGGGCCGGGGGATCGCGACGGCGTTCGCCCGGGCCGGCGCCGCGGTGCTCATCTGCGACGTGAACGAGGCCGGGGCGCAGGCCGCCGCCCGGCAGATCACCGCGGACGGGCCGGGAACGGTGCACGCGGTCCGCGGCGACGTGAGCGATCCGGAGGACGTGGCGCGCGTAGTGCAGCAGGCTGTGTCGCGGTCCGGGCGCCTGGACCATCTGGTCAACAACGCCGGAATCGTATCGATCGCCCCGCTGCTGGATACCAGCCCGCAGGACTGGGACCGGGTGCTGGCGGTCAACCTCCGGGGCGTCTTCCTGACCACCCGGGCGGCCCTGCCGCACATGCTCGCGGCCCGGGCCGGGTCGATCGTGAACATCGCCTCCCAGGCGGGCAAGCGGCCCAATCGCTACATCAGCGCTTACAACGCCTCCAAGGCGGGAGTCATCAGCCTGACCCGCACCGCCGCGGTCGAGGCCGCGCCGCACGTCCGGGTCAACTGCGTCTGTCCCGGTTTCATCGACACCGAGCTGCAGGAGGAGGAGTACGCGGTCGTGTCCGCGCTGACCGGCCAGCCCCGGGACACGATCCGGCGGTCCTGGCTGGATTCCATGCCGCTGGGCCAGTTCCAGTCGGTGCAGGACGTGGCGAACGCCGTCCTGTTCCTGGCCTCGCCCGCGGCCGGGCAGATCACCGGTGAGGCGCTGAACGTCAGCGGCGGACTGGTAATGGAGTAGTGGATGACATGAATGCTGAGCTGGCCGCCGCGATCGGATCCCGCTACGAGGGCGCGACCGAGGCGGAGCAGGAACTCCAGCTGTACGCCCGGATGGTGCGCATCAGGTGCTTCGAGGAACGGCTGCAGGAGCTGTTCAGGACCGGGCGGCTGCCCGGGTTCGTGCACCTGTACGTGGGCGAGGAGGCCATCGCCGTCGGGGCGTGCGCCGTGCTGCGCCCCGACGACAAGATCACCAGCACCCACCGCGGGCACGGTCATCTCATCGCCAAGGGGGCCGACCCGGCCGGGATGATGGCCGAGATCATGGGCAAGCGGGACGGCCTGTGCAAGGGCAAGGGCGGCTCGATGCACATCGCCGACTACCGCCTGGGCATCCTGGGCGCGAACGGCATCGTCGGCGGCGGCATCCCGATCGCGACCGGCGCCGCCCTCGCCGACGCGCGTGCTCGGCCGCGGACACCGTCACGGTGTGCTTCTTCGGCGACGGGGCCGCCAACCAGGGCGTCCTGCTCGAGGCGCTCAACCTGAGCTCCATCTGGCGGCTGCCGGTCGTCTACGTCTGCGAGAACAACGGCTACACCGAATGGATGCGGACCAGCGACATCACCGCGGGTCACATCGCCGACCGGGCCCGGCCGTTCCGGGTCCCTGGCACCGTGGTGGACGGCAACGACGTCCTCGCGGTCCGCGCGGCCGTGACCGCGGCGGCGGAGCTCGCCCGCGGCGGCGGGGGACCGTCGCTGATCGAGGCGCGGACCTACCGGATCCTGGCTCACAACGAGGGCGAGGAAGCGTTCTCCGGGACCTACCGGCCGCAGGCGGAGATCGAGGAATGGCAGCGCCGCGACCCGATCGGCAGGCTCGCGGCGGTGCTCAGCGCCAGGCCCGAGGTGACCGAGGGGCTGCTGGCGGACATCCGCCAGGCGCAGCGCAGGCTGGTCGATGACGCGGTGGAGTTCGCGGTGCGCAGTCCCGAGCCTGCTCCCGCCGAGGCCCTCGACGACCTGTACGCCACCGGCGGCCACAGATGACCGCCACCTACTTCGCCAACGCCATCGCGGCCGGCCTCGCCGAGGCGATGGCCGACGACGACTCGGTCATCGTGATCGGCGAGGACGTCGAGCTCAGCACCATCGGGGCCACCAAGGGCCTGGTCGAGCGGTTCGGGAAACGGCGGGTCAGGAACTCGCCGATCTCGGAGGCCACGGTGGTGGGCAGCTGCGTCGGCGCGGCCGCCTGCGGGCTGCGCCCCGTACTCGACCTGATGTTCTCGAGCTTCTTCTACGTCGCTCTCGATCAGGTCGCCAACCAGGCCGCCCGGCTGCGGTACATGTCCGGTGGCCAGGTCAGCCTGCCACTGGTGCTGTTCGCGGGCACCGGCCCGTCCGGATCGGCGGCCGCGCAGCACTCCGAGAACCCGCACCCGCTGCTGATGTCGCTGTCCGGCGTCAAGGTGGCGTTCCCCAGCACGCCCGCGGACGCCAAAGCGCTGCTCATCGAGAGCATCGCCGACCCGGACCCGGTGGTCTTCCTGCTCGACCTGATGCTGGCGGGCAGCCGGGGCGAGGTACCCGATGCGGCCTGCCGCTGCCGCTGGGGCAGGGCGTCATCCGGCGCGCCGGGACGGACGTCACGGTGGTGGCGATCGGCTCGGCCGCGCCCCAGGCCATCGAGGCCGCCGGGGAACTGGCCGCGACCGGCATCTCGGCGGAGGTCATCGACCCGCGGACGCTCGTGCCGTTCGACTGGCCGCTCGTCTACGAGTCCGTCGGCCGCACCGGCGCCCTGGTGATCGCCGACCCGGCCCGCCGCACCTGCGGCGCCGCGGCCGAGATCGCCGCCCGGGTGATGGAGAACTGCTGGTCCCGCCTGCGGACCGCGCCGGTCCGGGTCACCTGGGAAGACGTCCCGGTCCCGTTCAGCCCGGTCCTGGAGCGGGCCGTGACGGTGTCGGCCGAAAAGATCAAGGCAGCTATAACGGCCGCCGTGAGCCCATCCAGCTGACCGGAGGTAGCCATGGACGTGCTTCTTCCTAAGTGGGGGGTGACCATGCAGGAGGCGACGATCGAGGAGTGGCTGGTGGCCGAGGGACAGCTGGTCGCCGCCGGTGACGCGATCGCCCGGATCGGCACCGACAAGGTCGAGGCCGAGATCGAGGCGCCGGTGGGCGGGATCATCACGTCGATCACCGCGGCGCAGGGCGCGGTCGTGCCGGTCGGCGCGACGGTCGCGGTCATCGCTGAGCAGTGACGATTGAGCTGATCGTGCTCGGCGACCTGGGCAGCACGTTCACCAAGGTGGCCTGCGCGACCAGGCAGGGCAGCCTGGTCGCCCGCGCCCAGTCCGCCACCAGGCGCGAGGACCTGGCCGGGGGGTTCGCCCGCGCGCGGGACCAGGCACTCGCCGGGCTGCTGCCGCCCGGCTGCCACGGCGCCCGGCTCCCCGCGCTGATCTCCTCCAGCGCCGCCGGCGGCCTGCGGCTGTGCGTGGTCGGGAAGGAGGCGTCGCTGACGGTGCAGGCCGGCCAGCGGGCCGCGCGCACGGCCGGCGCGCGCATCGTCGCGTCCTACGCCGCGGCCGAGCTGCTTGCTGAGTCCGCCGCCGGCTTCGCGGCCACCGCGCCGGACCTCGTGCTGCTGACCGGCGGGGCCAGCCACGGCGACACCGCATCGATCGTGGCCTGCGCCCGGGCCATCCGCGGGCTCGCCCCCGGGCTGCCGGTCGTCGTGGCCGGCAACGAGGATGCCTATCCCCTCGTCCGGCGCGCGCTGGCCGGGCAGCGCGTCGTCCGCTTCGCGGCCAACGTGATGCCGAGGGTGGGCACGCTGGCCGCCGGGCCCGCCCAGGACGCGATGAGGGAGGTGTTCGCCGGGCACGTCATGGGCCAGGGCCGGTACCTGTCCGCCTCGGCGCTGGCCGGGCAGGTGCGCATGCCCACCCCGTCCGCCGTGCTGGCCGGCGCTCGCGTGCTGTCCGGCCTGGGCGACCGGCACCCGTCGCTGAAGCACCCGGTCGTCGTCGATGTCGGGGGAGCCACCACCGATGTGCACTCGGTGCTGGACGGCGCCCCGGCGCGGACCGTGGAAGGCGACCTGGGCCTGCGCGAGAACGCGCCCGCCCTGCTCGCGGCGGCCCGCGATACCGGCCTGGCGCCGCCGGCCGACGCCGCCCTGGCGCAGGCCGCGGGCCTGCGCCAGGAGCACCCTTCTTACCTGCCCGCCGATGCCACGGCGGCCCGCTGCGACCGGCGGCTCGCCGAACTGGCCGCCACGCTGGCCATCGAGCGGCACGCGGGCCGGCTGCGGTTCCGGCTCGGATCCGACGGCGGGGTCATCACCAGGACCGGCCGCGACCTGCGCCGGGCCACGTCGGTCATCGCCACCGGCGGGATCTTCGCGCACGCCGCCCAGCCGGAGCGGATCATCCGCGCCGCGCTCGCCGCCGCGCGCGGTCGCGGCGCCCTGGTGCCGGCCCGGCTGCCCGTGCGGGTGGACCGGCAGTATGCGCTGTGGGCGGTGGGACTGCTGTCCGCCGAGTGGCCGCAGGCCAGCGCCGCGCTCGCGGTCGCCCAGTTCGCCGGACCCAGGGGGCTGACCGGCGGTGAGTGACGTCGAGCTGGTGCCCAGGGGACTGCCCGCCGGGCGCGACCTCGTGCGGCGCGGGCTGGCGCTCGCGGCGGCCATCGACACCGGCTGGTCCAGCTACTGCCGCGACCGGCAGGTCAGGTCGGAGCGGCACTACAAGGAAGCAGCGATCGGGCGCGGCGAGATCACCTACTACATCAACCTGGGCCTGAAGTCATGGCCGGAGACGCGCGAGGCGCTCGGGCAGGTGCTGGCCGCCTGCCGCCGCCGCAAGCTGCGGTGCGACCGGGTGTCGCTGACCGCAGACCGCCGGATGGGGCTGCCGCCGCAGGCCCGCCGCGCCGCCCTGGAAGAGACCGGGATCATGTTCTGGACTCGCGAGGACTGGCAGGGCGCCGGCGCCGACCTGGACATCCAGCCCATCCTCAACGACCACGCGGTCGGCAGCCCCGCATCGGTGGCCAATGCCTGCGCGGCCATCGAGGCCGGCTTCGGTTACGTGGGGAACCTCTCTCAGCAGGCCTACCGGTACCCGGGCTGGTCTTCCGACGTCGACCAGATGATCAGCACGGTCATCGCTATCGGCGTCATCGCGGGCAAGCGGGCCGACGGGGTGGTCCTCGACTCCTATATCGACGACGGCTTCTGCGCGTCCTTCCATGATGCCGCGACCTCGCTGGGCTGGTGCCTGCTGCACCGGCGCGTCGCCGATCAGCTCATCGGGGCCGCCTACGCGCCCAGCTACGGCTCGACGTTCGCCGATCCGCTGCTCAAGCAGGCCTTCGGGCTGGCTTTGGACAAGATCAACATCAGCCGGGTGCCGCCGTCCCTGGTGCACGGGGACACCAACTCCCTGGACGCCTCTTACTCGCTGGACCGCAACGCGGCCATCGTCACCAGCGACATCTTCTTCACCATCGCCTGCCAGCTGGCCCACCCCACGGGAGCGGCCGTGCACCCCACTCCGCTCACCGAGCCAAGCCGCATCCCGACCGTGGAGGACATCGTCCAGTCCCTGGAGATCGGCAACGAGGCAGAACGCCGGGCGCGGGAGGCACTGCCGCTCATCGACTGGCGGCCGGTGTACGCGCTGCGCGACCAGATCCTGGCCGGCGGCCAGGCCGTGTACCGCGGCCTGCTGGACGGGCTGGCCCTGCTCGGGGTCGACGTCGGCGACCCGCTGCAGCTGCTGGTCGCGACGAAGCGGCTGGGCGCCCAACAGATCGAGCGGGCGTTCGGCGCGGGCGAGCCCGACGCGTCCTACCCGCACGGGCGCCGCCCGGTCGTCCCGACCGACACGCTCAAGCGCGCGCTGGCCAGCAGGCAGCAGGTCCTGGACTCGGTCCGGATGATGGACCCGGCGCCCCGGCTGTCGGGCCTGAAGGTCGTGACCGCCAGCGGGGACATCCACGAGTACGGGCTGTACCTGGTGGCCGGCGTGCTGGCCGAGCTGGGCTGCGAGGTCATCGACCTGGGCACCAGCGTGGATAACGACGTCATCGCCGCGGCCGCCGCCGAGTCCGCGGCCGATGCCGTCGCGCTGAGCACCTATAACGGGCTCGCGGCCAGCCTGACCGGTGACCTCATGAACCGCCTGCGCCAGCGCGGCATCGGCCCGCTGGTCTACCTCGGCGGGCGCCTCACCGAGGACCTGGACGGTGCGAAGAGCGTCGACGTGAGCCGGAAGATCACCGAGGCGGGCGCGATCCCGTGCTCTTCGGTCGAGGAGATGATCCGGGACATCGCCGCCCGCCTCGGGCGCGGTGCGCCGGATCACGGTGCGCCGGACCACGGTGCGCCGGATCACGGTGCGCCGGATCACGGTGCGCGACGTGGCTAGCCGGATGCGGAGAGAGAGAGGACCAGAGGGTGACGCAAACTCCCAGCGTCTCAGCATTGATCGTGGGCGGCGGTACCGGCATCGGCCTGGCGGCGGCGGACCGGCTGCTGGCCCGGGGCCTGTCGGTCGGGATAACCGGCCGCCGGGACGCGGTGCTGCGGCAGGCCCGCGACGAGCTGCTCAGCAAGCACCCGGAGGCCACCGTCGAGGTTCACGCCGCCGACTCCAGTATCGAGGCGCAGGCGCACGAGATGGTCAAGGCGCTGTCCGGGCGGCTCGGCCCGCCCGCGGTGTTCGTCGACTGCGCCGGAATCTACGAGCCCGTCGACTTCCTGGAGATGACCGAGGAGCCATGGCGAGCCACCCTGGCCACCACGCTCGACTCGACGGTGTACCCGGCCGTGGCCGTGGCGCGGCTGATGGCGCAGGCCGGGTCGGGCCGGATGGTCCTGATCGCCTCGACGAACAGCGTGGTGTCCGAGGAAGGCTCGGCACACTACAGCGCGGCCAAGGCCGCGGTGAGCTCGCTGGCCAGGTCCCTGTGCATCGACCTGGCGCCGCGTGGCATCACGGTGAACGCGGTCGCTCCCGGCTGGGTGCACACCGCGATGGTGGACGAGTTCGTCCGCACCGCCACCCCCGAGGCGCTGCAGCGGATCAACCCGCTGCACCGGGTCGGGAAACCCGATGAGATCGCCAATCTGATCGAGTACCTCGCCTTGGACGCGCCAGGCTATCTGACCGGCGCGACAATCTTCATAGACGGAGGGCAGACGGCAATGGCTCCACTAATCTAAGGCGGCGCGGCAGGGCCGTGGCCACGGGCTAGCGCGCGCGGCTGACGGGTGCCCTGCCGGGCCTGGCCGGGGTGCGTTACTGTAAATGAGGTCTTGAGACGGCTGGGTGCGAGGCCGCGGCTTCGCCTCCTGGTCGCGACGGGAGTGGCAGAATGTCCGAACCTTCGCTAGGTAGTGCCGACCCGTATGACACTGACGACGACTTCCTGCGGATTGGCAGGCGGATCCTCGAACTCCGCCGGGCTCACCGGTACAGCCTGCGGGAACTGGCCCGGCTGTCGGGTTTGTCAGCATCATTTCTGAGCGAGGTCGAGCGCGGGCGAGGGGAGCCCTCCATCTCCGCGCTCAAGCGGATCGCCTCGGCACTTGACGTTGAACTCTTGCACTTTTTCAGCACGACGAAAGCGGCCGAATCCCTGATGGTCACGCGGGCGGGCACCGGCCGCAGGCTGCCGGCGATGAAAGGCGTCGAATTCCGGCTTCTGGTCAGTGACCCCGACAGCCGTCTCGAGCCTATACACGGCCGGTACGAACCGGGCGGGCAGACCGGTGACGAGCCTATGATCCACAACACTAAGCCCGGCGCGGTGGAGTGGGGAATGATCCTCTCCGGCCGGTTCAAGGTGTGGGTGGGTGACGATGTATTCATCCTGAACCCCGGCGACACCATCTATTTCCCTAGCGTGCTGCCGCATCGCATCCAGAACATCGACTCGAACAGCGGAGAGTACGTGTGGGTTAACTCTCCGCCCTCCTTCTGAGCTTTTCGGCTCCGCCGCCCCGCAGTCCAAGGTACTTACGCGCCGGTATGAGGCGCCACCTGCGTCTGCTGTTACCGAACAGACATGCCTTTTGGATGTTGACACGTTCACTGTGGCCGAATATCGTAGTTTCCACGGATACCGCACAGCCCGCTTAACGGAGAGCGCTGGCAGGTTGCTGCTGACGGCCCGGGGCGGTGAACGGCCGGCGCCGGGTTCCGATCGGACGACAGAGGTCAAGGAAATGTAGTGGCTGAGCAGCAACTCATTGTGGCCGTGATAGCCACGCTGGATACTAAGGGACCCGAAGCCCTGCTCCTGGCCGAACTGATCCGCCGCCGCGGTGCGGCTGTCCGTATTATTAATACCGGCATCCGGGATAATGATAATCTTGGCTTCACGCCGGACGTTAGTAATGATGACGTCGCCCGCGCGGGCGGGACAGATATTGCGGCTGTCCAGTCACTGGGCAGCCGCGGTGAGGCAATCGCGGCAATGGCTCATGGCCTGTCCGTGCTCCTGCCTGACGAATACCGCCAGCGGAAATTTCACCGGGTGGTCGTCATCGGCGGCCTCAACGGGGCGCTGGTGGGCGCGGCCGGATTGCAAGAACTGCCGTTCGGGGTCCCCAAGCTGATCATCACGCCGGTTGCTTCCGGTGCGCGGAAGTTCGCCCCGTTCGTCGGCACATCCGACGTGGCCGTGCTGCATTCGGTGGTGGACTTGCAGGGCGTCAACAGCTTTACCAAGGCGATCCTGAATCACGGCGCGGCGAGCATAGCCGCCCCCGAACTCGCCTTGGCTCTAGAGCCGTCCAGGCTCGGCGCGGTCGCCATCACTATGAACGGCAACACCACGCCAGTCGGCATGCAGATCCTCGGTGAGCTCGACCGTTCCGGCTGGGACGTGGTGGCATTTCACTCAAATGGCGTGGGCGGGTCATCCATGGAGCGGCTGGCCAGAGAGGGCCGGTTCGCCGCGATCATCGACCTGACCACCAACGAGATCGTCGACCGTGAATGCGGTGGCGCGTTCCCCGGGCCGCCGTCGCGGCTGCGCTCGCTGGCCGAATCGGGACTTCCTATCGTATTCGTCCCCGGCTGCATGGATTTCATCAACATGGCCGCCGAGCTGGTGGAGCCAGGGCGCCTGCGGACCCGGCACAGCCCCGACCTCGACCTGGTCCGGGTCAGCGAGCAGGAGGCCAGGAAGCTGGCCGGGATCTTCGCCGAGTCGGTCAACATGCACCGGGGTCCGGTCGAGGTCGTGGCGCCGACCGGCGGTTTCTCGCCGTCGGCCGCGGCCGGGGGCCCGCTGGAGGATCCGGCCGCGGACACGGCATTCCTGGCCACGCTGGCCGAAACGCTGGAGCGCCGGGTACCGCTGGCGCAGGTCCCGGCCCCGATCAACGACCCGGCGGTCGGCCGGGCGGTCCTGGCGGCCTTCTCGCGGGTGATCGCCGCACCGCCGGGCGCCGTCGCACCGCCGGGCGCCGTCGCACCGCCGGGCGCCGTCGCACCGCCGGGCGCCGCCGCACCGCCGGGCGCCGCCGCACCGCCGGGCGCCGCCGCACCGCCGGGCGCCGCCGCACCGCCGGGCGCCGCCGCACCGCCGGGCGCCGTCGCACCGCCGGCACCCGTTAAGAGCGAAGGGACCCAGATCCATGTCCAACAGCGGTAAGGACCTGCGGCTGCGCCACCTCCTGCACGCCGAGACCGGACGGTGCATCCTGTTTGCGGCATCTCATGGCACCAGCACTGCCAGTCTCTACCGCGAGCTGGACCGGACGGCCGAGAAAGTGGCGGCCGCGCTCGCGGGCGGGGCCGACTCGGTGCTGGTCAGCCCCCCGCTGGCCCGCGCGTGCGCCGAGGCGTTCCGCAGGCACCCCAGCGGCGGCCTGGTGGCGAAGGTCAGCGCGACCGCCTTCGAGGCCTTCCGGCGCGAGACGGCGATCTGGTCGGCCGAGGCCGCCGCGGCCGCCGGCGCCGACGGCATCGGGATCATGATGCAGCTCATCCCGGAGAACGAGGAGTCGGTCATCAGCCTGGTCGCGAAGTTCGGCGAGGACTGCGACCGGCTCGGCCTGCCCTACGTCGTCGAAGCGGAGCTTCCCGGTGCCTACGAGCAGAACGGCTGGTCACCCGAGAACCTCGTGACCTACCTGCGGCGGTCGTGCGGGCTGGCCGAGGAGCTGGGCGCCGACATCATCAAGACGAACTGGCCGGGGACGGCGGACGGCTTCGCCGAGATCGTCTCGTCGGTGACCAAGCCGGTCGTGGTAGCGGGCGGCCCGCGGATTACCGAGCCCGAGCTGCTGCGGATCATCGACAGCGCGATCAGCTGCGGTGCCATCGGCGCCTCGGTCGGCAGGAACATCTTCCAGTCGGCCGATCCGGAGGCGGCGACCGCGAGCATCGCGGCGGTCGTGCACGACCGGGCCGACGTGGACAAGGTCCTCCAGCACGCGAGCTGACCAGCACCGGCCAGGTCTGACCAGCGCTGGCCAGGTCAGGGAAAGGAGATCCCGTTGCGCTACGCGATGTTTCTCCCGAACTTCGGTCCCTTCGGTGACCCTGCCCTGATCGGCGACCTGGCCGCGCGGACCGAGGCGGCGGGGTGGGACGGGTTCTTCATCTGGGACCACATCCTGTTCTCGGCCACCGAGACCTATCCGGTCACCGACCCGTGGATAGCCCTGGCCGCCGCCGCCGTGGCCACCAACAGGATCAGAATCGGGGCGCTGATGACCCCCCTGTCGCGGCGCCGGCCGTGGCAGGTCGCCCGCCAGACGGTGTCCCTGGATCACCTGTCCGGCGGCCGGCTGGTGTTCGGCGCCGGGCTGGGCTACCCGCCAGACGCCGATTTCGCCCTGTTCGGCGAGCAGCATGCCGATCGGGCCCGGGCCCGCCGCCTCGATGAAGGCCTCGACCTGCTGGACCGGCTCTGGACCGGCGAGCAGGTGACGTTCTCCGGCGAGGAGTACCGCGTCGGGCCGGTCACGTTCCGGCCCGCGCCGGTGCAGAAGCCCAGGATTCCGGTCTGGGTGGCCGGATGGTGGCCGAACCGGCCGCCGTTCCGGCGGGCCGCTCGCTGGGACGGCGTCGTCCCTGAACTCGTCGGCGGCGGTCTGCCCTCGGTGGCGCAGATCAACGAGCTGGCGGCCTACGTCCGGGACCGGCGCGAGCCGGGCAGGCCGTTCGATGTCGTCGTCAACGGGCACGACTGCTGGGACCGCCGGGAGGTGATGCCCGGGTACGCCGGCGCGGGGCTCACCTGGTGGCTGGAGCGTATCGATCCCGACCGCGCCTTTTCGGTAGCGGAGGCTACTGCCCTGATCGACCGGAAGCCGCCCGGATTCTGATGATCGCGGCCACAGCTCAATCAAGGTGCGCGACACCGGCAGGCTCGCGCGAGAAAAGGAGTAGGCAGTGCGTGGTGTAGTCATCGAAGCCGAATGGGCTCCGAAGCATCCCGAGGAACTGACCCCCAGGCAGCGAGAAGGACACTGGGCGGTGTACGCGAACACGGCGTACCGCAATCCCAGCGCGTCCCTGGTGAACATGCCGGAGCCGCAGAACCCCGGCCCGCACGAGGTCATCCTCCGCGTCGGCGCCTGCGGGATCTGCGGTTCCGACGTGCACATGTTCGAGACCGACAGCGACGGCTACATGCTGCTGCCGTATCACCTGCGCGTCCCGGTCGTCACCGGCCATGAGATCTCCGGTACGGTGGTGGCCGTCGGCAGCGAGGTGACCGACTTCGCCGACGGTGATCTGGTCGCCGTCGAGGAGATCCAGTGGTGCGGCCGCTGCACCCCGTGCCGCGGCGGCTACTGGAACCAGTGCCAGTACGTCGAGGATCTCGGATTCACCATCGACGGCGGATTCGCCGAGTACCTGAAGGTGGACTCCAAGCACTGCTGGTCGCTGAACGACGTCGCCGAGCGGTACGGATCGGCCGAGCTGGCCCTCGATGTCGGGGCCACCTGCGAGCCAACCAGCGTCGCCTACGAGGGCATCTTCACCAGGGCCGGGGGATTCAAGCCTGGCAGCGCGGTCGCGGTCTTCGGCGCCGGCCCCATCGGGCTCGCCTCGGTGGCCCTGGTCAGCGCGGCCGGCGCCAGCCGCGTCTTCTGCTTCGAGACGCTCCCCGGCCGGCGCAAGCTGGCCAGCGACCTGGGCGCGACGCACGTCTACGACCCGGCCGGCACCGCGGCGGCCGAAGTCATCCTGGCGCAGACCCGCGGGCAGGGCGTGGCCATGGCCGTGGAGGCGTCGGGCAACTTCCCGGCCGTGATGCGGGCCGCCGAGCAGTCCCTGGCGGTCGGCGGGAAGATCGCGGTCATCGGCATGGACGGCAGGCCGGCCGAGCTGCGCTTCATCGACCATCAGCTGAAGGCGGCCTCGACCTACGGCTCGCTCGGCCACTGCGGATCCTGGGACTTCCCCAGCGTCATCGCGCTGATGGCCTCAGGCAAGATCGACATGTCGCTGGCCATCACCAAGCGGCACTCACTGGAGACCGTGGTCGACGCCATCGAGGAGACGAAGAACCGCAGCGACGGCAAGGTCCTGGTGAAGCCCGGCGCGACAAGCAGCTGATGGCTGCCTCGGACCCGCGCCGCACCGGAGCCGTGACGATGGCTGCCTCGAACCCGCCCAGTTCCCTGGCTTCCCCGCTGACCTGGGGAATCCTGGCTACCGGCCAGATCGCCAGCGATGTGATGCCCGGCCTGGGGCGATCGGCGGGCGCGACCGTCAGGGCGGTCGCCAGCCGCCAGCGCGAGCGCGCGGAGAGCTTCGCGCGCCGCTACCAGCTGCCCGCCGCGTACGGCAGCTACGAAGAGCTTCTCGACGATCCCGCAGTGCAGTGCGTCTATATCTGCCTGCCCAACGGGCTGCACGGGCGCTGGGTCTCCGAGTGCCTGAAGGCGGGCAAGCATGTCCTGTGCGAGAAGCCGCTCACCCCCGGCGCGGACGAGGCCGCGCGGCTGTTCGAGGAGGCGCAGCGCCGGGGACTGGTCCTCGCCGAGGCGTTCATGTACCGGCACCATCCCAAGACCCGGCGGCTGGCCGAGCTGGTGTGGTCGGGCGCCCTGGGCGAGATCCGCACGATCAGGTCCTCGTTCAACTTCGCCGTCGCCGACCCGGCCACGGACATCCGGTATGACCGGCAGCTGGCCGGGGGCTCACTGCTCGACGTGGGGTCGTACTGCGTCAGCCTGGCGAACTACCTGGCGCGGGCGAAGCCGGCCGAGGTGTCCGGGATCGCCCGCTACGCCGCCTCCGGGGTGGACGAGCAGTTCTACGGCACCATGATCTTCCCGGCCGGGACGGTATCGATCTTCGACTGCTCGATGAACTCGCCGCTGTCGGTCCGGGTCTCGGTGCTGGGCAGCCTCGGTGAGGCGGTGGTGGACATGCCCTGGTACGCGCACCTGCCCCCGGAGAGCATCGAGGTCAGCTACGCCAGCGGCCGCCGCGAGCAACTCGACGCCGGTGGCGACAACGCCTATTACCTCCAGACCGAGGACTTCGCCGCGGTCGTCAGGGGGATCAAGGAGCCGGAGGTCCCCGCGCAGGAGACGGTGCGTAATCTCCGGACGCTGGAGCGCCTCGCCCAGAGCGCGCAGCGCCAGCACCATCGCTGATCACGTCACCGCCGGATGTATGCACACCTATTCACCGACCAAGGTTCACCGACTCAGGGAGACAAGCACATGGACAGGTTCACCGGCCAGAGCGTCGTGGTCACCGGGGCAGCCCAGGGCATGGGCAAGGCGATCGCCCAGGCGTTCGCGAGGGAGGGTGCCCGGCTGCTGCTCGCGGACCTCAACGAGGCAGGTGCCCACGCGGCCGCCAAGGAACTCGGCGGTGTCGGCATCGGCTGCGACGTCACCCAGGCCGACCAGGTACAGGCGATGATCGACCGGGCCGTCGCCGAGTTCGGCTCGGTCGACATCCTGGTGAACAACGCGGGGACGATCACCATGCATCCCCTGGTCGAGCTCACCGAGGACGACTGGGACCTGGTCATGGACGTTAACGCCAAGGGGGTGTTCCTGTGCACCCGGGCCGTGCTGCCCGGCATGCTCGAGCGCAAGACCGGCGCCATCGTCAACGTGGCGTCGCAGGCAGGCAAGCGCGGTTACAAGCTCTTCACCCACTATTGCGCGTCCAAGGCCGCCGTCATCGTGTTCAGCAAGGGCGTGGCGCTGGAGGCCGCTCCGCACGTCCGGATCAACTGCGTCTGCCCCGGCATCGTGAACACCGACATGATGGACCGCGAGTACGCCTGGGAAGAGGCCATGACCGGGGAGTCGAAGGAGAGCATCAAGCAGCGGTGGATGTCCGGCATCCCCATGGGCCGCTTCCAGGAGCCCCACCATGTGGCCGGGGTCGTGCTGTTCCTCGCCTCGAAGGACGCCAGCGAGATGACCGGCCAGGCCATCAACGTGACCGGAGGGATGGTCATGGAATGAGCCCGGCCCGGGGAGCCAGGCTGGTAACGAGGGAGGCGGCGTGGTACTCGAAGTCACGATCCTGACCATCCGTCCGGCGGACAGCGGCGCCTTCGAGCGCAACCTGGCCGCGGCCCTGGATATCCTGCGCCGCGCGGACGGATGCCTGGACGCGGCCGCCCTCAGATCGCACGAGGCTCCATCGCGCTATCTCCTGACGGTCCGCTGGCGGGCCCTCGACGATCACCTGACCGGGTTCCGCCGGGGGCATGAGTTCGCCCCGTTCCGGGAGCTCCTCGCGCCTTACTACGCGCAGCCTGCGGTGATGGAGCATTTCGTCGACGTGATCGAAGACTGAGAGCGAGCTGTCACATGCGCGCAGCGGTGTTCCAGGGACAGGGCAAGGTAGCGGTCGTGGACCGGCCGCAGCCGGCCGCCCAGCGGCCCGACGACATAGTGATCAAGGTTCAGGCCAGCGGCCTGTGCGGGTCTGACCTCCGAGCCTTTGCCACCCCGCCGGAGATGATCTACGACGAGGGGGTCATTGTCGGCCATGAGTTCGCGGGAATCGTGACCGAGGCGGGCCGCGAGGCGACGCTGCCGCTGGGCACCCGGGTAACCGTGCACCCGAACATCTGGTGCCAGCGCTGCTACTACTGCCGGTCGGGGCACATTAACCTGTGCGACCAGTTCGTCCACATCGGCTCCATGCGCGACGGCGGCGCCGCCGAGTTCTGCGTGGTGCCCGAACGGATGGTCTACCCGCTGGCCGACGGGCTGCCGATCGAACGAGCCGCGCTGGCCGAGCCGCTGGCCTGCGTCCTGAACGGCACCACCCAGGCCAGGGTCCGCCCCGGCGAGAGCGCGCTCATCATCGGCGGCGGGCCGATCGGCCTGCTGTACCTGCTGCTGTTCAAGGCGGCCGGCGCCGTCCCGGTCGTGGTCTCGGAGATTACTGCCGACCGCGCGCGGTGGGCCCGCGACCTCGGCGCCGACGCCGTCATCGACCCGCGGTCGAGCGACCTGCCCGCGGCCGTCAGGGAGCTCACCGAGGGGCGGGGAGCCGACGTCGCCGTCGACGCCGTGGGGAGCATGCTGCGCGACGCGATCATGTCGGCCGGCAAGACCGGCCGGGTCTTTACGTTCGGCCTGAACGAACTAGCCACCGTGCCCATCGAGCCCGCTGTGCTGGCCTACCGGGAGCTCTCGGTCCACGGGGTGTATATCGCCAAGGGAACCTTCCCGCTGGCCCTGAAGATGCTTGCTGACAACCGCCTGGGCTTTGAGAGGCTGCTGACCCGCAGGTATCAGCTCGAGGACATCGGCGAGGCGATCGAGGATCTTCGCTCGGGCGAGGTGGCCAAGGGCCTGCTCATCCCGTAGGCGACGGTGGCGGCCTTTCGGCAGCCGGGCCGCGCAGGCCAGGGCCAGCCGTTGACGTGTCTGGTAGCAGCGGACTAATTTGACAGAAAAAGCGTAATTTGTTCGACAACGGCGAGCGGTCGCTCCAGGAGCAAAGGAGATCATAGTGACTGAGCTGCACTCACGGAGCCTGCTGGATCTTAGCCCGCCAGATATCCGGGCCCACCTCGAGCGGGACGATTCGGTGCTGATCCCGATCGGCAGCTGCGAGATGCACGGGGACCATCTGCCCCTCGGGACCGACATCTACAACGCGCTCGAGGTGTCCCGGCAGGCCGCCGAGCTCGCCGACACCATCTATGCGCCCGTCATCCTCGGCGGCTACAGCCCGCAGCACCTGCGCCAGCCCGGGCGCGGGATGGGCACGATCACGCTGCGCGCGGCCACGTTGTGCGCCGTGGTGCACGACATCGCCCGCTCGCTCATCCATCATGGCTTCAACCGGCTCATCTTCGTCAACGGCCACACGTCGAACCAGAAAGTGCTTGATCCCGTCATGCGTCAGCTCAGGTACGAGACCGGCGCCCTGATCGGGGTGTTCAAGCCCTACGGCGAGCGGTACCTCGGGCTCATCG
The DNA here is from genome assembly GCA_963775745.1 of uncultured Actinomycetota bacterium. Taxonomy (GTDB): domain Bacteria; phylum Actinomycetota; class Actinomycetes; order Streptosporangiales; family Streptosporangiaceae; genus DATBGO01. The sequence goes on from CAVZKE010000020.1 coordinate 37,953, forward strand.
AGGACCTGATGGAGAACTCGGCGGAGGAGACAGCGGGCTGGCACGCCAGCGAGGAAGAGACATCGATCATGATGGCCTACAACCCGCGGAACGTGCATATGGACCGGGCCGTTGACGCCCGGGCCCACGCGCCCAGCTGGATGCCGGAGGCCTTCCAGAAGAGCGATGCCACCTGGGACGCGCAGTTCAAGGGGTACGAGTACTTCTACTTCCCGATGGATCATGAGGAGATGGCTGACCACGGTGTAATCGGGAACCCGTTCCGGGCCACGCCCGAGAAGGGCCAGGAGATCTTCCGCAGATTCGCCGAGTACCTGGCGGAGGCGCTGGTCGAGCTCAGGAAGGCACCGGTGGAGGTGACGTCGCGTCAGTACACCAACAAGGCGTGAGAGCGTAGCCCGCGAAGCAGCGCTGAGGTGAGCCCGCCGCGGGTCAGGCTGCGGGCCCCCGGCACCGGGGCCAGGGTGGCGATCGCGGGCGGGTACGGCTTCGTCGTCCTTGGGCTGACCGACAGCGTGATCGGTGTCGCCTGGCCGGCCATCAGGCAGACGTTTGACCAGCCGCTCGGCGCGCTGAGCCTGCCGCTGTTCGCCGCGGCGCTCGGCTACCTGGCCACCGCAATTCCGAGCGGCCACGTGCTCAACCGGTTCGGCGCCGCGGTGACGTTGGCCACCGCGAGCCTGGCCGCCGCCGTGGCCTGCGCCCTGGTCGCCGCGGCGCCGGCCTTCTGGCTACTGGTAGCGGCCGGCCTGCTGCTGGGCGCGGCGTCAGGAACCGTCGACGCCGGACTGAACACCGTCGTGGCGAACGGCGGCCAGGTCCGGATGCTGAACTTCATCCACGGTGCCTACGGGGTGGGCACCGTGCTCGGGCCGATCCTGGTCACCCTGGCCATCGTCGAGGCAGGCTCGTGGCGGGTGCCCTATGTCATCCTGATCGCAGCCGAGATCTTGTGCAGTGCGGCCTGGTGGGCGGTCCGGCACGGCATCGACCGGCCGGCCGCAGCCGGCCCGTCGGCCACAGTCGGCCCGGGGCCCGCGGCCGGCCCGTCGGCCGCAGTCGGCCCGTCGGCCGCCCGCGGCCCGCTGGCCGCTAGATGGTCAGCCCGGCGCGAGCAAGCGGGAGTCGCCGTCGCCGTCGGCATCGCGTTCATCTACGCCGGCACCGAATTCAGCGCCGGGCAGTGGGCGGCCAGCTACCTGCGGGAGGTCACCAGGCTCCAGGCCGGGGGCCGGCCTGGCGGTGGCCGCCTACTGGGGCGTCTTCGCGCTGGTCCGGCTGAGCCTGGCGCTGCCCGGCCGCCCGCCCGGCGCGCAGGCGCTGATGGGTGCCGGCTGCCTGGTGGCCCTGGCGGGCGCGGGCCTGCTGTGGCTTGGCCACGGTGCGGCCGTCAGTGTGACGGCCTTCGTCATCCTCGGCGCCGGCCTGGCCCCGCTGTTTCCCGCGCTGCTGAGCCTGACGCCGGTCCGCCTCGGCCGGGCGCGGGCGCGGCACGTCATCGGCTGGCAGATGGCGGCAGGCGGCTCGGGCGGCCTGTGCATCTCGGCGCTGACCGGAATCCTGCTGGGCCACTTCGGCCTGCTGGCGCTGGGCCCCGTCCTGACGGTTCTCGTGCTGGCCGTGCTGGCCAGCAATATCACCCTGCACAAGCTCGCTACCCGCCCGACCTGATATCGGTGAGCATCCGCTGCTCGTAGCTGATCTCGCTGAATCGCGCGGTCACGCCCTCGCCGAACGGGCTCTGGGCCAGGAAGCCGGCGCTCGTCGCGGCTCCGGCCGGGCCGAGCGCGAAGACCCGGACGAAGACCCAGTAGCGCCCGTCCAGTGAATAGTGCAAGACGAAGGCCGGGCCGATCCTGGAGATCCGGAGGTAGACCCAGTTCCGGTCGACCTCTACCGAGTTGCAGTCGTCCGACAGGCCGCGGGTGATGACCGACACGATCATCGGCCGGCCTTGTGGCGAGTACTCGAAGCACAGCTTGGCCCAGGTCTGGGCGTCCTGATAGGCAATCAGAACGCCCGCGTCGAATGTGCTGGCGAACGGGACCTCCACCCGGGCCGACAGCACATACTGGTCGGCGGCCGGGAAGACCAGGGCGGGCGCCGTCATGGTCCGCGTCCCGGTCATCGCGTCTGCCACCCAGTCCGTGCGCGGCCCGGCGCTGACGCTGACCCCGCCGTCGGCGACCTCGGCCCGCGCCGGCCCGCCCGGGGCAGGCCCGCCCGGGGCCGGCTCGCTCAGCCAGCCCAGCGCAGGCAGTCCGTCCAGCTGATATATCTGCGGGCTTGTCATGTGGCCTCCTCCGCGGTCAGGTCGTGCTGGTTTCGGGTCCGGGCCCGGCTGGTCGGCCAGGCCGTCAGGCATCCTGCCCGTCGAGGAACTCGATCGGTGCGCACGGTTGCTCCGCGTACGGCATCCACCTCACCCGGGCGTGCATGATGATCTGAGCGGAGTACACCGTTCCCGGCGGCCCGCCCTCCAGCCGGCTCCGCGGCGCCTGGCCTTCCTGACTATCTCGGGCTGGACATCGGCCGGGACCCGTCAGGGTCCTCTCGGGCTCCCCGTACGCGGGCACCGGGATGCAGCGGGCCCCGAGCGAGCTGATGTCGTCCACGTTTACGCCAGCTATTCCAGCACGGCATTCAATTGGACCCAGCTGCGGGTCGTTTGCTGATGAAGGTGCTTGTTGTGGCCGACAATGAATAGCCAGAAAAGGCGGTCAGGAATTCCTCGAGCGTGATCCTGCCTTCCAGCCGGGCCAGCGGCGCGCCGATGCAGTGATGTATGCCGTCGCCGAACGCCAGGTGCCCGGGCGGGTCCCGGCGGACGTCCAGCCGGTCGGGCTCGCCGACCTGGCGCCCGTCGCGGCATGCGGAAGCATGGATCAGCCATACCCGGGCGCGCCCTCCGGGGTGGTCGGGCCGCGTAGCGGCTTGTTCGGATACGGTCTCGTCGTCAGCGCGCGTCCATTGCGTCCTGCGACAGCGTACATCTCTGCCCGGCTGGCGCGCAATAGTTCGTTATAACCCTATAATTAAGCTGCTGATAGTTATAATGTGCGCTATCGGAGAACGTAGCGAGCTGATGCGCCACGGTGGCGCTAGCGGTCATCGAGGCGGAACAGCGGAGCCGCGGAACCGGGCCGCCTCCCCCGGCTACTTCCGGAGCGTCGCCCGCACGTACTCCTTGATCTTCTCCCGGGCCGCTGCCGAGTCCCACATCCGGCCCACCAGATCGTCGGTCGCGCGCCCGTGCGCGATGCGGTCGAGCGCCGGGCCGCGGACCTGCCGGCGAGTGTGCCGCAGTGCGTCGGCGGGCCGCGCGGCGAGGTCCTCCGCGACCGCGATCGCGCGCGGCAGGACTGCGGTCTCGTCCGCGGCTTCGTCGATGAGCCCGAGGTCCAGGGCCTGTGCGGCGGGATAGGTCCGGCCGAAAGAAGTGAGCTCCCTGAGCCGGGGGGTACCAACGGCGAACCGCAAGATCTCCAGCGCGGTAATCGGAAACGGGACTCCGACCAGCAGTTCGGTGACGCCGATGCGCCCGCGGCTGTCGTTCATGACCCGGTGGTCGCAGGCGGAGACGAGAATGCAGCCGCCCGCGACCGCGTGGCCGTTCACCGCCGCGACCACCGGCAGCGAGCAATCGAACACCGTCAGGAACGCATCGCTCAGCGCGGGAAGGAACTCCTGGAGGTAACCGCCGCCGCCGTCGCGCACGCGCAGCAGATCGACGCCGGCCGAGAAAATCGGGCCCTGCCCGGTCAGGACGGCTGCGCGGTGACCGTCGCCCGCAAGCTGGCCGAACTGTGCGACCAAGTCGCGGCACAACGTGGTGTCGAGGACGTTCGCCTTGCCGTGCGCCATCGTGACGATGGCCACCGGCCCGTGCGTCTCGACGCTGATCAAGGTCTTGGTCTCCGGTCCATGAGGAGCCTCCTGCGCTCACCGGCCGCCGCTTCAGTACCCCAACCTAACCAGACTCTGGTCGCCGCCCGAGGTGACCAGCCGCCGGGGTGCGCCAGCTAGGGTAGCTGTCGCGGCCACCGGCCAGTCGCCGCGCCGGGTCGTCGTCGCATAGCGGAGGTGGAGCGGATGTCGGAGCCGGCCAGCATGGGCGGCGATACCTCATCGGACAACGTGACCGTCGGCGGCGGCGAGACCCGCCCGCCGCGCCCTTACGATCTGGGGACGCCGGAGGGGCCGCTCGGCGCGGCCGAGCTGGCCGACCTGGACGCGTGGTGGCGCGCGGCGAACTATCTGGCGGTCGGCCAGATCTACCTGATGGCCAACCCGCTGCTGCGGGCCCCGTTGCTGCCCGAGCAGATCAAGCCGCGCCTGCTCGGGCACTTCGGCACGGTGCCGGGCCTGAACCTGGTCTGGGCGCACGCCAACCGGGCGATCCGGGCCCGCGACCTGAACGCGGTGTTCGTCGCGGGCCCCGGTCACGGTGGTCCGGGGCCGAACGCGGCGGCCTGGCTGGAGGGCACTTACTCCGAGCTGTACAGCCACGTCTCGCAGGATGCCAACGGGATGGCCGCGTTCTTCCAGCAGTTCTCCTTCCCCGGCGGAGTGCCGAGCCATTGCGCTCCGGAGACCCCCGGGTCGTTCCACGAGGGCGGCGAGCTCGGATACTCGCTGCTACACGCCTTCGGCGCGGCCCTCGACAACCCGGATCTGACCGTGTTCTGCGTGGTCGGCGACGGTGAGGCCGAGACCGGCCCGCTGGCCGGCAGCTGGCACGCCAACAAGTTCCTCAACCCCGGCCGGGACGGCGCGGTGCTGCCGATCCTCGCGCTCAACCAGTACAAGATCGCCAATCCCACGCTGCTGGCCCGGATCCGCGAGGATGAGCTGATCGCGCTGCTGCAGGGTTATGGATACGAGCCGATCGTGGTGGCGGGGCAGGACCCGGGGCCGGTGCATCAGGCCATGGCGGCCGCCCTGGACCGCTGCCTGGACCGCATCGCCAAGATCCAGCGCCGGGCCCGGACCGACGGCGACGACCGCCGGCCCGCCTGGCCGATGATCGTGCTGCGTACCCCGAAGGGCTGGACCTGCCCGCCGGTCGTGGACGGCCAGCAGGTTGAGGGCACGTTCCGGGCTCATCAGGTCCCGCTGCCCGCCGCCCGCGAGGACCCGGTGCACCGGAAGGTGCTCGAGCAGTGGCTGCGCTCTTACCGGCCGGAGGAGCTGTTCGACGAGGCCGGGCGCCCGGTGGCCAGGCTGACGGCGCTGGCGCCCGCGGCCGGGCGCCGGATGAGCTCCAACCCGGTGGCCAACGGCGGGACGCTGCTGAGCGACCTGGACCTGCCCGACTGGCGGAAGTTCGCCGTGCCCGTGGACCGGCCGGGCGGCACGATGCACGAGGCCACCCGCGTGCTGGGCGGCTGGCTGGCCGAGGTGGTGCGGGCGAACCCGCGTAACTTCCTCACCTTCGCGCCCGACGAGCTGGCCAGCAACCGGCTGCAGGACATCCTGCAGGTCACCGGCCGGGACTGGCAGGCCGACATCGGCCCGTACGACGAGCGTCTCGACCGGCACGGCCGGGTGATCGAGGTGCTGTCCGAGCACATGTGCCAGGGCCTGCTGGAGGGCTACCTGCTCACCGGCCGGCACGGGCTGTTCACCTGCTACGAGGCGTTCATCCACATCATCGACGCCATGTTCAACCAGCACGCCAAGTGGCTGGAGGCCAGCGCGCAGGTACCGTGGCGCAGGCCGCTGGCCAGCTTGAACTACCTGCTCTCGTCGCATGTGTGGCGTCAGGACCACAACGGCTTCACGCACCAGGATCCCGGATTCCTGGACGTCGTGCTGAACAAGAAGCCCCAGATCGTGCGGGTGTACCTGCCGCCGGACGCCAACACCCTGCTGTCGACCTACGACCACTGCCTGCGGTCCCGGCACTACGTCAACGTGGTGGTGGCGGGCAAGCAGCCGCAGCAGGACTGGCTCGGCCCCGAGGAGGCGGCGCTGCACTGCGCGCGCGGTGGCGGGATCTGGGACTGGGCGTCGCACCACGACGAGCCCGGCACCGTGCCCGATGTGGTGCTGGCCTGCGCGGGCGACATCCCGACGCTGGAGACCCTGGCCGCCGCGTCGATCCTGCGCACCGAGCTGCCCGAGCTGCGGATCCGGTTCATCAACGTCGTCGACCTGATGCGGCTGCTGCCGGAGACCGAGCACCCGCACGGGCTGCCTGACCGCGAGTTCGATACCTGGTTCACCGCGGACCGGCCGGTGATCTTCGCCTTCCACGGCTATCCCTGGCTCATCCACCGGCTGACCTACCGCCGCCGCAACCACGCTCAGCTGCACGTGCGCGGCTACAAGGAGAACGGCACCACCACCACGCCGTTCGACATGGTCATGCTCAACGACCTCGACCGGTTCCATCTGGTCATGGACGTCATTGACCGGGTCCCGTCGCTGGGCACGCGGGCGGCCGGGTTGCGGCAGCGGATGGCCGACGCGCGGCTGCGGGCCCGCAACTGGACCCGCGAGTACGGCGCCGACCTGCCTGAGGTCGCCGGCTGGAACTGGCCGGGCTGATGCTGCCCGACGTGCTCACCGTCAACGCCGGCTCCACCTCGGTCAAGCTGTTCCGCCGGGCCGGCGGCCGGGACCGGCCCGCGCCGCCCGATCTCGACGCCGCGCTGGCCGCCAGCGACGAGCCCGCCGTTATCATCCACCGGGTCGTGCACGGCGGCCACCGCACCACGCCCGAGGTGCTCGACAACGCCGCCGTGCGGGCGCTGCGCGACCTGACCGAGCTGGCGCCGCTGCACCAGCCGCCGGCGCTGGACGCCATCGACCGGTGCCGGCTGCGCTGGCCTGGCGCGATGCAGATCGCCTGCTTCGACACCAGCTTCCACTCGTCGATGCCCGCGGCGGCGCGCACCTATGCCCTGCCCGCCCGGCTACGCCAGCGGGTGCGGGTGTACGGGTTCCACGGCCTGTCGCATGCCTGGGCCGCCGCGGCCGCGCGCCGCGCCGTGCCCGGCGCGCGCCAGGTCCTGGTCGCCCATCTCGGCGGCGGCCAGTCGCTGTGCGGCGTCCTGGACGGGCGCAGCATCGTGACCACCATGGGCTTCACGCCCGTCGACGGCCTGGTGATGGCCACCCGCTCGGGCACCATCGACCCCGCCGCGGTGCTGTTCCTCACCCGGCACACCGACGAGGACCTGGACAAGGTCCTGGAGTCCGAGGCCGGCCTGACCGGGCTGGCCGGTACCGGCGACATGCGCGCCATCCTGGACCGGCGCCGCGCTGGTGATCAGGAGGCCGAGCTCGCCATGGCGGTGTGGCGGCATCGCTTCCTGCGTCAGGCCGGCGGCTGCATCGCGGTGCTCGGCGGCCTCGACGTGCTGGTGTTCACCGGCGGCATCGGCGAGAACTCGGCCGAGGTGCGCGGCCTGGTGGCTGGCGACCTCGGCTGGCTGGGCGTCGCGGTCGGCGCGGATGCGGCCGGGTCGGCCAGCCCGGCGGCCGCCGGGACCGGCACGGCGGGGGCCGGCACGGCGGGGGCGGGCACGGCGGGGGCGGGCACGGCGGGGACCGCGGACGTGTCGGCGCCGGGCGCGGCTATCCGCACACTCGTCGTGCACGCCCGCGAGGACCTGCAGATGATCGCCGACGCCGAGGCCCTGCTCGGGGAGGGCTGAGGCGGCCTTACCCGTCACCCGCGGCCCGCGTCGGACGGGTTCCCGGCGGCGGCAGGCTGCCGGGCGGCGCAGATCTGGTTCTGCCCGGGCGGCGGGAGCGCTCAGATCCGGCTGGTCGCTGCCCACGCGGTGGCGCTGATCTCGACGGGGTCGGCGGGCAGCAGGGACCGGCACCGTCCGCGCACCGCGCGGCGGCGCTGCGGGTCCAGGGATGCCAGGTAGGCGCCGGCCGGACCGACCCTGAGGGTGAGCGGTTCCCACCACTGCTCGAAACTGGCGTACCGGACGCCGACGGCCAGCGTGGTGACCTCGGCCGGGCCCAGCCCGGCCTGGGCGAAGAGCGTGGCCAGATCGCCTTCGCGGACACCGGCCAGCCGTGACTCATCGACCGCGCCGGGATCCACGTCGCGGGCCGCTTGCCAGAAGGCGGTCAGCGGCCCGCGGCCGCCGCCGTGATCCCACACGCACGCTGCGACCACTCCGCCGGGCCGGGTGACCCGGCCCATCTCCCGCAGGCCTAGCACCGGATCGGCCATGAAATGAACGACCAGCTGGGCCAGCGCGGCGTCGAAGGCGGCATCCGGGAAGGGCAGCTGCTCGGCCGGCGACCGCCTGATGTCTGTGCCGGGCAGCCGCTCCCGCACCGCGGCGGCAAAGGACGCCGACGGCTCGACCGCGCTCACCGCGGCCGCGCCGGACCTGCTGACCAGCTCAGCCGTCAGCGCACCGGGCCCGCATCCCACATCAAGGACCCGCTGGCCGGGGCCGATCCCGGCCAGATCGGCGAACTGCGCGGCCAGCTGCTCCGAGTACCGCCCCATGAACCGCCTATAGGCGTCCGCGCTGACATCGAAGCTCACACACATGAACCTATCCGCCGGCCCCGCGTGGCCTGAAGCGCCGCCTGCCCCAGCCCGCGGCCGTCTGGCCCGATCCGGCCGGGCGGCGCACGATCGCCGGGCGCTCCTGCCCCCGTGGCCGCGCCGGTGGCCTGCGGCAGCGATCGCGGCCCGGATCCCGGTGAAGCTGGCGGTTAGCTCGCGCTGACCGATCGGGCGCTGGTCGTCAGATCGCCGGAGTTGATCCCGAACGAAATGATGCGCGTGGGCCGTATACGGACGATGGTGTCCTCGAACCGCTCCCCGAAGGCCTTGCCTCCCGACGGAATCACGATCGCGGTCCCGCGTACCTCGATCATGCGCGGCTGCCAGGGCGGAAGGACATCGTCGATCACGATGCTGGCCCGGCCGGTCCGCTGCACGTCGCGCAGCTTCTTGGTCTGGCTCATCCGCATGCCGCCCACGTCGATGGCGTCGTGCTCTGGGCTGTAGCGAAACGACGTGGGCACCACGTGGGGTTGCCCGTCCGGGCCGACGGTGGCAATGCGGCCCAGGCGCTGCCCGGCTAGGTAGCTGAGCTCGTTGTCGGTGAACACGCTCATGCCCAGGTAACCCGTCAGCCTGCGGCGTCATTCCGGCAGCGGGTGAGCAGACCCAGTGCCCGGTGGCCCGTGCCGGTGACGTCAGGCGGGTGACTGGCGCTGCCGGCCCTGAAGTCTGCCGAAGATGTCGCTATAGCTGCTATCGCGCATATCGTGCGGCACCCGCCAGACGTCGATGGTCCCGGCGAAACCGAATACGCGAACATGAACCGCCGGGGCATCCAGGCCGCCAACGTCGCGTCCCCAGTCCCGGCGGTGGCCGAAGATGGTGAGTCCGCCCACGTCGACGTTAACGCCTTCCGGCACGTAGACGTCGACGTTACCGAACGCCGCGAGAACCGTCACGGCGGTCTGCCGCTGATCGATCGTGGCTTCGCGCAGGTCGAAGTCGAGATCTCCGAAGGCGCTGCCGGCCAGGGCCCACCGGCGCAGCCGGAGCCGCCCGCGGCGCGCGACATGGCCGAGCAAGGCCGCCGTGAAACGGGCGGGCCTGCGGCGCGATCCGGCTGTCTCAACGAAGACCTCGGGCAGTTCATCGTGGACACGCGCCAGTTCCCCGCCGACCCGGGCCCGCAAGGCAGCCTCAACTCGCTCGGAGAACTCCTCGAGCGTCAGCCGGCCTGCGAGAAGGTGCTCGCGAAGTGCGACAACAGCCTGCTCGCGGTCAGCGTCTGAGATGCGCAGGGACGCATCGTCCATGGTTGTCACAGTAGACCTCGCCCGGCCGGCCCAGGGACTTCCCGTTGCGTCAATCGCTTCCTGGAGGCCGGAGCGTTCGGGCCGTACGATGACGGCGTGTACCCGACCCGGATCGCCGCTGATGCGCGGATTCCGCGGCCAGCGGTCGGCCCGGTGCTCGTTGACACGGGCCCGAGCGCGACCTGGCGGACGCGACGGCCCTGATGCCCGGCCGGGAGTGAGCGCATGGCGGCGATGTTCGAGCACCCGGTCAATGTCCGGTGGCGTGACGTGGACGCTTTGGGCCATGTCAATCACGCGGTGTTCCTGACCTACCTCGAGGAGGCCCGGGACGCCTTCTTCATGGAGATCCTGGGCGCTGATCCGCTGTATGTGGTGGTCCGCATCGAAGTCGATCTGCGCGCCGAGGTCCGCTACCCGGACCGGAGGGTAACGGTGCGGATAGCGGTCGAGCGCCTGGGAACGACGAGCCTGACCACCCGCGAAACGATCGTCACGCCCTCCGAAGAGACGGCCGCGCTGGCGCGCGTCGTCACGGTTCGCTGGGATGCCGGCCTGCACCGGGCCGTCCCGTTCAGCCCGGCCGAGCGCGAGCAACTGACGGCCGTTACGAGCCCTGAACGCGCCCCGAGAGGCATCGCCTGAGGGTGGCTTCCCGGCCTGCCGCCCCGATTCGGCCCGCCCGCCCACTGAGCAGGGCGGCATGCTTTTCGGAAGCTCGCAGGAGGCCGCCCTAGCGGCGGCTGATGGCTCGCTGGCCACCGCGGGCTCGCCAGGCGGCCAGCACTGATTCGCTCAGTGCGCTAGGTACTCGGTCCGTGGTGTCGACATCGAAGTCGTATGGCCCGAAGGTATGGATCAGATCGGTCTCCACGTGCGAGCGGCCCTCGCCGATGCGGCGATCTCCCCGGCCGCGCTCGCGGCGGCCGATTTCCGGCAGGCTGCAATGCACTCCGACGAGGAACACGTCGAAATCGCCCAGCAACCGGGCCAGCTCCGCGCGCCAGGCCCGGAACTCGATCACGTGCTCGACGATCAGGTCGTTGCCCGCTGCGGCCAGCGCGGGCAGGCACCGGTGGAAGCCCGCGAAGAACCGCGGGCGCAGCTGGTCCCACCACGAGAACGGGCCCTGTGGATCCCGCCGTTCGGGCAGCATCCCGCTGGCCACCAGCTGGTCCGAGGACACGTGCAGGAACGGCTCGGGCAAGGCCCGCTGCATGGCCTTCGCCAGGGTCGACTTGCCGGAGCTGGACGCGCCGTTGAGGAAGATGATGCGGCCGGGGCCGCGATCTGCCGGGCGAGGTTCCATGCCAGCCAGGATTACCGCACGCCGTCTTCCCGGTGGCTGGACCGGGTGGACCGCATCGCGATCTTGATGTTCCCAGGGCCGTGCCTGGCTACCTCCGTCATGCCCAGCCGCCGGTAGAGAGCCTGGGCGCGGTGGTTGACGGCCAGCACGTCCAGGACCAGGTCCTGGCCGTTACGCTCGGCCTCGTCGATGAGCGCGCTGATCAGGGCGGCGCCGATGCCGCGGCCTTGGTGGCTGGGGTGGATCTCGATGCGGGAAAGGTAGATCTCGGCCGGACGGTAGTCGACGTCGAGCATGCCGATGTCTGTTCCTTCGGCGGTGATGATCTGCCAGCGGCCCGGGTCGAAGGAGCGGGCATGGAAGTCGCGCTGCCGCTGTTCGTCCCACCCCCAGATCGCGGTGATGTAGCCGCCCATGGCGGCCTTGTGCAGCTGGAAGCAGAACTCGCTGTCGCCGGGCGTGGCTGCCCGCAGCGCGACGGCGGTCATGCCGCGGGCGCCGGGACGCCGGGATGAGCCATTGCCTGCCAGCCGGACATGCCTCCATGGCTGCCTGCCTGCCATCGGCTTGTCAAGTGCTCCGCCCGGCACCGGCGCTGAGGGGAATGTGGTTATGCAGCGATCCCGGGTAATGAGGCCACTCGGTCGCCTCGCCTGGGTCAGGCGGTTCACCGCGTTGCTTCTGGGGCTGAAGTGATCTTTGGGTCAGTTGAGCCTTCGAGGCGGCTAACCAACCGTGATCGCGTCCAGCCGTTCCTTTAGGAACTGCGCCGACACGACCGGCCCGTAATCATTGGGCTTGCCGAGCGGCGGCTGCAGGGATTCGATCACCGCGTCGTGGTCGGCCTCGTAGAAGTAGACGAGCGAGACGAGATCCTCATCCGGCGCCTGCGCCTGCGGCGGAAGCACGCGATGCCGGTTGGACTTCCACCGGCCGCCGCTCCAGCGGGCGAGCAAGTCACCGGTATTGATCGTGAAGGCGCCTGGCTCGTACGGCGCGTCCTGCCAGCCGTCCTCCTCGGTCCACACCTGCAGGCCGCCGCGGCCAGGCTCGCGGTCGAGGATGGTGACGGTGCCGAAATCCGTGTGCGGGCCGATCCGGAACTGGCCGGGTTCCGGCTCGCCGGCCACGGTCATCGGGGGATACCAGTTGATGTTCATCGTGTGTGTGGCGTGCCCGGTGTGGCGGGTGAAGAAGTCGCGTTCCAGTCCCAGCGCCGCCGCGCACAGCACGAGCAGTTCGTCCGCGAGCTCGCGCATCTGGGCCAGGTAGGCCAGCACCGCGGGCTCAAGCGCCGGCACCTCGGCCGGGTAGACGTTGGGCTGGAACCAGTACCCGTCGACGTCCGGGTCACCGGTCGGCTGGTCGGCGCCGACCGCGAAGGATTCCTTCAGATCCGGCGGGGTCTGGGTGCCCTCGGCGTAGCCGTTCGCCTCGACGCCGGGTGGCAGCCAGCCCCGGCCGCCGACGGTGACGGCATAGCGCTGCTTGGTCTGGGCCGGCAGCGCGAAGAACGCCCGCGCCTGCGCGCGTACTCGCGCGCGCAATTCGCCGGGCACGTCATGGCCGGTGATCAGGAAGAAGCCGACGCTCTGCAGCGCCGCGTCCACCTGGGCGGCTACGGCAGCGCGGGCCGTCTCGTCGCCCCGGAGCCAGGGCGCGAGGTCGATCACGGGGACTGAGGATGGCATGACCCGGCTCCGATCTCGTCGCCACCGGGCGGCGGATGCTCGCCGCTGGGCGGGGTGCTCGCGATGGAGCCATCGTACGTCTGCGCAGCCGGCCGGACCCTCGACCAGATCGGTCATGAGGCTTGTAATCTCGGTTGTATACCGAGTAGCATGCTCGGCATGATGTCCGACTCTGGTGTGTCATGAGCGTCCGGCACGCGCTGCTCGCGCTGCTGAGCGAGGGGCCCAAGTACGGGCTGCAGCTGCGCGAGGAGTTCGAGGCGCGGACCGGCGAGGTGTGGCCGCTGAACGTCGGCCAGGTGTACACGACGCTGCAGCGGCTCGAGCGCGACGGGCTGGTCGAGTCCGACGACGACCGGGGACGACGGCCCGCAGAAGGGCTTCCGGATCACGGCCGACGGCGAGCAGGAGCTGGCCGCCTGGCTGCGCACGCCGCCCGACCTGGCGTCCCCGCCCCGCGACGAGCTGGTGATGAAGGTGCTGGTGGCGCTGCGGGTGCCCGGCATCGACGTGCATGAGGTGATCCAGGTGCACCGCCGGTACCTGGTGGAGCTGATGCAGCAGTGGACGCGGATCAAGGAGGACGAAGGCCGAGTTCGACCTGGGCCTGGCGCTGGTGGTCGACGCCGAGCTGTTCCGGCTGGACGCGGTCATCCGGTGGCTGGACGCCGCCGACGGGCGCCTCAAGCGCGCCGCCGCCGATCCGCCCCGGCCGGTGCCGGCCGCGTTGCCGAGGCTGCGGCGCAGGGTAGGGGTGCGGCGATGAGCGTGCTCGAGCTGCGCGACGTGTCGAAGATCTACGGCGCAGGGGCGGCCGAGGTGCACGCGCTGCGCGGCGTCGACCTGTCGGTCGAGGCCGGCGCGATGGTGGCGGTGATGGGACCGAGCGGCTCGGGCAAGAGCACGCTGCTGACCATCGCCGGGAGCCTGGAGGACCCGACCAGCGGGGAAGTGCTCGTCGGCGGCACGCGCGCTGTCGGGGATGTCGCGCAACGACAAGGCCCGGCTGCGGCGGCGCTCGGTCGGGTACGTGTTCCAGGACTTCAACCTGCTGGCCGGGCTGACCGCCGCCGAGAACGTGGCCCTGCCGCTGGAGCTCGACGGCATGGCCGCCGGGAAGGCCCGCGCGGCGGGGCTGCGGGCGCTCGACGGGCTCGGCCTGGCCGAGCGGGCCGCCCGGTTCCCCGACGAGCTGTCGGGCGGCGAGCGCCAGCGGGTGGCGATCGCCCGCGCGGTGGTCGGGGAGCGACGCCTGCTGCTCGCCGACGAGCCGTCCGGGGCGCTGGACTCGGTGAACGCGCGAGGCGGTGATGCGCCTGATTCGCGACGCGTGCAAGCGGGGCGTGGCCGCCGTGGTGGTGACCCACGACGCGCAGCTGGCCTCGTGGGCCGACCGGGTGGTGTTCCTGCGCGACGGGCGGGTCGTCGACCAGACCGCGCCCCCGCCCGGGCCGGAGTCGCTGCTCACGCCCGGTCAGAGCCAGTGAGCACGGCGCTGCGCGAACGCCCGGCGCCGGCGGGAGCCCGCGACGGGGGCGTTCCCGCCCGCCGGGCCGTGATCCGCTGGGCGTGGCGGCTGTTCCGCCGCGAGTGGCGCCAGCAGTTGCTGGTGCTGGCGCTCATCGTGGTCGCCGTGGCCGCGACGTTCCTCGGGGCGGCGGTGGCCACCAACACGCCGCCCGCCGGCCAACGCCGGGTTCGGCACCGCCAGCGACCGGGCCATCTTCCCGGCGCCCGATCCGCACCTGGCCAGCCAGATCGCCGCGCTGCAGCATCGCTTCGGCCGGGTCGACGTCATCGAGAGCCAGACCATCGCCATCCCTGGCTCGATCAACACCTACGACCTGCGCGCCCAGAACCCGCACGGCCCGTTCGGGCAGCCGATGCTCTCGCTGGTCGTCCGGGCACTATCCCACCGGGCCCGGCCAGGTGGCCGTGACCGACGGGGTGGCAGCCGCGTTCAATCTCAAGATCGGGGACGTCTGGCCGCCGGGCGGCACGGCCCGGCGGGTGGTCGGCATCGTCCAGAACCCGCAGAGCCTGCTGGACGAGTTCGCTCTCGTGGTGCCGGGCCAGGTTCATGCGCCGACCCGGGTCACCGTCCTGTTCGACGCGCCGGGAGTGGAACCCGCCTCCCTCGGCCCGGCCGTCCAGACGCCCGTGACGGCGTCGGCGAGCAACGCCTTCAACCCGCAGACCATCGTGCTCGGACTGGCGACGGTCGCGATGCTGCTCATCGCCCTGGTGGCGGTGGGGGGCTTCACGGTGCTGGCGCAGCGCCGGCTGCGCTCCCTCGGGATGCTGGCTTCGCTGGGCGCCACGGACAAGCACATCCGTCTCGTGGTCCGGGCCAACGGCGTCGTCGTGGGGCTGGTCGGCTCGCTGGCCGGCGCCGCGCTGGGCCTGGCGGCCTGGCTGGCCTACCGGCCGCGTCTCGAGTCGAGCGCGCACCACGTGATCGGCATGTTCCAGCTGCCGTGGGTGGTGATCGTCGTCGCGATGGCCCTGGCCGTGCTGGCCACGTTCTTCGCTGCCTCCAGGCCGGCCCGGGCCATCACCAGGATTCCCGTCGTGACCGCCCTGTCCGGGCGGCCCGGCGCCACCCAAGCAGGTCCACCGCTCGGCCGTGCCCGGCGTGATTTTCCTGGCGGTCGCCGCGTTCCTGCTGTCGTACGCGGGCCAGAGCAACGGCAACGGCGGCGGAGCGCTCGGGGTGGTCCTCGGCCTCGTCGCCCTCGTCGTCGCGGTGATCCTGCTGTCCCCGCTGTGCCTGGCCGTGCTGGGCAGACTGGGCCGGCATGCCCCGATCGCGGTGCGCCTGGCCCTGCGCGACCTGGCGCGCTACCGGGCCCGTTCGGGCTCGGCCCTCGCCGCGATCAGCCTCGGTGTGCTGATCGCCATGCTCGTCTGCGTTCTTTCCGCGCAGCGGTTCGGGAACGTCCTGGACTACGCCGGGCCCAACCTGGCCTCGAATCAGCTCATCGTCTACACCCCGGATGGACCGCAAGGACCGCCTGGTCCGGGCAGCGGCGCGCCCGGGGGCTCCGCGACAGGGAGCAGCCCGCAGTCGATGGCCAAGACCGCAGGCAGCATCGCAGCCGCGCTCGGTTCCCATGACATCGTCCAGCTGGAGTCGACGAGCGCCACCCTCCAGCACGACGGCCCCGGGCGGAGCTTTGGCGGCCAGGTCTATGTCGCCACGCCGAAGCTCCTGCGGGCCTTCGGGATCAGCGCCTCCGCCGTGGACCCCGCGGCTGACATCCTTACCATGCGGCCAGGGCTGTCCGGCATCTCGCGCATGGAACTCGTCTACGGCAACTACTTCGGCCGCAACGGCGACGGCTCGCAGGGCCGTGCGTCAGGCACTCCCTGCCCGAAGAGCGACTGCCTGGCCAACCCCGTGATCCAGGAGGTCAGCGCCCTGCCGTCCGGCACATCGGCACCCAACACGGTGATCACCGAGCACGCGATCCACCAGCTCGGCCTGCACACCGGCATCTCCGGCTGGCTCATCCAGACCCCGCACCCCCCCACCGCCGCGCAGATCACCAACGCCAGGCTCACCGCCGCCGCCGCGGGCCTGACCATCGAGACCAAGAACAGCATCCCGGCCTCGTCGACGATCATCAACTGGGCCACCGTCTTCGGGATCCTGCTCGCGCTGGGCATCCTGGCCATGAGCGTCGGCCTGATCCGCAGCGAGGCGGCCAGCGACCTGCGCACCCTGGCCGCCACCGGGGCCAGCAGCACGACCCGGCGCAACATCACCGCTGCCACGGCCGGCGCGCTCGGCCTGGCCGGCGCGGTGCATCGGCACGGCCGGGGCCTATGTCGGAGCCATCGCCTACTCATGGGACAACAAGCTCGACAGCCTCGGCGAGCTCTCCAGCGTCCCCACCACCAACCTGCTGATCATCCTGGTCGGCATGCCACTGGTCGCGGCGGCCATCGGCTGGCTGATCGCCGGGCGCGAGCCACCCGCCATCGCGCACCAGCCGATCGAATGAGCACCGCGCTGGGTACATGCCATGGTGAGCGTCCGTTATGCCTTGCTCGCCTTGCTGAGCGAGGGAGCCAGGCACGGTTCGCAGCTGCGCGCAGAGGCGACGGCCGGCCACGGCCGGCCGCGGAATGCGGCCCAGGTTCGTACGGCGCTGCAGCTACTCGAACGCGACGGGCTCGTCGAGTCCAGTACCGACGGAACGGAGTTCAGCACCGCCGGGACGGAGTCCAGGACGGAGTCCAGCTCCGCCGGGACGGAGTTCAGCTCCGCCGGGACGGACGGCCTGAGGAAGAGTTTCCGGATCACCCCGGACGGGGAGCGGGAGCTGGCCGGATGGCTGCGCGCGCCCCCGGATGCGGCCGCCGCGTCCCTGGATGAGCTGGCCGCGAAGATTCAGCTGGTGCTGCGGGTGCCCGGCATCGACGTGCATGAGGTCGTGCAGGTGCACCGTCGGCTTGTGGTCCAGCTGATGCAGCAGTGGACCCGGATCAAGCTGGGCAACGACGATCACGACCTGCGGGCGGCGCTGGCGGTCGACGCCGAACTGTTCCGGCTGGACTCGATGATCCGGTGGCTTGATGCCGCCGACGATCACCTTGAGTGCGCCGCCGCCAGGCTGCCCCGGCCTGCCCCGCCGACCTGGCCAGGGCGTGCGCGAATCGCGGTGCCGCCGGGCGGGCCGGACCGTTGGCGGACCAGCAGGGCGGTAGCTGACCACATCCGCACCTCAGACGCCGACCGGGAGCGGGCCACCAGTCGGCTGCGCGACCACTACGCCGAGGGCCGGCTCACCCGCGACGAACTGGGCGAACGGGTCATTGCGGCGCTGAACGCCCGGACCTTCAGTGACCTGCGCCGGGTCACGGCCGACCTGCCCGAGCCCGCCTCGGTGCCAGAGCGGGCCCAGACGCCGCCGTCGGATGCAGCGTCAGGCACGGTCCTGGGACGGCCGGGGCTCGCGATGCTGCTGTTGCTGACTCTGACGCTGGTGCTGCCCGGGGTGCTGATCACGGCGGGCGGGCGGCCGCCGCGCGCCGTGTTCGCAGTCGTCCTGGAAATCGCGCTGCTGGTGTGTGCGGTCGGCCTGATCGCGGCCGCCCGGCGCTGGTGGCGGAGGCGCGGCCGCTAATCCGTCGGGCGGTCGCCATCGGGCGGCCGGTTGCCGCATCGTGCTGCGCCAGCGGTCGGCCTCTCGTATCTGCCCGGCAGGTCACGCGCTCATAGCCAGTGCATACGTCCTTAACTGCCGAGTCCTAGGGGATGTCATGCGACTGCGCACCTTCTCTGCGCGGCAGCTGGCTGGCGCGACGGCCATGGCCAGCGCCGCAGCCCTGATCCCGGTCGCCTCGGTCGCTGCGACCGGCTCCGCGGCGGCACCTGCCACCGCGGCCAGCACGCCGCGGTGTTCGACCGCCGGGCTGGTCACCTGGATCACCTACGAGCAGGGCGCGGCCGGGACGTTCTACTACTCCATCAACTTCACCAACTTGTCCGGGCATGCGTGCACGCTAGCCGGGCATCCCGGGGTTTCGGCAGTCAGCCTGGGCAGCCACCAGATCGGCGCCCAGGCCGCGTGGGGCAGCCCCGGTAACGCTCCGCCAAGCACGGTCAAGCTCGGCAACGGGGCCACCTCGACCGCGGTGCTGGCCGTTACGGATGCGGGCGTCTTCCCGGCCCGGGCCTGCCATCAGGTCATGGCCGCTGGGCTGCGGGTGTATCCGCCGGGCCAGTTCGCGTCCAAGGTGATCCCTTACCCGTTCCTGGCCTGCTCGACCAGGCAGCGGTTCATGACCGCCGGGGCCGTGCAACAGCCGAAGTAAACCAGCGGAGACTAGCCGGAAGGCCTGCGTCATGAGTGGCCGGTATCAGCCATCATCCGGGCCGCTCTGCATTAGTGCCCGATGGACCTGGCTCTTAGCAGAGGAGAACTCGCCGTGAAGCTCACCACTCGTGCCGTGCGCTGGATCAGCGCCGCAGCCGCAGCCGTCTGCGCCGCGATCTTCGTGCCCGCGATCGCGCTGGCCGCGGCTGGATCGCTGGCCGCGCCTGGATCGCAAGCCGGTCAGGCCGCCACCGCAGCCGTCCCGCTTTGCCAGACGCCCGGGCTGGTCATCTGGCTGGACACCAGCGGCAACGGAACTCTCGGCAGCGTCTACTACCACCTGGAGTTCACCAACCTGTCCGGGCGGAGTTGCACGCTCAACGGCTTCCCCTTCCTGGCCGCCGTCGACCTGCACGGACACCAGGTAGGCAGCAGGGCCGCCTTCGATCACTCCACCGCCCCGCACCAGGTGACCCTCGGCCGCGGCAAGACCGTCACGGCGGTGCTGCAAGTGGCGGACACCGGCAACTACCCGCGGGCAGCCTGTCACCCGGTCACCGCCGCGGGCCTGCGCGTCTACCCGCCGAATCAGACCAGGTCCAAGATCGTCCCGTTCCCGCTGGCGGCCTGTGCCAAGGCGAGCCCGCACATCTTGTTCGTCGGTCCAGTCAGGAAATGACGGGCGACCGGGAACGTTTGCCCGAGCTCGGCGGGCCTGCGATGCTCGGCCGGGTGGACCTGCGCTTCGCGCCGCTGCGAACAGCCCGGCTGCGCCTCGAACCGCTGACGACGGCCGCGGCACGCGCCATCCTTGCTGGTGACCTCTCCGGCTGGAGGGCGGCGGAAGGCTGGCCGCACGCGGACACGGCCGATGGTCTGGCCATCGCGGTGGACGCCGGTCATCCGCCGGGCTGGCTCATTATCGCTAACGGCGCGGTGATCGGCGAGTGCGGCACCCACGGACCGGTCGACGAGGCAGGCAGCCTGGAAATCGGCTACGGCCTGGCCGCGCTCCACCGCGGCCGCGGGTACGGCAGCGAGGCAGTAGCCGCGGTCACCGAATGGCTGCTGGGCCTGCCGGAGGTCCGCGAGATCCGCGCCCGCACGCTGATCGGCAACATCGCCAGCCGGCGGGTCCTGGAAAAGGCCGGCTTCCAGCTCGTCGGCTGCGGCGAAGACGAAGCCCGCTACCAACGCGGGCGCGCGGGCTGAAGCAGGCCCCCGAGATAGGCGCTGCGCCCGGCGGCCCGAGGTTGCTGGCTCCGGCCGGGCGGGCTCGCCTGGCCTAGCTCCGCGAGTCCGGTGGCCGCGGCTGGCAGCTGCCGCGCCTTACAGTATGTCCATGGCTGGTGAGCTTTCACCGCTGGGGCGCGGTGATGAGGTGGCGTCACGCGATGACTTGCGCGCCTCACACGAAGACCGGGACCGGATCGTCGAGGTGCTCCGGGTCGCCGCGGGTGATGGTCGGCTGACCGCCGAAGAACTTGACGAGCGGCTGGAGACCGCACTGACCGCGCGCACCTTCGGCGAGCTTGCGGCGCTGATCAGGGACTTGCCGGCCACGCCCGATTCACTGCCGGGCGCATCGGCCCCGGCGCCGAAAGACCTGGCCCGCATCGAAAGCCAGAGCAGCGCCGCGACGCGTAACGGCCGCTGGCTCGTGCCGCGGCGGCTGGAGGTGCGGCTCACGAGCGGCAGCTTGACGCTGGACTTCACCGAGGCGGTGATCTCCCAGCCGTCGCTGCTGATCTATGCCGATATGCGCAGCAGCAGCCTCAAGCTAGTGACCAAGCCCGGCGTCGTGGTCGAGACCGATGAGGTAACGACCTGCAGCAGCTCCGTGAAGGTCCGGGCGCCGCGAGGACCTCAGGTACCCGTCATCTTGCGCATCCAGGTGTCGGGCGACCTCAGCAGCAGCGCGATCACGGCCCGCCCGCCACGGTGGTCGTTCTGGGCATGGCTGCTGCGGCGGCCTTCGGGCTGAGCGTCCGGTCCTGACCGCGGCTACCCCGGCCAGCAAGCCGGCCTGGCCCGCGCTAGGGAGCTGGTGCTGGAGCCAGCCGGCCAGCAGCAGCGTCTCGGCCACGCAGGCCCGTTCGAACAAGGTCAGGTGCAAGCTCTCGTTCGCGCCGTGAGCCCGGGTATCGGGATCTTCCACGCCGGTGATAAGGATCTCAGCGTCCGGCATGACCTCGGCGAAGGCGGCGATGAACGGGATCGAACCGCCCACCCCGATATCAACAGCGGGAGCTCCCCAGGCCTCGGACAGGGCCGAGCGCGCCGCGTGATACGCGAGTCCGCCGATCCGGGCCAGGAACGGCTGGCCCGCACTGCCCGGCTCCGACCGTCACGTGCGCTCCCCAGGGCGCGTGCGACATCAGATGCGATTCCAGCGCGGCCCGCGCCCGCGCGGCATCGTCGCCGGGCGCCACCCGCATGCTCAACCGCGGCCCGGGCCGCCGGGACGAGCGTGTTGGAGCGCCGCATCGACCGGCGGGGCGTCGATCCCGATGACCGAGATCGACGGGATGCATCCAGAGCCGTTGGGTAAGGCGGCCGGTGCCGGTCAGCTGCACCCCGTCCAGCAGGCCCGCATCCGCCCTCAATTGCGTCTCGGTCAGCTCCGGGCCGTGGGCCTGGCCGCTGACCAGGCCGGCCACCGCCACGTCGCCGGCCTCGTCATGCAAGGTGGCCAGCAGCCGGCACAACGCGGTCAGCGCGTCGGGGACCGGGCCGCCATACAGCCCGCTGTGCACGCCATGGCGCAGCGTCCGCACCTCCACCGTGACGTTGGCGCCGCCGCGCAGCGAGGTGGTGAGGGACGGTACCCGGCCGCCCAGTTCGTCGAGTCGGCCAGCACCACCACGTCGGCCGGGATCCGCCCGGCGTAGGTCTGAGAAACCGGGCCAGCGTGGGCGAGCCGATCTCTTCCTCGCCCTCAACGAGCACGGTCACCGCGACGGGCAGCTGGTCGCCGTGCGCCCGCAGCGCCGCCAGGTGGACCGCGATGCCTGCCTTGTCATCGGCGGCCCCGCGGCCGTAGAGCCGGCCGTTGCGCTCGGCCGGCTCGAACGGATCACTGTCCCAGGCCGCGGGGTCGCCCGGCGGCTGCACGTCGTGGTGCGCGTACAGCAGGACATCGGGCGCGCCGGGCGGCCCGGGCCGCCGTCCCAGGACCGCGGGCTGGCCGTCCGGAACAGTGAGCACCTCGACCTCGGGCAGGCCGGCGCGGCGCAGCAGGGTTGCGACCTCATCGGCGCTGGCCTGCAGGTGCGGCGGGCCGCCGGATCCGCCGAAACTGACGGGATCCGCACCAGCCGCTCCAGGTCGCGAGCGGACCGACGGCAGGGCCCGCCGGACGGCGGCCGCGAGCGGTCCAGTGCCTGGCTGACTCACATTCATGTCCCGCGGCGAACCGCCAGCTGATCCCGGTCGCGCTTCGCCGACGGCCTGCCGGGCTGATTCACGTTCATGTCCCGCGACGATACAGGGCTGGCCGCCGCGGGCCTAGCACCGGCCGCCGCGGGGTTGAGCAGCCCGCGCGAGGTCGAGCCACCATGATCACGTAAAATAAGGTGCGGCGGAGCGCCCGAATTTTACGTGTTAACGCGAGAAACGGCGCGGGTAGCGGCCGCTACGGGCAAGCGGCCTGGATCGGCGGCGGGTCGCGATGACGGGACCGGCCTGCGGCGGGTCGCGTGCATGACGGGACTGGCCTGGGTCGGGTCGCGACGACTGGGGGTGGCCTGCGGTCGGGTCGCGATGCGGGACCGGCTGCGGCGGGTCTGCGATACGGGACTGGCGTGCGGCGGGCCGCGAGAGGAACCGGCCTGCGGCGGATCGCGACGACCAGAACCGGCCCCCCGTCCGGTTAACATTCCGGACATGAACGTCATCTTCGTCGAGCCGTTCTTCCCGGCCAGCCAGCGCCACTTCGCCCGGGCGCTGGCGGAGGCCGGCGCGACGGTGATCGGGATCGGCGAGTTTCCCGTCGATGCGCTCGACGATCAGCTGAAGGGCTGGCTGCATCACTACGAGCAGGTTCCGTCCGTTACCGACGTCGAGCAGATGACGCAGCGGGTCCGGCAGGCCCAGGACAAGTTGTGGGTGGACCGGCTCGAGGCGACGATCGAGGCGCACACTCTGGCCGCCGCGCAGGTCCGCGAGGCCTGTACCATCCCGCGGTACGTCGGTGCGGACGGCCTGGCTGTGCCGGGACAAGCCGTCCATGAAGCAGGCGCTGCGCGAGGCCGGGATACCGACGGCCGCCTCGACCGCCGCGGACAGCGCCGCGCAGGCCCGTGACTTCGCCGGGCAGGTCGGCTACCCGCTGATCCTCAAGCCGCGCAGCGGCGCGGGCGCGTCCGGAACGATCGCGGTGGGCAGCGACACCGAGCTGGACCATGCGTTGAGAATCTTCGGTGGTCAGGGTGCCGGATCCATCGCCTTGGAGGAGTACATCGAGGGCCACGAGGGTTTCTACGACACGATCACGGTCAACGGGCAGGTCGGGCTGGATTTCGTGTCGCATTACTATCCGAACGTGCTGGAGGCGATGCGCACCCGGTGGATCTCGCCGCAGTTCGTCTCGACCAACCGGGTCGACTCGGCGCCAGAGTACGCGGAGCTGCGCGAGATGGGCGCGCGGGTCAACGCCGCCCTCGGGATCGGCACGTCGGCGACGCACATGGAGTGGTTCTTCGGCCCGAAGGGCCTGAAGTTCTCCGAGATCGGCTGCCGGCCGCCGGGGGTCGGGGCGTGGGATCTGTATTCGGCGGGCAACGAGATGGACGTGTACCGCGAGTGGGCCCTGGCGATCACGGCCGGCGCACACCGGCTCGGCGCCGTCCCGGCGGTACGCCAGCGGCATGATCGCGCTGCGCCCCGAGCAGCGACGGGTCCATCACCGGCTATTCCGGGGTGGATGAGCTGCAGCAGCAGTTCGGTGAGTGGGTCATCGACGCGCACCTGCCGCCGGCGGGAACCGCGACCCAGCCGGTGGAGGCCGGGTACATGGCCAACGCGTACGTGCGGATGCGCCACCCGGACTACGACGTGCTGCGCGGCATGCTCGACGAGGTGGGCCGCACGCTGCACGTGCATGCCGCATGAGAGTGATCCTCTTGGGTCCGCAACGAAGGCCCACACTGGCCGCCGTGGCCAGGTCGATGCGGCTGGCGGGACGGGTCGCCACCATCACCGCCGGGTGGCAGGAGCGGGAGCCCGACGACGGTGAGCTGAGCGAGCTGCTCGGGGCGCAGGACGTCAATCTGTCGCTGTACCGGCGCTGGCTGGACGTGCAGGAGCGGGATCCGGAGTTCGCCGCGGCCGAGCGTCGGCTCCGCGACGGCCTCGGTGAACTGCAGGACCTCTACCTGCTGCGGCTGGATTATGCGCTGCGGGCCGTTTACGCACTGCAGCGCCGTGGCGACAGCGACGGCAGCGGCCGGCCGGCGACGGCGCGGTGGACGGCGCCGTCGATGGCGCGCTGGCCGAGGCCATCGCCGCCGTCCGCGAGCTCGACGAGGCGCACCTGTACCGCATCAGCCAGGAACGCGATGAGTTCTACCAGGCCTGGCTGCCGCACGACCGGCCGGTGATCGCCGGGCACCGCGCTGAGGTCACCGGGCTGCTGGCGGACGCCGCAACGCTGGTCATCACCGGCGGTCACGTGGGCGTGCTGGCCGATGTGCTGCACCTGTTCAACGTGGCGGCGTCGCTGCGCTCGCCGGTGATCGCCTGGTCGGCGGGCGCGATGGCGCTGTCCGAGCGGATCATCCTGTTCTACGACCGGGCGCCCCAGGGTCCCGGTCACCCGGAAGTCTTCGGCCCCGGTCTCGGCCTGCTGCGCCAGGTGGTGCCGCTGCCGCACGCCCGGGCCCGGATGCTGCTGGACGACGCGCCACGGATGGCGGTCTTCGCCCGCCGGTTCGCGCCCGCGCGCTGCGTGCTGCTCGAGGCGGGCACCCGGATCGACACCGACGGGAACGGCAGCTGCCCGCCGGACACCCGGGTGCTGGCCGAAGACGGCCGCGTGACGGTCCTGGAGGCAGCCTGAGCACCGTGGTGAGCGGACCGGCCGTCAGCCGCAAGCTCGCCATCACCAGGCTCAGGGAGCGCCGGCCAGTGGATGCTGCCGCCGTCGACAGGTTCCTGGCCCGCAGCGCCGTGCCCATTGTCGAGGGGGCCCGCTGCACGTTCCTCTACCGCGGCGAGGCCGACGAGGTCCTCCTGGTGCACCGGACCGTCGGGCTGCCCGACCCGATCGGCCTGCGCCGGCTGCGCGGCACGGACCTGTGGTACGTCGTCGTCGAGTTGCCCGAGGGGTCCAGGTTCGAGTACCAGCTGGAGATAGCCAGCGGCGAGCATCGCGAGCGGATCAACGACCCGCTGAACCCGCTGCTGTCGCACAGCCCGGTGGGCAGCTCGTCGGTCTGCCACGCGCACGGGTATGAGGTGCCCGAGTGGACCAGGCCGGACCCCGACGCGCGCCCGGGGTCGCTGGCCGACCTGACCGTGCCCAGCCGGGCGCTGCGGCGCGACTGCCCGGTGACGATTTACCTGCCCGCGCGGTTCCGGCGCACCGCCCGTTATCCGCTGCTGATCGTGCACGACGGCGGCGACTATCTCGGCTACGCCGCGGCCAAGACCGTGCTCGACAACCTCATCCACCGGCTGGACGTGGCGGAGATCGTGGTCGCGTTCAGCTCGCCGGGGGACCGGCTGACCGAGTACGCGAATTCGGCGGCGCACGCCAGGCACCTGACGGCCGAGCTGGTGCCCAGGCTGGAAGCCGAGCTGCCGCTGACCGGCACGCCCGCCGGCCGATGCCTGATGGGCGCGAGCTTCGGGGCCGTCGCCGCGCTGTCGAGCGCCTACCGTTACCCGCACTCCTATGGTTCGCTGTTGCTGCAGTCGGGTTCCTTTGTGTTCACCGACATCGGTCATGATCACGGTGGGGGGCCGGTTTTCGAGCCGGTGGTGAAGTTCGTCAACCGATACCGGGCCGGGCCGCGGCGGGTCGCCGACCGGGTGTTCGTCAGCTGCGGCATTTACGAGCCGCTGATCGTGCGCAACCGGTCGATGGTGCCCACCTTCGAAACGGCCGGGATGGCCGTCCGCTACGTCGAGGCCAGGGACGGGCACAGCTGGGAGAACTGGCGCGACCGGTTGCGAGAGGGGCTGTCATGGATTTTCCCTGGCCCGCAGAAGTTCTACTACGAGTGACGTCATGAAGGCGGTCGAGCGGTGGTACTCCAGCCGGGTCCAGCAGGAGATCACAGTCACGCGGTGGGGAACCTTCGGCCAGCCCGTGCTGGTGTTTCCGTCGGCCGCGGGCGATGCCGAGGAGATCGAGCGCAACGGGCTGGTGGGCGCGTGCGGGCAACTGCTCGCCGAGGGCCGGGTCAAGCTGTACTCGGTGGACAGCGTGGCGGGCCAGGCGATGGTCCGCAGGGCGGGCTCACCCCAGCAGCGCGGCTGGCTGCTCAACCAGTTCCACGAATGCGTCCGGCGCGAGGTGGTCCCGGCGATCCACGCGGACCTGGGCGGCGCCACGCTGAACGTGATCACCAGCGGCGCGTCGATCGGGGCGTTCAACGCGGTGGCCGTGCTGTGCCGGTATCCCGATGTGTTCTCGGCGGCGGTCGGGATGAGCGGGACCTATGAGGTCGACCGCTTCTACGATCACGCCTGGAGCCACGACCTGTTCTTCTCCTCGCCGTTGCAGTTCGTGCCCGGTCTGGATGGACCGCAGCTGGAGGCGCTCCGGCAGCGGTTCGTCGTCCTCGCATCGGGGGAGGGCGCCTGGGAGGACGTCGGCGAGTCGTGGCGCATGGCGTCGGTGCTGGGCGCCAAAGGGATCCCGAACCGGGTGGATAACTGGGGCCCGCGGTGGGAGCACGACTGGCCGACCTGGCACCGGATGCTGCCCCAGTACCTCGACGAGCTCACCTGACGGCCTGACGGGCCCTCGATCGCTCGCCCGTCCTTGCGGGATCCAGCCACCTCTGCCGAACGAGCTGACGGGAGACGGGCCGCCGGCCTAACCGAGGTGGTCGAATTCGCCCGCCTTGATGCCGCGGACGAACGACTGCCATTCTTCGGTCGTGTAGCGGAGCATGCCGCCGCGAGGTTCCTTCGAGTCTCGCAGCACGATCATGCCATCATGCTCGGCGACCTCGACGCACTCGCCAGACGCGCAGAAGCTCGACTTGCGCCAGGCGGGCGGCGCTGTCTGCCTGGCTCCATGGGAAGGCATAAGACCACTACTTTCCTGAAGCGGTTGGGGTAAAGGAGGTGCCGCTCAGTCAATTAGCCCAGCTTGCGATCATCGCGGCAATGATGTCGCGTGTCGCCCCAGGGGTCGCCGCCAGTCGGACCAATGTCCTGAATGTCGTGTTGTACACCTCGACGTCGTGGGGGTCCTCGAGGTAGAGGTCGCCGGTCAGGCCCTCGACGAAGACGACGTCAGGGACGGTGGGCAGGGCGAACCTGAGGATGATGAACTTGTTGTTTCCGGCGGGCAAAGCGCCCGCGTCGTAAGGGATCACCCGCAGCGTGACGCTGGGCAGGTCGGACAGTTCGAGCAGCCGCTCGAGCTGAGCTTTCATAATGGCCGGGTTACCGACGATCCGGTGCAGCACTGACTCGTCGACCACCGCCTCGAAGCGGGGCGCGCTGGCGGAGAAAAGCAGCTGTTGCCTGGCCAGCCGTCCCTGCACGCGCTGCTCGACCACCTCAGGTACCCATTTCGGCACCGCGGCTTCGACCACGGCGCGCGCGTAATCCGGGGTCTGGAGCAGGCCGGGCATGATACCCAGGCCGTAGTCGCTGATGGAGGCGGCTTCGGCCTCCAGTCCCACGTAAGTGGTATACGGCAGGCCAAGAGGCTGCCACCAGGCTCGCTGCTTACCTTCGCTGGCCAAGTCCATGAGGTGCTGGCGTTCGGTGTCGTCGACTCCGTACAGATCGCACAGATCCCGGATGTCCCGCGCGCTGGCGCCGCGCTGGCCCGTCTCCAGACGGCTCACCTTCGAGGGGCTGAACATCAGGCGCTCGGCGACCTGCTCCGCGGTCCAGCCCTTCCGGGTCCGCTGCGCCCTAAGCAACGTTCCGAGCTCACGGCGGCGGACGGTCGGGCTGCCTGAGGCGGGCACTCCGGTCACGCGCCTTTCTCTGGGTATCCAGCGTAACGCAGTGGGAAATGGGCAAGCACACTGCCGCATCCAGATTAACTGGCAATTGCCAGTTGACGTCGATGGAGTTTGCCGAAGCTCCGGCCGAAGCAGAAATTAGACAAACGTCCTCATCGCCCGCTGGGACCAGCGGATCAGTGGTGGCGCACGCCACTGGATAAGTCGTCGCAAGGCATCCGGGCCGGGCGGCGGAGTGGAGGCGCCTATGGCTCATCGGCCCGCCGGAAGCTCGTAGCAGCCAGTCCCGACGGCGAGCCCAGCCAACATGATACAGCGCACGGCCGGGTGGCGGCGGGCTCGGCCTAACCTCCTCCAAGGTGCCCGCAAGGCAGCCGCACACAACAAAGCACGGTCGATGCTCGCCGCATCGACCGTGCCAGTCACACCGGAAACCCAGCTCGGGTAAGGAGGGTCAGTGCTGAGGATCATGTTACCGACCTGGTGACGGAATGCAACAGCCGTTCACCGGCCTAATGGCCCGGCGAGCCAGTCTGGCCCGCTGGCCTGGTGGCCGGGCGGGCGCTTCTCAGCCTGACCCCTGGATGGCGACCGCCAGTCAGGAGGGGAACATGTTCGCCACCCAAGGAACGGCCCAGCAAATTGAGAACGCCAGAGTTGTCATCGCGCTCGTCGCAGTGGTCCTCGTGGTCTTCTGGCGCGTAGCACTCCGTGTCCTGCTCGCGATCATCGCGGTCGCGATCGCGATCACGGTGGCCACCGGGGCAATCGTGCTCTTGCAGGGCATGCACCGGTAGCCGTGGGAAGCCTGCCGCCGGAGGTCTCTTCGGCCCCGCTGAGGCAGTCGGCCGGCAGCGCCTGTTGACATTTGCATCGGTCCGGCTTCAGCTTGCAGAGTTGGGCAACCGGCCCAGCCATGCCATTCTGGCCGTCACGCGGCCGTGACCGGCCATCCATGATCGTGGGTCTTTAGTGGGGTTCCAGCACCACCAAACACCCATGATCATGAAAAAACGAAGCCCGGCACGGGCGGGGCGGGAGCGGTGACCGAAGCAGACCGGACAGTTAATGCGGCGCAAGTGCAGCGGTGGAACGGCGAAAGCGGCCGGTACTGGATTGCGCATCGGGAGCGGCACCTGGCCCGGCACCAGTTCCTCATCCCGCATCTGTTCGGCGCGGCCGCTATTGCGCCGGGAGAGCGTGTGCTCGATATCGGCTGCGGGTGCGGCACGACGACGATCCTGGCGGCCCGGGCGGCAGCCGCCGCGGCCGGCACCAGGTCCGGCGCCTCGGGCACCGGGCCGGGATGTAGCTGGCCAAGCCCGGGTGAGCAGGACGTGTCCGGCCGCGCGGTCGGGCTCGATGTGTCCGGTCCGATGCTGGAGGTCGCCCGGCGACGTGCCGCCGAGGCCGGTGCGGTGAACGCCGGATTCGTGCAGGGTGACGCCCAGGCCTGCCCGCTGCGCCGGGAGTCCTGCGACGTGATGATCAGCAGTTTCGGCGTGATGTTCTTCGAGGACCCGGCCGCGGCGTTCGCGAACATGGCCGCCACGCTGCGCCCCCGCGGGCGGCTGGCCTTCATGTGCTGGCAGGACGACATGCTCAACGAGCTGTTCGCGATCCCGCTGCGCGCCTTCGGCGCCGTTATGGAGCTGCCCGGCCCGGTCGGCGGCGACCTGTTCGGCGACCCGCGGCAGATCACCGAACTGCTGTCCGGCACGGGCTGGAAGGACGTTCACATCGAGGCGCTGAGCGGGCCGGCCTGGATGGGGTCCGACGTCACCGACGTCATGAGCTACGTCCGCGGCATGCCCATGGTCCGCAACCTGGCGGCTGGCCTCGGTGACCAGGCGATGACCGAGCGGGTGCTGGCCACTGTCGCCGAACAGTACGCCGCGCGTCAGCACCTGGACGGCGTGTGGGTGCATGCCGCGGCCTGGCTGATCACTGCGCTACGTTCCGAAGGGACCCGGCTGGCCCGCTGAACCGGGGCCCGAAGGGGCCCGGAGGGCCGGAAGGGCCCGGAGGGCCCCGGAGGGCCCGGAGGTGGGGCGGCGTTCAGGGGGTTACCGTCGCATCGATGATGTCCAGCAGAGATTCCAGGTGGCCCTGGGCCTGGCCGACCAGGTACATGGCCCGGGGCAGGTCCGTGCCTGCGGCGCGTCCGTCCAGCTCGGTCAGGAACTGGCGGGCTCGCTCGACATCCAGCCGGGCCAGCGGGCGCAGCCGGGAATGTCCTGGGCTGACGGGCTGCTCGCCGGGCTGAACGGCGCGAAGCCGACGGGTGCGCGAGGTCGTTTCGTCCATGGTGGCTGGGTTTCCTTGCCGGCTCAGGGGCCTGCGCCCGACTCAAGGGCGCAGGCCCGCCGTTGTGCTTGACCGGCCGCGGCTGTGGGCCGCGGCCGGGATCGTGCTGGTACGCCGGGGTTTAGCTAGCGGGGCCGACGGTGAGGGTCACGGTCGCGGTCTGGGACTGGCCGAACTGGTCTGTCCAGCTGATGCTGATCCGGTCGCCGGGGTGGTGTTGCCCGAGCAGCGACTGGATATCGGCGGAGGACGTGACGGAGTGGCCAGCCACCGAGGTGATCTGATCACCTGCGGCCAGGCCTGCCTGGTCGGCCGCCGATCCTGGCACCACTCCGGCAATGGTGACGCCGTTGCCGGTCGTGCCGCCGTCGTAGCTGCCGCCGTCGCCGTTGTAGCCGCCGTAGCCGCCGTAGCTTCCGTAGCCGCCGTCGTTGCTACCGCCGTAGCCGCCGTCGTTGCTACCGCCGAAGGCGCCGTCGTTGCTACCGCCGAAGGCGCCGCCGTTGCTACCGCCGAAGCCGCCGCCGTTGCTACCGCCGAAGCCGCCGCCGTTGCTACCGCCGAAGCCGTTGGTGCCGTCGCTGCCCGAGGAGGTCTCCAGGCCCAGGAACGCGGTGCCGCCCAGGTGAACCGAGGACGACGGGGTGCCCGCCTCGATCTGGCTGGCGATGGAGGACGCCTCGCTGATGGGAATGGCGAACGCCTGGGTCGGTGCCGGCGTCGACCCGTCCTGCGAGTCGGTGGAGGAGGAACTGGATGCGGCGGTGTTCATGCCGATGACCTGCCCGGAGGTGTTAACCAGCGGGCCGCCGGAGTCACCCGGCTGGATGGCGGCGTTGTGGCCGATTAGCCCGTTCAGTTGCTCAGCGTTGCCCGCTGACTCGTCGGAGGCCGTGATCGTCTGGTGGAGGCCGGTGACCTTCCCGGTGGCGACCGATGGGGTGCCGCCCTTGCCGCCCGCGTTACCCAGCGCGACCACTTTCTGGCCGGTCTGGGGACCGGCCGAGCTGAGCGTGACGGTGGCGAGCCCCGACGCGCCCTGAAGCTGCAGCACGGCCACGTCCCTGGTCTTGTCGTAGCCGACGACCTTGGCGGTGTAGGTACGCCCGTTCCCCACGTCGGTGGCCTTGATCGAGGTTGCGCCGTCGATCACATGGTTGTTCGTCAGCACCTCACCGGTCGAGGTCAGCACTATCCCGGTGCCCGCCGCGGCGCCATCCTGGTAGCCCAGCGTGGACACCACATCGACCAGCCCAGGATCCACCGTCGAGGCGATCTGCGAGGTGGTCAGCGCGGTAGCGCCCATCGCATCGGCGGTCCCCAGCCCGGCGACCACCAGCGCCGCAGCCCCGACCGACGCGCCGGCCAGCACCGCCGGGCGCCGCCACGGCCAGCTGCCCCGCCCGGCGGCCTGACGGCCGGGACGGTCAGCGCCCGGCTCGCCTGGCCCGGCATCCGCCATGTCGCTCTGTTCCGGTCTCGGGCCGCTAACGCCCGGCTCATCGATCGTGCCCACGAGGATCCGCTCCCTTGTCATTCGTCATCCGGTTTGCCTGGTTGTGATGGTCGGGCACCAACCTGTAAGAGGGCTTCAGGTACGTTGGATGAGCGCTTACGATTCCCTGAAAGTTAACTGAATGACATCAGGAGTACGGGCTGGCGGTCAGCGAGCCCGGGCGTGATTGCGGTCAGCGAGCGCCCCTGGGGTGGTTGCGGTCAGCGAGCGCCCCCGGGGTGGTAGCGGTCGGTGAGCGCCGGAGCGGTGACGGTCGGCGAGCGCGGGGTGACTGAGGAACTGCCGCTGATCTGGCCCGGTCCGGGCCTCAGGGCTTACGGGCCACGCCGCCGTGAGCCGACGTGGCGTCCGCGGGAGCGAGGTCCCCCGGGTCGGGCCGCCAGGTGTGCACGTATACGACGCCCGGCGGTATCAGCTCCAGCCCGTCGAAGAACCTGGCCACCTCGGCGCGGGTGCGCAGCGTCTGCGGGGTGGATACCCGCTCGTTGTAGCGTCTCTGGGCCTCCGCCTGGGCGGCGTGAGTATCGATGGCCGGATGCGAGATGGCGAGATAGCTGCCCGACGGCAGCGCGTCCATCAGCCCGGCCACGATCCGGTACGGGTCCTCCGAATCCTGGATCAGATGCAGGACTCCCAGCAGCATCAGGGCAACCGGCCGGGTGAAGTCCAGGGTGCGGGCGGCGGCCTGCACAATGGCCGCGCTGTCCCGCAAGTCGCCGTGGATGTACTGGGTGGAGCCCGCCGGGCTGCTGGCCAGCAGGGCGTGGGCGTGGGTCAGCACAATGGGGTCGTTGTCCACGTAGACGATCCGTGCGTCCGGCGCGGCCGCCTGGGCTACCTCATGGGTGTTATTCGCCGACGGTATGCCGGTGCCGATGTCAAGGAACTGCCGGATTCCTGCCTCAGCAGCCAGGTATCGCACCACGCGGGCCAGGAAGGCCCGGTTGGCCCGGACCCGGAACCGCAGGCCGGGCGTGGCCGCGAGCACGCGCTCGGCTGCTTCGCGATCGACGGGGAAATTGTCCTTGCCACCCAGCCAGTAGTCATATACGCGGGCCGGATGCGCGACGGTGGTGTCAATCTCGGCCGACCGGTCCGCGGCGGCGGACGGGCCTGCGCCATTCGCCTGTTCCTCAGCCACGACGCGCCACTTCCGTTTCACCCGGGTTCTCACCGATATCCTGCCACGCCGGCGGCTCACGTTGTTCTCGCGGAAATGGCTCGCGCGGCCGGCGCCGGGTCCGCCGGCGCTGCGCGGCCCGGCCGTCCGCGGCGGTGGCTCGGCAGGCCGCGGCAGATCACAAAGATTCCAGAACGCAGCTCCCCGCAACTCCGCAAACGAGATGTATCGTGAGTTTCACTGAGGGCGCGGCCAGGGTGCGGCCGAGAAGGGCGGAACGGGGCATGTTCGAGAGATTCACCGACCGGGCGCGGCGGGCCGTGGTCCTGGCTCAGGAAGAGGCCAGGATGCTCAACCACGACTTCATCGGCACCGAGCACCTGCTGCTCGGCCTGATCCACGAGGGCAAAGGGGTCGCCGCCCGGGCTCTGGAGGGGATGGGGATCACCGAGGAGGCGGTGCGCCAGCGGGTCGAGGAGATCGTCGGCCGGGGCCGGCAGGCCGCGCGTTCCGGGCACATTCCCTTCACGCCCCGGGCCAAGAAGGTGCTCAAGCTCTCCCTGCGGGAGGCTCTGCAGCTCGGCCACCCCTACATCGGCACCGAGCACATCCTGCTGGGCCTGATCCGCGAGGGCGAGGGCGTGGCCGCCCAGGCCCTCGTGCACCTGGGCGCCGACCTGGACCGTACCCGCCAGCAGGTGGTCGCGCTGCTGCACGGCTACCAGGGCCAGGACGAAACTGCGGCCGCGCGCGCCCGGCGCCGTCTGGGCACGGTGCCACGCCGCGAGCGCAGGCTGGTCCCCGAGCTCCTGGCCCGGTTCGACTCGATCGAGTCGCGCCTATCGGCCCTGGAGCAGCGCGTAGGTACCGGACCGGACCTGCGTGACCTGGACGAGGAGATCAGGCAGGCCCGCCGGGACAAGGAAACCGCCATCGACGCCGAGGACTTCGAGACGGCCGCCGTGCTGCGCGACAAGGAAACGCGGCTGCTCGATGAGAAGGATTCCCGTCAGGAGGAGTGGGCGGCCGCCCACCGGGACCTGCCATCGCTGAGTGAGGAGGTCGAGCACCTGCGCGGTGTGTTGCGCCAACACGGCATCGAACCGCACGACGGCGCCGCCTAGTCACTACGCAGCCGCGGCGGTCCGTAAGCTAGCGGGCATGGCTCGAGGTGGCGCGGCAGCGGTGGCGGCAGGCAGCCTAGCGGGCCTGAGCTACTACCTGGTGGTAACCGGCAAGCTGACGATCGACACCGGCTGGGCCCGCCGGATCCGCCCGCTCGGCCCGTTCGGGGTCGAGGTCGCGGCCCCGGCCACGACGGTGTTCGACGTGATCGCCGCGCCCTACCTGGCTCGGACGCCCCGTGCCCTGTCCGGCAAGCTCCAGGTACTTCAGCGCGGCAGCGACATGGTCCTGGCTGAGCATTACACGCCCGTGCACCGGGGCAGGCTCACCGCCGTCACGCTCGAGACCGTCGCCTTCGACCGGCCGCACCGGATCGCGTTCCGGCTCGTCCGCGGCCCGGTGCCGTACCTTAACGAGGAATTCGCGCTCACCGAGTACGAGGGCCGGACCAGGCTTGACTACTCCGGTGAGCTCGGTACCGACTTCGGAGCCGTCGGCCAGTGGTGGGCCGACCGGGTGGCAGCCGCCTGGGAAGCGGCGGTCCGTTCTTCCTTCACGGGCATCCAGGCCGAGGCTGAACGTCGCGCTAGCCGGTGAGGTCCGGCCCGGTGGTTACGTTCCGCCTGGACCATCGACCTCGAGGATGGCGTGCTCGCCGACCAGCTGGCCGCAGGCCGCCAGCTCGTTAAGGGCTGCCTGGTCACCGCGGATGGTCACATCCACCCCAGCCGCGCAGAGCCGCCCGAGGTCGGCCAGGACGGAATGGCTCCTCCGCAGGGTCGCGTGGGCCAGGTCGATCAGCACCCCGGTCTTGGGCGACAGGGCGTCGAGGGCCAGCCACAGCTCGGAGACGGCGAAGGAGTCGATCTCACCTTCTACATACAGCTGTGCTGAGTCAGTGAACAGCCGGAACTGGGGGACCGGGCTAGTCGCCGACGACAGCGGATGCAGCGTCGCCAGGTGGCGTAGCTGGTCCACGTTGACCTTTTCCTGATCGAACGCGCACAGGCCGGTGACCTGGTTCTCGGACATAAGGCGGTCGGCGACCACTTCCCAGCGGATCCAGGCCGCCAGGCGTACCTCATCGGTCACCAGCGGCGTGTTGTCGGCAGCGACGCGGATCCCGCTATAGCCGTCGGCCAGGGCATCAGCGAGCGCCCCGGCGAACGTGGCGCGCTGGCTGGGAGCGTCGACGACCCCAGATGCTCCGTAGGTCTCCGCGATGCTCGCGATCTGAAGCGCGTCCGGATCAACCACCGCGGCCAGCGCGGCCACAGCCGAGGGGCCGGGGTCGGCGGCCACGTACATCAGTCGTTCACCCCGCGCCGCGCCTTCGGCCAGGAAAGGCTGGGCGACGGCGGCGAAACCGCCGGCACCAGCAAATACCCATCCAATATGATCATGGGGCCGCAGTCTGAGGCATTCGAAGCGCGTGCCATGATCACGCATGACGGCCCCTTCTTCACCGGCCCGGACCCCGGCCAGACCAACATCACACCCGACCCGCGACTCATGTCCAGAGGCGATCAGCCACCGTCCCTAGTCAGGGATTCACCGCCGGGCGATTTTCGTGGATGACGCTGGCGACGCGGGTCTCGGCGACGACGGTGCCGCGCCGGATGACCCAGGAGCGGGCCGCCTGCAGGCGCAGGGCCTCGTGCATGTCCTCAGCGTCGAGCACGACCAGGTCGGCGCTGGCTCCCGGCCGGAGCCCGTAGTCCTGGACTCCCATCATGAGCGCGGCCGCGCTGCGGATGGCCCGCAACGCCGCGTCGATCTCGGACGGGACCGAGAGCTGTGCCGCGTGGCAGAGGATCAGGGCCACTTGCAGCTGGTCCGCGGCGCCGAAGGGGTAGAAGCCATCCCGGACACAGTCCTGCCCGCAGGCCACCGTCAGCCCGGCGGCCAGCATCTCCTTGACGCGGGGGACGCCGCGCCGTCTCGGTTCGCGGTCGAGTCGGCCCTGCAAGAGCAGGTTGGTCGCCGGGTTGGTCACGAAACGCAGGCCCGCTGCGGCGGCCCGGTTCAGGACAGCCTCCGCGTACTGGTCGGGCCAGGCCGCCATGGCGCAGCAGTGGCCAGCCGTGACCCGTCCGTGCCAGCCTCGCTCCAGCGTGGCGTCAATGAGCATGGCCAGCGTCCTGGAACCGGGGTCATCGGTCTCGTCGATGTGCATGTCCACGTCGGCGTCGTGACGCTGGGCCAGGTCCATGCACAGGCCGATATGGTCGCGCGCGGCCTGTTCGTCCCGTTCCCAGTGCGGCATGCCGCCGACGACCTCGGCGCCCTCGCGCATCGCCGCGGCCATCAGGCCGGCCGTACCGGGGTCGCGGATGATCCCCTCTTGCGGGAAGGCAACGATCTGGATGTCGCAGAGGTCAGCGTGCTCCCGGGCGGCCTGCAGCACGCCGCGCAGGGGCGTCAGGCCGCCGACGGTGTCGACATCGACATGGCTACGGATCCGGGTCGTTCCCGACAGCACGGCCTGGCGGATGACTACCCCGGCCCGTTCGGCGACCTCGGCTGGCGTGCTGGCCCGCTTGACCCGGTGCAGGATGTCGATGGCCTCGGCCAGGGTCCCGGTGCGGTTGCGGCCCAGCGACGGCAGGGTCCCGACCTTGTCAAGATGGATATGCGGCTGCAGAAAGGCGCAGCTCACCAGCCGGCCATCGACGTTAAGCTCGGTCTGGCCGTCACCCTCGACCCGGTCGGCTATCCCGGCGATCTGGCCGGAGGAGATCGCGATATCGGCCAGTTCCCGCCGTTCTTCGAGGCGGCACTTCCGCAGGACCAGGTCGAACATCCGGTCAGCCTCGCCCGACGGGCGATTCAACGTCGTCATAGACGCGGACCGCGGCCAGCAGCCCGTCCGGGCCGCGCTCGAAGACCCCGATTCCCGCCTGGGGCGGCAGATCGTGGCTGCCCCAGCGGACGCAGTTGTATTCGAGGGCGCAGCGGACCCCGTCGTCGGTTACGGCACAGTCCTGCAGGCCGATGCCGCCGCCTGCGCTGAAGTACATGGTGAAGAACGAGCGGAGCTCAGGCGTGCCGCGGTGGGCGAAGTGCGGCCCGATCGGCTCGCGGAAGTACCCATCCGGCGCGAACGTGTTCACTATCGCTTCGGCATCACCAGCCGCTAGCGCGGCGAGGTAACGGCCGACGACATCACCGGGGTGGGCGGGCCCGGGTCTGAGTACCGGCGGTCTGACATGCCGTCGTCTATCGACCGGCCACTGACTGCAGTAGGTGCGGAATATCACCGACTGGTCATCGGGCGATTCGGCGACGACCGCCACCGGCCAGGCCACCTCCCGCCCGTCGTCGGCCAAGTGGGCCAGCAGTTCCACCACGGCCCGCCCGCCGACGACGGTGGAGGCCACGATCTCGTTACGCGCGCGAAGCCCGGCCAGCCAGGACTGATTCTGGCTGACGAAGCGCCGCAGTTGCTTGTGGCCGCGTATCTCGCCTGCCCGGGGATCGTAAATCACCACCTCGCCGGGCCAGACCGTCTCCAGAGCGTAGGTATCAGCGTTATTCAGCGCGGTGAAGTACTGCGTGACCGGATCGGCCTGCCCTGCGTCGCGAGTCTGCCTTCGGACCAGCTCCACGGCACTGGTGAAGTCCGGAAACCACGGCATCTGGGCCCCATGCTCCTGCGGGCGGACCGTTCGTCCGCGAACTGCTGTCCTATGTCCTCCGGCCACCTAATCATCCAGCGCTGACCAATGAAAGCCTGACCGCCGGTGGCCTAAGTGGCTGCGAGGGCCCCTCCCTGCCAAAGAGGGCCCCTCCCCGCCAAGGAGGGGCCCTCGCCTGAGCTTTGATGGCTACGCTGGACAAGACTCCACGGCGCTTTCGCCGTGGCGGTCGTAGCTCTTAGAGATTGTCGAATTCTCCGCTTCGCGCTCCGCCAAGAAATGCACGCCATTCGCCGGGCGTAAATTTGAGAACGGGGCCTTCAGGGTCCTTGCTGTCGCGAACGCCGATGTGGCCAGCCCGGCAAGCTCGCAACCTCGACGCAATTGCTGTTGGAGAAGCTAAGGGAACTCTTGATCCAGTGCGGAGCTGAACCCGGGCTTCCTAGGTCGTCTCCGGGCGTAAGTCTTCTCACGTCCTTACCTCGCAATGTCGGGTGTTTCGGGGGCATGAAACTTGACTACGCAGAGTACTTGTCTTGCTACTTTGAGGTAGTTTGGGACAAGCTCTCGTGGTTTGGGACTGAATAGTACTAGCGAGGCTTGTTAGCCGTGTAGATATTTCTCATGCAGTTGAGTTTTTTGATGTCTTTGATGACAGAGGGGATGGGCATCTGGCTGGGGCGGGGGCGGGACGTGCTTGTGTCCTCGGTCTCCTCAGCACCCGCAGAGGCCGAGCGGCAGGTTGGCGGTCACCCGCCCGGGGTTCACAACGGCATTCACAGCGGTCTGCCAGCCTCGGCTCTGCTCGTCCGCGGGGCAACAGCGATCTGATGAACCTGGTAGCTGGTGCCCGCGGCCGGAAATCGAGCACGGAGAGGAAAGGAACGCTGATGACAGCCGAATTAGCCAGCTACCCGCCGCTTGAGGTTGCGCCGCGCAGTCCGGCGGCGCAGGCACGGCACCTCCACCCCGCGGCGCTGCCCCGGTGGCGTGCCCTGCTGATAGACCGGTGGCAGGAACGGCTGGAAGTCGTCACCGAGTTCTCCCTGGCCTACCACGACGCCCGGGACGCCGCGGACGCCAGCAGCTCCCCGGACGCGCGCTGGGCGGCGCGGCGACGGGTCAGCGCGGTCTTGCGCCGCGCGGTCGCCGAACGGCTCGCGCTCGCCGAGATCGAAGCCGCGCTTGCCCGGCTGGGGGCCGGGCGCTTCGGCTGGTGCGAGCAATGCGGCGCCCCCATCACGGCCGCGAAGCTGGCCGAGACACCGCAGGCCAGGTGCTGCGCGGCGTGTGAACTCTGACCACCGCCGGCCACATAGCCCCCGCTGCGCCGCGTCGGGCCGGTTTCAGCCGCGGCGGCCCAGCCGACCTCGATGTGGTTGACGTCCGTGATGAGGTCAGGGTTGAGCGCGGCGATGGCCTGGACGGAAGTGCCGTAGGCACTCGCGAGGGCGGTCAGGGTGTCGCCGGGCTTCACCTTGTGCCAGACGTTGGTCTCCGGGATGACGGGTTGCACGTCGGATGGCGTCTCGCCGGGCTGCCAGTCGATACGCCACTGGCCGAAGTCCCCGACCTCGACGAGGTTCACGTCGTAGCTGTCGTGGAAGCCCGTCTGGTACAGCGCCGCGCGCGGGTAAAACTGACCCCCCGACCAGGCGACGGTCTGCCAGCCGAAGCTGACCAGTATCGGCCGGCCGTGCGGACCGCCAGCGGCGGCGTGCTGTTCGTGGGCCAGGGCCGCGTATTCCTTGCCCTGGTGGTAACCGCCAAGGGCGTCTTTCGTATCGAACTCGAAGACCGACACGATGCCGATCCCGGCCGCTGACAGTCCCTCGGCTTCCGCACGGGTCAGCAGCTTTCCCTTGGTCTTGGGCGTGACCACGGTGAGGTAACGGCACACCGCCATGGCGCCGAGGCTGTGAACTTGCGCGCCGAGCACCGCGCTGGATACACGCGGTCCAGATTGAATCGGCCCGGTGGTTTGCTGTCCCGGGCCAGATCACTCAGTGGCTCGCCGGGCTGCTGGCCTGCGATGTCGGCTCGAACAACAGCAGCATCGCCACGTTGGCGCCAACGAAGACCAGGATCGTGAGCAGGATCGCCTCAACGCGCAGCGGCAGAACCGAGATGCCGACATCCTTGACGACGCTGGGCACCGCTGCGACGACCGCGATCAAGACGTACAAGCCGACGGCCGTGAAGTAGGCGACCAGGCCACCCCAGGTGGGCAGCGAACCGCGCACCAGCACCAGCACGATCGCGCCGCCGGCCGCGACGATCGCGAACGAGACCCGCCATAGCGTCATGCTGGCCGGGTCGACCAGCGACAACAAGGTCATCAGCCCGGGCAGTGAGAAATGCAGCGCGACCCCGTAGGCCCGTCGCCGGTGCACCGGCACCCCGCGCCATTCCGCGTGCCGGGTCTGCAGCACCACCATCCAGAGCCCCAGCAGCGTGAAGCACACCGTCCCGAATGCCATGTAAAAGTCTGTGAGCATGCCTGCTCCTCCCGGTTGTCCCGCCTCGTGTGCAGCGGCATTCTTGCCTGCCGGATGCGCCTGTGCTGGAGAAACCCCCATGATCCCGGGAGATCAGGTGCTGGCCAGCAATTGATCAAGCAAGAGCGCGGTCAGCTCCGGGCGGCTGGAGACGCCGAGTTTGCCGAAGATCGCTTTCATATGGTCGCTGAGGGTGTGCCGGGAGATGAAGAGCATCTGCGCGATGTCCGCGGTCGGCAGGCCGCGCAGGAGCAGCTGGGTGATCTGGCGTTCCCGGCTGGTCAGGTCGTGCAGCTCGATGATCAGCGACGACAGATCGGCGGGCCTGGCCGGTTCCAGGATGACCGCGGTCTGGCCGCTGCCGTGCTGGTTATCAGGTGTCAGCCGGGCGGCGTGCAGGCGCAGCCAGTTTCCCGCCGACGTGCGGATGCGTCCTTCGGGGACGCCGGTCCCTGGTCGTCCGGCCGCCAGCGCGCGCGCCTTGGTGGCGGCGCTGAGGATAGCGGCGGGCAGGTCAAGCCCGCGGGCGTCGTCGGGGGGTAGCTCGGCGAGCCAGTGCCGCGCGGCTTCGGTGAGGGAGACAACGCTGTCGTCGTCGTCGAGGACCAGCACGCCGGGCGGTGCGGGGTCGGCCGGGTGGTCGCCTGCGAGCAGGTGTGACACGCGCAGCCCGCGGGCCACCGGTTCGCATACCCGCGCCAGGAAATCGACGTCGGCCCGGCTGAACGGCGGATCGGCAGCGGTGCGGGCCAGGCAGGCCGATCCCCAGACGGTGCTGCCGCAGCGGAACACCATGCGCAGGTCGTCGCCGTTGCCGAGGTCGGCCAGGATGGTCCGGTAGCGAGTGCTCCGGTGTAGCTGCCCGTCAGTGGCCTGCCACAGGCTCTGGGCCGGCACCTGCCGCGTGGGCCAGTTCCCTGAACTTCACGAAGTCCGGCTCGAAGTACTCGTTATGGATGATCCGGCTGACGCGGTCGTGATCAGCCTGCAGCAGCAGGCCGGGCATGGGCAGCAGCGTCATCGGGTCGAGTCGCAGCCAGCCCGCTGTGCGGAAGGCGACTGCCGTGCTCAGCTGTCCGGAAAGCCGGGTGAACAAGTCGTGGCCGGGTAAGCCCTGGCCGCACAGCCGGATGATCGAATCGTACGCGGCACGGTACCGCTGGCGCTGTGCCGTCTCCATTCCTTCACTGTAATCCGCGGCAGGAAACCCCCGCAGATACGGGATGGCCGACGGCGCGGGCCCGCGCGAAGCTGGAGCCCAGCCACCGTAGCCAACTGACTCATTGACATAGACAGGAGGCAACCTGCCCATGGTCTCGGAAATTCGCACCACGGGTCCCGCAGACTTCGACGCCGTCGACGCGGCCGCCGATCCGGGCGGCCTGATCCGGTTTCTCGATGCGGCCAACACCCTTCCGAAACTGAGGGCGGCCAAGAATGCCCTGCTGGAACAGCTTGCGTTCCGGGGAGCACGTACCGCCCTGGATGTCGGCTGCGGGGCCGGCGGGGACTTGGCCGAGTTGGCGCGCCTCATGCCGGACGGCGCCGAGGTGTCGGGCCTGGACACCAGCGAGACGATGATCGCCGAGGCACGGCGGCGCACGGCCAGCCTTGGTACGCGGGTTTCGTTGCGTCTCGGCGACGCCGCCGACCTGCCGTACCAGGACCAGGAGTTTGATATCTGCCGGGCGGCCACCATCTTGCAGCATGTCCCGGACCCGGCGCGTGTGGTCAGGGAAATGGCTCGCGTGACCCGGCCCGGCGGCCGGGTGGGGGCGCTGGAATTCGACCAGGAAACGGCTTTCCTCGATCACCCGGACCCCGAAACGACCCGGATCATCCTCGACACCTTCGCCGACGCCGCGGTCCAGGGCCGCATCGGGCGGCAGCTGCCGCGCCTGTTCCGCGCGGCAGGGTTGACCGATGTGTCGGTCATGCCGCGGGTGATCCTCGGCGACGCGCAGTTCTGGCGGACTCTCTTTCACGACCACCTGACACGGTTGCCGGGCCGGGGCCTGCTGTCGGCGCGGCAAGCCAGCCAGTGGTGGGCAGAGCTGGAGACCTGGGCACAGGCCGGCGATTTCTTCGGCGGTACGGTCGTCTTCGTCGTGACCGCCAGCCGACTTGCTTGATGGCCCGGCTTCGCGGCGTGATCCGCTCGGCTGTCAGTTAGCGCAGCCGGGACTCGATGGCCTCGATGATCCGCGGGCGCAGTTCCGCGGCGCGGATGACGGCGTCGACGGAGCCGACCTCGACCGCGCGCTGGATGTTATGCAGGCGGTCGAACTCCGTGGCCACCTCGCTGAGCTTCTCCGCGCGGACCGACGAGCGGAGCTCGTCGAGTTCCGCGGTCAACGCGGCGCGGTCGGTGCCGAAGGCGGCCGCGACGCGGGCCTCCAGGTCCCGTACGCGCGGGTCGGCCGCGGTGCGGGCGTTGACGTCGCCGGAGAGCACCACGGCGGCGGCGGGGGCGCCGCCGAGCACCGAGGCGAACGAGCCTTCCAGCGCGAGTACGGTCATGTTCGGGTTCAGCGCCTTCGAGAACACCACGAACGCACCGCCGTGGTACCGCGAGATTACGCAGAACACAATGGGCCCGCGGAAGTTCACGATCGCCCGGCCGATCTCGGCGCCGTACTCCAGCTGCAGCTTCCGCATCGATTCCGGCGAGCCGTCGAAGCCCGATAGGTTCGCCAGCACCACCAGCGGCCGGTTGCCGCTGGCCGCGTTGATCGCCCGCGCGGCCTTCTTCGACGACCGTGGGAACAGCGTGCCCGCGGTGTAGGTGTCGGGGCCGTCGGTGGGCGGGAAGCCGTGCCGTGGCACCGCCCGTGACTCGATGCCGAGCAGGCACACCGGCATCCCGCCGAGATGAACGTCCTGCACCACTGCGGTCTCCGCGTCGGCCATGCCCGCCCAGCGTTCCAGCACCGGGTGGTCCTGGTCGGAGAGCGCCCGCATCACGGACCGGATGTCGAACGGCTTCTTGCGGTCCGGGTTGGCCTCGGCGGAGAAGATCTCGCCGACCGTGGTGAAGCCGCTGCCCGGCGCGGCATGCGGGAAAGCGCAGATGTCGCGGTTGACCGGGTCGGTCGTCTTCGCCCGCCGCGGCGCTTGCTCGCCGGATGCGACGTAGGTGTGGTCATAGTGCGACATCAGCACGTCCCGCGCGGCGGCCAGGTTCGGCGCCCAGTACTGCGCCTGCCCGTTCGGGCCCATCACCCGGTCGTAGCCACCGATGCCGAAGTTGTCCTCGGCCGACACGCCACCGGAGAAGTCGAGTGACTGCTTGCCGGTGAGCACCATCGCCGAGTCCGGCGTCATCACCAGGATGCCCTTGGTGTGTATGAGCATCGTCGCCTCGGCGTTCCAGTACGGCTGCGCGCCGACGTTGATGCCCGCGACCACGACGTTGATCTCGCCGCCGTCCTGGGTGAACTCGACGATCCGCTTGAGCGCCGCGGCCACCCAGTCCATGTTCTCCGTACCCGACTCCATCGAGATCCGGGCGCCGGCGGACAGCGCGAACCACTCCAGCGGCACCCGCATCCGCTCGGCCAGGTCCAGCCCGGCGATCACGCGGCGGCACTCCGGCTCCGACAGCGCGCCGAGCGACTTCGTCGGGTCGCCGAGCAGCACGACCCGGGTGACGCCCTGCGGGTGCCGCCGGGTCGGCGTGGTGACGACGCCCGCGACGATCGCCGCGGTGTTGCGCCCCTTCGGCCGGTCGACCGGCACCAGCACGTGGTCGCCGTCGAGATCGTGCTCGACGAAGTGGCCAAGCAGGCTGGTCAGCTCGTACGGGTACACCGTGTTGCGGCTGCTCGCGTGCAGCACCTTCTGCCGGTAATCGTCGAGCGGCTCGACCGGCTCGTCCGACGGCTCGCCGACGGTCAGCTCGGTGCCGTCGGCGACGTCGAAGGAGATGCGCACGGCGATCTTGGTCAGCTCGCCGCTCCTCCGGTTCCGCTGCCGCGCGATGAACAGGATCTCCTCCAGCCCCGCGCCCGC
This sequence comes from uncultured Actinomycetota bacterium, assembly GCA_963775745.1. Taxonomy (GTDB): domain Bacteria; phylum Actinomycetota; class Actinomycetes; order Streptosporangiales; family Streptosporangiaceae; genus DATBGO01. The sequence goes on from CAVZKE010000020.1 coordinate 81,952, forward strand.
GGTCGTCGGCAGGACGCGCCCGACGATCATCCCCAGCTCCGCGCGGGTGAGGTCGCTCGGCGGCCAGACGTAGACCACGATCCGGTTGGTGCTGAAGCGCTTGTCCGGCGGTCGCCGCGACTGCGCACGGCGGATCGAGTCGAGGCAGGCGGCCACGGTGTCCTCGGCCGTCGGCAGCGCGACCAGCCTGCCGTCGTGCTCGCGCAGCTCGGTCAGGTCGCGCACCTGCGCGAACGCGACGAGGCGGTCGTCCGACGGGTTCTCCCGCGCCACGCAGTGGAAGAGGTAGACCTCCTCGTCCGACGACGGCAGCCGGGTGAGGTCGAACTTGCTCAGCCGCTCCAGCTGCATCCGCTGCGCGATGTACGGGTGCAGGCTGCGGATCAGCCGCTCCTCGACCATCCCGGTGGGCGACGGGCGGAACGTGAAGTGGTGGTGCATCACCGCGCCGCCGCTGCCCGCGACGGCGGCGGTGAGCCTGCGGACCTGGGCCGGCAGCGGGTGCGCGCTGACGACCTCGTGCAGCGCGGCCGCCATCGCGTCGGGATGCTCCGGCTGCTTCTCCCAGGCGAGATAGATGTCCGCATCGATGGCGCACTCGCCGCTGGCCAGCTCCGCGAGCCCGCGCAGCGCGCTGCCCAGCGCTTCGAAGCTCACCGCGGCGGAGACTACCCACGAGCCCGCGCGCTCGGCGACCACGAACGTGCAGCCCGCGACCTCGGCGGTGCGGACGCCGGTGAGGCCCTTGTTGCCGTAGTACCGCCGGGTCAGCACTTCCAGCATGATCGCGTTGTCCCGGCCGCCGCGGATGAGCCGCTGGCCAAGCAGCCGCATCAGCGGCTCGGTGCTGCGCACCATCTCGGCGATGCGCTCTGCGCGGTCCGGCGCGTCCGGGTGCTCGTCCAGGTGGCGCAGGTGCTTGCGGACGTCGGCGTAGACGCGGGCGCGGTTGCGGCGCAGCAGCGGCTGGCCGAACCAGGCGAACACCACGCCGCGCGCGAGGTCGCAGACCACCGGGAAGCGGACCTGCGTCGCGGCCACCAGCCGCTCCAGCGCGAGGCCGGCGGGCTCGCGCAGAGCCTCGTCCGGCGGCGGCTCCCGCAGCCACGCGCGCAGCAACGTCGTGACGACCGTGGCGTCGGCGGACGAGCGTTGCTGGGCGAGGAAGATCCGGAACACCGCGGCTTCGAGCTCGCCGGAGCGCTCCAGCCCGGTGACACCGTAATGCCCGAGAGCCTTGGCGAGCTTGGCCCGGAACGCCTCAGGCAGCCCGGCCCGCTCGACGTCGAGGCTCTGCAGGTAGGTGTGGAAGTACTCGCGGGGGCTGTGCACATGGCTGTCACCGCCGCCGTCCTCGCCCGCCGGCCGGTTGCGGCTCAGCTCGGCGAGGTCGGCGAATACGTCGAGGAGTTGGAGTTCCGCGGCCAGCGGCCGGTGGCCCTCCGCGGTGGCCGCCTGGCGCGCGGCGAGGTAGTCCTCAAGCGACCGGCGTTCGTCGTGGGGGTCGACGTCGAAGCCCAGCAGCAGGCTGCGCAGGTCCTCCTGGCCGCGCGTGATGCGCTCCCGCACCGGGATCTTCCCGGGCGCGGCGGGCAGGTCCAGCTCGACGTGCCCGGCGGCCGGGGTGCCCTCAGCTTCGGCGTCGTCAGCGAGCGGCTCCAGCCGCAGCAGCGGTGCACCGGTCTCCGCCTGGCTGCCCACGGACACGACGCGTTCCTTCAGCCGCGCCTTGAACGGCGCTCGCAGCACCGTCTCCATCTTCATGCTCTCCAGCACCAGCACCGGCGCGCCCGCCTCGACCACGGCGCCGACCTCCAGCGGCGTGGCGACGACCAGCGCCGGCGCGGGCGAGCGGATGACGCCGCCCTCGTCGCGGCTGACCCGGTGCGCCACGCCGTCCACCTCGACCAGGTGGACCGGCCCGTGCGTGGCGGCGAGCAGGCGGTACCGGGTGCCGTTGACGACGATCTGCCCGGTGTGCCGGTCGAAGCGGTCGAGCACCACGTCGGCGGTGCGGACGTCGTCACCCGCTTCGACGCCGACCCGGAACCGATGCGCGCCGACCCGCGCCACCCGCACGCGGTAGCCGACACCGCGCAGCTTGAGGTCCAGCGGCCGGCCGCTCTCGTGCTGCACTTGCGGCCGCCCGCCGAACGCCGTCGACAGCAGCCGCTGCCGCTCGACGCGTTCCTCCTCCTCGTACGCCTCGATGGCGGCGGCCGCCAGCGCGACGGCAGAGTGCCGGCGCGAGACGAGCCTGCCTTCGCCCCGGACGCGGTCGATCCAGCCCGTGTCGGCGCTGGCCTCGATCACCTCGGGCTGGTCGAGCAGATCGAGCACGAAGCTCTTGTTCGTCGCGCCGCCCTCGATGATCACCGTGGTCTGCGCCACCGCCCGGCGCAGCCTGCCGAGCGCCTCGGCACGGTCGCGGCCGTAGGCGATGATCTTCGCGATCATCGAGTCGAAGTCGGCGGGGATAGTGTCGCCCTCGCTGAAGCCGGTGTCCACGCGGATGCCAGGCCCGGCGGGCAGGTCCAGCCGCGCGATGCGGCCCGGGGAGGGCGCGAAGTCGCGGTCCGGGTCCTCGGCGTTCAGCCGGGCCTCGATGGCGTGCCCGCGCTCCGCCGGCGGCTCGCCTTCGAGCCTGCCGCCGGATGCCACCTGCAGCTGCGCCTTGACCAGGTCGAACCCGGTGGTGGACTCGGTGATCGGGTGCTCGACCTGTAGGCGGGTGTTGACCTCGAGGAACGCGAACAGTTTGTGGCCGGGGTGGTAGAGGAACTCGACGGTCGCCGCGCCGCGGTAACTGACCGCGACGGCCAGCCGCTGCGCCGACGCCTTGAGCTCGGCTGTCTGGACCGGGCTGAGCACCGGCGACGCCGACTCCTCGATGACCTTCTGGTTGCGCCGCTGCACCGAGCAGTCGCGGACACCGAGCGCCCACGCGGTCCCCTGGCCGTCCGCGATCACCTGGACCTCGACGTGCCGGGCCCCGGTGACCAGGCGCTCCAGGAACACGATGCCGCTGCCAAACGAGCGCGCGGCCTCTTGGCTGGTGCGCTCGTAGGCGCCGGCGAGCTCGGCCTCGTTCGTGATCACGCGGATGCCGCGCCCGCCGCCGCCCGCGGTCGCCTTCAGCATCAGCGGGTAGCCGATCTCGGCCGCCGCCGCCAGGGCGGCGTCCAGGGTCTCGACCGGGCCGCGGCTCCACGGCGCGACCGGGACGCCGACCTCCTCGGCGATCAGCTTCGCGCCGATCTTGTCGCCGAGCTTGCGCATGGCCTCGGCGCTCGGTCCGACGAAGGTGACCGCGACCTTCTCGCACAGCTCCGCGAACGCCGGGTCCTCGGCGACGAAGCCCCAGCCGACCCACGCGGCGTCGGCCCTGGTCGCCACCAGCGCGCGCTCCAGAGCCTTCAGGTCGAGGTACGGGCGCGCGGACGCGGGACCGAGATCGTAGGCGATGTCGGCCTCGCGCACGAACGTGGCGGTGCGGTCGACGTCGGTGTGCAGGGCGACGGTCTCGATCGCAGTCCCGGTCTCCGCGGCCAGTTCCCGGACGGCGTGGATGAGCCGCATAGCGGCCTCACCACGGTTGACGATGACGACGCGACTGAACACCTGACCGAGCCTCCTGCAGACCAACCGCCCCCGCCCGACCAGGGCATATGCGACCGGAGTAGCGGCGCACTTTGTCGCACTTCGCGAGGTTACAGGTAATGATGTCAGAGGCCGCTGGCCGAGGTGGAGATCGGCCCGTCCGACACGTGCACTCGGACGAGCCCTGGCCCTCTACGGATGAATTCAAATGCACTGCGCGACTACGCAGCAATGGTGGAAAATCTCGAAGCGCGCTGGACGAGTTCGTCCCCTTCGTCAGCGCTAGCTTGAACGCCGTTGGCAGGCTGCTGATACCCAACATCGCCGAATCCCGGCGCGATCCGGGACAGTGGGCGCGTCATGCGGCATACGGCGCAGGCTTTGAAGAGGTATGGCTAGCTCACGGGCCAGACGACTATTTCGACGTCCCCGCCGTGCTCGCCCAGGCCGCGCAGGCGCAGGGACCGGGCATTACAATCATGCGGGTGGCGTCGGATGGGACCGACACGCATCCAAATGTAACCTATGGGCTGGCCGCGTTTTGGGTGTTCGGCGGCGGCTGCGGAGGCGCCTACGCGGCCACGGCCCACGACGGCTACTCAACCACCCCATTCATTTCCCAATACAATTGGGATCTCGGAGTTCCGCTGGAAGAAATCCGCCGACGTGGCAACGGGCGGTCTCGTTCCTTTAGCAACGGTTGGGCGGCCGTGAACCTGAACATGCGTCCGCGCCGACGGGTGACCTTCCATGTGCCGGATGGGCTGCGGGGCGTACACGATCAGCCGGCACCGTCTAAGGTGACGGTTTCCCCCGCACGAAGGTGTTCTGTACGTACGCAAGACATTCAGCTGGTCAGCGCCATCACGCAACGACTCCGTGTGAAGACTTGCGGTGCATCCGGTAGTGGAGGACGAGGAAGGGGAAGCCGAAGACGGAAAAGGCGTGCTCGGCTCGCAGCTCGTCGTCTTGCACATAGACGTCGAGCTGTTCGGCGAAGCCGTGCACCGCCAGCACGCTGAGATCCCTGGAGGCTGGGTCGATGTAGGCGAGGTAATGGCCAGGCTGATCGAGCTCACTGCGGCTGGTCAGGATCAGGCCGCCGCCCGGACGGGCGCGGGGCAGCAGCGTCGCGGTGAAGCTGGCCTGCGGCAGCGGGAAGCCGACGCTCACGTAGCCGCGGCCGCGGTGCCGGTAAGTGGTGTAGATGCCAACGTAGATCGGCTCGTCGGTATCGGCGAACGACCGGATCCAGCCGCGGATCGCCACGGCCCCGGTGTCGCCCGAGGAGATGGTGTCGATCCGGCTGCGGATGCCTCGCTGCGTCTCACGCTGGTTCATCGGCACGTTGGCCTGGCCGAGCGGGCGGGCGACGGCGGCCCGGTAGAGCAGGTAGCCGGGGCGCACCCACAGCCGCCACTGCGGCACGATATCAAGAGTGAACCTGGTGGTGTGCTCGTAGAACTCGCGGACCTGCGGGTGGATACCGGCTGGGTCGAACTCCGGGCCGGCCAGCTCGGTCACGGAGGCGACGATCCCGGCGTCGGCCGCGTTCTCCAGGTAGCGGCCGCCGATCACCCGGGCGAGTTCGCGGACGTAGCCGGTGCCGACGTAACGGGACCGGGATTCCAGCGGCACGACGAAGGGCAGATCCGCCGCCCGGACCCGGTCGGCCAGCAGGCTCACCTGCGCATCCCGGAAGGCCAGCGCCGACGCTACCCGGTAGGCCGCCATCGTGGCACTGGCGACCACCGCCGCGGGCGCCGGGTGCCGGCCCGCGGCCAATGCCCGGCCCGCCGCGGCTCCGAATAGCGGCCCGAGCAGCACTTTCTGCGGGCGGATCCCGAGCAGGCCGCCGAGTGTCCCGGTAGCGGCGCCCACTGCGACCGGCCCGGCCCCGGTCAGGCGGCCCGCCGCCCATCCGAGCGGAGCGACCAGCGCGGCGCTGGTCGCGATCCGCTGCCACAGCGCCGGGATCTCGCCGGGGCGTTGCCGGGCCCGGGCCAGTGCCTCCGACGCCGACAGGCCGGCCGCTCCGGCGACCGCTCCCAGGCCGGCGGCCCGTGCGCCCCGATGACCTGCGAGGGCCGCCCCGGCCGCTGCGCCGATCACGGAGGCGGCGATGACGGCCCCCTTCCGCGGCGCCCCCGCGCTAGCCTCATCCGCTGCCATTCCCAAAACGTGCCGGTCGGCGTCAGCCGCCGCGGTCACCGCGGGCAGGGTGCGTGCTTCGGCGCATTACCGTGTGGTCAGGTCCAGCCAGCTGCAAGCCGGTCGGTCGATGTAAGCCGAACACAGCGCGACTGCCGAGCGACTCCGTCCGGGTGCCGCCGCGCGAACCAAGCCGCAGGTTAGATGCCGGATGCGCACGGGCGGGGAGAAGCTCAGCTTCATCGCGGAACGTGTTTCTGAGGCCTTGGCGCCGAATTCCTGAGCTGCCTATCCCATGCGCGTAACCTGTGGATAGCCGTGCGTCTCCGGACGGTGCGCGGCACCACCGGCGTGGCCGGACTGCCGCCTCAGCTTTGCTCAGGTTTGGTCTGGGAGCGCGCGAGGGAGTCGCGGGTGGCCAGGATGTCGGGGTGGTCGGGGCCGAGCACCCGCACCTGGTCGTCCAGCAACTGCTGGTACATCGTCACCGCTTCATTGTTGCGGCCCAGGATCTCTAGCGCCTCGGCGAGGGACAAGCGTGTCGCTAGCGAGTCGGAGTGGTCGGGACCGAGCACTCGTTCCTGGTCGGCGAGTATCTGGCGGTAGGCAGCTACCGCTTCTTCGCCACGGCCCTGGAGCCCGAGCATTCCTGCAAGAAGCAGACGGGTGCGGAGGGTGTCGGGGTGGTCGGGGCCGAGCATTCCTTCCTGATCGGCCAACAGCTGCGGGTACATGTCCGCCGCCTCACCAAATCGGCCCAAGCGGGCTAACGTGGCGGCGAGGGCTGAGCGGGTCGCTAGCGTGTCGGAATGCCGGGATCCGAGCACCCGCTCCTGGTCGGCCAGGAGCTGTCGGCGCAGCGCCAGTGCGTCCTCCTCCTGGCCCAAGTGAGCCAGCGTGGCGGCGAGTGCTGAGCGGGTCGCCAGGGTTATCGGGTGGCTGCGGCCCAGCACGCGCTCCTGATCGGCGAGCAACTGCTGATACATGGCCGCCGCTTCATCGATGCGGCCTAGATTGGCCAGGGCGGCGGCCAGAGCCAAGCGGGTGAGCAGTGTGTTTGGGTTGACCGGGCCGAGGATCCGCTCCTGGTCTGCGGTGAGTTGCCGGTACATCGCCACCGCCTCGTCGCAGCGGCCCAGCTTCTCCAGCGCATTGACGAGAAGTGTGCGGGTACGGAGCGTCTCAGGGTGTTCAGGGCCGCGCACCCGCTCCAAGTCCGCAACGAGTTCCCTGTACATTGCCACCACCTCATCGCTACGGCCCAGCTGGCCCAATGCGTTGACGAGAAGGGTGCGGGTATGGAGGGTTTCCGGGTGGTCGGGGCCGCGCACCCGCCCCTGGTCAACGATCAGCTGCCGGTACATCGCTACCGCGTCTGCACCCGCGCCCAAGCTGGCCAGCGTGTCGGCGAGGCCTGAGCGGGTGGCCAGGGTGGCCGGGTGGTCGGGGCCGAGCGCCTGCCTCTGCTCGTTAAGCAGCTGCCGGAACATCGCAAGTACCTCGTCACGCTGGCCGAGATCCCGTAGCGCTCTGGCGAGGGCCGAGCGGGTGGCCAGGGTGGCGGGATCGCCGAGGCCGAGCACCCGTTCCTGGTCCGGCAGCAGCTGCCAGTAGATCTTCGCCGCCTCGTCGTTGCGGCGCAGGATTTGCAGCGTATTGGCGAGGGCTGAGCGGGTGGCTAGGGTGGCGGGGTGGTCAGGGCCGAGCACCCGTTCCTGGTCAAGTAGCAGCTCCCGGTATGTCGCCACTGCCTCATCGCCGCGGCCCTCGTTAAGCAGACAGGTGGCGATGGAGGACCGGGTGGACATGGTTTCCGGGTGATCGGGGCCGAGCTCGCGCTCTTTGTCAACGAGCAGCTGCCGGTATACCAGCAGCCCTTCTTCCTCCCGTCCCAGAATTCCCAGCGTTCCTGCAAAAAGCCCGCGGGTATGCCGGAGGCTCCAGTGGTCGGGGCCGAGCACGCGCTCCTGGTCCGCCAGTAGCTTCCGGAACATTGCCACCGCTTCGTCACTCCGGCCCAATGTTCCCAGCGTTCCCGCAAGAAGGGCCCTGGCCATCATTGTGCCGGGGTAATCAGGGCCGAGCACGCGCTCCTGGTCGGCGATGATCTGCCGGTACATCGCCTCCGCTTCCTCGCCCCTCCCCAGCTTCCGCAGCACCTGAGCCATCCCGGCACGAGTGGTCGCGATAGCCGGGTGGTCTGGGCCGAGCACCCGGACCTGGTCGTCGAGCAGGTCCCGGTATGTCGCGACTGCTTCATCGCGCTGGCCGAGGTCCCCTAGCACCTTGGCGAGGGCTGAGCGGGTGGCCAGGGTGGCCGGGTCGTCGGGGCCGAGTACGCGCTTCCGGTCGTCGAGCAGGTCCCGGTATGTCGCGACTGCTTCATCGCGCTGGCCGAGGTCCTCTAGCACCTTGGCGAGGGCTGAGCGGGTGGCCAGGGTGGCCGGGTCGTCGGGGCCGAGCACCCGCCTCCGGTCAGTGAGCACCTGCCGGTGCGCCGCGGCCGCCTCGCCGAGACGGCCCAGGATTCGCAGTGTGTTGGCGAGGGCTGAGCGGGTGGCCAGGGTGGCCGGGTCGTCGGGGCCGAGCACGCGCTCGCGATCGGCGAGCAGCGCCCGGCATGTCTCTAGCGCTTCCTCACCCCGCCCCTGGCTTCGCAGCGCGCTCGCTAGCCCGAAGCGGGTAGCCAAGGTGTCTGGGTGATCGGGGCCGACCACGCGCTGGTGGTAGCGAAGTTGCTCGGAGAGCAGTTCAACGCTCTTGCCGAAGCGGCCCCACCGGTTGTAGCGAGCGATGGCGATGGCCCTGGCTTCGTTGCGGAACTGGTCGTCATCGTCCCACCAGCGGAGCGCTGATTCAGCGAGTTCCGCAGAGCGGCCAGCCTCGCTCGGGCGGTCGGTGAGCCTTGCCAGCTCGAGAGCGGACTCAGCCGCGGCTCGATCGGCAGGGACGGATCCCTCCGTTGCGGCCGTGACGTGAACCTGGAGCAGGACACTCTGGGCCGCGGCACTTAGCTGCTGCCATGCGGCCTGACCGGCTCCACGTTTGGCCTGCAGATCGTGGATCATGCTGACCCGGGCGCACTCGAGCTGGTCTGGACGGATCACGCCGCCCCGTCCCCTGATCGCTGCTTCGAGCAGCGCTGGCTCGGCGAAGCGATCGAGGTACTCGTCGATGCGTGCGAGCCACCAATGAGGGTCGCGGGCCTGCTGGATCAGTGGCTGCGGGTCGACAGCCCAGGCAGCGCGGAAGCCAACGCTCAAGGAGTCAGGCTGCACTAGCAACCCGTGCAGCGTTCCGACCGCCAGCAATTCCTTGATGCCAAGTGGCAGCTGTTCCCAGTACCTGTCGAATACACCCTGGTAATCCGTGGGTACAGCGTCGAGCGCCTGCCGCACGTTCGTCAGCCGGTAGGCGCCATCAACCAAGGAGCCTGCGATTACTGGTTGCTCCATGATCGCTCTCAGGACCAGCGGATTGCCCGATGCGCGGGCCGCGATCGCGGTTACTATCGAGGACTCGGTTCCGGGCCCGCGGTCCAAGACAACCTTGGCCAGATCCCTCACGTCGAGCGAGTCCAGCCTGATGAGCCGAGTCTTACCTTGAAAGTCCCGGGTGATCCGGCCGAAACCGTGCCGATCTCGAACCTGAGCCTCGAACGGATCGGGTCGTACCGTCGCGACGACGAGCACTGGTGCCGGTCGCTGCAAGAGCGCGCTCACCATGTCAGTCGTCTCCTCATGCGCCCAGGAGGCATCGTCCACGATGACAACGGCAGGCAGGTTGCGGGCTGCAAGTGCGCCCAAGAAGTCGTCCACCCTGGCTGCGGCCTCGCGTCCAGTTTCAGCTAGCGCGAGGGCTACGTCGATCTCCACATCCTGGGCGACTCGCCGACGTGCCCGGTAGACAGCCAGTACGGGCGTCACCTGATCTGGCAGGTCCTTAAGTGCAGCCGCCGACACCGCCAGCCCGAGCAGCACAACAGGCCCCGCCCCGAACCATATGACCGGACCGAGGATCCCCAAGAGCGCAAGAAGCGCGAGCGCGAACCCGGCCACGAGGATCAAGATGCCGACCGCAGCCGTGATCGCCTGACGCGTCCGGAGCCGACCCCAGAGCGGCTCGTTCACCACCTCGCTGACCTGTGAGGCTGGAATCAGACTCGGGTACGGCCGGCCCGACAACTCCTCTCGATAACAGGGCACCGCCACCCAGGCATACGAGGGCCGCGCACCCGGTTGCCAGCGGAAACGCTCTGGGGCGATGCGGCCACGGGATGCCAGCACATGATCCGTCGTCGGTTCCAGCCGATCAGGCCAGAACGGCGGCTTCGGCTGGTCGGCGGACAGCCTCGCGAAGAATTCCTGCACGACCCGGGTCTTTCCAATTCCTGGCTGTCCCTGGATGATGACCAGGCGGGAAAGCCGGTCCTCCTTACATCGCTCCCAGTCAGCGCATAGCTGATCAAGGACGTTGAGCCGGTTCTCGCCGACGAACACGGGCATGTGCCCAATCCTTCTGCTGGCGATCACCGAGTCCCCCTGGGGTCGATCACATTATTCCGCACCATCGCACAGGATCCGCACAGCTGAGGCCGCGCTTGCTTTGGCCGCGCACACCGAGCCTCCGAGCCCGTTGAGCTCTCGCATGCCTCCTCGCGACGCAGCGGCTGCACGCACACCGCCGGGATCTTCCCGGCCCGCGCGCCGGCTTCACGTTCGTCGAGAGCTGCGAGACGCTCAGCGTGCTGGCCGACCAGCAGCAGCGCTGCGGTGAGGGCGTCCCGCGGTGGGCTTTCTTGTAGACGGGGTCCTTCCAGGCCATGGGAAGGCGTGCGATGGCGGGGGACGCGCCGCCCCGGATGATCACGGCGTGCCGGTCGGGCAGCTGGCGGATCATCTCGGGTGTCATGACCAGGTGGCGGGCGTAGTAGTCGCGGGAGTCCCGGCGGTCCCGGGCAATGGTGCGGGCTTCCTTCAAGGCGGAACCAGTGGACCGACGGCACCGACAGAGCTCGCCGCGGCCTCAAGCACCGAGCCGAAGGCGAAACCAGACCGGCTTCCCTGCCCGCCAGCCCTCACCAGGCTGCTTCGCGACCACCTCACCAACTTCGCCAGCGCGCCAGGTGACCCGATTTTCCCGGGGCGTACAGGACCGGCCGATCGCGACCATCACATACCGGCGCGCCTGGGACCGGGCTCGCAAGGCCGCGCTGACGGGCGACAACTACCACTCCCCGCTTGCCCGCCGACCTTATTCGGGCGGCACGGAGGTGTCAGAATCTGGGCACGTATTGGGCACAGATGGCCGCTAGGACCCGCCAACGGCCGGTGCCACCCGGACGGATCTGCACGGTGTACGCCTTGGAGGTGGTAGCGAGGATCTCTGCGTAGTCGCAGGTCAGAAGCCAGACGCGCACGTCAGGACCTGCTTCGGCTACCATGATCCAAGTCCCCGCCGGTGTAGCTCAGTTGGCAGAGCAGCCGTCTTATAAACGGGAGTTCGGACGCCCCTGACCTGGCGGCTTGCGAAAGTGGAGCGGATTTTTGGCAGGTATTCGGCAGGGTGCGGCACCGTGCACCGCGGAGAGGTGGTTGCCCCGCAGTACCAGCGCGATACCCATGCATACCCTGAGCAGGTATGGACGTGCCTTCCCCGGGATCTGTGCGGAAGACACGTGCCACTGCATGCAGTCGGCGACGTCCAAGTTGGGGCGGTTATTTCGCCCCGCGCCTCAACTCAACGTGAGCGGTCTGTAAAACCTTCGGCTAAGCCTACGTTGGTTCGAACCCAACACCTGCCACCACCTGCGAAGATAGCCCGTGAGCTGGGGTTTCCCGGTCTCGCGGGCGGCCCGGGTGCGGCGGGCGAGCAGCGCCGCCTGCCCGCGGCCCGCGCCGCGGCCCGGCTACAGCGTGCTGGGCCACGCCCGCCACGCCGCGGCCGGGATCGAGCCGATCGGCGACTGGCGCAGCGCGCTGCGGCGAGCCTGGCCGGAGCTGGCGCCGTAGGTCCGCTACCCCGCGGGCGCCTCCCCCGCGCGCTGCGGGCAGCGGCCCGCACCACCCGCGCCCGCCGCATCGCGCAGGCTGGCGGCCAGGGCCAGGCAGTCGCGGTAGCTGGGCAGCAGCCCTGCGGCGTGCGCCTCGTCGAGCGACGGGGCCGCGGCATCCTTGTCGGAGAGAATGGCCTGGCGGCCCGCGGGCCAGGCGATGCCGAGGTCCGGGTCGAGGGGGTGCACGCCGTGCTCGCGGCCGGGCGCGTACGGCGTCGAGCACAGGTACAGCGCGGTGGCCCGATCGCTCAGCGCCATGAACGCGTGACCGAGCCCCTCGGCGATGAAGACAGCCCGGCGGTTCTGGTCGTCGAGCTGCACCGCGCTCCAGCGCCCGTAGCCGGGTGAACCGACCCGCAGGTCAACGACGACGTCGAGTATGGCGCCATGGACGCAGGTGACATATTTGGCCTGGCCAGGCGGCACGTCGGCGAAATGGATTCCCCTGATGACGCCGCGGCCGGACACCGAGCAGTTAGCCTGGGCGACCTGCATGGGACGGGATAAATCGGCCCGGATATCTACATCACGGAACCATTCCAGAAATGTTCCCCGCTGGTCGGAGTAAAGACGCGGAGTAAAGACCCAAGCGCCATCGACTTCGAGTGCCTCCATGCGGAAACCGTAGACGGGTAACGGCCACCACCGCTACGATCTCACATGTTGTAGTCAGGCGATTACCTGATGTTGCCGGATACAGAGCGCGTAGGGTCGCGCGCTCGGCCAGGAATGCCACCGCCAAATTGGCCCGGAGAAAGTCCCCTGGCCACCCGGGCCTGAGGATGATCGTCCGGATTGGCCCGAGATTTGCGGCACTTCCCTGGCAGGCGCGGTACCGACAACCGTGCGGCAGGCATGATTCGCTCCTGGAGGAGTCTCGCGCAGATTAGCGTCCTGGGTCTTGGTTATGTCGGGGCGGTAGCGGCAGCATGCTTAGCATTTCGTGCTGTGAGCTGGGACGGAGGCGGCCGCAATTGATGTGATCTTGTTACGGGATGGACGGGCGTGAGCGCAGCCGCCTCGTGATCATGTCTGTGTGACGAGTACAAGATCAGAGACGGCTGCTGCCCTCATGGTAGAGGCGGGTCGGGCCGGTGAGCTCCTCCGGGAGCTGATCACCGGCTTTGAGAGGTGCTTCGCTCGTGTCGAGCCGTGGATCCAGGCGGGCAAGTATGTCCGGGCGTGCATGTCGGAGCTGGGCAAACGTAATGGCTGGAGCATCGCGGAGTGGGCCGGGGATGCCACCCCCGATAAGACCCAGCGGCTGCTGAACCACGCCTGCTGGGACACCTTCGAGGTGATGAGCGTGATCCGGCGGTTCGTCATCACCGGCCTTGACGCCATCCCCGGGCGCCCCGGGCTGCGGGTCGGGGCGCTGGATGAGACCGGTCAGCAAAAGCACGGCACGGCCACCGCCGGCGTCAAACGCCAGCACATGGGATGCGCCGGCCGGGTCGTCAACGGGATCAACACCGTGCACCTGTCCTACATCCGCCAGCACACCGGGCACGCGCTGATCGGGTTCCGGCAGTGGATCCCGCGTGAGCACCTCGATGACGCCGGCACACGCCAGCGGATGAGGCTGCCCGCGGACCTGGCGTTCGCGACCAAGGGCGAGCTGGCGATCCAGATCCTGCGCGATGCCTGCGCCGACGGCATGGACATCGACTTCGCCTGCGGTGATGAGGTCCACGGCAGCTGCCCGGCGCTGCGCTGCTACCTGGAAGAACACGGCCAGGGGTACGTGCTGCGGGTACCGAAGACGTTCACGCTCACCCTCGGCAATAATGTCGTGGTCGTCGATATTAATGAAGAAAACGTCAGCAGGCTCAAATGCGGGGCAGAGCCCGATCACGGAAGCGGGCCTGGCCGAGCTGATCGAGCGGAATGTCGCGCAGCGCAGGCTCCGTGCCACCGGCGACCTTCGCCAGGCCGTGCTCGGCAGCGAGGCGACGATCATCTGCGTCGGCACGCCGAGCAGCCCGTCCGGCGACGTGCGCCTGAGCGACCTGGACCGGGTCGTCGACCAGGTCGCGCAGGCCCTCCGGGAGTCGGCGTCCTGGCATCTGATCATGCTCACCTCCACGGTTCCCCCGGGCGCGGACAGAGTCGTTTGCGAGTGCGCCCATGGCCCCTATCCGCCAACGCTGATGAGGGGTTGCCAACCCAGGCAGGGCGGGCAACGGTTTGCACATGCAAATCAGTCCGCTCGCGTTTGATGGTGTGCACCTAATCAAGCCCGAGCTTTACGCTGACAATCGTGGCCTATTCTTTGAGCTGTTCAGCCAGCCGGTGTTTCAGCAGGTCGTCGGGCATCAGCTGACTATCGCCCAGGCCAATTGCTCGTTGTCGCGGCGCGGAACCATCCGCGGCATCCACGCCGCCGCGCTGCCGCCAGGTCAGTCCAGATACATCGCGTGCGTGGTCGGCGCGATCACCGACATCGTGGTCGATATCCGGCTCGGTTCGCCCACCTTCGGAGAGCATATATCGGTCGTGCTGGACGCGGCCGACCGGGACATCTTGTACCTGGCAGAGGGACACGGACACGGGTTCGCGCCGCTAACGGATGAGGCCACCGTCGTATATATGTGCTCCAGCATCAATGCCCCGGAGAAGCAGATACTTGTCAATCCCCTGGATCCCGAGCTCGCGCTGCCGTGGCCGCGGGTGGGCAAGACAGTGATATCTGAAAAGGACCGGCGCGCGCCCACCCTGCGTGCGGCCAGGGAACGAGGCGTGCTGCCGAGCTACGCGGAGTGCCAGGCACGTTACAAGGAACTGTGTGGCGCCGAATCACACATCCAGTCGCGAGGGGCAGGCCGATGATCCCCTTGATGCGAGTGCCGTCGATGGCGGAGGATGCGCCCGCGGCGGTCGCCAGCGTTCTCGCCAGCGGCTTCATCGGCCAGGGCCCGAAGGTGGCGGAGTTCGAGGACGCGCTGCGGCAACGGATTGGCAACCCCTACGTGGCGACGGTCAACAGTTGCACGTCGGGTCTGCACCTTGCGTTGCACCTCGTCAAGGGTTTCTCGGTCGACGCTCCGGGCGCGCCCGCCGGTGAGGTGTTGTCGACCCCGCTGACCATGGTCGCGACCAACTGGGTGATCCTGGCCAACGCGATGCGCATCCGCTGGGTCGACGTGGATCCCGAGACCCTGAACGTGAACCTCGACGACCTCGCCAGCAAGATCTCGCCCAGGACGCGAGCCATCATGGTGGTGCACTTCGCTGGTTATCCGGTGGACCTGGCCCGGTTGAGCGATATCCTTGACCAGGCGGAGGCCAGGTACGGGTTCCGGCCGCCGGTGATCGAGGACTGTGCGCACGCCTGGGGGGCCAGCTATCGCGGCGTGCCGCTGGGTAATCACGGCAACATCGCGGTCTTCAGCTTCCAGGCGGTCAAGCACCTCACCTGTGGCGACGGCGGGCTGATCGTGCTGCCCAGCGACGAGCTGAACCGCCGGGCCCGGCGGGCTCGCTGGTTCGGTATCGATCGCGACACGCCGGCCCGCGAGCTCACCGCCGCGGATATACCGGAGTGGGGCTTCAAATTCCACATGAACGACATCAACGCCGCCATCGGCCTGGCCAACCTGGGACAAGTTGACGGTGTCGTGCAACGGCACCGCGACAACGCTGACTTCTACGATCAGGAGCTGGCCGGGGTACCCGGCGTCGAGCTGACTCAGCGCGCGGCCGACCGGGTGTCGTCGTCCTGGATCTACCCTTTGAAGGTCAAGAACCGGGCCGCGTTCATCAAGCGCATGACCGACGCCGGGATCGCGGTGAGCCAGGTGTACGAGCGCAACGACCTGCACACGTGTGTTCGGGAGTACCAGACGCCGCTGCCGGGGCTGGACTATGTGGCTGACCGGCTTGTGTGCATCCCGGTTGGCTCATGGGTGTCCGATGCGGGCCGCAAGCATATCGCCGAAACCATCAAGGCCGGATGGTGATGACACCCCCACCGTGGGCGGGGCCGGACGCCGAACGGCTACTGACGGCGTTGCGCCGCTAGCTCTTCGAGTTCAGGAACGATGTCCTGCGGAGTCGGCGTGGCCAGCAGCTCCTTCCGCACCTGCGCGCAGTTCTCCCGGAATGACGGCTCGTCAAGCAGCCGGGCCAGGTCGCTCTTGGACCTGGCAGCGCTAAATTCGGCTGGATCGATCATCAAGCCCATACCGCGGTCGGCAAGGCGCTGAGCCGCGCCCGCCTCATCCCACAGCCATCCGGGGACGATGAGCTGTGGAGTCCCATGAACGATCGCATTGGCGATCGTGCCGGTACCGCCGTGGTGAATGATCGCCGAGCAGCTCGGGAGAATCTCGTTCAGCGGAATGAAGTCGACCAGGCGGACATTGTCCGGGACGCTGGACAATGACGTAAACTGCTCAGAATTGAGAGTCGCTATGAGATCGATATCAAGCGCCGCCACCGACGTGAGAATATCGGATACCGGGAAGCTGTCATTTCGTACGTGCGGCAGCGACTGACCGAGTGTTAAAATGACGCGCGGGCGCCGCGGCGGCTCATAGAGGGATCCGTGAACGACGGCGGGCCCGTTGTACGGAATGAACCGCGCCGGAAGATAGTTGACATCCACCGGGAAGAACATCCAAGACGGCAGGACGGGATCGATGGTGCGCTGGCCGAGTACTATCTCCTCGTTGAAATCACAATTGTACCGGGCGAGCCGCCGTCTCAGCCAGTCACGGAGCGGGTCCTCACGTGAATCGGGCGGCTGCTCGTTCATGACAGTCAGGAAGAGCCCGCGTATTCGCGCCCAGTGGTCCAGGCCGAACAGCGTGCGAGCGTGGGCAGCACCACAGGAGCGCGCCGCTATCGCGCCAGCATAGGTCATGGCATCCCAGATCACCAGGTCCGGCCGCCACTGTCGGCTAAACCGGACCAGGTCATCGAGCATTTCCTGGTCTGCGACGGATTCTGAGATGAGGGAATAGGCTCTGAAGACTCCTTTAAGGTAATCCCACGTTAGGGTTTCTGGGCGGGTCTCAGCCATATTGAACCCGGTGCCGTAGCCGGGTTTCTCGCTCGGCTTCTGCTTGGCCCTCGCCATGAGGTTGAGCGCGCTGCCGACGGGAACGGCGGTGAGACCGGCTCGCCTGATCGGCTCCGTCAGGTCGGGCTGACTGGCGACGCATACCTCATGTCCTGCGCTGCTGAGCGCCCATGCGATCGGCACTGTGCAGAAGAAGTGCGACCTATGTGCGAATACTGTGAACAGGACACGCATGCCGTTCTCCCGGCCGAAGGGGTGAGGTGTCGAAGGGATGAGGTGCTGCCTTCACCGGGCCCGCCCCTGAGTGAGCAGGGCATGTTCTTCCTCCGTGCCGTCAGCCTCGGCCTCCTCGGCAATCAGGCTGATGAGGTAGCTGCCGTAACCGCTGGCCAGAAGTGGCTCGGCGAGCGCCCGGAGCTGCTTGTCGTCGATGAGGCCAAGCCGCCAGGACACCTCCTCGATGCAGCCGATCTTGAGACCCTGGCGCTCCTCGACTACCCGAACGAACTCCGAGGCTTGCGCGAGCGAGCCAAGCGTTCCGGTGTCGAGCCACATGGTTCCGCGGTGCAGCACGGTCACGTGCAGCTCACCTCGCTGGAGGTAGGCACGGTTGACGTCGGTTATCTCGAGCTCGCCGCGAGCGCTCGGCTGTAGCCCGGCCGCGATCTCCACTACCTTGTTATCGTAGAAATACAGGCCGGGCACGGCGTAACGGGACTTGGGCCGCAGCGGCTTCTCCTCGATCGAAGATACCTGGCCGTCGGCGCCGAACTCCACCACTGCGTACTGCTGCGGATTAACGACCGCGTAGGCGAACACCCGGGCGGCCCAGGGCAGCATCGCGTGCGCCTGCAGCTGGCTGCCGAGGCCGACGCCGTACAAGATGTTGTCTCCCAGCACGAGAGCTACCGTGTCATCGCCGATGAAACTGGCCCCGAGTACGAACGCCTGCGCGATGCCTTCGGACCGTGGCTGCGCGAGATAGCTGAGCCGCAGCCCGAGCTGGCTGCCATCGCCAAGCAAGCGCTCGAACTGGACCTGGTCGTCAGGCCTTGTGATGATCAGGAAGTCGCGGATACCGGCCATCATCAGCGTGGACAGCGGATAGTAGATCATCGGCTTGTCGAAGACCGGCAAGAGTTGTTTCGATGCTGCCCTCGTGACAGGCCACAGCCGCGACCCGGTCCCGCCTGCCAGTACTATGCCACGCATGTGTGCGACCTAACTAGACGGGTCACCGCGGTACGGTAATGCGGTGGGCTGATGACTGCCGCGCTTTCAGTCGCTCCCACCAGGATCGGTTGGCTTGGTACCACTCGACGGTCGCCGCGATTCCGTCGTCAAACGAAACGCGCGGCGCGTAGCCAAGTTCGCTGCGTATCTTGCCGGCGTCAAGCGAATAACGCTGGTCATGACCCTTGCGGTCGGCGACGTATTCGACCATATCCCAGCCCGCGCCGCATGCCTCGAGTAACCGCGCGGTAAGTTCCTTGTTGGTCAGATCAGCGCCGCCGCCAATGTTGTACACCTCGCCGGCCCGGCCGTGGCGCAGGCCGAGCTGGATGCCGAGGCAATGGTCGGAGACGTGCAGCCATTCCCGCACGTTGCCGCCGTCACCGTAAAGCGGGACCCGCTTGCCCTCGATCAGGTTGGTTACGAATAGCGGGATCACCTTCTCAGGAAACTGGAAGGGCCCATAGTTGTTCGAGCAGCGTGTGATCACCACGTCCAGGCCATAGGTGCGGTGACAGGCAAGGGCGAGCAGATCTGAGCCCGCCTTGGAGGCTGAGTACGGCGAGCTCGGTCTAAGCGGCGAATTCTCGGTCCAAGACCCCTGGCCTATCGATCCGTAGACTTCGTCAGTTGAGACATGAAGGAACCGGCCGGTGTGATGGCGGCGGGCCGCATCAAGCAGCACCTGCGTGCCGAGCACATTGCTCGTCACGAACGGCGCCGCGGTCTGGATGGAGCGGTCGACATGCGACTCCGCAGCGAAATGCACGATTGCGTCCTGACCACGCACCGCCTCATCGACAACGCGAGCGTCGCAGATGTCCCCCCGGATAAAGCGGTAGCGGCTGGAGTCGGCCACCGGGGCGAGATTCTCCAGGTTCCCTGAATACGTCAGGCTATCCAGGACAGTGACGTCGGTATCGCCCGCACCAGGCAGTTGGCCCCGTAGCGTGGACCGGACAAATTCCGAGCCGATGAACCCGGCTCCACCGGTGATCAGAACTTTCACGGCAGCACCCCGAGCGTAACCATCATGGCTAAGGCGCGAGATCTCCCGCATCCAATGTAGCGGTCACCCGGCAGTCCGTCCCCGTTCTCACGCAGACACGCCCGCCTGATGCCGGGCGTCAAGGCCATGCTGATCACCTCACACCGAGCCCGGTGCCTACTGTCCAGGACATCAATGGCCCGCCTAGGCTCCATGTGTCTAGCCGGCCCGGCGGCCGCCGCACAGCCCCTAGCCCTGGCCTCAACCCCTGGTTTGCGTCCGAGCGGGGACCCACTGAGCGATCAGGTCGACTTCGGCCCTGGACGCCCTTCGCGATCATCTTCGAAGGCTGTATCGCTCCGTCCGCAACCGACAAACCATCACGATGATTGACACTGACGACCAGGCGCCCTGATCCTGATATTTGTGCACATGGACCAAGGTCCCGGCTGTGCATGACCTTCGGCCCCTGCACGCCGAGGGCTGACCCTCGCCACCAGTACTCAGCGTACTCCAGAAGGGAGTTCAGTGTGACAGAGCAGCAGCGTCCGGATAATGGCTGGCTTGGAACTTTGATCCCATTGGGGTCCCTGTCAGCCGAGTTATCTTTCTACGGCACACTCCGATGACCCCGGATACCTCAGTAACCGTCCGTAAGCACACGAGTGCGCCTGATCGGGAAACCGTTCCGATCAGTTCCCTGGTACCCGCGGACTCACCGCGCTTAAGCGGCGAGGACCGGGCGCACGTCGTCAGGCTGGCCGAGAGCGAGGTAGCGCTGCCGCCGATCCTGGTGCAGCGGCACACCATGCGAGTCATCGACGGGATGCACCGGGTCCGCGCGGCCATTCTCAACGGGCGCGAGGAGATCACCGTGGAGTACTTCGACGGCTGTGACGAGGACGCTTTCGTCCGGGCCGTCGAGCTAAATATTGCGCACGGCCTGCCGCTGTCGCTAGCTGATCGAAAGGCGGCCGCGATGCGGATGCTCCGCGTGCGTAACGATCTGTCTGACCGGGCCATCGCCTCGGCCTCGGGACTCGCGGGTAAGACCGTGGCGGCCATCCGGACCCGTGCAACCGAGGAAAATGCGCAGTTGCACGCGCGGCTCGGCACCGACGGGCGGATGCGGCCCCTGGACGGCACTGACGGCCGCCGCCGGGCCGCAGAGATAATCTCTGAATTCCCCAGGGCGTCGTTGCGCGAAGTTGCCGCATCGGCTGGGATCTCTCCAGGTACGGCGCGTGATGTGCGCAGGCGGCTCGAACGTGGCGAGGATCCGGTCCGGGTCGAGCGCGCGCAACGACGGAGCCAGGGTGCTGATACCAGACCGCAGGGTGCGACCCCGTCGTCGCGACCGCCAGCAGCAAGCATGGCCAACGGCAGCTCCGCGACGGACTGCAAGAGGGTTATCCTGCCGAAGCTCACCCAGGACCCCTCTGTGCGGTTTACCGAGGGCGGCCGAGAGCTGTTGCGCTGGCTTAATGGCCACGTGATCGAAATGGACGACTGGGCCGCGTTCGTCGCCGCAGTGCCCCCGCATCGCACCGCTGCCGTCGCCGCGCTGGCGCGCCAATCGGCTGAATCCTGGTCAGAATTCGCCGACCAGCTCGAGCGACGGTTCACGCTAAGGGGTAATGTACAACAATAATGGCAGCATAAAGGCCATCGAGAGGCAGCTCCCGATGTCATTTGAAGCATAGCCGCCGCGAGACCCTTCCTGGGAAGTTGTCCGCGGGGGGCGCTGGGAATGCTAGCGAATAGGGAGAATTCTAGGTGAGTAGATGGGGACCTATGACAGCCCTGCTGGAACGGAATGAGCAGCTTTCGAAACTCAAAATCTTATTCCTTGAGTCAAATTGCGGCCGAGGCCAAGTGGTCCTCTTGACGAGCCCGGTAGGCTGCGGAAAGCAGGTATTGCTGACAGCATTCGGCGAGCATGTTGTAGCTTCTGGCGGCCAATTTCTCCGTGCCGAAGGCGGCCACGCCGAAAGAAGCCTTCATTTTGGTGTCATAGGCCAGCTGTTCCATGGCGCAACATTGCCGGATAAGGTGACTCGGCGGGTATCGGTCCTGCTAGGGGATCGCTCGATCGCCGGGCCTGGCGACGAGGCCGATGCTGAGATGCCCGGCTTCCTTAAGGCGCATGACCAGATACTACAGGGGATCTTCGCCGAGCTTCTCGAACTGACCGAGCGCGGGCCGGTGGTGGTAGCGGTCGATGACATCGGGCACACCGACCCGGCGTCGCTACACTGCCTGCTCTACATGGCCCGGCGGCTGGGAAGCTCCAGAATCATGGTAGTAGTGACGGAGTCATTCCGTCTCAAGCCGGCCTACCTGCTTTTCCGGGCGGAGCTGCTCCGCTACCCGTTCTTCTCGTCGCTGTCGTTGCCTCCGTTATCAGTTCAGGGCGTTGCGCAGCTCATGGAGACGCCTCTCGGCGCAGCTGCCTCGCTGCGTCTGGCTCGTGAATGCTTCATGGCCACCGGCGGTAATCCGCTGCTGGTGCACGCAATTATCGATGACCAGAAGCCGCCGGTCGACGGCGCGGATGCCGGCGGGCCAGCGAGCTTGCGCATGGGCGATAACTTCGCGCTCGCTGTCGTCGGCTGCCTTTACCGCCACGATGAGCTTGTCCGATCTGTGGCGCGCGCGCTCGCGATATTTGCTGGGTCCGCGCAGCCAGCGCTGATCGGCCAGCTACAGGACATCACCCCGGAGCTGGCCGCGCAGGCTATCCATATCCTGGAAACATCAGGGCTGGTGAACGCCGGGCGCTTCCGGCACCCAAAGATCCTGCACGCCATCGTGAACGACATGCCGCCGGACGGGCTGTCGCAGCTGCATCAGCGCGCGGCCGAGCTGCTTTACCGGGACGGTGCGACGCCAACCCTGATTGCGGCTCATCTCGTCAAGGCGAGCTGCGGCGACGCCCCATGGACGGTATCAGTGCTACGGGATGCGGCGGAGCGGGCCCTCACTGCCGGGGAGCCGGAGTTCGCTTCTTCCTGCCTGCAGCTGGCCATCCGCTCCGCCGCGGACTACCGTGAGCGTGCCGTCACCACCACGATGCTCGTCAGGGCGCAGTGGCAGGTCAACCCCCTCGCCGTCGTCGGGCACCTGGGCGAGTTGACGGAAGCCGTGCGCACCGGTCGCCTGCCCGCACGCGAGGAACTCGCCATCGTCCCCTACCTACTTTGGTACGGCAAGGTAGACGACGCTGCCGGGGCTCTCGGCCGGGCTGCCGCGTCGCGGGACCTGCTCGACGCGTCCGCCACGGCGCAACTGCGCGCAGTCCAGCTGCTTATCTCGTGGTTTAACCCGAAGCACATGATTACCGTCGAAGAGCCGTCAGATTCCTCCGCGACGCCAGCCGGCGCCGATCCGAGCGTCAACCCACAACTACAGGCCGTCACGGTCCTCGGAAGGGCGATGACGAAAGCGTTCGACGCCGATGTCTGCGGAGCAGATCAGATCCTGCAACGATGCGAGCTTGAACCTGCGGCGTTCGGGCCGGTGGCGGCGGCGCTGGGCGCGCTCGTCTGCGCCGGACGCTCTGACCACGCCGCCGTCTGGGGCGACATGTTCATCCATCGGCCCCTGCTGCGCAACGCGCCAGCCTGGCGCGCTATTCTGCAAGCCATCCGCGCCGAGGCTGCCATCCGGGTGGGAGACCTCGCCGTCGCGGAGGACTACGCGCGTTCTGCGCTGGCCGGGATGCCACCAGAGGCGTGGGGTGTCGCGATCGGCCTTCCGCTGGCCACGGTCCTGCTCGCGGCAACCGAGACGGGCAACTTCGACAAGGCGTCTGACTACCTCACCGTCCCGGTCCCGCAATCGATGCTGCACACCCCAGTCGGGCTGCTCCACCTGCGGGCACGTGGCCGCTACCACCTCGCGACCGGGCGCCATCAGGCGGCCCTCAGCGATTTCCAATCCTGCGCCGACGTGATGAGCAATCGGCGATGCGACTGGCCGGCCCTGCTGTCGTGGCGCCTGGAGATGGCCCGGGCCCAGATCTGCCTTGGCCGCACCTACGCGGCGGCCCGGCTGGCCACCGAGCAACTGCAAGATACGACTGGCCTGGATGGATGTACCTACGGGCAGGCACTTCGGCTGCTGGCCGCCACCGCAGCACCACTACAGCGAACCGCGCTGCTCAAGGAGGCCGTTGCCGTCCTGGAGGGATGCAATGACCGGGTGGAGTTGGCGCACGCGCTTGCTGATCTTGGTCACGCCATGCAGTCCCAGGGCGACTCAGGCCGGGCCAGGATGATGACCAGACGCGCATACCAGCTGGCGCAGACGTGTGGAGCGTGGCTGCTGTGCAGCCGCCTGATCCTGGACAAGCCGGGAGTCGGCCCGCCGGACAGCTGCACCTCAGCTTCCGACGACGCCGTCGGCCGGCTCAGCGACGCCGAGCGCCGGGTAGCCGCCCAGGCGGCGCAGGGACTCACCAACCGGGAGATTGCGGACAAGCTCTTTATCACGGTAAGTACGGTGGAACAGCATCTCACGCGCGTATTTAAGAAACTCGAGATCAAACACCGCGTCGACCTGCCGGTCGGGCTCGCCGACCACGGCGAGGTATGGGTACGGCGAGCCCTGCCTGCCGCCCGGCGAATTCCTGTTCCACAAGTTACGCCGGTGCGACGGCTGTCCGAACGCTGCCAGCCGGCGCCTGTCTCGTTCGGCGGAAGGGCATGAAGGCCATCCAGCCGACTCGGGCCCTCCCGCCGCAGGAGCAAGGCGTTGACCGTGCCCTCGCCAGGCCGGATGAGGTGATCGCGGCTGAGCAGGCCGGCCGCAAGCGTTGCAGATGCGCTGGGGGCCGTCCAGGCGGTTCACGGTCAGCACGGGAACATTCCGCTGTGACGACGCGGGCGTTCCGCCCATCGAGCGAGGCAGGCCATCGAATGGGACAGCAGGCAGGAATGGCAGGTATCGGTCGCAACAGCAGCGCGTGGATCCGCCGATTTCACCCCTCGCCGTGGGCCTCATGCCGTCTGCTGTGCCTGCCGCATGCCGGAGGTGCCGCGACCTATTTCTTCCCCTTCTCACGGGCGATGGCACCCGCGGTCGAGGTGCTGGCGGTTCAGTACCCGGGAAGGCAAGAGCGGCGGGCGGAAGGGTGCATCGAGAACGTCGGCGACCTGGCCGACTATATTGCCGAGGCGGCGCGCCCATGGACCGGTGGCCCGCTGGCTTTATTCGGGCACAGCATGGGCGCGACCCTCGCCTTCGAGGTCGCCGTGAGGCTCGAGCGCAGCGGCGCTGTCCCGGTGGCGCTTTTCGCATCAGGACGGCTCGCCCCGTCCCTGCACCGCCACGAGAACGCGCACCAGCGCCCCGATTCAGGGCTGCTGGCGGAGTTGCGCGAACTCAGCGGCACGCGGTCGCAGTTGCTCGCCGACGAGGAGTTCGTGCGCCTCATACTGCCGCCGCTCAGGAGCGATTACCGGGCAGTCGAGAGCTATCGCTGCCAGCCGGGCATCAAGGTGGTCTGCCCGATTCTCGCACTGGTTGGTGCGGACGATCCAAAAACAAGCATAGACGAGGCCCGGGCATGGGGTGAACACACGACCGGCGCGTTCGATCTGAAAGTTTTCCCTGGTGGCCATTTCTATCTCAACGACCACATGGCGGAAATCGTGGAACAGATCAATGCCTGCATAGCTCCGGCGTCCCCCGGCGACCGGCGGCTCTGACTGTTGCGTCGGTCCGGGCCTGGATGGTCCGGCGTGGGCCCGTGGTCACTGCGCATGTCACGACGCTGGCGCCGGTAGCCGGGTGTGCCCAGCGACACCCCGGCCGGTGGGCGTGGCCCCGCAAAAGAAGGGTGCTGGACGGCTGGGCGCCGACGCGGCCGCTGCCTAACGTTGAAGCTGTGATTGAATTACTGAGAGGAACGCCATGACTACTGAACCTCGCCGCCAGGATGGCGGCCTCGAGTCATCCGTGTTCGGTGAATTTGCCCAGACAAGACCGCACGCCGTCGAGGTAACCGGGCTGACAAAGCGCTTCGGGTCGACCGTCGCCGTCGACGGCCTTTCCTTCACCGCTTCTTATGGACGGATCACCGGTTTCCTGGGACCCAATGGAGCGGGCAAGACCACCACATTGCGGGCGTTGCTGGGGCTGATCGCGCCGACCTCTGGCCTGGCGGTCGTCGACGGATGCCCATACGCGCAGCTCGCCGACCCGGTGCGGACCGTGGGCGCGGTGCTGGACTGCAGGTTCCACCCTGGCCGCAGCGGGCGCACCCACTTGTGTGCGCTCGCCGCCGCGGCCGGGGTACCGAGGGGCCGCGTCGAGGATCTGCTCGCGCTGGTCGACCTCCTGCCCGCAGCCGACCGGCGCGCGGGCGGCTACTCGCTGGGCATGCGACAGCGGCTCGGTCTCGCGGCGGCGCTGCTGGGCGACCCCCAAGTGCTGATGCTCGACGAGCCGGCAAACGGCCTCGACCCTCAAGGCATCCGCTGGCTTCGTGACCTGCTGCGCTCGCTCGCGTCGCAAGGGCGGGCCATCCTCGTCGCCAGTCATCTCCTGGCCGAGGTAGCCCAGACGGTCGACGACGTTGTCATAATCTGCAAGGGCCGCTCCGTGCTGCAGGCGCCGCTCGACGTGGTGATGGCCAAGCGAGCTGACGTGCGTGTCGAAGGACCGGACGCGGCGCGGCTGGGCGAACTGCTGCGCGCCGAGGGGGCGCAGGTCAGCGGCCAACAGGCCGGAGCGATTGTCGTCGGCGGTCGCACGCGCAGTCAGATCAGCTCAACGATTGCGGAGAACGGGCTCATGATCACCGAGCTCATGCCCGCCAGCTCCTCGCTTGAAGAGGTCTTCCTGGAACTAACCGGCGATGCGAGCGGAGGCCCGTCATGAATCGGCTGATCTACGCGGAGGCGCTCAAGCTCCGCAGCACCCGCAGCTTCTACCTGATCACGCTCGGCGCCCTCGCGCTGATCCTGATCACCATCGCGATACTGTCGACGGCGGGCAGCTTTAAGCCCGGCGACCAGCCCGTGCGGCTAACGCTTGCCGTCGTCGGCGTGGTGCAGACCCTCGCGCTCGTCCTGGGCGTGCTCTCGGTCACGGGCGAGTTCCGCTACGGGACGATCACCCCGGCGCTGCTCATCACGCCCAAGCGCATACCGCTGCTGGTCGCGAAGCTCGTGACCCTGGTGCTCGCCGGGTTCGCCTTCGGGCTGCTGGCCTTCGGCGTTGCCGCCGCGATTGTCCTGCCTGTCCTGGCGCAGCGCGGCGTAGCGAGCCAGGTTGACGGTGCCCAGATCGCGGGGATCATCATCGGCGGCACTGTCGCCACGGGATTGTTCGCGGCGTTGGGCATCGGCATCGGCGCGATCGTGCGCAACCAGGCGGGCGCGATCATCGCCGCTCTCCTCATCCTGTACGCCATCGAGCCACTGCTGACCATCCTCCCGGGCATCGGCAACGCGGTGCAGACATACGGTTTCGGCGGCCTGTCCAGCGCCGCATCTGGCACCACCCCCCTGCATGCCACCGCGCACATCCTCGGTCAGGCGCCCGCTGGCTTGGCGCTGGCAGGCTACGCGGCAGTCTTTCTTTTCGCCGGTGCCGTGCTTCTGCGGCGCCGCGACATCACCGAGTAGACGCGAGGCCGGCTGCTGGCCGGCCGGAGCTTGAGCAGGTCAAGGAGCCGGGGCGCCGGTTAGGGGCTGACGCCCCGGCACCTGTCGGATAGACACGTGCTGGGTGCGGTGCGGACTGCTGACGGCGAGGATGATCAACATGACCATGGCGCCAACCGCCAAGGGGTGGGTGCCCTTCGGCGGGTACCGGACCTGGTACCGGATAACCGGCGCGCGAGGTACCGGGCAGCCAGCCGTCGTCGCCGTACACGGCGGCCCGGGCAGTACCCACGATTACCTCCTGAGCCTGTGCACCCTGGCCGAAAGCGGCTGGCCGGTGCTGCACTACGACCAGCTTGGCAACGGCGGCTCCACTCACCTTCCCGACCGCGGCGCGCACTTCTGGACGGTCGAGTTGTTCCTGGCGGAGCTGGACAACCTGCTGCACAAGCTGGAAATCGCGGACAGCTACGTGCTGGTCGGGCACTCATGGGGCGGGATGCTGTCCGCGCGGCATGCCGCGAAGCGGCCTGAAGGTCTGCGGGGGCTGGTCATCGCTGACTCCCCGGCGTCCTATCCGCTGTGGCGGCAGGAGATGGAGGTATTGCGCGCCAGGCTGCCGGCCGGGGTCGACGCGACGCTGCGCCGACACGAGGCGGCAGGCACGACGAACAGCGAAGAGTACCTCGAAGCCATGCGGGTCTTCTATGACCGGCACGTGTGCAGGATCGCCCCGTGGCCGCTCGACTATCTCGCCTCGTACCTGGAGATATCCAATGACCCGACCGTGTACTACGTGATGAACGGGCCGAGCGAGTTCCATGTCGTCGGCACGCTCCGTGACTGGTCGGTCGTGGACTGCGTGGCCGATATCGCTGTCCCCAGCCTGCTCGTCTCTGGCCGGCACGATGAAGCGACGCCGGTTACGGTTCAGCCGTATTACGAACGAATTCCCGACGTGCGCTGGGAGATCTTCGAGGAATCTAGTCACGTGCCGAATCTGGAGGAGCCGGAACGCTTCCACGCGGTGCTCGTCGAGTTCCTGAAAGGCCTCGGCCCGGTGACGGGAAACCGTTGACCGAGGGCGGTAAGCAGACCGAGGGATCGCCCAGGAGAGAGGTAATAACGAATGGACGGTGAGAGCCGCCTCGGTATCGCGATCGTGTTCCCGGGTATGAGCCCCTGCCGCTTCGCTGACATCGGGAAATTCATGTTGATCAGTCCCTTTGCCAGGAAGCTCGTGGCGGCGGCCGACGAGCGGCTTGGCTATTCGCTAGTGGACCGCCTTCGGGAGGCCGAGGGGGACTACTCCGAGTATGCACAGGTGGGGTTCATGGTGACGTGCCTCGCCCTTGCCCAGTGGGCCGAGCACGAGCTCGGCGTCGAGCCGGACGTCTGCACCGGGCCGAGTTTTGGCGAGAAGCCCGCCACAGCATACGTAGGTTCGCTCCCATTCCAGGATGCGGTATGGATGACTGCGAGATTGGCCCGCTGCATGGAGGAGTTCTTCGCCACGGAATACAGCGACGTGGTAACGCACTCCTTCATAAGGACGCCGTGGGACCGGCTGCGGGCGATGCTTGCCGATCTCAAAGAACGCGGCGGCTGGTACGACATATCGTGTTACATCGATCACGACTTCTACATGGTATCGCTGCGGGAAAAGGATCTCGATTGGTTGCAGCGTAAAATACGTGGCATCGGCGGGCTTTCGCTCTACACCATGAGCCCGCCGATGCATTCGGGTGCTTTTGGGGCATTGCAGCGCAAAGCTGAAGACGAGGTGCTCGGCGGCCTGCTGTTCGCCGATCCGAGGCTGCCCGTGGTGGCCGATCAGAATGGTGCTGTGGTGCGCACGGGTGACGGGCTCCGCGCGATGTTACTTGAGAGCTTCGTCCAGCCCCTGCGCTGGCCCGAAGTGGTGGCGACGATGAAACGGCTGGGCGTGGGCACGGTATGCGTCACCGGACCAGACCGGCTGTTCAGCAGGGTAGCATGCACGACGGGCAGCTTCGAGGTGATGGCCGTCAATCCCCGGCTCGCGCTACAGCCCCGCCGCAAGGAAAGCTTTCCCGTCCTCGATCAGCCCGCAGGCTGCTGAATCGCAGACAATGTCTGCCACAAGATTCCCGCTGTTTCGAAGGTCTCCAGCGTCAGCGTGTCGTTTTCGAACCGGACCTGATAGGTGTTCTCCAGCGCGGAGAGGAGTTCGACGGTGGCCAGCGAATCAAGTCCCAATTCACGAAGTCGTACGTTCTCTCCCAGCTGCTCTCCGGGCGAGAGAAAAGGAAGATGCCGGCGCAGGAGTTCCTCGAACCGATTATCCCACATGGCTGCTCCGAGAATCAGTTTGCTGTCGTGCTGGTGACAGAATTCAGTGCGCGGCGTGGAGTTTACCAGCCGTGCACGTCCGGCACGCCAGAAGCGAACCCCTAAACCAGGCTGGAGATCGACAATGCATGCAACTACCGGCGACGGTCTGCACTCGAGGTTCCTGCGGGGTCTGGCCGTGTCCCCGGGCGGTGCAGCGGTCCGGATCGGGACCGAGACCATCACCTACACGCAAGCGCACGAGATCGCGCTGCTGTGGGCGGGAGCGCTCGCCGCGGCGGGGGCCAGAGCCGTGGGCGTGCTGGCCGCCAAGAGCGTCACCGGGTACGTCGGCATACTGGCGGCTCTGTATGCCGGCGCGACCGTCGTGCCGCTCCGGCCGGACTTCCCCGAGATCCGTACCCGGCAGATGCTGGATGCCTCCGGCGTCGCGGTGCTGGTGGCCGACGATACCGGGCTCTCCCGGCTGCCCGGCCTGCTGGCTGACCGCCGGGATATTGCCGTGCTCGCGACGTGCGGCGCGCGTGCCGACAGCGGGTCCTGGCCGAGGATAGAGCCGGATCCCCGGCGGGCGCTTGACCAGCCGCGGCCGGTCACACCAGGCGACGCGGCGTACGTCCTGTTCACCTCGGGATCGACTGGCCGTCCCAAGGGAGTCGTGATCACGCACGGCAACGTCGGCCATTACTTCCGCCTGCTCGATGCGCGGTACGACTTCACACCGGAGGACAAATTCTCGCAGGCCTTCGAACTGAACTTCGACTGCTCCCTCTTCGATATGTTCTGCGCCTGGGGCGCCGGGGCGACCGCCGTCGCTGTGCCCCCGCAGGCGTACCGCGATCTGGCCGCCTTCATCGCAGACCGCGGCTTGACCGTCTGGTTCTCAACGCCAAGCATCATCGACCTGACCCGCAGGATCGGTGGCCTTGCCTGCGGGGCGATGCCGGGCCTGCGCTGGAGCTTCTTCGCTGGCGAGGCGCTGAAGTGCCGCGATGCCGCCTACTGGCAGCGTGCCGCCAGCGCCTCGGCGGTGGAGAACCTGTACGGGCCGACCGAGCTGACCATCACCATCGCGGCGTACCGCTGGTCCGATGACATGTCACCGAGTCTGGCTGTCAACGGCGTCGTGCCGATCGGTATCCTGCACGACGGTCACGACCAGATGCTGCTCGGCGATGATGGCGAGCCGGACCCGTCCCAGGGCGAGCTGTGCGTGTCCGGGCCCCAGCTCACGCCCGGATACCTGGACCCGGAGGACGAGCGGGACCGTTTCCTCGAGCGCGGCTCCAGGCGCTGGTACCGTACCGGCGACCTGGTTCGGCGTATCGGTCACGGTGAGCTGGCTTTCCTGGGCCGGGTGGACTCCCAGGTCCAAGTGCAGGGCTGGCGGATCGAGCTGGCCGAGGTCGAGCACGCGCTGCGCGCCTGCGGCGTGGACGATGCGGTGGCGGTGGGTGTCCCCGTGACCGGCGGCACCGAGCTGTTCGCCTTCTACACCGGCAGCCCGGCCAGCGCCGTCGAGCTCGCGCGGCGGCTCCGGGAGCTGTTGCCGGACGGCGTGATACCGAAGCACTACCGGAATCTGGAGAAGTTTCCGCTGAACTCCAACCGGAAGATCGACCGATCGAAGCTTGCCGCACAGGCCAGCGAGCTGCTTACATCCGGCCGATAATGCCGGACGAGTAGGGGAAGCTAGGGGTATGGCTTCGGCCAGGTAACCCGGTATATTTCATGAATTAGTTTGAGCATGATAATAAGTCCGTTACGGGTGCGGAATCTGTACGCACATTGCCCCGTAGATTCTGGAGTGCGGCATTGGACATTCTGGACTCTTCGCAGCATGGCATGCTCGTTCATTCCCTGCTTGACGAAGCAGTCGCGGAAGCACCGGATTCCTCTGCGGTACGGGACGCGGGCGGAAAGTGGACGTATGGCGAGCTTTCCGACTACAGCCGCGCCGTCGACGTCTGGCTGCGCTCTCAGGGGATCGGCCGCGGCGACCGGGTCGTCGCGCAGTTGCCGACGACCCGCGAGCTGGTCGCGCTGTTCTTCGGCGTGTCCAGGCGCGGGGCGGTCTTCGTGCCGCTCAACCCGGCCATGAAAATGTTTCACCTGCGGCCGGTCATCAAGAACGCCGAACCGCGGCTGATCGTTGTCACCAGCGCTGCGGCACGGGCGACGCAGCGGGCCACCGGCCGTCCTGTGCATAGCTTCGATTCCTTCTGGCGGGATGTGGAGAGGCTGCGCGGAAACGGCGCGCGGGCCGAAGCCGAGGCGGTAAGCCCGGACGACATCGCGGTGCTCGTCTACACCTCCGGCAGCACCGCCGCGCCGAAAGGCGTGATCGGCCCGCACGCACAGGTCACGTTCGCCGCGCGGGCGATCATCGCGGAACTCGGGTACCGCCACGACGACGTCGTGTTCTGCAGGTTCCCGATGTCCTGGGACTACGGCCTGTACAAGGTCCTGCTGTGCTGCCTCGGCCGCTCGGAGCTCGTGCTCGCCGACGGCGAGTCGGACCTCGTGCTGCTCGCCCGGATGCGTGAGGTCGGGGCCACGGTGGTGCCCATCGTCCCGTCGCTGGCCACCATGATCGTCACCCTGGCTGAGCGGGATTCCGCGCTTCCCCCGCCGGTGCGGATGTTCACCAATACCGGGGCAGCGTTGCCACAAGCCACGATAACCAGGCTGCGGAAGGCCTGCCCCGGCGCGCGCGTGGTCCGCCAGTTTGGGCAGACCGAGTGCAAGCGGATCGCGATCATGCCGCCCGATCAGGATCTCGAGCGCCCGGACTCGGTCGGCAGGCCCCTTCCCGGCACGACGGTGCTGATCGTGGACGAGAAAGGCGGTGAACTGCCGCCCGGGGAGGTCGGCGAGATCCTGGTCACCGGGCCACACGTGATGCCGGGCTACTGGCGTGCTCCCGAGCTGACCGCGCGCACGTTCCGCCGCGACGAGCGCACCGGTGCCCCGCGCCTGCATACCGGCGACTACGGCCGCCTGGATGCCGACGGTTACCTGTACTTCAACGGCCGGCGTGACGACATGTTCAAGCGAAAGGGCATCCGGATGAGCACGCTGGAAATCGAGGCGGCGGCGCTGGACATTCCTGGCGTCCGGGCCGTCGGCGCGATTCCGCCGACCGAGGGCAGCGATCTGGCCGTGTGCGTGGAGACTGACCTCGCGTCGCACACCGTGCTGCGGGAGCTCGCTCAGCGCCTGGAGCCCGCGAAGGTTCCCGCCACCTGCCACGTGGTCGCCAAACTTCCCCTCACCGCGCACGGCAAGAACGCGACCAGGGAACTTGCGCTCCTGCTTGAGGGGGCCAGACGGTGACGGCGGCAGCGGAGCTGGCCGCGTGTCTCGGCACGCCGCTGTTCATTTACGACCTCGACAGGGTGGCCGCCGCGCGCCGGAGCCTGTTCGCGGCGTTGCCCGCGGAATTCGAGCTCTTCTACGCTCTCAAGGCAAATCCGCACCCGGACCTGGCCCGGGCGATGCGCGAAGGACCAGGCCGCTCCTGCCGGGCCGAGATCAGCTCGCCTGGCGAGCTGGCCGCCGCCCTCACGGCGGGATTCACGGCGGCTGAGTGCCTCTACACCGGCCCGGGCAAGACAAACGAAGAGCTTGACGAGGCCATCGGCCGGGGCGTCCGGATGTTCTGCGTCGAGTCCCTCACCGACATGCAGCACGTGGGTACCGCGGCGCGGAGACATGCGGCGGTCGCCGAGTGCCTGCTGCGGGTCAACAGCGCCGCCGCGCGCGTGCCGACCGGCATGAGGATGATGGGCAGGCCGTCGCAATTTGGTATCGACAGTGAGTCCCTGCCCGGGCTGATGCCACGCTTGGCGGGCGTGCGGGGGACCCGCATCGTCGGCGCCCACTTCTACACGATGAGCAACGCTGAGGATGAGGCCTGCCTGATCAGAGAATTCGGGCAGGCGATCGAGCTTGCGGCGCGGCTGGAAGGTGATGTCGGCGTGCCGCTCGAATTCCTCGACATAGGTGGAGGCTTTGCCGCGCCGTATGCCGTCCCGGGTGAGCCCGCCCGGTATGACAAGCTGCGGCCCGAGCTGGAGCGGCTCCTCGACTTCCACCTGCCGCGATGGCGCGCCGGAACGCCACGGCTGGCCTGTGAGTCTGGCCGCTATCTCGTGGGAAGCAGCGGCCTCCTGCTGTGCGGCGTGGTCAACGTCAAGGACAGCCGCGGACGCAAGTTCGTCATCCTCAACGCCGGCATCAACGTCGTCGGCGGCCTGTCCGGGCTCGGGCGCCTGCTGCCGATGGCGGTCGGGCTCGACGCCGCGCAGCAGACGGAGGTCGCGAGCCTGGTTGGCCCGCTCTGCACGCCGGGCGACGTGCTAGGCAGCCAGATCCGCGTGCCGCCGCTGAAAATCGGCGACATAGTAACCATTCCGAACGTCGGCGCGTACGGGCTCACCGCCAGCCTGATGAGCTTCCTGAGCAGGCGGGCCCCTGCCGAAGTCACCGTCAGGGCCGGCGCGGTCGTGTCGGTGTCCCGGCTGGGATTTCACCGTGCCCACCAGCCGGTCGGCGTAGCGGCAGGTGAACGGCGATGACGGCGCTGGTCAGCTATCCGGCGCGACAGCCGCGCGTAAAGCCGGTGACGGGCAGGCCGACAGTCATCGTCACCAGCATGGCGTCCGACTCGCACACGTGGAACCTGGTGTTTCTGCAGTTGCTCATCGAGGAGCTTGGCTTCGACGCCGTGAATCTCGGCGCGTGTGTGCCCGACGATCTGCTGGTTTCGGAGTGCCGCCGCCTGCTGCCCGCGATGGTTGTCGTCAGCAGCGTCAACGGCCACGGGTACCGGGACGGGATGCGGGTCATCAGGCGGTTGCGCAGCTACGCGGAACTCAGCGACATTCCCGTGGCGATCGGCGGCAAGCTGGGAATTTCCGGCGGTCATAGCAACGCGCAGATCGATGCCTTGCTCAACGCGGGCTTCGACGCGGTATTCGACGACAACGAGGACAGCTCGCTGTTTCGTGACTTCGCCGGCGCCATCTCCTCGGGCGTCAGGGAGACGGCCAGGGCGGTCCCAGCACCCACGCAGACGGCTGACCGTGAGCTTCGGTGAGTTCGTCCTGCGGCAGCACGAGGCCGGGGAGCTCGTGGTGCAGCCGCGCATGGGCTTCGCGGACCCGGATCAGATGAAGAGCCGGCCTGATCGCGACCAGCGCGGCCGCCGCTTGCACGGTCGGCACGATCACGCTCGACAGCTACACCAGAATCGGCGACCTGGAATCGGTCCGCCGCGCGCTGCACGACGGCATGGGGCTGAACGGCTATCCGATAGCCAGCCACAGCGAGACGGTCACCAGGCTGGTACTCGACGGCGTGCAGGCCGAGGATTTTCCGGTCCAGGTACGCCACGGGTCTGCCTGCCCGGTGGAGATATTCCGGGCGCTCATCCGGGCGGGGCTGGACGCCAGCGAGGGCGGGCCCGTCTCGTACTGCCTGCCCTACGGCCGCACTCCGCTGGCGGAGTCAGTGCGGAACTGGGCGGCCTGCTGCGAGTTGCTGCTCCCGCTTCGGGAGTCCGGCGCGGAGCCTCATCTGGAAACTTTTGGCGGCTGCATGATGGGCCAGCTCTGCCCGCCCAGCCTGCTGGTCGCGATCAGCGTCATCGAGGCCTTGTTCTTCTTCCGCCACGGTATTCGCAGTATCTCGGTGAGTTACGCCCAGCAGACCAATATGGAGCAGGACAAGCAAGCCATCTACGCACTGCGCAAGTTGTGCGCGGAATTCCTGCCCCCGGCCAGTTGGCATGTCGTTGTTTACACCTACATGGGCCTGTACCCGAGAACTCCGGAAGGTGCGCGCGAGCTGCTGGCCAGGGCTGTGGAGCTCGCCGTGGCCACCGGCTCGGAGCGACTCATCGTCAAGACGGTCGCCGAGTCCCATCGGATACCCACCATCGCCGAAAGCGTGGCGGCACTCGAGTACGCGAACGTTGTAGCGCGACGTATCACTGCAGGGGCCGGCATCGGGCCAGGTGACGGACAGATCTACCAGGAGGCCAGCGCCATTATCGAGGCCGTTCTCGACTGCCATCCTGATATCGGGCAGGCAATGGTGGAGGCCTTCAGGCGCGGGCTGCTTGATGTGCCCTACTGTGTGCATCCGGACAATGCCGGCCGCAGCCGGAGCTATATAGATGGCGAAGGAGAGCTCCGCTGGGCCGACATCGGCTCCTTGCCGCTTGCCGGTCTCGTGGAGAGCAGGCTGCCTGGGACGGTCGGCTCGGCCGCGCTGATGAAAATGCTGTCTTTTGTGCGGAACACCTTTGACGTGGCCGCGCTAGAAGGCCGGACGAGTCGCCCGATCGGCGAGCCCCATCGGGCGATCCCCAGGGGAGAGCCGGATAGCCATGGTGGTATGAGGGGCGTGGAAGGCGTTTCCGGCCGGCCCGGAGCGAACCTCCTCCCCAACCAGGCCTCCGCGCCAGGAACGATGGAGCGCGGCGAATGAGCGAGCCTACTGACGCTTCTTCGGTCGATGCGGCGACGTCGAAAATGGGATTAGATCAG
Organism: uncultured Actinomycetota bacterium; assembly: GCA_963775745.1. Taxonomy (GTDB): domain Bacteria; phylum Actinomycetota; class Actinomycetes; order Streptosporangiales; family Streptosporangiaceae; genus DATBGO01. Next base: position 117,500 of record CAVZKE010000020.1, read on the forward strand.
GAATCCGCTTTCGCGCGGCGGTTGGCAGATCTGCCCGCGGATGAGCGGGACAGCCTCCTGCGTGAGATGGTGCGCGAGTGCGCGGCTGCCGTGCTTCGCTCCGTCATGCCTGGCGAGCAGCCTGAGGTGGACGCGGACCGGCCCTTCCGTGAACAGGGTTTCGATTCACTGGCCGCCGTTGAACTGCATTCTCTGCTTACCGCGGGCACCGGGCTTGAACTGCCGGTCACAATAGCCTTCGACTATCCGACGCCCGCCGCGCTGGCGAGGTACCTGCGTGCGCGGGCGCTCGGCGAGAGCGCGGACGAGCCTGCTGCGGCGGGCGTTGGCCCCGCATTCGGCGAACCGGTGGCGATCATTGGGATCGGCTGCAGGTACCCGGGCGGCGTGTCCTCCGCAGCGGAACTGTGGGAGTTCGTCGCCGCCGCCCGGGACGGGATCGGCGAGTTCCCGGCCGACCGCGGCTGGGATCTCGAAGAGCTGTACGACCCTGACCCAGGCAAGCCGGGCACCACCTATGTGCGCGCGGGGGGGTTCCTGCGCGACGCTGGCGAGTTCGATGCTGAGTTCTTTGGCATCGCTCCGCGCGAGGCACTGGCCATGGATCCGCAGCAGCGGCTCGTGCTGGAAACCTCGTGGGAGGCCCTGGAACGGGCCGCGATCGACCCCACATCGCTGCGCGGCACGCCGACCGGGGTGTTCATCGGGGCGGAGGCACAGGAGTACGGCCCGCGATTGCACGAGGCGCCCGACGGTCTCGACGGCTATCTGCTGACGGGCAACGCAGCCAGCGTGATCTCCGGCCGGATCGCCTACGTGTTCGGCCTCGAGGGGCCGGCCCTCACCGTCGACACCGCATGCTCGGGCTCCCTGGTGGCAATGCACCTGGCCGTGCACGCGCTGCGGCGCGGCGAGTGCACGCTCGCGCTGGCCGGCGGCGTGGCAGTGATGGCCGCCCCGGGAACGTTCACCGCGTTCAGCAGGCAGCGCGGCCTCGCCAAGGACGGACGGTGCAAGGCCTTCGCCGCAGCCGCGGACGGGACCGGGTTCGGCGAGGGAGCCGGTGTTTTCGTACTGGAGCGGCTATCCGACGCGGCCCGCCACGGACATGCGGTTCTCGCGGTGGTGCGGGGCAGCGCGATCAACTCCGACGGCGGGTCCAACGGCCTCACGGCACCGAACGGCCCGTCACAAGAACGGGTGATCCGGCAGGCGCTGGCGGATGCGCGGCTGGATGCGGACCAGGTCGATGCGGTGGAGGCGCACGGCACGGGGACAAGGCTCGGTGACCCGATCGAGGCGGGAGCGTTGCTTGCCACCTACGGCCAGGGACGTGAGCGTCCGTTGTGGCTGGGATCGGTCAAATCGAACATCGGGCACACCCAGGCCGCTGCGGGCGCGGCAGGCGTGATCAAGATGGTGATGGCCATGAAGCACGGCCTGCTGCCCAGGACCTTGCACGTGGACGAGCCCACGCCACACGTCGACTGGGCGTCAGGAGCAGTCGAACTGCTGACCGAGCCGCGGGACTGGCCGGGAAACGGCAGGCTTCGCCGCGCGGGCGTCTCCTCGTTCGGGGTCAGCGGCACGAATGCGCACGTGATCATCGAAGAGGCACAGCCTGCCGTGCTGCAGCAGGCGGCCGATCCGCAGCGAGCTGGGTCACCGTCCGTTGTGCCGCTGCTTGTCTCGGCGAAGAGCGAGGCGGCGCTGCGATCACAGGCCGCCAGGCTGGTGTCCGCCATGGACGACAGCGTCGCGCTGGCCGACCTGGGCTACTCGCTGGCGACAACCAGGGCGTGGCTTGAACATCGCGCCGTCGTGGCAGCGCGTGACCTGCCGGAGGCCCTGCGCGGCCTGGCAACCGTTGCCGAGGGAGGCGCCGGGGCCGGGGTGGTGGCCGGGTCGGCGACCTCGGGCAAGCTCGCCATGCTGTTTACCGGCCAGGGTTCGCAGCGCCTGAACATGGGCCGGGAACTCTACCGGGCCTTTCCCGTGTTCGCGCAGGCGCTGGACGAGGCGATGGGCCACCTGGACGTGCAGCTCGACAGGCCGCTGCGGGACGTGCTGTTCGGCGCCGACGCCGGGGAACTGGACCAGACCGGATATGCCCAGTGCGCGCTGTTCGCGGTGGAGGTGGCGCTCTTCCGGACGCTGCAGTCCTGGGGGGTCACACCCGATGTCCTGCTCGGCCACTCGATCGGTGAGCTGGCAGCGGCGCACGGGTCGGGTGTGTGGTCGCTCGCCGATGCGTGCACCGTCGTCGCCGCACGCGGTCGGCTAATGCAGGCGCTACCCCGGTCGGGCGGCCCGCCGCGAAGCGGTTCGGGTGCCGGCGGTGGCGGGCGACGGGCGGGCGGAGCGATGCTCGCCGTCCAGGCTTCCGAGGATGAGGTCCGGCTGCTGCTGACCGGGCGGGTGAGCATTGCAGCGGTCAACGGGCCCTCGTCGGTCGTCATCTCCGGCGACGAAGATGCGGTGGACGAGGCCGCCGCGCGGCTGCAGTCCTCGGGGCGGCGAACGACCCGGCTGCGCGTGTCCCACGCGTTCCATTCGCCGCTGGTGGAACCGATGCTCGCGGAGTTCCATCAGATCCTTCAGGCGGTGATTTATCAGCCCCCACGGATTCCGGTGGTGTCCAATGTGACAGGCGAGCCGGCCACGGAGGAACAGCTGTGCTCACCCGAATACTGGGTGCGGCATGCGCGCGAGCCCGTGCGCTTCGCGGACGGCGTCAGGTGCATCGCCGGCCTAGGGGTGAGCACCTGCCTGGAACTCGGTCCCGACCCCGTCCTTTCTGGCCTGGCGCGGGACTGCCTGGCCGGCGGGGATGTCGTATTCGCGCCTGCGCTGCGCCGGGATCAGGCGGAGGAGGTCACGCTAATCTCGGCGGCAGCTACTGCCCACGCCCGCGGTGCCGCGGTGAAGTGGAGTGCATTCTTTGCCGGACGATCCGCCCGGCCCATCGAGCTGCCCACGTATGCCTTCCAGCGCAAGCATTTCTGGCTGAGCTCCCCGGCAGGCCGCCGAGATGCCGCCGGGTTCGGGCAGGTCGCGTCCGCGCACCCGCTGCTGTCCGCGGCGATCAGCCTCGCGGACCACGACGGGCTCGTACTGACCGGCCGGGTAGCGTTGCGATCCCATCCCTGGCTTGCCGACCACGCCATCGCGGGCTCGGTTGTACTGCCAGGAACTGCGTTCGCGGAGATGGCGCTTTACGCCGCCGAGCAGGTCGGCTGTGAGCTGGTGGAGGAGCTGACCCTGCACGCGCCGCTGGTGCTGCCCGAGACGGGCGGGATCGCGCTCCAGGTGCCCGTCGCTGCGGCAGGTGCGGACGGACGCCGGACCGTCGAGTTCTACTCCCGGCCCGACGATGATGTCGGCGACACGGCCTGGACGCGCCATGCCTCCGGGAGACTGGCGCCAGGTGGCCGGACGGAGCCGGCCGCTCTCGCGGACTGGCCACCGCGCGGCGCGCAGGTCATCGGTACCGATGAGCTGTATGAAGAGCTGGCCGACCAGGGTTACGGCTACGGCCCGGTGTTCCGCGGCCTGCACGCGGCGTGGCGGCGCGGTAGCGATGTGTTCGCGGAGGTCGCACTGCCCGAGGAGGCCCGCGCCGCGGCAGCGTCGTTCTGCATTCACCCGGCCCTTCTCGACGCTGTCCTGCACGCCACGGACTACGCTGCGGGCGAGGAACGCGAGCCGAACGAGACTCGCCTGCCGTTCGCCTGGACGGGGATCTCCCTGTACGCCCGCGGCGCCACGATCCTGCGCGCGCGGATCTCACCGCATCCGGCGGGCGGTGTCTCGCTAGCGCTGGCCGACCCGGCCGGTACACCGGTGGCGTCAGTGGAGTCGTTCCGCTCCCGTCCGGTTTCTCTCCGCGCGCTCACCGCCGCGCAGGATGAGCCGCTGTTCCAGGTCGAGTGGAGCCCGGTCGCCGCCGTGGCCGCCACGGCCGCCACGGCCGCTGCGGATGGTGCGGTCGGTGCCGCCGTTATCAGCCAGGACCTGCTGGGCCTGGGTGCCCTGGGCACGGTGTTCGAGAATCTGGAGCGGGCCGCCGCGTCCGCGGTGCCTGATGCGGTGTTGCTCCCTGTCGTGCCCGACGTGGCTTCATCCGGTGTGGTAGCCGCGGCACGCGAAACCCTTCTCGGGGTCCTTGACACGCTACAGCGATGGCTGGCCGACGACAGGTTCGCCTCGGCCAGGCTGGTGCTGGTCACCCGCGACGGAGCCAGCCCTTCCGGGATGGCAGAACTCGCATCCGCGCCGGCCCGCGGGCTCGTGCGTTCCGCGCAGGCGGAGAGCCCGGGCAGGTTCCTGCTGCTCGACCTCGATGATCGCGCGCTGACTCCCCGGATGCTGGCCGCCGCGCTGGATTCGGGGGAGCCAGAGCTGCGGGTCGCCGGCGACGCGCTGCTGGCGCCGCGCCTGACGCGGTTGCATCCGCCCGACCGGGGCGAGGAGCCGCCGTGGGGACAGGCCGGTACCGTTTTGATCACCGGTGGTACCGGCGGCATCGGCTCGCTCGTCGCCCGGCACCTCGTGGTCGCCCACGGGGTTCGTCATCTGCTGCTGGCCAGCCGCCGGGGGATGGCCGCGCCCGGCGCCGCGGAACTCGTAGCCGAGCTGGCGGAACTGGGCGCAGACGCCCGGGTGGCCGCCTGTGATGTGGCGGACGCCGCCGCGCTGTCCGGCCTGCTGGACCGTGTTCCTGCGGCCCATCCCCTGACCGGCGTGGTGCACGCGGCGGGAGTGGTGGACAACGGGCTCGTCGGCTCGCTGACCCGGGACCAAGTGGACACGGTACTGCGGCCGAAGGTCGACGCGGCGTGGCTGCTGCACGAACTCACCCGCGAACATGACCTGTCCGCGTTCGTGCTCTTCTCCTCGTCGGCGGGCATTGTCGATGGTGCAGGTCAGGGCAATTACGCGGCGGCGAACCTGTTCCTTGACGGGCTGGCCTGCTACCGGAGATCGCTTGGCCTGCCTGCGATCTCGCTGGCCTGGGGTCTGTGGTCAGGAGCGGGCGGTATGGGCGCCAAGCTGAGCGGCGCGGACATGCGGCGGATCAACCGCCTCGGCCTGGCGCCGCTGCCCCCAGAAGAGAGCCTTTCTGCCCTGGACGCAGCGCTCGGCACCGCAGCCGCGGCGGTGGTGCCCGTGCGGGTTGATCGCGCCGCCCTGCGGTCCCGCGCCGACGGTGTGCCCGCGATGCTGCGCGGCCTGGCGCCTGCCCGGGCGGCCCGGGCGGCGGGCTGGCCCCGGCCAGCAGCCGGCGAGCCGCAGTTCAGGCAGCGGATGGCGGTGCTCTCCGAGGCCGACCGCGACCGCGCGGTCATTGACCTGATCCGCACGCAGGTGGCCGGGGTCCTGGGCCACGACAGCAAGGACGCGATCAGCCCACGCCGGGCGTTCAGCGAGATAGGGTTCGACTCGCTGGCCGCCGTCGAGTTCCGCAATATGCTCGACTCGCTGATGGGGCTGCGGCTGCCTGCCACGCTGATCTTCGACTATCCATCGCCTCGGGCGCTGGCCGATCACATCCTGGCCAGGTTGGCGGGAGAGCGGACGGTTGCACCGGCGCAGCCGCTCGCCGTCGCCCGCGACGGCGAGCCGATCGCGATCGTGGGCATGAGCTGCCGCTATCCGGGCGGGGTATCCTCGCCCGAGGATCTGTGGCGGCTGCTGGCCGAGGGCCGCGACGCGATCACGCAGTTCCCTGCCGATCGCGGCTGGGACCTCGCCGGGATCTACGATCCCGAGCCGGTCAAACCGGGTAAGAGCTACGTCAGAGAGGGCGGCTTCCTGCGCGAGGCCGCCGCGTTTGACGCGGATTTCTTCGCGATCAGCCCGCGCGAGGCGCAGGGCATGGATCCCCAGCAGCGGCTCCTGCTTGAGATCTCCTGGGAGGCATTCGAGCGCGCGGGGATCGATCCGCTCTCCCTGCCAGGCAGCCCGACGGGTGTATTCGCCGGGGTCATGTACCACGACTGGGCCACCCGGCTGGGCACAATACCGGAGGATGTGGCCGGCTACCTGGGCAACGGCAGCCTCGCGAGCGTGGTTTCCGGCCGGGTCTCCTACGTGCTTGGCCTGCAGGGCCCCACGGTGACCGTCGACACGGCCTGCTCGTCTTCGCTGGTTGCCCTGCACTTGGCTATCCAGGCGCTGCGGCGGGGCGAATGTACGCTCGCACTGGCCGGCGGGGTGACGGTAATGTCCACGCCGGACACCTTTGTGGACTTCAGCAGGCAGCGCGGGCTAGCCGCGGACGGCCGGTGCAAATCCTTTGCCGCCGCCGCGGACGGCACCGGCTGGGGCGAAGGCGCCGGACTCCTACTCGTGGAGCGGCTTTCCGACGCCCGGCGCAACGGGCATCCGGTGCTGGCGCTCGTGCGCGGGTCGGCGATCAATCACGATGGCGCAAGCAACGGCCTGACCGCGCCGAGCGGCCCCGCACAGCAACAGGTCATCTGGCAGGCGCTGGCCGACGCTGGCCTCAGCCAGACCGATGTTGACGCGGTCGAAGGGCACGGCACCGGCACCACCCTGGGCGATCCGATCGAGGCCCAGGCGCTGATCGCGACCTATGGCCAGGGCCGCGACCGTCCGTTGTGGCTCGGGTCCGTCAAGTCCAACATCGCGCACACGCAGGCCGCCGCCGGGGTCGCGGCCGTCATCAAGATGGTGATGGCGCTGCGTAACGAGCAATTGCCGCGCACGCTGCACGTCGATGAGCCGTCGCCGGTGGTGGACTGGTCGTCCGGCAACGTGCGGCTGCTCACCGAACCTCGCGAATGGGCCGGCAACGGTCACACGCGCAGGGCAGGAGTGTCCGCGTTCGGCATCAGCGGGACTAACGCCCACGTCATTGTCGAGCAGGCCCCGGCCACCACTGATCGTCTCGGCGAACCGCCCGGTGACCTCCGGTACGGCACCATGCCGCTCGTGCTCTCCGCCCGCAGCGCTCCGGCGCTGCGAGCGCAGGCCGACCGCTTGCGGTCGTTCGTCAAAGATCACGGCGATGTCCCGATCGGTGACCTGGCCTGCGCGCTCGCGACATCCCGCGCGGCGCTGGACCACCGGGCGGTGGTGATCGCGGGTGGCCGCGAGGAGATGCTGCGAGGCCTGGACGTGGTCGCTGCGGGTGAAACGGCGCCCGGCGTGGTCCGCGGCGTGGAAAACGAGGGCAAGCTCGCCTACCTCTTCTCCGGCCAGGGCGCTCAGCGGGCCGGGCATGGGGCGTGAGCTGTACCGCGCGGTCCCCTCTTACGCCGAGGCATTCGACGCGGTGACCGCTGCGCTGGACGCCCTTCTCGACCGGCCGTTGCGGGACATGGTGTTCGCGCCGAGCGGATCGGCCGATGCCGGCCTGCTCGGCCAGACGCGGTATACGCAGTGCGCACTGTTCGCGGTCGAGGTGGCCTTGTACCGCATGTTCGAATCGTGGGGCGTTACGCCGGACCTGCTGGCGGGCCATTCGATCGGTGAACTGACCGCCGCCCACGTCGCCGGGGTGCTCTCGCTGGAGGACGCGTGCGCACTGGTCGGTGCGCGGGGACGGCTGATGCAGGAGCTTGCTGCGCCGGGGGCGATGTTCGCACTCGCGGCCGCCGAGGACGACGTCCGCGGTCTCCTCGCAGGTCATGAGAACGCGGTGAGCATCGCCGCGGTTAACAGCCCGTCGTCAGTGGTGATCTCTGGGGCCGAAGGCTCGGTCCTGGCGGTCGTCCGGACCATCCGGGCGATGCGAGGCCGGGCGCATCGCCTGCAGGTGAGCCACGCCTTCCACTCGCCGCTCATGGATCCCATGCTGGCCGCGTTCGGTGAGATCGCGGCCGGGCTGTCGTTCCGGCCACCGCGGATCCCGATCGTGTCCACCGTCACCGGTCGGCTGGCCACCGCGGACGAGCTGTGCTCGCATGAATACTGGGTGCGGCAGGTCCGGCAGACGGTCAGGTTCAGCGAAGCGGTGCGCCTGCTCGAGGCCGAGGGAGTGGCCACCTTCGTGGAGCTCGGGCCGGACACGGTGCTCTCCGCGCTGGGCAAGGAGTGCGTGAGTGCGGGGGAAGACATCGCGTTCACCCCGGTTTGCAGGCGCGACCGCGCCGAGCTACCAGAGGCGCTTTCTGCGCTCGGCAGGCTGCACACGCGGGGGGTGGCCGTTGACTGGCCAGCCTTCTTCGGCCGCCGCCGTGCTCACGTGGACCTGCCTACCTACGCCTTCCAGCACAAGCGCTTCTGGCTTGATGCGACGCCGTCGGCAGACGTGGCCGGCGTCGGGCAGCTGACTGCCGGGCACCCGATGCTCGGCGCGGTCGTCCCGCTGCCCGGCTCGGACTCGGTGGTGCTGACCGGCAGGCTTTCCGCAGGCACCCAGCCGTGGCTGGCCGACCACGTCGTTCACGGCTCGATCCTGCTGCCCGGCACCGGATTCGTCGAACTGGCGATCAGGGCGGGCGATCAGGTCGGCTGCCCGACGATCGAAGAGCTGACCCTGCAGGTGCCGCTGGTGCTGCCGGAGGCGGGCGGCGTCGCGCTCCAGGTGGTCGTCGGCGCCGAGGCCGAGGAGCGCCGCCCGGTCTGGGTCTACTCGCAGGCACAGGACGCGCAGGCTGGACAGCCATGGACCCTGCACGCCACCGGAGTGCTCACCACGAAGCGGCGACCAGAGCCAGCTGGCCTCACCGAGTGGCCGCCCGCGGGAGCCGTGGAACTCGACATCGACCGGGCATACGAACGCCTGTCCGGCAGGGGGTACCGCTACGGGCCCGCCTTCCAGGGGCTGCGTGCCGCGTGGCGGCGCGGCGCCGAGGTGTTCGCTGAGGTGGCTTTGCCGGCTGAGGTGGCGGCGTCTGCGGCCTCCTTTGGCCTGCACCCAGCGCTGCTGGATGCCGCGATGCATGCGGACCTGCTCGACGAGCGAGAAAGCGCGACGCTGCTGCCGTTCATGTGGAGCGGTGTCTCGCTGCACGCGATCGGCGCCGCGGCGCTGCGCGTGCACATCACGCGCGTCGACGGCGGTGAGGTGTCCGCCATCGAAGTGGCGGACGGCGACGGTCGCCCGGTGGCGTCAGTGGACTCTCTCGTGTCCCGCCCGGTATCGGAGCGACAGCTCGCGGACGCCACGCAGAGCGGGCACGGCGAGCCGCTGTTCCGCGTGGAATGGAACCGGCTGTCGGTGCCGCCGCCCGGCGCAGTCCCGGCCGGCTGGGCCGTCCTCGGGGGCCGGTGGCCCGTGCTCGGTGACGGCGTGGTGACGTTCGACGATCTCGCCGCGCTTGCGGCCGCGGCCGACGCGGGGGCGTCCGTACCGGACGTCGTGGTGCTCACGTGCCCGGAGTCCACAGCGGATGTTCCGGCGAGCACGCGCATCGTGACCGGAACGGTGTTGTCCGCCGTGCAAGCCTGGCTGGCGGACGATCGGTTCGATACCGCGCGGCTGGTCGTGATCACCCGCAATGCCGTCTCCGGCGAGCGGGATGTGGACCCGGCCCAGGCGTCGGCGTGGGGTCTGGTCCGTGCCGCACAGGCCGAGCACCCCGGGCGATTCATCCTGGTGGACACCGACGGCGAAGCGGGCGGCATGCTACCTTCCGTGGTGGCCTCCGGTGAGCCGGAGGCTGCCGTCCGCGGCGGCGCCGCGTTCGTGCCGCGGCTCGCCAGCTTGACGGTGCCTGAAGCAAGCCGCCCGCCTGCCTGGGACGCCAACGGCACGGTGCTGATCACCGGGGGGACCGGCGGCCTCGGCAGCCTGGTCGCCAGGCACCTGGTCGCCGAGCACGGCGTCCGGCACCTCCTGCTGATCAGCCGCCGCGGCCCGGATGCGCCAGGCGCGGCGCGCGTCAAGGCGGACCTGGCGGATCTTGGCGCGCTGGTGACGGTTACCGCGTGCGATGCGGCCGACCGGGCAGCACTGGCGGCCGTGCTGGCAGCGGTGCCGCCCGAGCATCCGCTGACTGCCGTGGTGCACGCGGCGGGCACGGCGGACGGCGCCGTCATCGGCTCACTCAGCGGCGAACAGCTCGACATGGTGCTGCGTCCCAAGGTGGACGCCGCGTGGCACCTGCACGAGCTGACCAGGCAGCTGAGTTTGTCGGCCTTCATACTCTTCTCCTCGGCGGGCGGGATGGTGCTTGCGGCCGGGCAGGCGAACTACGCCGCAGCGAACGCGTTCCTTGACGCCCTCGCCAGGTACCGCCGGGCGGCCGGACTGCCCGCGAAGGCGCTGGCCTGGGGACTGTGGGCGGAGAGCACCGGCCTCGGCGGCGATCTCCGCGAGGCCGACCTGCAGCGGATGGCGCGCCTCGGCATGCCCGCACTGACCACGGAGCAGGGGCTGACACTGCTGGACAAGGCGCTGCAGTCGGACGAGGCGGTCATCGCGCCGATCGTGATCGACCTGCCGGCGCTGCGCACCCGCCGCGGCGAACTGCCGGCCCTGCTGCGGGGGCTCGTGCCTGCCCCGGCGCGGCGCACCGCGCAGCCGGGTGCTTCGGCCGACGGCGCGCTGCCGCTGGCGCAGCGGCTGGGGGGCCTCGCCCTAGCCGAGCGTGACCGGGTCCTGCTCGAGATCGTGTGCTCGCAGGTCGCGGTGGTACTCGGTTATGACGACCCGGCATCGGTCGAAGGCGGCAGGGTGTTCAAGGAACTCGGCTTCGACTCCCTGGCCGCGGTGGAACTGCGCAATCATCTGGCCTTGGCGACGGGCCTTTCGCTGCCTGCCACGCTGGTCTTCGACTACCCCACTGCCCGCGCGGTAGCCGACTACCTCAAGGGCAGGCTGACGGGCGTGGCCGACGGACCTGCCGCCGCGGCGGTGGCCGTGTCCAGGGACGAGCCGGTCGCGGTTATCGGGATGAGCTGCCGCTACCCGGGCGGTGTGGCCTCGCCCGAGGATCTGTGGCAGCTACTCGAGGACGGCACCGACGCCATCTCGGAGTTCCCGTCGAACCGGGGCTGGGACGTCGACGGGACCTATGACCCCGAGCCGGGCAAGCGGGGAAAGACCTACGCGCGCCAGGGCGGGTTCCTGCATCAGGCGGCAGACTTCGATCCGGGGTTCTTTGGGATCGGCCCGAGGGAGGCCCTCGCGATGGACCCGCAGCAGCGGCTGTTGCTTGAGGCGTCCTGGGAGGCCATCGAGCGGGCCAGGATCGATCCGAGCTCGCTGCGGGGAAGCCAGACCGGCGTGTTCGCTGGCGTGATGTACGACGACTACGGCGGTCGCCTGCAGAATGCGCCCGCTGACGTCGCGGCCTATCTGGCCAACGGCAGCTCCGGAGCCGTGGTCTCGGGCCGGGTCTCCTACGTTCTCGGGCTTGAGGGCCCGTCGATGACGGTGGACACGGCGTGCTCCTCGTCCCTGGTTACCCTGCACCTGGCGGTCCAGGCGCTGCGAAACGGCGAGTGCTCGCTCGCGCTCGCGGGCGGTGTGACGGTGCTGTCCACGCTGGCTCTGTTCGTGGACTCCAGCAGGCAAGGCGTGCTCGCACCTGACGGCCGGTCCAAGTCGTTCTCGGCAGCTGCGGATGGCGTCGGCTGGGCCGAGGGCGTCGGGCTGCTGCTGCTTGAGCGGCTGTCAGACGCCCACTGCAACGGCCATGAGGTGCTGGCGCTGGTGCGCGGCAGCGCGGTCAACCAGGACGGGGCGTCGAACGGCCTGACGGCGCCGAACGGGCCGTCCCAGGAGCGGGTGATCCGCGCGGCACTGGCCGCCGCGGGACTGGCGCCGTCGGATGTGGACGCCGTTGAGGGGCACGGATCGGGTACCCGGCTCGGCGACCCCATTGAGGCACAAGCGCTACTGGCGACCTACGGGCAGGGGCGGCCCGCGGGCAAGCCGCTGCTGCTCGGGTCCGTGAAGTCGAACATCGGCCATGCCCAGGCGGCCGGGGGGGCCGCGGCACTGATCAAGATGGTGCTGGCGCTGCGCAACGGCCAGCTGCCGAAGACCCTGCACGCGGATGCGCCCTCGCAGCACGTCGACTGGTCGGCGGGCGCCGTCGAGCTGCTCACCGAGCCCAGGCCGTGGCCGGCGAACGGCCGCCCACGCCGGGCCGGGGTGTCCTCGTTCGGAATCAGCGGCACGAACGCCCACGTCATCCTGGAGGAGGCGGCGGCCACGGCGGAACGGCCCGCTTCCGGGGAGGAGCCCGGGAGGCCTGGCACCGGCCGTGACCAGACGCCATCGCTCCCGCTCGTGCCGCTGGCCATCGCGGGAAGCAGCCCGGACGCACTGCGCGGCCAGGCGTCGCGGGTAGCCGCGCACCTGAGCGCGGGCGGCGGGCTCGATCTGCTGGATGTCGGGTACTCACTCGCGACCACCCGCGCGGCGCTTGACCACCGCGCGGTGGTGCTCGCGGACGGCCACGATTCGGCGATGCGCGGCCTCCGCGGCCTGGCCGCCGGCGACGTCGGCCCGGCGGCCGTGTTCCAGGGGGTCGCGCGGCCGGCCGGTGCGGCGGCATTCCTGTTCACCGGCCAGGGTTCGCAGCGGCCGGGGATGGGCAGCGAGCTCTACCGGTCGTTCCCTAGCTTCGCATCGGCGCTTGACGCCGTGTGCGCGCGGCTGGACCCCGAACTCGATAGCCCGCTGAAGGAAGTGATGTGGGCCGAGCCTGACTCCGCAGCAGCCGGGCTGCTTGATCGGACGGCATACACGCAGTGCGCGCTGTTCGCGACCGAAGTTGCGCTGTTCCGGCTGCTTGAGTCGTGGGGGATTGCGCCGGAGTTTGTCGCCGGGCATTCGATCGGCGAGCTGGCCGCGGCGCACGTGGCGGGGGTGCTCGAACTGGCGGACGCGTGCGCGCTGGTGGCGGCCCGAGGCCGGCTGATGCAGGCGCTTCCGCCGGGCGGCGCGATGGCGGCGATCGCTGCGGCGAGGGACCAGGTGCAGGCCGCGCTCGTTGACGGCGCGGCCATCGCCGCGGTCAACGGGCCGCGCTCGGTGGTGATCTCCGGTGCGGAGAACGCCGTCCTGGAGATCGCGGCCCGGTTCACCGAGAACGGTCACAAGACCCAGCGGCTCCGGGTCTCCCACGCGTTCCACTCGTCGTTGATGGAGCCGATGCTGGCGGAGCTTCGCGCCGTCGCGCAGGGGCTGACCTACCACTCGCCGGCCATTCCCGTCGTCTCGGACGTGACCGGCGAGGTAGCCGCTGTCCCAGAACTCTGCTCGCCCGACTACTGGGTGCGGCAGGCGCGGGAGCCGGTGCTGTTCGGCGCGTGCGTGCGCTGCCTGCAGTCGTCGGGCGTGACCCGGTTCGTCGAGCTGGGCCCGGACGCCGTGCTGACCGGAATGGCCCGGGACTGCGTCGTTGGGCCGCCAGGCGGGACCGCGCTGCTGCCCACCTTGCGCAGGGGCCGCGGGGAGGCAGAAACGCTGCTCGCCGTGGTGGCGGCACTGCACGTGCGCGGCGCGCCGGTAGACTGGCAGACATTTTTCGCCGGACGGGGTGCCCATGCGGTGGCCCTTCCCACTTACGCGTTCCAGCGGAAGCGATACTGGCTCGATGCCACCGCCTCTCCCGGCGATGTGACGTCCGTGGGCCTGGGCGCGACCGGGCATCCGCTGCTTGGCGCGGTAGTAGAGGTGCCGGATTCCGGCGGCGTGGTGCTGACCGGCCGGCTGTCGGCGCAGAACCAGCCATGGCTCGCCGACCACATGATCATGGGCGCCATGGTGCTGCCCGGCACGGTCTTCGTCGAGATGGCGATCCAGGCCGGCGACCAGGTCGGATGCGACGTCGTTGACGAGCTGACGCAGCAGGCAGCGCTGGTACTGTCCGCCTCCGGCGGCGTCAGTGTGCGAGTGGTGGTCGGTGCCGAAGAAGTGGGCCGCCGTCCGTTCTCGGTGTACTCGCGGCCTGCGGACCACCCGGCCGGCGACGCGTGGACGCTGTACGCGGCGGGAACACTCACGCATCCGGCGCAGCCCGAACGGTTCGAGCTGAGCGCCTGGCCGCCCGCCGGCGGGCAGCGAGTCGATCTGGACGGCCTCTACGACGACCTCGCGCAGCTCGGTTACGGGTACGGCCCGGCCTTCCGGGGAATGCGCGCGGTGTGGCGCCGGGGTGACGAGGTATTCGCGGAGGTCGCACTGCCCGAGAGCGCCGCTGCCGACGCTGGCGCGTTCGGCCTGCACCCGGCGCTCCTCGACGCCGCCCTTGGTGCCGCGGACTTCCTCGGCGAGGGCGGGCCGAAGGCTCTCACCGAGACGACGATCCCGTTCGCCTGGAACAGGGTGTCGCTGCTCGCGGCGGGAGCGGCCGCCCTGCGAGTGTGGGCGCGCCGCGCGCCCGGCGACGGCGGAGTGAAGCTTGCCCTGGCCGACGTGGCGGGGAATCCAGTGGCCTGGGTGGGGTCGCTCGTGACGCGGCCGGTGTCCGCCGAGCAGCTCGCTGCTGGCCAGCGCGGGCCGGCTCTTGCGGGCCCGGATGCCATGCCCGCGGGCAGCGGGGAGAATGTGCTGCTGGAGACCGAATGGGAGATGGCAGGGGCGCCGGGTCCGCTGCGCCTGGGCGCGGATTCGGATCCGGGTGCGGATACGGCCAGCTGGGCGGCCGTGGGCCAGGACAGCGCCGAGGCGGCGGTGTTCGGGCTGGTCGCGGCCGGACGGGTCGTCCCGGACATAGGCGCGCTGGGGACGGCCGTGTCCGGTGGCGCCGCAGCGCCGGATGTGGTGATCGTCTCGTGCCTTTCCTCGGCTGACGGCGGCGAGGAGGTGCCAATCCGGGCGCACGCGGCCGTGCACCGGGTGCTTGGCATCGTGCAGGGCTGGCTAGGCGACGAGCGGCTGGCCGCATCCCGGCTGGTGGTGGTGACACGCGGCGCGATGGCCGTCAGCCAGGGAGAAAGCATAATTGATCTTGGTGGTGCTGCGGTCTGGGGGCTGGTGCGCACGGCCGAGCTGGAAGCCCCTGGCCGGCTGGTGCTGGCTGATCTTGACGGCCGGGACAGCTCGCTGCGCGCGCTGCCGGCCGCGGTGGCCCTGGGCGAGCCGCAGCTGGCGGTGCGCGATGGCCAGGTTCTGGTCCCCCGGCTGGCGCGTGCTGCGGCCCTGGTGCCGCCGCAGGGGGTCAGTCAGTGGCGGGTCGGCACGACAGAACCCGGCACGCTGGACAAGCTCGCGCTTGTCCCCTGCCCCGACGCAGGCCGGACGCTTGCCGCCGGGCAGCTGCGCATCGGGGTGCACGCAGCGGGACTGAGCTTGCGCGACGTGGAGATCGCCCTGGGCAGGTATCCGGGTGATGCGGGGATCGGCAGTGAGTGCGCCGGGGTCGTCGAGGAGGTCGGCGCCGGGGTCAGCGGGCTGGCCCCCGGTGACCGGGTGATGGCGCTGGTCTCCGGCGGGATGGGCCCGGTAGCGGTGGCCGACCGCCGCCTTGTCGCGCCGATCCCGGATGAGTGGTCATTCACAGAGGCGGCCGGGGTTCCGCTGGTGTTCCTGACCGCCTACCAGGGCCTGGCGGAGCTAGCGGGCCTGCGACCGGGCGAGGCGGTGCTCGTGCACGCGGGCGCGGGCGGAGTGGGAATGGCGGCGATCCAACTGGCCAGGCAGCTGGGTGCTGAGGTCTTTGCCACGGCCAGTCCCGGTAAGTGGGACGCGCTGCGATCACTTGGGCTCGACGACGAGCACATCGCATCCTCACGAACCACCGAGTTCGAAGACCGCTTCGATCGTGCCACCGCGGGGCGTGGGGTGGACGTCGTAGTGAATCCCGCCACCCGGGAGCTGGCAGACGCTTCGCTGCGGCTGCTGCCCCGGGGCGGTCGTTACATAGAGATCGGCAAGGCCGATATCCGGGATTCGCGACATGTTGCCGTCGCGCATCCGGGGGTGATGTACCGGGCTGTCGACCTCATGGGCACCGGGCCGGAACGCATCGAGCAGATGCTGGGCCAGCTGATGGAGCTGTTCGGGCGGGGCGCGCTGCGGCCGCTGCCGGTCACGGCCTGGGACGCGGGCCGTGCCGTCGAGGCCTTCACGCACGTCAGCCAGGCGCGCCACGTCGGCAAGGTAGTGCTGCGCATGCCGCCGCGAATCGGCCCCGCAGGCACCGTGCTGGTGACCGGGGGAACGGGGGCGCTGGGCGGTCAGGTGGCGCGGCACCTGGTGACCGCGCACGGGGTGCGGCACGTGCTGCTGGCGAGCCGGCGCGGCGCAGCGGCGCCGGGTGCGGCGCAGCTGGCAGCTGAGCTTTCCGCGGCTGGGGCGCAGGTCCGGCTGGCCGCGTGCGATGCCGCCGCCCGTGATGAGCTGGCCGCGCTGCTGGCGTCGGTTCCTGGTGAGCATCCGCTGGCTGGGGTGGTGCACTGCGCTGGCGTGCTGGACGACGGGGTAATCGGGTCGCTGACCCCGGAGCGGGTGGATGCGGTGCTGCGGCCCAAGGCGGACGCGGCGTGGAACCTGCACGAGCTCACCGCGGATCTCGGCCTGTCGGCGTTCGTGCTGTTCTCCTCGGCGGGCGGGACCTTGGGCGCGGCGGGGCAAGCCAACTACACCGCGGCCAACGCGTTCCTGGACGGGCTGGCAACCTATCGGCGAGGCCGGGGGCTGCCGGGGCTGTCGCTGGCGTGGGGTCTATGGGCAGAAGGTGGCATGTCCGGCGACCTTCTGCAGACGGACCTGATCCGGATGGCGCGCGCAGGCGTGCTTGGCCTGTCGTCCCGCGATGGACTGGCGCTGTTTGACGCCGGGCTTGCCGCTGGCGGCCCGGTAGTGGTCCCTGTCCGGCTGGACGTGGCCGCACTGCGCGCCCTCGGTCCGGCTGTGCCGACGATCCTGGCCGGGCTGGCCGGCCGGGCCGGCCGCCGGGTAGCCGCCGCGGCTGGGGACGGCCAGGCGGGCCAGGCCAGGCTGGGAGACCAGCTGGCCGGGCTGAGCGCGGAGGAGGCTGACCGGGTGGTTGTGCGGCTGGTGCGCTCCCATGCGGCGGCGGTGCTCGGTCATGTCAGCGCCGGGGCGATCGACGCGAGCCGGGCGTTCAGGGACCTGGGCTTCGACTCGCTGGCGGCGCTGGAGTTGCGCAACCTGCTGGCGGCGGCCACGGGGCTGCAGTTGTCAGCGACTCTTGTCTTCGAGTACCCGACCCCGGCTGAGCTCGCGGGGTACCTGCGGCACCAGCTGCTGCCTGATGCCGTGGCCGAGCATCACCCAGACGATGAGGAGGCGGAGCTCCGCAAGGCGTTCATATCGATACCGATGCAACGGCTGCGATCCGCGGGAGTGATGGACGTTCTGCTCGAGCTTGCTGGCATCAAGAAGCAGCCCCCTGGCCCGGACGGGCCCGATGAGGCCGACGCGATCGACACCATGGATACAGAAAGCCTTATCGATATGGCGCTCACCGAGAGCGATTCATGAGGTTTGGGAAGATCTATTATGACCGATTCCTCAGAAAGACTGGCCGAGGCACTCCGGAAATCCCTGAAGGAGACGAAGCGGCTGCAGCAGCAGAACCGGCGACTGGCCGCCGCTGCTCATGAGCCTGTTGCCGTTGTGGGCATGGGGTGCCGCTTTCCTGGTGACGTCAGCTCGCCGGAGGATTTGTGGGGGCTGGTGTCTTCTGGCGGTGATGGGGTTGGTGGTTTTCCGGCTGACCGGGGCTGGGATCTTGATCGTTTGTATGATCCGGCGGGGGGGCCGGGGACGAGTTATGTGTGTGAGGGCGGGTTTTTGTATGACGCGGCGGCGTTTGATGCGGGTTTTTTTGGTATTTCGCCGCGGGAGGCGCGGGAGATGGATCCGCAGCAGCGGTTGCTGCTGGAGGTGTCGTGGGAGGCGCTGGAGGGGGCGGGGGTGGTGCCTGGGTCGTTGCGGGGGAGCCGGACGGGTGTGTTCGCCGGGGTGATGTACCACGATTACCCGGGGAGCAGCAGTGTGGGCAGTGTGGTGGCGGGGCGGGTGGCGTACACGCTGGGGCTGGAGGGGCCGGCGGTGTGCGTGGATACGGCGTGTTCGTCGTCGCTGGTGGCGTTGCATCTGGCGGTGCAGTCGCTGCGGCGGGGGGAGTGCGGGCTGGCGCTGGCGGGCGGGGTGACGGTGATGGCGACGCCGGAGACGTTTATTGATTTCAGTGCGCAGCGGGGGATGGCGCGGGATGGGCGGTGTAAGTCGTTTGCGGAGGCGGCTGATGGCACGGGCTGGGGGGAGGGGGCTGGGGTGCTGGTGGTGGAGCGGTTGTCGGATGCGGTGCGTCATGGGCGTGGGGTGCTGGCGGTGGTGCGGGGCAGTGCGGTGAATCAGGACGGGGCCAGTAACGGGCTGACGGCGCCGAATGGGCCTGCGCAGCAGCGGGTGATCGCGGAGGCGCTGGCGGCGGCGGGGGTGGTGGCGGGTGAGGTGGATGTGGTGGAGGGGCATGGGACGGGGACGACGCTGGGTGATCCGATTGAGGCGCAGGCGCTGCTGGCGGTGTATGGGCGGGGGCGGGCGGCGGGGCGGCCGTTGTGGCTGGGGTCGGTGAAGTCGAATATCGGTCATACGCAGGCGGCGTCGGGGGTGGCGGGGGTGATGAAGATGGTGCTGGCGCTGGGGCATGGGGTGCTGCCGGTGACGTTGCATGTGGACCGGCCGTCGTCGAAGGTGGACTGGTCGGCGGGGCAGGTGGCGCTGCTGACGGAGCGGCGGGAGTGGCCGGCGGGGGGCGGCCGCGGCGGGCGGGGGTGTCGTCGTTCGGGATTAGCGGGACGAACGCGCATGTGATTGTGGAGGAGGCGCCGGGGGGGCGGGGCGGGGAGCTGGGTGGCGGGGGGCCGCGGGTGGTGGCGGGCGGGGTGGTGCCGTGGGTGGTGTCGGGGCGGGGCGGGGCGGGGTTGCGGGCGCAGGCGGCGCGGTTGCTGTCGTTTGCGGAGGCCGGGCCGGGGCTGGATCCGGTGGATGTGGGGTATTCGCTGGTGACGTCGCGGTCGGTGCTGGAGCACCGGGCGGTGGTGACGGGCGCGGATCGGGGTGAGCTGCTGGCTGGCCTGGGGGCGGTGGCGCGTGGTGAGCAGGCCGGGAATGTGGTGGCCGGGGTGGCCCGGCCTGGGGGGCTGACGGCGTTTTTGTTTACCGGTCAGGGGGCGCAGCGGCCGGGGATGGGCGGGCAGTTGTACCGGGTGTTCGGGGTGTTCGCCCGGGCGTTCGATGCGGTGTGCGCTGAGTTCGGCCGGTATCTGGATTGTTCGCTGCGGGAGCTGGTGTTCGGGGGGGACGCGGCGGTGCTGGATCGGACGGGTTATGCCCAGCCGGCGTTGTTCGCGGTGGAGGTGGCGCTGTTCCGGCTGGCGGAGTCGTGGGGGGTGCGGCCGGATTTCGTGGCCGGGCATTCGGTGGGGGAGCTGGTGGCCGCGCATGTGGCGGGGGTGTGGTCGCTGGGTGATGCGTGCGCGCTGGTGGCGGCGCGGGGGCGGCTGATGGAGGCGCTGCCGCCGGGCGGGGCGATGGTGGCGGTGGAGGCGGGTGAGGATGAGGTCCGGGCGGTGTTGTCGGGGGCGGTGGATGTCGCGGCGGTGAACGGGCCCCGGGCGGTGGTGGTGTCGGGGGCGGCGGAGGCGGTGGCGGCGGTGGCGGCTGCGTTCCGGGCTGGCGGGCGGCGGACGGGCCGGCTGCGGGTGTCGCACGCGTTTCATTCCCCGCTGGTGGAACCCATGCTGGCTGAGTTCGGGGCGGTTGCGCGGGGGGTGGCTTATCGCGCGCCGCAGCGTTCGGTGGTGTCGGGCGTGACGGGGGTGCTGGCGGGTGCTGGTGAGCTGTGCTCGCCGGAGTACTGGGTGCGGCAGGCGCGGGCGGCGGTGCGGTTCGCTGACGGGGTCGGGTTCCTGGCCGGGGCGGGTGTGACGCGGTTTGTCGAGCTGGGGCCGGATGGGGTGTTGTCGGCGATGGGGCAGGAGTGCCTGGCCGGGGATGCTGCCGGGGTGTTCGTCCCGGTGCTGCGCTGCGGCCGTGATGAGCCGCGTGAGGTGGTGCGGGCGGTCGCGCTGACTTATGCGTGCGGCGGCGGCGTGGAGTGGGAGGCGTTTTACGCTGGTAGCGGCGCGCGGCGGGTTGAGCTGCCTAGGTATGCGTTCCAGCGGGAGCGGTACTGGCTGGATGCGCCGGCTGCGGCGGGTGAGGTGGCGGCGGCGGGGCTGGGTGCGGCCGGGCATCCGCTGCTGGGTGCTGCGGTGAGCCTGGCGGGCTCGGGCGGGGTGGTGCTGACGGGGCGGCTGTCGCTGCGGTCGCATCCCTGGCTGGCTGATCATGTGGTGGGGGGCCGGGTGCTGCTGCCCGGGACCGCGTTCGTGGAGCTGGCGATCCGGGCTGGTGATGAGGCTGGCTGCGGGGGGCTGGCGGAGCTGACCTTGCAGGCGCCGCTGGTGCTGCCCGAGGCGGGGAGTGTCTGCATTCAGGTGACCGTGGATGCGCAGGATGGTGCTGGGCGGCGGCCGGTCGCGGTGTACTCGCGGGCCGGGGATGCGGCACCGGGGGCGGCGTGGACCCGGCATGCCAGCGGCTGGCTGGCCGGCGCGGGCGCCGAGCCCGGGCCGGGGCTGGCGGAGTGGCCGCCGGCCGGCGCGGTCGCGGTTGAGGTGGCGGGCCTGTATGAGCGGCTGGCCGGGCAGGGTTATGGGTACGGGCCGGTGTTCCAGGGGCTGCGCGCGGCGTGGCGGCGGGGCGCGGAGGTGTTCGCGGAGGTCGTGCTGCCTGAGCAGGCACACGCTGAAGCCGCCCGGTTCGGTATCCACCCGGCCCTGCTCGACGCCGCGCTGCACACGGCCGGGCTCGCCGGGCCGGCGGCTGGGGGGCCGGCGGCTGAGGGGCCGGTGGTGCCGTTCGCCTGGTCGGGGGTGGGATTGCAGGCCGCGGGGGCCTGCAGCCTCCGGGTGCGCTTGTCGCCTTTGGCGGGTAACGCGGTGTCGCTGGTGGCGGCCGATCCGGGGGGCAGTCCCGTCATCTCGGTGAGATCGCTGGCGTTGCGCCCGGTTACCGCCGGCCAGCTGGGAGCCGGGCGGCTGGCCGGGCAGGGTTCGCTGTTCCGCGTCGGCTGGGTGCCGTGGCCGCCGGCGGATGCGGCGGCGGGCGGGCCGGCGGCGGATGTGGTCAGCTGTGCCGTGCTGGGGGCCGATGATCTGGGGATGGGCGCGGCGGCCGGGGCGGCCGGCCGTGCGGTGGCGGCCTACCCGGACTGGGCGGCGCTGAGCGAGGCGGTGGGGCGCGGGGATCCTGCGCCTGATGTGGTGTTCGTTTCGTGCCGGGGGCCGGCTGGCGCGGGGACCGCGGCGGCCGCGCGGGCGGCCGTGAACCGGTTGCTCGCGCTGGCGCAGCGCTGGGCAGCCGACGGCCGTTTCGCGGCGTCCCAGCTGGTGACGGTGACCAGCGGCGCGGTCGCCGCGGGGCCGGGTGAGGGAGTCCCTGACCTGGTGCACGCTCCGGTGTGGGGCCTGGTCCGGTCGGCGCAGCTTGAGTACCCGGGCAGTTTCGCCGCGCTCGACCTGGACGGCGCCGGGGTTCCGGTGGCGGAGGTCGTGCGGGCGGTGCGGGCGGGTGAACCCGGCCTGGCGGTACGCGGGGGCCGGGTCCTTGTCCCGCGGCTGGCCGCCTTCGTGCCGCCGGCGCAGGCCGCTGCGGCCCGGCTGGGCCAGGACGGCACCGTGCTGGTCACCGGGGGGACCGGGGCCCTCGGCAGCGTGATCGCGAGGCATCTGGTGACCGAGCACGGAGCCCGGCGGCTGCTGCTGGTTAGCCGCCGCGGGCCGGATGCGCCGGGCGCGGCGGCGCTGCGGGCGGAGCTGACCGCGCTGGGCGCGACGGTGACCGTGGCCGCCTGTGATGCCGCTGACCGGGAGGCGCTGCGGCGTCTGCTCGCCGAGGTCCCGGCCGGCTCGCCGCTGAGGGCGGTGGTGCACGCCGCGGGGGTGCTCGACGACGGGGTGCTGACGGCGCTGACCCCGGAGCGGATGGACGCGGTGCTGCGGCCCAAGGTGGACGCGGCGTGGAACCTGCACGAGCTCACCAGGGACCTGAACCTCGCGGCGTTCGTGCTGTTTTCCTCGGTGGCGGCGGTTTTCGGTTCGGCCGGGCAGGCGAACTACGCGACGGCGAATGTGTTCCTCGACGCGCTCGCGCACCAGCGCCGGGCCAGCGGGCTCACCGCGGTGTCGTTGTCGTGGGGCCTGTGGGCCGGCAGCGGCATGTCCGGCGATCTGCGGCACAAGGACCTGATGCGGATGGCGCACTCGGGCCTGCTCGGCCTGTCCGCGCGAGATGCGCTGTCGCTGTTCGACGCTGCGGTTGGCACCAGCGAGCCGTCGCTGATGCCGGCCCGGATGGACCTGGCCGTCCAGCGCGGCACCGAAGGGGTCCCGCCGATCCTGCGCGGGCTGGTGCACGCCCCGGCCCGGCGGCGCGCCGGGGCGGCCGGGGCATCCTGGTCGCGGCTGGCAGGCATCTCCGGGCCCGAGCGTGACCAGGCCCTGCTCGAGCTGGTGTGCCGGGCCGCCGCCGACGTGCTCGGCCATGAACGGCCGGATGCGATCGACCCCGGCAAGGGCTTCCTCGAGCTCGGCTTCGACTCGCTGGCGGCGATCGAGTTCCGCAACCGGCTCGGCGCCGCAACCGGGCTGCGCCTGCCCGCCACCCTCATCTTCGACTACCCGAATCCGCTGGTGCTGGCCAAGTACCTGCTCACCGAGCTGTTCCTGGATGGTGACACCGGCCCGGCGGCCGCGCCGGAGGAGGCATTGATTAGGCAAGCGCTGCGCGAGGTGCCGATCGCCCGGATCCGTGCAGCGGGTCTGCTGGACGCGCTGCTTGCGCTGGCCGCTCCGGGCGGGGCCCGGCCGCCCGGGCTGGACGCGGGGGCGCGTGCGGCAATCGAGGGGATGGATGTGGGTGACCTGGTGCGGGCGGCGTTCGCGCGGGGATCCCCGGCGGCGGGCGATGACGCGGAGCGAGGTGAGCTGGCGTGACTGAGAATCCGTCGACCGAGGAGATCGTGGCCGCGCTGCGTCAGTCCGTGCTGGACAACGAGCGATTGCGGGAGGACAACGAGCGGCTCATCGCCGCGGCCAACGAGCCGGTGGCGATCGTGGGCATGGGCTGCCGCTTTCCTGGTGACGTCAGCTCGCCGGAGGATTTGTGGGGGCTGGTGTCTTCTGGCGGTGATGGGGTTGGTGGTTTTCCGGCTGACCGGGGCTGGGATCTTGATCGTTTGTATGATCCGGCGGGGGGGCCGGGGACGAGTTATGTGTGTGAGGGCGGGTTTTTGTATGACGCGGCGGCGTTTGATGCGGGTTTTTTTGGTATTTCGCCGCGGGAGGCGCGGGAGATGGATCCGCAGCAGCGGTTGCTGCTGGAGGTGTCGTGGGAGGCGCTGGAGGGGGCGGGGGTGGTGCCTGGGTCGTTGCGGGGGAGCCGGACGGGTGTGTTCGCCGGGGTGATGTACCACGATTACCCGGGGAGCAGCAGTGTGGGCAGTGTGGTGGCGGGGCGGGTGGCGTACACGCTGGGGCTGGAGGGGCCGGCGGTGTGCGTGGATACGGCGTGTTCGTCGTCGCTGGTGGCGTTGCATCTGGCGGTGCAGTCGCTGCGGCGGGGGGAGTGCGGGCTGGCGCTGGCGGGCGGGGTGACGGTGATGGCGACGCCGGAGACGTTTATTGATTTCAGTGCGCAGCGGGGGATGGCGCGGGATGGGCGGTGTAAGTCGTTTGCGGAGGCGGCTGATGGCACGGGCTGGGGGGAGGGGGCTGGGGTGCTGGTGGTGGAGCGGTTGTCGGATGCGGTGCGTCATGGGCGTGGGGTGCTGGCGGTGGTGCGGGGCAGTGCGGTGAATCAGGACGGGGCCAGCAGCGGGCTGACGGCGCCGAATGGGCCTGCGCAGCAGCGGGTGATCGCGGAGGCGCTGGCGGCGGCGGGGGTGGTGGCGGGTGAGGTGGATGTGGTGGAGGGGCATGGGACGGGGACGACGCTGGGTGATCCGATTGAGGCGCAGGCGCTGCTGGCGGTGTATGGGCGGGGGCGGGCGGCGGGGCGGCCGTTGTGGCTGGGGTCGGTGAAGTCGAATATCGGTCATACGCAGGCGGCGTCGGGGGTGGCGGGGGTGATGAAGATGGTGCTGGCGCTGGGGCATGGGGTGCTGCCGGTGACGTTGCATGTGGACCGGCCGTCGTCGAAGGTGGACTGGTCGGCGGGGCAGGTGGCGCTGCTGACGGAGCGGCGGGAGTGGCCGGCGGGGGGGCGGCCGCGGCGGGCGGGGGTGTCGTCGTTCGGGATTAGCGGGACGAACGCGCATGTGATTGTGGAGGAGGCGCCGGGGGGGCGGGGCGGGGAGCTGGGTGGCGGGGGGCCGCGGGTGGTGGCGGGCGGGGTGGTGCCGTGGGTGGTGTCGGGGCGGGGCGGGGCGGGGTTGCGGGCGCAGGCGGCGCGGTTGCTGTCGTTTGCGGAGGCCGGGCCGGGGCTGGATCCGGTGGATGTGGGGTATTCGCTGGTGACGTCGCGGTCGGTGCTGGAGCACCGGGCGGTGGTGACGGGCGCGGATCGGGGTGAGCTGCTGGCTGGCCTGGGGGCGGTGGCGCGTGGTGAGCAGGCCGGGAATGTGGTGGCCGGGGTGGCCGGCCGGGCGCTCAAGGTCGCTTTCATGTTTACCGGCCAGGGGGCGCAGCAGGCGGGGGCGGGCCGGGAGCTTCATGGGGCTTTCGGGGTGTTCTCGGCGGCGTTCGATGAGGCATGCCAGCGCCTGGACGCGCAGCTGGCCGGGTACGCGGGCCGGCCGGTCCGCGAGGTTGTGTTCGCCGTGGCGGGGTCGGCGGATGCGGCGCTGCTGGATCAGACCATGTTCGCGCAGGCGGGGTTGTTCGCGGTGGAGGTGGCGCTGTTCCGGCTGGCGGAGTCGTGGGGGGTGCGGCCGGATTTCGTGGCCGGGCATTCGGTGGGGGAGCTGGTGGCCGCGCACGTGGCGGGCGTGCTGTCCCTCGATGATGCGTGCGCGCTGGTGGCGGCGCGGGGGCGGCTGATGCAGGCGCTGCCGCCGGGCGGTGCGATGGTCGCTGTCGAGGCCGGGCAGGACGAGGTGGCGGGCATGCTGGCGGGCCGGGAGGCGGTGGTGTCACTGGCTGCGGTCAACGGGCCGTCGTCGGTGGTGGTGTCCGGGGATGCGGACGCGGTGGCCGAGGTGGCGGGAGAGCTGGCTGGCCGTGGCCGCAGGACGCGGTGGCTGAAGGTCAGCCATGCCTTTCACTCGCCGCGGATGGAGCCGATGCTGGCTCAGTACGGCGAGGTGGCGGAGGCGCTGTCGTATGCGCCGCCGCGGATCCCCGTCGTGTCGGGAGTGACAGGCAGCCTCGCCGGGCCCGGGCAGGTGTGCTCGCCGGGTTACTGGGTGGAGCAGGTGCGGGCGGCGGTGCGGTTCGCTGACGGGGTCGGGGCACTGCGGGCGGCCGGGGCAGGTGCCTTTGTGGAGCTGGGGCCGGGCGGCGTGCTGTCCGGGATGACGCGGCAGTGCCTCGGCGATGACCAGGACAGCGTGGTGGTTCCGGTCCTGCGCGCCCGGCGCGCGGAGGCGCAGACGCTGGTGAGAGCACTGGCGGAGGTACACGTGCGCGGCGGCGGCGTGGACTGGGAGGCGTTTTACGCTGGTAGCGGCGCGCGGCGGGTTGAGCTGCCTAGGTATGCGTTCCAGCGGGAGCGGCACTGGCGGTCGGCCGACAACGGCGCTGAGGTGACGGATGCGGGGCTGGAGACGACCGGGCATCCGCTGCTGGCCGCGGTGACGGCGCTCGCCGACGGGCAGGGCTGGGCGCTGACCGGGCGGCTGTCCCGTAGCGCGCTCCCCTGGCTGGCCGATCACGTGGTGGGGGGGCGGGTGCTGCTGCCCGGGACCGCGTTCGTGGAGCTGGCGATCCGGGCTGGCGCTCAGGCCGGCTGCGAGCGGGTGGAAGAGCTGGTGCTGGAGACTCCGCTGGTGGTGCCCGAGCACGCTGCGGTGGTGGTGCAGGTGCGCGTTGGTCCGGCGGACCCGGACGGCCGGCGGCCGGTGGCGGTGTATTCCCGAGCCGGGGATGCCCCCGGCGACGGGCAATGGGTCCGGCATTCGAGCGGGATGCTGGCCGTGCGGAGCGGGGATGGCGAGAGCGGGTTCCCTGACATGGTCGCGTGGCCGCCTGAGGGCGCGGTCGGGCAAGGCGTGGACGGGGCGTATGAGGCGCTGGCGGGGGCGGGGCTTGCGTATGGCCCGGCATTCCGCGGGCTGCGGGCGGCCTGGCAGCGGGGGGATGAGGTGTTCGCCGAGGTCGCGCTCCCTGCGCGCACGGATGCCGAGGGGTATGGCATTCATCCGGCGCTGTTGGATGCGGCGTTACACGCAGCGGCGCTGCAGGATGCGGCTGACCAGCCGCTCGGCCCGTTTGTCCCGGCTTCTTGGGGTGGGATGGTGCTGCATGCCCGGGGCGCGTCGGCGCTGCGGGTGCGGGTGTGCCCCTTGCCGGGCGACGCGGTGTCGGTTGCGTGCGCCGATGTCACTGGCGCGCCGGTGTTCTCAGCGGAGTCACTTGTGGTGCGGCCGGCGCCCGGGGCCGCATCCTTGCTCCGGATCGCGTGGACGCCGGGCGCTGCCGCTGGAACGTCGGCAGTGCCGGCCGGCTGGGCCGTGCTCAGCGGGGAGGATCTTGGCCTGGGAATCCAGAAGTACATGGACCTGGAATCGCTGGCCGCAGCCATCACCGCGGGCGCCCAGGCGCCGACGGTCGTGGTGCTCCCGTGTACCCGCAGCACCACCGGCGACCTGCTCGCGGACGTGCGGGCCGCCACGTACCGGACACTCGAGCAGGTGCGTAACTGGTTGGCGGACCCACGATACTCGGCTTCCCTGCTCGTCGTCCTGACCAGGAACGCGGTTGCCGCGCCGGACGGACCTGACTTGACACAGGCCCCGCTGTGGGGCCTGGCCCGCGCGGCACAGGCCGAGAACCCGGGGCGGCTGGCGCTGATCGACCTGGACGGCTCGGACGCTTCCCTGCGGGCACTGCCGGCTGTGGTGGCCTCGGGAGAGCCAGAGGCGGCCGTGCGCGACGGCGCGATCCGGCTTCCCCGGCTGCAGCGGGTGCCCGCCGTCGGCCGCGCGCCCGCCTGGAACGCCGAGGGCACGGTGCTGATCACCGGGGGGACCGGGCTGCTCGGCAGCCTGCTCGCCCGGCATCTGGTGACCGAGCACGGCCTTCGGCACCTGCTGCTCACCAGCCGACGCGGGATCGACGCTCCGGATGCGGCCGGGCTGCGCGCGGAACTGGCCGCGCTTGGCGCCTGCGTGTCCGTCGTCGCCTGCGATGTCGCCGACCGGGACGCGCTGGCCAGGCTGCTCGCGGGGGTGCCTGCCGCGCACCCGCTGACCGCTGTGGTGCACGCGGCCGGCCTGCTGGACAGCGGCGTGCTGGATTCGCTGACGGCGCAACAGCTGGACAACGTGATGCGGCCGAAGGTCGATGCTGCGTGGCATCTGCACGAGCTGACCAGGGATCTGGACCTGTCGGCGTTCGTCTTGTACTCCTCGGCCGGCGGGCTGGTGCTCACCGCTGGGCAGGCGAACTACGCGGCCGCGAACACTTTCCTTGACGCGCTTGCCGAGTATCGCGTTGCGCAGGGACTGCCGGCGAGGTCACTGGCCTGGGGACCGTGGGAAGGCACAGGCGGGCAGATCGACCTGGAACTGATCGGCCGGGCTGGGCATTGCGGAGCTGTCCGCGGCCGAGGGGCTGGCGCTGTTCGATGCTGCCCTCGGCGCGGCCGATCCCGTGCTTGCACCGATGAGGCTGGACCCGGCGACGCTGTCAAGCTGGGCCGAGATCCCCGCCCTGCTACGGGGGGGACTTGTGGGCGCGCAGGGCCGGCGACTCGTGGATACGGGCTCCGCGGCGGGCCAGGCCAGGCTGGGAGACCAGCTGGCCGGGCTGAGCGCGGAGGAGGCTGACCGGGTGGTTGTGCGGCTGGTGCGCTCCCATGCGGCGGCGGTGCTCGGTCATGTCAGCGCCGGGGCGATCGACGCGAGCCGGGCGTTCAGTGACCTGGGCTTCGACTCGCTGGCGGCGATCGAGTTCCGCAACCGGCTCGGCGCGGCAACCGGGCTGCGCCTGCCCGCCACCCTCATCTTCGACTACCCGAATCCGCTGGTGCTGGCCAAGTACCTGCTCACCGAGCTGTTCCTGGATGGTGACACCGGCCCGGCGGCCGCGCCGGAGGAGGCATTGATTAGGCAAGCGCTGCGCGAGGTGCCGATCGCCCGGATCCGTGCAGCGGGTCTGCTGGACGCGCTGCTTGCGCTGGCCGCTCCGGGCGGGGCCCGGCCGCCCGGGCTGGACGCGGGGGCGCGTGCGGCAATCGAGGGGATGGATGTGGGTGACCTGGTGCGGGCGGCGTTCGCGCGGGGATCCCCGGCGGCGGGCGATGACGCGGAGCGAGGTGAGCTGGCGTGACTGAGAATCCGTCGACCGAGGAGATCGTGGCCGCGCTGCGTCAGTCCGTGCTGGACAACGAGCGATTGCGGGAGGACAACGAGCGGCTCATCGCCGCGGCCAACGAGCCGGTGGCGATCGTGGGCATGGGCTGCCGCTTTCCTGGTGACGTCAGCTCCCCGGAGGATCTGTGGCGGCTGGTCTGCGAGGGCACCGACGCGGTCTCAGACTTTCCAGACGATCGCGGCTGGGACACCGCGGCGTTGTACCGGCCAGAGCCGGGGCCCCCCGGGACGATCTACTGCCGGCAGGGCGGCTTCCTCTACGATGCGGCTGACTTTGATGCGGGTTTTTTTGGTATTTCGCCGCGGGAGGCGCGGGAGATGGATCCGCAGCAGCGGTTGCTGCTGGAGGTGTCGTGGGAGGCGCTGGAGGGGGCGGGGGTGGTGCCTGGGTCGTTGCGGGGGAGCCGGACGGGTGTGTTCGCCGGGGTGATGTACCACGACTACGGGCCGGGCAGCAGCGGGGGCAGCCTGGTGGCGGGGCGGGTGGCGTACACGCTGGGGCTGGAGGGGCCGGCGGTGTGCGTGGATACGGCGTGTTCGTCGTCGCTGGTGGCGTTGCATCTGGCGGTGCAGTCGCTGCGGCGGGGGGAGTGCGGGCTGGCGCTGGCGGGCGGGGTGACGGTGATGGCGACGCCGGCCATGTTTCAGTACTTCAGCGAGCAGCGGGGGATGGCGCGGGATGGGCGGTGTAAGTCGTTTGCGGAGGCGGCTGATGGCGTTGGGTGCTCCGAAGGTGTCGGGGTGCTGGTGGTGGAGCGGTTGTCGGATGCGGTGCGTCATGGGCGTGGGGTGCTGGCGGTGGTGCGGGGCAGTGCGGTGAATCAGGACGGGGCCAGTAACGGGCTGACGGCGCCGAATGGGCCTGCGCAGCAGCGGGTGATCGCGGAGGCGCTGGCGGCGGCGGGGGTGGTGGCGGGTGAGGTGGATGTGGTGGAGGGGCATGGGACGGGGACGACGCTGGGTGATCCGATTGAGGCGCAGGCGCTGCTGGCGGTGTATGGGCGGGGGCGGGCGGCGGGGCGGCCGTTGTGGCTGGGGTCGGTGAAGTCGAATATCGGTCATACGCAGGCGGCGTCGGGGGTGGCGGGGGTGATGAAGATGGTGCTGGCGCTGGGGCATGGGGTGCTGCCGGTGACGTTGCATGTGGACCGGCCGTCGTCGAAGGTGGACTGGTCGGCGGGGCAGGTGGCGCTGCTGACGGAGCGGCGGGAGTGGCCGGCGGGGGGGCGGCCGCGGCGGGCGGGGGTGTCGTCGTTCGGGATTAGCGGGACGAACGCGCATGTGATTGTGGAGGAGGCGCCGGGGGGGCGGGGCGGGGAGCTGGGTGGCGGGGGGCCGCGGGTGGTGGCGGGCGGGGTGGTGCCGTGGGTGGTGTCGGGGCGGGGCGGGGCGGGGTTGCGGGCGCAGGCGGCGCGGTTGCTGTCGTTTGCGGAGGCCGGGCCGGGGCTGGATCCGGTGGATGTGGGGTATTCGCTGGTGACGTCGCGGTCGGTGCTGGAGCACCGGGCGGTGGTGACGGGCGCGGATCGGGGTGAGCTGCTGGCTGGCCTGGGGGCGGTGGCGCGTGGTGAGCAGGCCGGGAATGTGGTGGCCGGGGTGGCCCGGCCGGGGGGGCTGACGGCGTTTTTGTTTACCGGTCAGGGGGCGCAGCGGCCGGGGATGGGCGGGCAGTTGTACCGGGTGTTCGGGGTGTTCGCCCGGGCGTTCGATGCGGTGTGCGCTGAGTTCGGCCGGTATCTGGATTGTTCGCTGCGGGAGCTGGTGTTCGGGGGGGACGCGGCGGTGCTGGATCGGACGGGTTATGCCCAGCCGGCGTTGTTCGCGGTGGAGGTGGCGCTGTTCCGGCTGGCGGAGTCGTGGGGGGTGCGGCCGGATTTCGTGGCCGGGCATTCGGTGGGGGAGCTGGTGGCCGCGCATGTGGCGGGGGTGTGGTCGCTGGGTGATGCGTGCGCGCTGGTGGCGGCGCGGGGGCGGCTGATGGAGGCGCTGCCGCCGGGCGGGGCGATGGTGGCGGTGGAGGCGGGTGAGGATGAGGTCCGGGCGGTGTTGTCGGGGGCGGTGGATGTCGCGGCGGTGAACGGGCCCCGGGCGGTGGTGGTGTCGGGGGCGGCGGAGGCGGTGGCGGCGGTGGCGGCTGCGTTCCGGGCTGGCGGGCGGCGGACGGGCCGGCTGCGGGTGTCGCACGCGTTTCATTCCCCGCTGGTGGAACCCATGCTGGCTGAGTTCGGGGCGGTTGCGCGGGGGGTGGCTTATCGCGCGCCGCAGCGTTCGGTGGTGTCGGGCGTGACGGGGGTGCTGGCGGGTGCTGGTGAGCTGTGCTCGCCGGAGTACTGGGTGCGGCAGGCGCGGGCGGCGGTGCGGTTCGCTGACGGGGTCGGGTTCCTGGCCGGGGCGGGTGTGACGCGGTTTGTCGAGCTGGGGCCGGATGGGGTGTTGTCGGCGATGGGGCAGGAGTGCCTGGCCGGGGATGCTGCCGGGGTGTTCGTCCCGGTGCTGCGCTGCGGCCGTGATGAGCCGCGTGAGGTGGTGCGGGCGGTCGCGCTGACTTATGCGTGCGGCGGCGGCGTGGAGTGGGAGGCGTTTTACGCTGGTAGCGGCGCGCGGCGGGTTGAGCTGCCTAGGTATGCGTTCCAGCGGGAGCGGTACTGGCTGGATGCGCCGGCTGCGGCGGGTGAGGTGGCGGCGGCGGGGCTGGGTGCGGCCGGGCATCCGCTGCTGGGTGCTGCGGTGAGCCTGGCGGGCTCGGGCGGGGTGGTGCTGACGGGGCGGCTGTCGCTGCGGTCGCATCCCTGGCTGGCTGATCATGTGGTGGGGGGCCGGGTGCTGCTGCCCGGGACCGCGTTCGTGGAGCTGGCGATCCGGGCTGGTGATGAGGCTGGCTGCGGGGGGCTGGCGGAGCTGACCTTGCAGGCGCCGCTGGTGCTGCCCGAGGCGGGGAGTGTCTGCATTCAGGTGACCGTGGATGCGCAGGATGGTGCTGGGCGGCGGCCGGTCGCGGTGTACTCGCGGGCCGGGGATGCGGCACCGGGGGCGGCGTGGACCCGGCATGCCAGCGGCTGGCTGGCCGGCGCGGGCGCCGAGCCCGGGCCGGGGCTGGCGGAGTGGCCGCAGGCCGGCGCGGTCGCGGTTGAGGTGGCGGGCCTGTATGAGCGGCTGGCCGGGCAGGGTTATGGGTACGGGCCGGTGTTCCAGGGGCTGCGCGCGGCGTGGCGGCGGGGCGCGGAGGTGTTCGCGGAGGTCGTGCTGCCTGAGCAGGCACACGCTGAAGCCGCCCGGTTCGGTATCCACCCGGCCCTGCTCGACGCCGCGCTGCACACGGCCGGGCTCGCCGGGCCGGCGGCTGGGGGCCGGCGGCTGAGGGGCCGGTGGTGCCGTTCGCCTGGTCGGGGGTGGGATTGCAGGCCGCGGGGGCCTGCAGCCTCCGGGTGCGCTTGTCGCCTTTGGCGGGTAACGCGGTGTCGCTGGTGGCGGCCGATCCGGGGGGCAGTCCCGTCATCTCGGTGAGATCGCTGGCGTTGCGCCCGGTTACCGCCGGCCAGCTGGGAGCCGGGCGGCTGGCCGGGCAGGGTTCGCTGTTCCGCGTCGGCTGGGTGCCGTGGCCGCCGGCGGATGCGGCGGCGGGCGGGCCGGCGGCGGATGTGGTCAGCTGTGCCGTGCTGGGGGCCGATGATCTGGGGATGGGCGCGGCGGCCGGGGCGGCCGGCCGTGCGGTGGCGGCCTACCCGGACTGGGCGGCGCTGAGCGAGGCGGTGGGGCGCGGGGATCCTGCGCCTGATGTGGTGTTCGTTTCGTGCCGGGGGCCGGCTGGCGCGGGGACCGCGGCGGCCGCGCGGGCGGCCGTGAACCGGTTGCTCGCGCTGGCGCAGCGCTGGGCAGCCGACGGCCGTTTCGCGGCGTCCCAGCTGGTGACGGTGACCAGCGGCGCGGTCGCCGCGGGGCCGGGTGAGGGAGTCCCTGACCTGGTGCACGCTCCGGTGTGGGGCCTGGTCCGGTCGGCGCAGCTTGAGTACCCGGGCAGTTTCGCCGCGCTCGACCTGGACGGCGCCGGGGTTCCGGTGGCGGAGGTCGTGCGGGCGGTGCGGGCGGGTGAACCCGGCCTGGCGGTACGCGGGGGCCGGGTCCTTGTCCCGCGGCTGGCCGCCTTCGTGCCGCCGGCGCAGGCCGCTGCGGCCCGGCTGGGCCAGGACGGCACCGTGCTGGTCACCGGGGGGACCGGGGCCCTCGGCAGCGTGATCGCGAGGCATCTGGTGACCGAGCACGGAGCCCGGCGGCTGCTGCTGGTTAGCCGCCGCGGGCCGGATGCGCCGGGCGCGGCGGCGCTGCGGGCGGAGCTGACCGCGCTGGGCGCGACGGTGACCGTGGCCGCCTGTGATGCCGCTGACCGGGAGGCGCTGCGGCGTCTGCTCGCCGAGGTCCCGGCCGGCTCGCCGCTGAGGGCGGTGGTGCACGCCGCGGGGGTGCTCGACGACGGGGTGCTGACGGCGCTGACCCCGGAGCGGATGGACGCGGTGCTGCGGCCCAAGGTGGACGCGGCGTGGAACCTGCACGAGCTCACCAGGGACCTGAACCTCGCGGCGTTCGTGCTGTTTTCCTCGGTGGCGGCGGTTTTCGGTTCGGCCGGGCAGGCGAACTACGCGACGGCGAATGTGTTCCTCGACGCGCTCGCGCACCAGCGCCGGGCCAGCGGGCTCACCGCGGTGTCGTTGTCGTGGGGCCTGTGGGCCGGCAGCGGCATGTCCGGCGATCTGCGGCACAAGGACCTGATGCGGATGGCGCACTCGGGCCTGCTCGGCCTGTCCGCGCGAGATGCGCTGTCGCTGTTCGACGCTGCGGTTGGCACCAGCGAGCCGTCGCTGATGCCGGCCCGGATGGACCTGGCCGTCCAGCGCGGCACCGAAGGGGTCCCGCCGATCCTGCGCGGGCTGGTGCACGCCCCGGCCCGGCGGCGCGCCGGGGCGGCCGGGGCATCCTGGTCGCGGCTGGCAGGCATCTCCGGGCCCGAGCGTGACCAGGCCCTGCTCGAGCTGGTGTGCCGGGCCGCCGCCGACGTGCTCGGCCATGAACGGCCGGATGCGATCGACCCCGGCAAGGGCTTCCTCGAGCTCGGCTTCGACTCGCTGGCGGCGATCGAGTTCCGCAACCGGCTCGGCGCCGCAACCGGGCTGCGCCTGCCCGCCACCCTCATCTTCGACCATCCCTCGGCGGCGGCGGTCGCCGAACGCCTGTCGTCCGAACTCGCGCCCCCCGGCGCGACGGGTCAATCCCTGGTGGAGGCGCAGCTCGCCAGCCTGGAATCCGCGCTCAAAGCCGCGCCGCCAGGCGATCTCGATCGCACTAGGGTCGCTGCCTTCCTGCGATCGCTGGCCGCGTTGGTTGACGAGGACCACCGGGCCGACAACGGGTCGGCGCCCGACCTCGGAACGGCCACCGCAGGCGAACTTTTCGACATCCTCGACAAAGAGCTGGAATCGCCGGCGTAGCCGCGCGCGCCAAGGAATCCCGCCCAGTCACGCGCGCGTCGGGTCGGAGCTCACGGCGGGCGCTCCAGCCGCCGAGCCGGCCGACGAGATTAATTCTCCATCGCTTCTCTCGTGTTTCCGAGTTTCTCCGGCAGGTGGGTGATGGGGTTCTTGATCGCCTGGCGGGCCGGGCCAGTACGCGGCAGGCCCGTGGACGCCCGGCTGGCGTCGGTTGCTCTTGATCGTTCAGGTGGGCAGCATCAGCGGTGCTGGCCAGGCGCTGGAAGTTCGTGATCGTGAGGCGCGACAGGTGCCCGCCATCTGACCTTTCATGGCCTTGCGTGGCGGGCTGGCCGCAGATGGTGATAGTTGATCACGATCCGGTAGCCAGGGGCGTGGCACCGGGACAGCAGCAAGGAAGCCCCGCAGGACCGGTGACTGGTTAAGATCATCTGACTCGATGGGGCTTCCCTGGCTGGCCAGTCTGCCACGATGTGCCGCGTCCCGTCCCGCCCTGACGGTAATGGCGTGCGGGAGGACGGCGGTCCCGCGGGCGCGGGCGCCGGGCCGGCCGCGGACGCCGGTGGCCTGGGGCTCGCCGTGCCGGCGACCGGGCGGCACCTGCTGGAGGAGCTGGCGCCGGCGTTCCGGCGCCGCTCCGCGCACGCCCTGTTCATCGCGCTGGCGTGCGGGATGATCCTGGCCAGCGGGCGCACGGTGGTGGCGATGGCCGCGGCGGCCGGGATGGCCGCGCGGTTCCGGCGGGCGTGCTGGTTCTTCTCCCGCGCGGCGTGGGACACCGATGACCTGGGCGTGGCGGTGGCCCGCCTGATCGTGAAATACCTGTGCCCCGGCGGCGGGCCGGTCACCGTCGCGGTGGACGGGACGTTCTTCAAGCGGTGGGGCAAGAAAGTGGCGCAGGCCCGGTGGGCGTATGACGGGTCGGCCCAGGGCGGGAAGAAGATCGCGTTCGGGAACACCTGGGTGATCGCCGCGATCGTGGTCAAGCTGCCGGCGTGCTCCTGCCCGGTGGCGCTGCCGGTGCTGTTCCGGCTCTGGCGCGGCAACGGCACCGCCTCCCAGGTCGAGCTGGCCGCCCAGATGCTCACCACGCTGACCGCGGCGTTCCCCGGCCGGGTCATCCACGGGGCGGGCGATGCCGCCTTCCACGGCCAGGCGCTGATCTGCGGCAACAGCACCCGGACGACCCGGCTGCCCGCCAAGTCGGTCCTCTACGGCCCAGGCCGGCCCCGACCGGCCAGCGCGGCCGGCCGCGCAAGAAAGGCGCCCGGCCGGGCACCCCCGCCCAGATCGCCGCCGGCGCCGCCTGGCAGGCCGTCACCGTAGGGGTGTACGGCAAGACCCGCACGATGCACGCCGCCGTGGTGACCGGCGCGCTGTGGCACGGCAGCTTCAAAGACACCCCCGGCCAGCTCGCCCTCGTCCGGGCACCTGACTCCCGCCAGCCCTACGACCTGGCCTTGTTCACCCTCGACCTGGCGGCCACCCCCGCCGCCGTCATCGAGCGGTACTCCTGGCGGTGGCCGATCGAGCCATCCAGCGCCACCGGCAAGCAGATCCACGGCGCCGGGCAGGCCTGCACCCGGCTGGAGGCCGCCGTCGAGCGCACCGTCCCGCTCGGCTTCCTGGCCCAGTCGCTGCTGATCGTCTGGTATGCCCGTTTCGGCTACGGCCCCGCCGACGCCGGCCTGCGGCGCCTGCTCTGCCCGCGGTACCGCGCCAAGCAGGAACCCGCGGTCACCGACATGCTCGCCAAGCTCCGCCGCGAGTTCCTCAAGGCCCGATTTTCGGCCATACGGCCAGGCCACAGCCCACACGATCAAATCCAGGACTACGCCTGGACCTGCGACACCCCCGCCGCATAACCCGGAAACACGAGGCTTCTCCCAGCGGTCATAATCCCAATTCGAGACGCTAGAAGCCGCCTGCGGTAAGCCCCAGCGACCCGGCACCCGATTTGCCTGGGGCCTCCCCGGCGCAGGGTGTTGCTACGTACCCCAAGGCCGGGGCACTAGGACCAGTGACCTGCGCTCGATTGGCTAGCACAATTGAAGTGCGCAGGTGAGTTCGGGCCGTTCGGCAGCTCCCTGCCGGGCTCGCGGACTCGTGAACAAGCGGTGGAGGCGAAATGAAGATCCGTGCGGGCCTGCTGGCGGCAGGCCAGGGTCTGGGCCTTGCTCTGCTGTCACTGGCCGTATCCCTCACGCTGTTCATCCTTTCGGTCCTTGTCCTGGCCTTCATCCCGCTCGGGGTGGGCGCGCTATTGACCCCTGCCGTCACGAATGTCGTGCGCCGTCATGCCAACGCCCGCCGCCGCCTGGCCCGCGAGTGGTACGGCGTCGAGATCAAGGAGCCGTACGAGCCGGTACCTGAACAGTCAGAAGGCGTGATCGGCGTAATGCAGCGCTGCCGCTGGATCCTCCGGGATCCCGCGACCTGGAGGGACCTGCTGTGGCTGTTCTTCGACTCGACAGTCGGGTTCGTCGTCGGGATCTTCGCATTTGCGTTGCCCGCGTATGGTCCGTACGGGTTCGTCCTGGCCGCCGGGGTGTGGCAGCCGATCTACCGCCACTCGCCGCCTTCCTCGTGGTTCACTTTCATCCACATCACCGATCAGGCCAGCGCGAATTGGGCGTTTGTCGTGGCGGTCGGTTACCTGCTGCTCGGGATCTGGCTTAGCCCGAAGCTCATGAAGGCCCATTTCCAGATGGCGGGCTGGTTGCTAGGGCCGACGTCGCGGCAGGCGCTGCGGTTGCGGGTTGAGCGGCTCAGGCAGAGCCGTTCGGATGCGGTTGATGCTTCCGCTGCTGAGCTGCGCCGCATCGAGCGTGACCTGCACGATGGCGCCCAGGCACGGCTGGTCGCGATGGGAATGAGCCTGGGCGCCATTGAGCGCCTGATGGACAAGGACCCGGAGAAGGCCAGGATCCTGGTCGCGGATGCGCGCACGGCGTCGGTCAAGGCGCTGAGCGAGCTACGCGATCTGGTCCGCGGCATCCACCCGCCGGTGCTGGCCGAGCGTGGCCTCGGCGACGCCGTGCGCGCCCTCGCCCTGGACAGCACGCTGGATGCGGAGATAACTGCCGACCTGCCGGGGCGCTTGGTGGTCCCGGTCGAGTCGGCAGCGTACTTCGCGGTGTCGGAGGCGCTGACAAACGTCGCCAAACACTCCGGCGCGCACCAGGTGTGGGTCGACATGCGGTATGAGAATGGCATGCTGCACATCTCCGTCACTGACAATGGACGGGGCGGCGCCACGTTGGGCAGCGGGCTGCGGGGAATCGAGCACCGGCTCGCCGCATTCGACGGTGCCCTTGCCCTGAGCAGCCCGCCGGGCGGCCCGACGATCGTCACCATGGAGGTCCCATGCGCGTTGTCATCGCCGAAGACCTCTTCCTCCTGAGGGAGGGTCTGGCGCGGCTGCTGGAAGACTATGGCTTCGAAATCGTCGCCGCCGTCGACAACGGCGCCGAGCTTGAGCGTGCCCTGGTGACGCTCCAGCCCGACGTCGCCATCGTCGATGTGCGGCTACCGCCGTCGTTTACTGACGAGGGGCTGCAGGCGGCACTGCACGCGCGACGGCAGGTCCCCGGACTTCCAGTGCTGATCCTGTCCCAGCACGTCGAGCAGCTGTACGCGCGGGAACTGCTCGCCGACGGCAACGGCGGGATCGGCTACCTGCTCAAGGAGCGGGTCTTCGACGCCGACCAGTTCGTTGACGCGGTACGCCGGGTGGCCAGCGGCGGCACCGCCATGGACCAGCAGGTCATCTCCCGCCTGGTGGCCCGCAGGGAAGAGCCGCTGGCCGGCCTGACCCCGCGCGAGCGGGAAGTCCTGGAGCTGATGGCGCAGGGATGCTCAAACGCCGCGATCGCCGAACGGCTGACCCTCACCGAGCGCGCGGTCGGCAAGCATACCTCGAATATCTTCGCCAGGCTCAGCCTCGTGCCCTCCGACGACGTCAACCGCCGCGTCCTGGCCGTCCTGGCCTACCTTCACCACAGCTAGCCAGCCATCCGCGGCACCGCCGCCCGGGGCGCCGCGGTGACGAGGGCCCGGCGCCCGTCCTCGATGGTCTCAGGGGGTAACCGTGCTGGCTAGGGGTGGGTCCGCGGTTATTGGCGCTCGTAGGGTGTCGCTCGATGGGACATACGCAGGCTCCGCTGCACGATCGCGGCGACGCCCGGGCGTGGCCGCGGTGAAGGCGGCGAAACACGGCCCGCAGCGCCGGCGAAGGCACGCAGGAGAAGTGAGCGCCAAGTGAAGGACTCCGAAGAGAAGCTGGTCGACGCCCTCCGTGCCGCTCTGAAAGAAACCGAGCGCCTTCGGGAACAGAACAGGAGACTCACGGAAGCCGGCGCAGAGCCCATCGTGATCATCGGCATGGCCTGCCGCTTTCCCGGGGGAGTGACCTCGCCGGAGGACTTGTGGCGGCTGGTGGCCGACGGCGTGGACGCCATCGGCGAGTTCCCGGCCGACCGCGGCTGGGACCTGGACCGGCTGTACGATCCGAGCGGCGAGCGTCCCGGGACGACCTATGTGCGCGAGGGCGGGTTTCTGCATGAGGCGCCGGAGTTTGACGCCGATTTCTTCGGGATCAGCCCCCGCGAAGCCATTTTGATGGATCCGCAGCAGCGGCTGATGCTTGAAACCGCGTGGGAGGCATTCGAGCGCGCCGGGATTCCGCCCACCCTGGCAAGGGGCGCTCCGGTCGGCGTTTTCGCCGGGGTTATGTATTACAACTACCCGGGCAGCTATGGATCCTCAGGATTGGTGTCCGGGCGGGTGGCGTACGCCCTAGGCCTGGAAGGGCCTGCGGTGACCGTTGACACGGCGTGCTCCTCATCCCTTGTGACCATGCACATGGCCGTACAGGCGCTACGCCTGCGTGAGTGCTCGCTGGCGCTGGCCGGCGGCGTGTCTGTGATGGCCACGCCGCGTACCTTCGTGGAGTTCAGCGTGGGCCGCACCCTGTCGAGTGACGGCCGGTGCCGGGCGTTCGCCGAGTCCGCCGACGGCACTGGCTGGTCGGAAGGCGCCGGGATGCTGCTTCTTGAACGGCTCCCGGACGCACGCCGGAACGGTCACCCCGTGCTCGCGGTCGTCCGCGGCACCGCGGTCAACCAGGACGGCGCGTCAAACGGATTGACGGCGCCCAACGGGCCTGCTCAACAGCGGGTCATCCGCCAGGCGCTGGCAAACGCCCGGATCTCCGCCGATCAGGTGGACGCCGTCGAGGGACACGGTACCGCCACGACCCTGGGCGACCCGATCGAGGCCCAGGCGTTGCTGGCCACTTACGGGCGGGACCGCCCGGCAGGCCGGCCGCTGTGGCTCGGCTCGATCAAGTCGAACCTCGGGCACACCCAGGCGGCCGCCGGGGTCGCCGGGGTCATAAAGATGGTGATGGCGCTACGCAATCAGGTGCTGCCCAAGACCATTCACGTGGACGCGCCCACCCACCACGTCGACTGGTCGTCGGGGCAGGTTGAACTGCTCACAGAGCCCCAGCCCTGGCCGCGGCTCGGGCATCCCCGCCGGGCCGGCGTGTCCTCGTTCGGCTTGAGCGGGACCAACGCGCACGTGATCATCGAAGAGACGGCGGACGTGACCCAGCACGCCGCCGTGCCAGAGGTTCGGGCACCCGGTCCGATTCCATGGCTGCTGTCCGGGCGGAGCCTGGAAGCGCTGCATGCGCAGGGCGCCAGGCTGCTGTCGCAGGTGCGGCAGCAGCCCGAACTCGAACCGGTGGATGTGGGATTCTCACTTGCGACGGCAAGGTCGCCGTTGGAATACCGGGCCGTGGTTACCGGGCTGCACCGCGATGAGCTGATCAGCGGGCTCGGCAGCCTGGTGTCCGGCGAGGCCGCGCCGGGCCTGCGTCAGGGGCTCGCACGCGGCGAACCCTCGACAGCGTTCCTGTTCTCCGGCCAGGGATCGCAGCGGCTGGGGATGGGCCGCGGGCTTGGCGCGTCCTTCCCGGCCTTTGCCGAGGCATTCGAGGCAGCGCGGGCCGAACTGGACAAGCATCTTGACCGTCCGCTCGGCGCGGTGATCGACGGCGACGCCGAGGCGCTGGACGAGACGGCATACACGCAGGCTGCATTGTTCGCGGTCGAGGTGGCACTGTTCCGGCTGCTTGAGTCGTGGGGAATCGTCCCGGACTTCGTCGCCGGGCATTCCATCGGCGAACTAAGCGCCGCGCATGTCTGCGGGGTTTTCTCGCTGGCGGACGCCGCCGGGCTCGTAGCGGCTCGCGGCAGGCTCATGCAGTCTCTGCCGACGGGCGGGGCCATGGTGGCGATTGCCGCTGCGGAGGACGAGGTCCTGCCGCTTCTTACCGAGCGGGTGAGCCTCGCGGCGGTCAACGGTCCCGCGTCTGTCGTAGTCTCCGGCGACGCGGACGCGGCGCTGGAGGTTGCCGCCGCATTCGAGAGAAAGGGCCGCAGGACGAAGCGGCTGCGAGTGAGCCACGCTTTCCATTCATCTTTGATGGACCCTATCCTGGCTGACTTCAGGAAGGCGGCCGAGCGGCCGTGCTACTGCGAGCCGCGGATTCCCTTGGTCTCAAACGTCACTGGCGAGCTGGCGCTGGATGAGGAACTGTGCTCACCGGAATACTGGGTCCGGCAGGTGCGGGAGGCGGTCCGCTTCCGCGATGGGGTGCGCTGCCTTGAAGCCCAGGGTGTGAACAGGTTTGTCGAGCTTGGACCCGACGGCGTGCTTTCGGCGATGACAGCTGATTGCCTGACCGGCCCGCCGGACAGGACCGTGGTGGTGTCCGCGCTGCGCGGGGGCCTGCCTGAGGAGCTTGCGCTTACGCTCGCGCTCGCCGAGCTGCATGTCCGGGGCCTTTCGCCAGACTGGAGCGCCTATTTCAAAGGCCGTGGTGCGCGCCCGGCCGAATTGCCGACCTATGCGTTCCAGCGGAAGAGATACTGGCTGGAGGCATCTGCGATGGGCGCCGACCCAGCGTCCACGGGCCTGGAACCGGTGGACCATCCGCTGCTCGGCGCGGCCACCGTCGTCGCGGAATCCGATCAGCTGGTGCTTTCTGGCCGCATCTCGGTCGCCACCCACTCCTGGCTGGCGGATCATGGCGTCGGCGGGTCGATCCTGCTGCCCGGCACGGCCTTCGTCGAACTAGCGATCCGCGCCGGGGACCAGGCCGGGTGCCCGCGACTGCGGGAGCTTACGCTGCATGCTCCGCTGGTGCTGCCCGTCCAGGGCGGGATCCGCGTCCAGGTGAGTGTGGGCGTTCCGGACCACGCCGGTGCGCGCACGGTGAGCGTTTACTCGCAGGCCGATGAGTTGAACGGGAACACGCCGTGGATGCAGCACGCCACGGGCGTGCTTGTGGCCGCAGCAGGCGCGGTCCCGTTCGACCTTAGCTCCTGGCCTCCTGAAGGCGCGGAGCAGGTAGAACTCGCGGGGGCCTATGAAGTGCTGGCGGAGCAAGGACTGGCCTACGGGCCGGTGTTCCGTGGGCTGCGGCGCGCGTGGCGCCGCGGTGACGAGGTGTACGCCGAAGTCAGCCTGCCCGAGCAGGCCCGCCTGGCCGCGGAGGACTTCGGACTGCATCCGGCGGTATTCGATGCGGCGCTGCACGCGATCGGGCTGACCGGGGCAGTGGGGGACGGGCTGTCCCTGCCGTATGCCTGGTCCGAGGTGGAGCTGTACGCCCGGGGCGCGGCAGCGCTACGGGTGCGAATCAGGCCCGCGGGCGGGGACTCGGTAGCGCTCGACATCGCGGATGTAACGGGCCAGCCGGTCGCATCGGTGGGATCGCTCGGTGCTCCGGCCGGTTTCCGGCGAGCAGCTTGCTGTGGCCGCCCGCGGCGCGGCCGACGTCACCCGCGACGCGCTGTTCCGCATTGACTGGGTGCAGGTCGCCTTGCCTGAGCCGGCCGAGGTGGCGGTAACCGACTACGATTTGCTCGGTACCGCGGAGCCGGTCCCCGAGGCCGTCGTGCTGCGTGCTGGCCGGCGGAATGGAACCCGGCGCCGTGCGGTCTGCGGCTTATCGGGTGCTGGCGGCGGTCCAGCGCTGGCTGGCTGAGGACCGCTTCGGCTCCTCGCGGCTGGTGCTGCTGACCCGTGGGGCGGTGCCGTTGCCGGGCGAGGTGACTGATCTGGCCGGTGCCACGGTGCGGGGCCTGGTGCGCTCGGCCCAGACCGAGCATCCCGGGCGCCTGGTCCTGGTGGATACCGACGCCGAGCAGGATGCGCTCGAGCTGTTGCCCGCCATCGTGTCCTCGGGTGAGGCGGAAGTTGCGGTCCGCAGCGGCGTTGTCCGGATACCGCGGCTTGTCAGCGTCACGGCGCCGGCGGTGGACCCACCGGCCTGGGACTCGAATGGCGCCGTCCTGGTGTCCGGCGGCACCGGGGCGCTCGGCCGCCTGATCGCGCGGCACCTGGTGGAACGGCACGGGGTCAGGCGGCTGCTGCTTGTCAGCCGGCGAGGAGAAGCCGCACGGGGAATGAAGGACCTGGCGGCCGAGCTGGCTGCGCAGGGCGCCGAGGTGGAGGTCGCGGCCTGCGACCTGGCC
Source organism: uncultured Actinomycetota bacterium (assembly GCA_963775745.1). Taxonomy (GTDB): domain Bacteria; phylum Actinomycetota; class Actinomycetes; order Streptosporangiales; family Streptosporangiaceae; genus DATBGO01. The sequence continues at coordinate 160,010 of CAVZKE010000020.1, forward strand.
AGTCGGCAGGCGGTGCAGCGGCTTCTGTCCGGCCGTCGGCTGGGGGCGGTGATCCACGCGGCGGGCGTCCTGGACGACGGCGTCTTCGCCTCCTTGACACCGGAACGGCTCGATGCGGTGCTGCGGCCGAAGGTGGACGCTGCCTGGCATCTGCATGAGCTAACGTCCGGCTGGGACCTGGCGGCGTTCGTGATGTTCTCCTCGGCGGCCGGGGCATTCGGTGCGCCCGGCCAGGCCAGCTATGCGGCAGCAAACAGCTTCCTGGACGCGCTGGCCGCGCATCGCCGCGCGGGCGGGCTGCCGGCCCAGTCGCTCGCCTGGGGCCCGTGGTCGCAGGCCGAGGGGCATGGGCGGAGGCGCCGCGGGCGAGCCGACCCATGTCCCAGCCAGCCGCCGGGGGATTGTCGGGCTGTCGGCGCAGCAGGGACTGGAGCTGTTCGACGCCGCAACGATGGCCGGAGAGGCCATGATGGTGCCGGTCAAGCTTGACCTGGCGGCGTTGCGCCGCGCTCCCGGCGATGCCCCGGCAGTGCTGCGCGCTCTGGTGCCGACGCCACGGCGGGTCGCCCGCGGGGAGGCCGACGTGGACTCCCTGCTCGGCCGCATCATCGGGCATCCGCTGCCCGAGCGGCTCGCCGCCTTGCGGGAGCTGGTTCGGGTGCACGCCAGCGCTGTACTCGGTCTTGGCCCGGCAGAGCCGATTGATGCCGATCGCGCTTTCTCTGATCTTGGATTCGATTCGCTGACGGCGGTCGAGCTGCGTAACCGGCTTAGTGCGGCAACGGGAATGCAGCTGACGTCGACCCTGGTGTTCGACCATCCGACCATGACGGAGCTGGCTGCTTACCTTCATGATGCGCTGCTGGGCACGGAGGGCGGCCAGAAGGAGGCCATTCTGCCCGCGGCGGCCGCGGCGACGAGCCAGTAGCGATCATCGGGATGGCCTGTCGCTTCCCGGGCGGGGCCGGGAGCCCTGAGGAGCTGTGGGAGCTGGTTTCCACGGGCGCAGACGGGGTTGTCCCGTTCCCTGCCAACCGTTCCTGGGACATGGACTACTGGCTAGCTCTCCTCGGCGCCGCGGGCAAGGAGGCTATGGGCGGATTCGTACCGGACGTCACGGACTTCGATGCCGCGTTCTTCGGGATCAGCCCGAACGAGGCGGTGATGATGGATCCGCAGCAGCGGGTGCTGCTGGAGGCGTGCTGGGAGGCGCTGGACCGGGCTGGCATCGATCCCTCGTCCCTGAAGGGAAGCGCGACCGGCGTGTTTGCGGGGGTGATGGAGTCCGGCTATGACCCGGGGCCGTCCATGACGCTGGAGCACAACGGCCTGTTCCGCGCCGCTGGCGCGCTTGCGAGCGTGGTGTCGGGCCGGGTGGCTTATACCCTGGGCCTGGAGGGCCCGGCTGTTTCGATCGACACGGCGTGCTCATCGTCGCTGGTGGCTTTGCACTGGGCGCTACAGGCACTCCGTCAGGGGGATTGCACGCTGGCGCTGGCCGGTGGCGTCACCGTCGTTGTCTCGCCGGGGCAGTTCGCTTATTTCGACGAGAGCGGGACGGCCTCCGACGGCCGGTGCAAGGCGTTCTCCGCCGCGGCGGACGGGGTCGGGTGGGGCGAGGGCGTCGGCGTGCTGGTGCTCGAGAGGCTGTCGGATGCCCGGCGTAACAGTCACGAGGTGCTGGCGGTGGTCCGGTCGTCGGCGGTGAACCAGGACGGTGCCTCCAACGGCCTGACGGCGCCGAACGGGCCGCGCAGGAGCGGGTCATCCGCCAAGCGCTCGCCCGCGCGGGGCTGGCGCCATCGGAGGTGGATGCTGTCGAGGGCCACGGCAGCGGCACCAGGCTCGGCGACCCGATCGAGGCACGCGCCCTGCTGGCTACCTACGGGCAGGATCGCCCGGACGCGCGGCCGTTGTGGCTGGGCTCGATCAAGTCGAACATCGGGCACGCTCAGGCCGCTGCGGGTGTCGCGGGTGTCATCAAGATGGTGCTGGCGATGCGGCACGGTCAACTGCCGATGACGCGGTACGCGGATGAGCCTACGGCGCACGTGGACTGGTCGTCCGGCAACGTCAGGCTGCTGACCGAAACCATCCCATGGCCGATGAGCGGACGTCCGCTCCGCGCCGGGGTGTCCTCGTTCGGCCTGAGCGGCACCAATGCGCACGTCATCCTCGAGCAGGCGCCCGCCGCCGAGGCCGTGCAGGAATCGGGTGCGGGCGAGCGCGCCGGGCCGATGCTTCCATGGCTGCTGTCGGCGCGCAGCGGCGAGGCACTGCCAGCGCAGGCTAGGCGGCTGCTGTCGCATGTCACCCTCCATGCGGGGCTGGACGCGCTGGATGTCGGGTACTCCCTCGCGGTGCGCGGGCCGGTCTTGCGGCACCGGGCGGCCATCGTGGGCGCGGACCGGGAGGAACTGCTCGCCGCGCTGGCCGCGCTCGCGGCGGGGGAACCGTCGGCCGCAGTGGTGGTCGGTACCGCACGTTCTGATCGGCAAGACGGCCTTCCTGTTCCCCGGGCAGGGGTCGCAGCGGCCGGGCATGGGCCGGGAGCTCTATGCGGCGTTCCCGGTGTTCGCCCGGGCGTTCGACGAGGTGAGCGACGGTTTCGACCGGTACATGGACCTACCGCTTCGGGGGGTGATGTTCGCCGGGGAGAATTCGGTGAACGCGCAGCTGCTAGATCAGCCCATGTTCACCCAGGCTGCCCTGTTCACGATGGAGGTATCACTTTTCCGGCTGCTCGAGTCGTGGGGACAGGGGCCGGATCTTGTCCTTGGCCATTCCGTCGGCGAGCTGGCGGTGGCCCATGTGGCCGGGGTGCTGTCGCTGAAGGACGCGGTGAAGCTGACCGCAAACCGCGGGCAGCTGATGCAGGAGCTGCCTGGCGGGGCAGTGGTGGCGATAGAGGCGGCCGAGGACGAGGTCCTACCGTTGCTGGACGAGCGGGTGAGCATCGCTGCGGTCAACGGGCCGCGCTCGGTGGTCGTATCCGGCGCCGAGGAAGCGGTGCTGGAGATCGCTGGCTACTGGAAGCGGGGCGGCCGGAGGACCCGTCGGCTGGCCATCAAGCGGGCGATTCACTCGCCGCTGATGGACGAGATTCTGGAAGAGCTACGCGAGGTCGCCACCGAGCTCGCGTATGCGGCTCCGCGCATTCCGGTGGTGTCCACTGTCACCGGCGCGGCCGCGACGGCGGGCGAGCTATGCAGCCCGGATTATTGGGTAGCCAACTGCAGGCAGCCAGTCCGGTTCCTCGACGCTGTGCGCAGCCTGGAATCGGCTGGTGTCAGCCGATATGTGGAGCTAGGAAGCGACGGTGCGCTCTCGGCGATGGCGCAGTCGTGCCTGCGCGGCGTGGCGGAGAACGTCACCGTGGTGCCCGTGTTGCGCCAGGAGCGCGGCGAGGTCGCCGGGGCGCTACTGGCGGCCGGCCAGATGTATGCGGATGGCTGCGGCCTGGACGGCGCGAGGCTGTTCGACGGCAGGGTCCGTCGGCGGATTCCGCTGCCGCCTTATGCGTTCTGCCGGAAGCGGTACTGGACCGACGTCGACATGGAGGCGATCCAGGGATCTGGCGGGATGGCCGCCGCCGGGCTTGATCCGACGCAACACCCGATCGTCGGCGGGGCGATATCGCAGGCCGATTCGGACAGCGTCGCGCTGTCTGGCCGACTGTCTGTCGGCACGCACCCGTGGCTGGCAGATCATGTGGTCGGCGGGGCGGTCCTTTTTCCCGGTGCGGGCTTCGTCGATCTCGCCATCCGGGCCGGGGACGAGGTGGGATGCCGTCGGCTTGAGGAACTGACTCTCGAGGTTCCGCTGGTGCTGCCGGAGCGCGGCAAGGTTCAGGTCCAGGTCGTGGCCGGGGAGCCAGATGACTCTGGTGCCCGGCCGGTGACGGTGTATTCGAGGCGCGACAGCCACGCCGCCCCGTGGATGCGGCATGCAGCCGGGGTGCTGACCGTCGGCGGCGGGCCGGAGCCGCCCGGGCTCACCGAATGGCCGCCGGCGGGCGCCGAGCCAGTGGCGGTGGACGGCCTGTATGACAGGCTGGCCAAGGCCGGCCTCGCTTACGGGCCGGCGTTCCGCGGGCTGCGGGCCGCATGGCGCCGGGCCGGAGAGGTGTTCGCCGAGGTGAGCCTCGACGAGGCGGCCGGTTCCCAGGGCGGTCGGTTCGGTCTGCACCCGGCGGTCCTCGACGCCTCGTTGCACGCGATCGGCCTCTGCGACGACGCCGAGGTGGAGCCTGGTCTGCCGTTCGCCTGGTCGGGAGTCGAGCTGCACGCCACGGGGGCGACGAAGCTGCGCGTGTGGGTCAGGCCTGCCGGTGGCGGTGCGGTGTCGATTGTGCTGGCGGACCAGGCCGGCCAGCCGGTGGCTTCGGTGGAATCCCTGGTGCTGCGCGCTGTCCCTGGCACTTTGCCGATCGCCGCCACGGCTCGCCAGGAGTCCATGTTCGGCTGGGAGTGGTCCCCAGCCGAGGTCGGCCTGGCGCCGATGGCCGCCGGCCGCTGGGCGGTGGTCGGCGCGGACGGGCAGGGCATCGCGGCCGCATTGCGGGCCGCCGGGCTCACGCCGGAGGTCACGGCCGACTTGGCTGCGCTGGCCTGGCCGGGGCCGGATGGCGGGACAGCGCCGGACGTGGCCGTCATCGACCGCACGGCTCGCGCAGTGAGCGCGGCAAGCGCGACGGACCTGCCCGCCATGGTCTATGCCACGACCGCCGAGATGCTGGCCCTGCTCCAGGAGTGGCTGAGCGCCGCGGCTGTCACCACGAGGCTGCTCGTGGTGACCCATGGCGCCATGGCACTGCCCGGCGAGGACGTGACGGACCTGGCCGGCGCCGCCGCCTGGGGCATGGTGCGCTCGGCTCAGGCGGAACATCCCGGCAGGTTCGTCCTGGCCGATCTGGACGGGCGTGCCGACTCACTCGGCGTGCTGCCCGCCCTGGTGGCCAGCGGAGAACCTCAGGCGGTGGTCCGCAAGGGTGCCGTGCACGTCGGTCGGCTCGTGCGGCCGCGCGCGGACGACGGTCAGCCGGCCAGCGTGTTCGGCCCCGAGGGCACCACGTTGATCACCGGTGCCACCGGCGTGGTCGGCAGGCTGATCACCCGCCATCTGGTGGCCGAGCGAGGGGTACGGCGTCTCTTGCTGCTCAGCAGGGGCGGTGCCGCGCCGGACCTGGTGGAGGAACTGACCACGCTAGGCGCCGCCGTCTCCGTCGCCGCGTGCGACGTTTCCGAGCGTGATGACCTGGCCCGGGTCCTGCGCACAATCCCCGCCGAATATCCGCTGACCGCGGTGGTGCACCTGGCAGGCGTCCTGGACGACGGTGTCATCTCAGCTTTGTCACCGGAGCGGGTCGGCGCGGTGCTGCGGCCGAAGGCGGGCGGGGCTTGGCATCTGCATGAGCTGACGAAAGATCACGACCTAACCGCTTTCGTACTGTTTTCTTCAGCGAGCGGGCTGCTCGGAAACGGCGGCCAGGGCAACTACGCGGCGGCGAACACCTTCCTCGACGGGCTGGCCGCGCACCGCCGGGCCCACGGGCTGCCCGCCCAGTCGTTCGCTTGGGGCGTGTGGTCGGCGATCGGGAAGCGGCCGTCCGCGCTGACCGATGACGGCCTTGCGCAGCTGGCCCGCAGCGGGATCGCGGCGCTCTCCGACGCCGAGGGCCTAGAGCTTTTCGACGCGGCGACGGCACGTCCCGATGCCCTGCTGGCGCCCATGAAGATCGAGCCGACTGGGCCGGGCGGATTTGCCGACCTCCCGCATGAGTTCCGTTTGCTGGTGCCGGCCGTGCGCCGCAGCGCCGCCCGCGCCGCTCAGCCCGACGTGGCCGCGCTGCGGCAACGGCTGGCCGGACTCCCGGCCGAGCAGCAGGACAAGGCGCTCCAAGAACTTGTACTCGGCCGCGCCGCCGCACTGCTCGGATACGACGACGCAAAGGCGATCGACCCGCATCGTCATTTCCTTGAGTCGGGCTTCAACTCGCTGACCGCGGTCGAGCTGCGCAACAGCCTTAACGCGGCCACCGGGCTGCGGCTGCCCGCGACGGTGATATTCGATCATCAGACCCCGGCGAGGCTGGCCGGGCACCTGCGGGATGAGCTGGGCGCCGCTGGAAGTCCAGGCGCGACCCAGGCGAGCCAGATGTCAGCTGACCCGGTTGCTGATGCCCTGAAGCAGTTGTTCGCCGAGGCACTGCACGCGGGGAAGGTGCAGGACGGCGTCGCGATCCTCGGCTCGGCGGCCAACCTCCGCCCGTCGTTCGAGTCGGCCGCCGACCTGGGCGAGATGCTGGTACCGGTCAGGCTGACCGAGGGAGCGCAACGGCCGCGCCTGATCTGCCTCGCCGCGCCGGTGGCGGCGGGAGGCGTTTATCAGTACGCACGGCTCGCCTCCTACTTCCGGGGGGTGCGCGACCTGTCGGCGCTGCCCATGCCCGGCTTCCTGGCGGGCGAGCGGCTGCCCGCCTCGGCTGGTGCAGTGGTCGAAGTGCTCACGGAAAGTGTGCGAAAGGCCGTGGGCAGCGAGCCGTTCGCCCTGCTCGGTTACTCATCGGCCGGCATTTTCGCGCACGCCGCGGCCGGCTGCCTTGAGAGGTTGGGCAACCCGCCAGCGGCCGTCATCTTGCTCGACACCTACGCCGTCGGCGCCACCCATGTCGTGCAGGGTGACCAGGGTGACAGGGAGCAGGTCATAGTGGACATGGCCGTCGGGATGCTTGAACGTGAATCGCAGTATGGGACCTTCGACAGGACCAAGCTGACGGCGATGGCGCGGTACATGACCCTCCTCCCGGACGTGTCGGTGACCGACATCACGGCACCGGCCATGTTGCTGCAGCCGGAGGACCGCTTCAGCTTTGCGGCCGATGGCGGCCGGCCAGCAGACGAGAGCCCGGGCGGCTGGCAGACCACATGGGATCGCGCGGACACGATCCGGACCGTTCCCGGTGATCACTTCAGCCTCGTCGAGGGAAGCTCGGAGACGACGGCCCGGGTCATCGAGGACTGGCTCGAATCACTCAGCTGACAAGGGATGCCTGCCGTGCGCGTCATGATGACCGTTCCGTCCGCGGAGGCGCGACTGCATCACCTGGTGCCGCTGGGGTGGGCGCTGCGCACCGCGGGACACGAGGTGCTGGTCGCGGGTCGGCCAACGGTCACGGAGACGATCACCTGGACGGGCTTGGCCGCGGTAGCCGTGGGGGGCGGCGCTGAACCCGGGGAATGCGACGAATGGCTTGCTGATTCGCGCGCGGTGAACGACCTGGTGGACTTCGCCGCCCTGTGGCGGCCCGACATGGTGATCTGGGACGAATGCGCGCCGGCCTGCTCGGTCGCGGCGCGCACCTGCGGGGCGGCAAGCGTCCGGATGCTGGGAATCTTCGGCCAGGTGAGCACCGAAGCCGGCCAGGCCGAGACGACGCAGCGGCTCGGCGCCTGCTTGGCGCAGCTTCGTGTGCCGGCGGACCAAGCGCTGGTCGCAGGCCACCTGACGCTGGATTCCATGGCCCCGTCGATGAGGCTACCGGCGGGCCCTGGCCACCTCCCGCTCCGTTACGTTCCCTATGCGGGCCCCGCCGTCTTTCCGGCCTGGCTGCGAAGGAAGCCGAGGCGGCTGCGTATCTGCCTGGTGTTCGCCGGCGCCGGGACAGTTCCAGCTGAGCTGTTCGACGCAGTCGGTGGCCTGGAGGCCGAGGTGATCTGCGCCTTGTCCGCAGATCAGATCCCGGCAGGCACGAGCCTTGCGGACAACGTCCGCCTCGTCGGCGCCGTCCCGTTGAACGCCCTCCTGCCGACATGCTCGGCCCTCGTGCACGACGGCACGGCGGTGGCCATGGCGATGGCCCACGGGGTGCCACAGCTCACATTGACCGCCGGCCCGGCCAGGGCGGGGACACGCCTAGCGCAGCAGCTCGCGAGTCGCGGCGCCGGTCTGCTGGCCGGGCCGGAAAAACGCGCTGCCGGTCCGCTCGCGGAATTGATCAGCCAGCTGATAGCTGATTCCGGGTTGCGTGATCACGCTGCGCAGTTGCAAGCGGAAATGCTGGCCATGCCGAGCCCGCGCGAAATCGTGCCGGAATTGGTGGAGCTCGCGGTTCGCCGATAGCCCCAGTGTGGGGCCGGTGCGCCGGTTTAGGGGTTGGGTGGACTACGCGGCTCGGTAACGTCGAGATTGGCAGCATTTCCACCCGCGAAGGACTCACGATGGCAACCGGACGTTAGGTGGTTAACGCGTGATGGCGATGCGCGCCGCGACGTACCCGCCCGGGCTGGTGGCGTTCCGCGGCCTCTTCCCGGCCCCGCGCGGCACGTCAGCCCGTTAGAGCTGGAGGGGTCGGTTGACCAACGAGGACAGGCTTCTTCACTATCTCCGGCGGGCTACCACGGATCTCCGTGAGGCTCGGGCGCAGCTGCGCGAGGCGGAGTTCCGTGCTCATGAGCCTGTTGCCATTGTGGGAATGGGGTGCCGCTTTCCTGGTGACGTCAGCTCGCCGGAGGATTTGTGGGGGCTGGTGTCTTCTGGCGGTGATGGGGTTGGTGGTTTTCCGGCTGACCGGGGCTGGGATCTTGATCGTTTGTATGATCCGGCGGGGGGGCCGGGGACGAGTTATGTGTGTGAGGGCGGGTTTTTGTATGACGCGGCGGCGTTTGATGCGGGTTTTTTTGGTATTTCGCCGCGGGAGGCGCGGGAGATGGATCCGCAGCAGCGGTTGCTGCTGGAGGTGTCGTGGGAGGCGCTGGAGGGGGCGGGGGTGGTGCCTGGGTCGTTGCGGGGGAGCCGGACGGGTGTGTTCGCCGGGGTGATGTACCACGATTACCCGGGGAGCAGCAGTGTGGGCAGTGTGGTGGCGGGGCGGGTGGCGTACACGCTGGGGCTGGAGGGGCCGGCGGTGTGCGTGGATACGGCGTGTTCGTCGTCGCTGGTGGCGTTGCATCTGGCGGTGCAGTCGCTGCGGCGGGGGGAGTGCGGGCTGGCGCTGGCGGGCGGGGTGACGGTGATGGCGACGCCGGAGACGTTTATTGATTTCAGTGCGCAGCGGGGGATGGCGCGGGATGGGCGGTGTAAGTCGTTTGCGGAGGCGGCTGATGGCACGGGCTGGGGGGAGGGGGCTGGGGTGCTGGTGGTGGAGCGGTTGTCGGATGCGGTGCGTCATGGGCGTGGGGTGCTGGCGGTGGTGCGGGGCAGTGCGGTGAATCAGGACGGGGCCAGCAGCGGGCTGACGGCGCCGAATGGGCCTGCGCAGCAGCGGGTGATCGCGGAGGCGCTGGCGGCGGCGGGGGTGGTGGCGGGTGAGGTGGATGTGGTGGAGGGGCATGGGACGGGGACGACGCTGGGTGATCCGATTGAGGCGCAGGCGCTGCTGGCGGTGTATGGGCGGGGGCGGGCGGCGGGGCGGCCGTTGTGGCTGGGGTCGGTGAAGTCGAATATCGGTCATACGCAGGCGGCGTCGGGGGTGGCGGGGGTGATGAAGATGGTGCTGGCGCTGGGGCATGGGGTGCTGCCGGTGACGTTGCATGTGGACCGGCCGTCGTCGAAGGTGGACTGGTCGGCGGGGCAGGTGGCGCTGCTGACGGAGCGGCGGGAGTGGCCGGCGGGGGGGCGGCCGCGGCGGGCGGGGGTGTCGTCGTTCGGGATTAGCGGGACGAACGCGCATGTGATTGTGGAGGAGGCGCCGGGGGGGCGGGGCGGGGAGCTGGGTGGCGGGGGGCCGCGGGTGGTGGCGGGCGGGGTGGTGCCGTGGGTGGTGTCGGGGCGGGGCGGGGCGGGGTTGCGGGCGCAGGCGGCGCGGTTGCTGTCGTTTGCGGAGGCCGGGCCGGGGCTGGATCCGGTGGATGTGGGGTATTCGCTGGTGACGTCGCGGTCGGTGCTGGAGCACCGGGCGGTGGTGACGGGCGCGGATCGGGGTGAGCTGCTGGCTGGCCTGGGGGCGGTGGCGCGTGGTGAGCAGGCCGGGAATGTGGTGGCCGGGGTCGGCCGGCCGGGCGCTCAAGGTCGCTTTCATGTTTACCGGCCAGGGGGCGCAGCAGGCGGGGGCGGGCCGGGAGCTTCATGGGGCTTTCGGGGTGTTCTCGGCGGCGTTCGATGAGGCATGCCAGCGCCTGGACGCGCAGCTGGCCGGGTACGCGGGCCGGCCGGTCCGCGAGGTTGTGTTCGCCGCGGCGGGGTCGGCGGATGCGGCGCTGCTGGATCAGACCATGTTCGCGCAGGCGGGGTTGTTCGCGGTGGAGGTGGCGCTGTTCCGGCTGGCGGAGTCGTGGGGGGTGCGGCCGGATTTCGTGGCCGGGCATTCGGTGGGGGAGCTGGTGGCCGCGCACGTGGCGGGCGTGCTGTCCCTCGATGATGCGTGCGCGCTGGTGGCGGCGCGGGGGCGGCTGATGCAGGCGCTGCCGCCGGGCGGTGCGATGGTCGCTGTCGAGGCCGGGCAGGACGAGGTGGCGGGCATGCTGGCGGGCCGGGAGGCGGTGGTGTCACTGGCTGCGGTCAACGGGCCGTCGTCGGTGGTGGTGTCCGGGGATGCGGACGCGGTGGCCGAGGTGGCGGGAGAGCTGGCTGGCCGTGGCCGCAGGACGCGGTGGCTGAAGGTCAGCCATGCCTTTCACTCGCCGCGGATGGAGCCGATGCTGGCTCAGTACGGCGAGGTGGCGGAGGCGCTGTCGTATGCGCCGCCGCGGATCCCCGTCGTGTCGGGAGTGACAGGCAGCCTCGCCGGGCCCGGGCAGGTGTGCTCGCCGGGTTACTGGGTGGAGCAGGTGCGGGCGGCGGTGCGGTTCGCTGACGGGGTCGGGGCACTGCGGGCGGCCGGGGCAGGTGCCTTTGTGGAGCTGGGGCCGGGCGGCGTGCTGTCCGGGATGACGCGGCAGTGCCTCGGCGATGACCAGGACAGCGTGGTGGTTCCGGTCCTGCGCGCCCGGCGCGCGGAGGCGCAGACGCTGGTGAGAGCACTGGCGGAGGTACACGTGCGCGGCGGCGGCGTGGACTGGGAGGCGTTTTACGCTGGTAGCGGCGCGCGGCGGGTTGAGCTGCCTAGGTATGCGTTCCAGCGGGAGCGGCACTGGCGGTCGGCCGACAACGGCGCTGAGGTGACGGATGCGGGGCTGGAGACGACCGGGCATCCGCTGCTGGGTGCTGCGGTGAGCCTGGCGGGCTCGGGCGGGGTGGTGCTGACGGGGCGGCTGTCGCTGCGGTCGCATCCCTGGCTGGCTGATCATGTGGTGGGGGGCCGGGTGCTGCTGCCCGGGACCGCGTTCGTGGAGCTGGCGATCCGGGCTGGTGATGAGGCTGGCTGCGGGGGGCTGGCGGAGCTGACCTTGCAGGCGCCGCTGGTGCTGCCCGAGGCGGGGAGTGTCTGCATTCAGGTGACCGTGGATGCGCAGGATGGTGCTGGGCGGCGGCCGGTCGCGGTGTACTCGCGGGCCGGGGATGCGGCACCGGGGGCGGCGTGGACCCGGCATGCCAGCGGCTGGCTGGCCGGCGCGGGCGCCGAGCCCGGGCCGGGGCTGGCGGAGTGGCCGCCGGCCGGCGCGGTCGCGGTTGAGGTGGCGGGCCTGTATGAGCGGCTGGCCGGGCAGGGTTATGGGTACGGGCCGGTGTTCCAGGGGCTGCGCGCGGCGTGGCGGCGGGGCGCGGAGGTGTTCGCGGAGGTCGTGCTGCCTGAGCAGGCACACGCTGAAGCCGCCCGGTTCGGTATCCACCCGGCCCTGCTCGACGCCGCGCTGCATGCCCAGCTGCTGACGGCGGAGCCCGACGGCCAGGACTCCGAATGCCGGCCGTTGCTGCCATTCTCCTGGGGGGAGGTGACGCTGCACGCCGCTGGCGCGTCGGCGCTACGAGCGTGCATCTCCCCGGCCGGTCCCGACGCCGTCTCGCTGGCCGTCGCCGACGCGGCGGGCGGCCCGGTCGCGTCGGTAGCCTCGCTCGTGGTGCGACCGGCGTCAGCCGCACAGCTCGACGGCGGCGTGCGCGACTGGCTGCTGACGCTGGCCTGGAATAAGTTCCCGCAGCCGGCCGCCGACGACATCGACGTGGCCGTCGCTGGCCCGGACGTTTCCCACGTCCTGCGTGATCTGGCGCCAGCCTACCCCGACCTGGAGGCGCTGACCCGCGCGACGGCGGCCGGCGCGGCTGCGCCGGATATGGTCGTTCATTTCGTGCCCCCCGTGCACGGTGACGATATTGCTGCGATCGCGCGGTCGGTGACTAACGACCTCTTGACCTGGGTGCAGGCATGGCTGTCCGACACCGGGTTGGCCGCGTCCCGGCTGGCCGTGGTTACCAGCGGCGCCGTGGCAACTGGTGCCGGCGGCCCCGTCGACCTGGGTGCCGCACCCTGCTGGGGCCTTGTTCGGGCGGCCGAGGCCGAGAACCCCGGCCGTTTCGTCTTGGTCGATATCGACAGCCACGACTCCTCCGCCCGGCGGTTGCGCGCTGCCCTGGCATCGGGTGAACCCGAGATCGCCGTGCGGGAAGGCCGGCTTCTGGTTCCCCGCCTCACTGCGGCGTCGGCTGCCGTGAGCGATGGTGGCGCCGGATGGGATCCCGCGGGCACGGTGCTGATCACCGGCGGGACGGGCGGCCTCGGCGCCGTGCTCGCCCGGCACCTGGTCACTCAGCACGGGGTCCGCAGGCTGCTGCTGACCAGCCGCCGCGGGGCGGCCGGGGCGAGCGGCCTCAAGGATGCGCTGTCCGAGCTCGGCGCCGAGGCCACCATCGTGAGCTGCGATGCCGCCGACCGGGCCGCCGTGGCGAAACTGCTGGCCGGGATTCCGGCGGAGCATCCGCTGGTGGCCGTGGTGCATGCAGCCGGAGTGGCGGACAACGGCCTGGTCGGGTCGTTGACACCCGATCGGGTGCACGCCGTCATGCGCCCCAAGGCCGATGGCGCATGGCACCTGCACGAGCTGACCAAGGACCGCCCCCTCGCGGCGTTCGTGCTTTTCTCCTCCGTGGCCGGGCTGGTGCTGGGCGCCGGGCAGGCCAACTACGCTGCGGCGAACGCGTTCCTCGACGCACTGGCCGCGCACCGCCGGGCCGCTGGCCTGCCCGCGGTGTCGATGGCCTTCGGCGCATGGGCCGGCGGCATGACGCGCCAGCTCGGCGAGGCGGGGCTGCGACGGCTGAACCGCCTCGGGATGCCGGCGCTGTCCCTCGCTGACGGCCTGGCATTGTTCGACCTCGGCCTCGGCGCCTGCGACCCGCTGGTAGTTCCGGTCAAACTGAACATTCCCGTGCTGCGGACGCGTACCGACGAAGTCCCGGCGGTACTTCGCGGGCTGGTCCGGGTACGGCCGGCCAGAGCGCTGGCCGTCGGCCAGGCGGACGGTAGGGACCAGCTGCCGCAGCGGCTGGCCGCGCTGTCCGAGGCCGACCGCGACGAGCTCCTGCTCGGCGTGGTGTCCGAACACGTTGCAGCCGTACTTGGACACTCCTCGGCGGCTGCCGTGGAACCGGCCCGGGCATTCCAGGAGATGGGTTTCGACTCGCTGGCTGCGATCGAGCTGCGAAACAGGCTGGCCACGGCGACCGGGCTGAGCCTGCCGGCCACGGTGGTGTTCGATCAGCCGACGCCCACCACCATGGCGCGGTACCTGAAGGCGCGAATCGACCCGCGGCAGGCGGACCCGACGGAGCCGGTGCTCGCCGAGGTCGACCGGCTCGAAGCCGCGCTTCGCATGGTCCCGGTCGGCAACGGGGGACAGGCGAGGATCGCCGCCCGGCTGGATGCGCTGGTGCGCAAGTGGCGCGACGCGCACGGTTCCGCGCAGGCCGCCGACAGTCGCGACCTCAGGTCGGCAACTGATGACGAGCTCTTTCAAGTACTTGATAACGAGCTGGGCATTTCGTGAACGGGCTGGCCATGACCAACGAAGACAAGCTCAGGGACTATCTCAAGCGCGCGACGTCCGACCTGCGGGATGCGCTCCGGCGGCTACGCGAGGCGGAGGCCAGGGACAGTGAGCCGATCGCGATCATCGGGATGGGCTGCCGCTACCCGGGCGGCGTCACGTCGCCGGAGGGCCTGTGGCACCTGGTGGCGGACGGCAGGGACGCCATCGGCGAATTTCCTGCGGACCGCGGGTGGGATACCGAGCGGCTCTACGACCCCACTCCGGAGCGGCCCGGCAAGACCTATGTCCGTCAGGGCGGTTTCCTCTACGACGCTGCCGAATTCGATGCAGGCTTCTTCGGGATCAGCCCGAGCGAGGCCCGCAGTGCCGACCCTCAGCGGCGCATCCTCCTGGAAGTGTCCTGGGAGGCCATCGAACGGGCCGGCCTCGATCCGGAATCGTTGCACGGCAGCCTGACGGGCGTGTTCTGCGGCCTGATGTACCACGACTACATCGCGGGCAGTCCAGGCGGCAGCCTGGTCTCCGGGCAGGTCGCCTACAGCCTCGGCCTGGAAGGCCCGGCCGTGACGGTCGATACCGCGTGCTCGTCATCGCTGATTTCCATCCACCTGGCGTGCCAGGCACTGCGGTGCGGCGACTGCGCGCTTGCGCTAGCCGGCGGCGCGACGGTGATGGCCACGCCAGAGATATTCGTGGATTTCAGCCGCCAGCGGGCCCTCGCTCCGGACGGCCGGTGCAAGGCGTTTTCGGCCGATGCCGACGGCACCGGATGGTCGGAAGGCGTCGGCGTGCTCGTGCTTGAGCGGCTTTCTGACGCGCGGCGCAACGGCCACCCGGTGCTGGCGGCGGTGCGCGGCTCGGCGGTGAACCAGGACGGGGCGAGCAATGGGCTCTCGGCGCCGAACGGCCCATCCCAGGTGCGCGTCATCGAGCGCGCGCTGGCCAACGCCGGCCTGACGCCGGCCGAGGTAGACGCGGTCGAAGCCCACGGCACCGGCACGACGCTTGGCGACCCGATCGAGGCGCAGGCGCTGCTGGCCACCTACGGCCGCGGGCGGCAGGCGGACGATCCGCTGTGGCTGGGCTCGATCAAGTCCAACCTCGGTCATCCGCAGGCCGCGGCCGGGGTCGGCGGCGTCATCAAGATGGTGATGGCGCTACGCAACGGGATGCTGCCGAAGACGCTGCACGTGACCGAACCATCGCCGCACGTGGACTGGTCATCGGGCGCAGTGCGGCTGCTCACCGAGTCAGCGGCCTGGCCCGAGCGCGATCGGCCGCGGCGAGCAGCGGTGTCCGCGTTCGGGTACAGCGGTACCAATGCGCACCTCATCCTCGAGCAGGCCGCGGCCCGTGCCGAGCCGCCAGCCGAGCTGTCGGCCGAGCCGCCCGTAATACCCTTCGTGCTTTCAGGGAAGACCAGCGCCGCGCTGATTGAGGCGGCCAGCCGGCTCGCATCTCAGCTGGAAGGCCGCCCCGGTGAGCGGATGACCGACGTCGGGTTCTCGCTGGCGTCGAGCCGTTCGGTATTCGAGCACCGTGCCGTGCTGATCGGGCGGGACCGTGCCGGGCTGCTCGACAGGCTGCACTCCCTGGCTTCGGGCGAGCCCGCGGACGGTGTCGTCACCGGGCAAGCCGATATACGGGGCAAGACGGTGTTCGTATTCCCAGGCCAGGGCGCCCAATGGGCGGGGATGGCGACGGCGCTGCTCGCAGAGTCACCGATGTTCGCCGAGCGGCTTGGCGAGTGCGAGAGAGCGCTCGCTCCGTTCGTCGACTGGTCGGTCGCGGCAGTGCTGCGCGGCGATCCGGACGCCCCGCCTGCCGAGCGGGTGGACGTCGTGCAGCCGGTGCTGTGGGCGGTGATGGTGTCGCTGGCCGCTGTGTGGCGCGCGCACGGCGTCGAGCCCGACGCGGTGATCGGGCACTCACAGGGCGAGATCGCCGCGGCGTGCGTGGCGGGGGCCTTGTCGATTGACTGCGCAGCCCGGGTAGCTGCCCTGCGGAGCAGGGCCATCGGCGAGGTCCTCAGCAGCCGCGGTGGCGGCATGCTGTCGGTGGGCCTGCCCGCCGAGCTGGTCCGCGCGCGCCTCGATCGCTGGGAGGACCGGATCTCGATTTCGGCGGACAACGGCGTCCGGTCGCTGGTCCTGTCCGGTGACGGCGAGGCGCTGCGGGAATTGCAGACTGAACTGGTCGCCGAGGGCGCGCGGGTCAAGCGGATTCCGGTGGACTATGCGTCGCATTCGGCGCATGTCGATGAGCTCCGAGAACGGCTGCTGGCCGACCTGGCACCGATCGTCCCCGCCACCGGCGAGGTTCCGATGATGTCGACGGTGACCGGCACGTGGGTGGACGGGACAAGCCTCGACGCAGGGTACTGGTACTCCAATCTCCGGCAGACCGTCCGGTTCGCCCCCGTTATCCGCGCGCTGGCCGCCGCGGGGCACGCGGCGTTCGTAGAGATCAGCCCGCATCCGGTGGTGGCCATGAGCGTTCAGGAGACGCTGGACGAGCTCGATCACCGGGCGGTGGTGACCGCTTCGCTGCGCCGCGATGACGGTGGCCTCGACCGGCTCGTTACCTCGATCGCGGAACTGCACGTCCGCGGCATCTCGCCGGACTGGCGGACGTTCTGCGCTGGCGGCACCCTCGTCGACCTGCCCACCTACCCCTTCCAGCGCAAGCGATACTGGCTGCCAGAGGGGGGGCCCGCGGCACCGGTGGCGCCGGCCGACGACGCCGTGCACCGGCAGTTCTGGCTGGACGTGGAGCGCGGAGACGTCGATGCGCTCGGCACCCGGTTGCGCGTCGATGCTGGTGAGCTACGCACGGTCGTTCCGGCCCTGTCTGCCTGGCATGGCCGGCAGGTGGCCGCGTCCACCGTGGAGTCCTGGCGGTACCGGGTATCGTGGCTGCCGCTCGCCAGCTTGCCTGGCGGCCGCCTCGCGGGCACCTGGCTGGTGGTCATGCCCGCGGACGCGGGGCCGGCCGCCGACTCAGCGGCGGCCGCGATCGCGGACGGGCTAGCCGAGCACGGAGCCAGCGTAGTCCGCCTGGCGGTGAGCGGAACCGACCGAGCCGCGCTCGCGGGGCAGCTTCGCGCGGAGCTGTCCGGCGAGTGTCCCGCCGGTGTGCTCTCCCTGCTGGCGCTTGATGATCGCGAGGAGCCTGGGCACCCGGTGGTGTCGCACGCAACCGCCGCGACGATCACGTTGCTTCAGGCATTGCACGACACGGAGATCGCCGCGCCGTTCTGGTGCGTCACATCGGGCGCGGTGGCGGTCGACCGCGCTGA
Organism: uncultured Actinomycetota bacterium; assembly: GCA_963775745.1. Taxonomy (GTDB): domain Bacteria; phylum Actinomycetota; class Actinomycetes; order Streptosporangiales; family Streptosporangiaceae; genus DATBGO01. The sequence continues at coordinate 177,170 of CAVZKE010000020.1, forward strand.
GGACGTCCGCCCGGCCGCGGGCTCGCTCTGGGGAATGGGAACGGTTCTCGCGCTCGACTATCCCGGCACCTGGGGCGGCATGGTCGATCTGGCCGACGCACAGGACCGCGAGGCCGTCGGCCGCCTGTGCGCGCTGCTGTCCTCGGTAGACGGCGAGGACCAGCTCGCGATCCGCCAGTCCGGGACCTTTGCCCGGCGGATGGTGCGGGCACCGCAGGGCGATGCGGCGGGCGTGCGGCGCTGGCGGCCACGCGGGACCGTCCTGGTGACCGGCGGCACGGGCGCGGTCGGGTCGCGGGTAGCGCGCTGGCTGGCGGCTGGCGGAGCCGAGCACGTCGTGCTGGCGAGCCGTAGTGGCCGGGCAGCGCGGGGCGCCGCCGAGCTGGAGGCCGAGCTGGTGGCCCTCGGCGCCCAGGTGACGATCGGGATCTGCGACGTGTCCGATGGTGAGGCACTGAGCAGGCTGCTCGCTTCGCTGCCGCAAGATCCGCCGCTGACGGCGGTGGTGCATGCGGCCGGGGTACTGCACGACGAGCCGCCCCTGACGGAAACGACGCCGGAGGAGCTCGCGGATATCATGCGGGCCAAGGTAGCCGGGGCCGTGCATCTGGACAGGCTGCTCGCCGACCGTCCGCTGGACGCCTTCGTGCTGTTCTCCTCGGGTGCCGCGGTCTGGGGCTCCGCGGGGCAGCCCGGTTACGCGGCCGCGAACGCGTTCCTGGACGGCCTCGCGCAGCGCCGCCGGGCGCGCGGGCTTACCTGCACGTCGATCGCATGGGGTGCCTGGGCGGGCGGCGGCATGGTCGACGAGGCCGCGAGCGCACGGCTGCGCCGCATGGGGGTATCCGTGATGGACCCCGCGCTGGCTCTCGAGGCGCTCGGGCAAGCACTCGGCCAGGACGAGAGCCACCTGGTCGTCGCCGATATTGACTGGACCCAGTTCGCTCCCGTCTACACACTCGCCCGGCCGCGCCCGCTGCTGCGTGCGCTGCCCGAAGTCCGCGCCATCCTGGGCGACGCCACCGTGAGCGGGCCGTCCGATGAGGACCTGGGCGGCCCCGACCTGGCGACCCGGCTGGCGTCCCTGACCGCGGCCGAGCAGCATCGCCTGCTGCTGGAGCTGGTGCGGGCGCATGTGGCCGTCGTGCTCGGACACGACGATGCCTCCGCGGTCGAGGCGACACGTGCCTTCAAGGAGCTCGGCTTCGACTCCGTGACCGCGGTGGACCTGCGCAACCGGCTCCGCGTCGCGTCAGGATTGCGGCTGCCGGCCACGGTGGTCTTCGATTATGCCAATCCGAAGGCGCTGGCCGAGCACCTGTGGTCCGCGCTGTGCCAGGACGGCGCGCCGGCGGGCGCGCCCCTCGCCGCCGAACTAGACCGGCTGGAAGCGCGAGTGGCCGCACTGCCGCGGGACGAGGTCGAGCGGACCGGGATCACCTCCAGGCTGCAGGCGCTTGTCCTCAGGCTGAACGAGGTCCTGGGCGGAAGCGAGCGCGCGGCCATCGCGAGCCGCCTGGAAGGGGCGACGGCTGAGGAAGTCTTCGACCTTATCGACCAGGAGCTGAAGTCAGCATGATCGGGCCACGCGTGCCGCTGACCGGGCCGGGCGACCGACATGAGGGCGCACATGGCTGACGAGAAGAAGCTGCTGGAATACCTCAAGCGGGTAACGGCGCAGCTGCACCAGACGCGCGAGCGGCTGCGCGATGTCGAGGCCGCAGAGAAGGAGCCCGTCGCTATCGTCGCGATGGGCTGTCGCTACCCCGGTGGCGTGCGCTCGCCGGAGGACCTGTGGCGTGTCGTGTCCGAGGGCACCGACGCCGTCGGCGGGTTTCCGACCGACCGTGGCTGGGACCTCGACACCCTCATCGATCCCGATCCGGGCCGCCCGGGTACGAGCTACGTGCGCGAGGGCGGCTTCGTCTATGACGCCGCCGAGTTCGACGCGGCATTCTTCGGCATCTCACCGCGTGAGGCGCTGACCATGGACCCGCAGCAGCGGCTGATCCTCGAGCTCGCCTGGGAGACGTTCGAGCGGGGGGCAATCGCGCCGCACTCCATGCGTCAGTTGCCGGTCGGCGTCTTCATCGGCAGCGGAGGCCAGGACTACTACGACGATCTCTCGTCGGCTGCGCTGCCTGCCGTCGAGGACTACCGCAGCACGGGCAACGCGGGCTCAGTGATCTCCGGCCGGGTGGCCTACACCCTCGGCCTGGAAGGGCCGGCGGTCACGGTCGACTCCGCATGCTCCTCTTCTCTCGTCGCACTGCACTTGGCCATTCAGGCGCTGCGGCAGCGGGAGTGCTCGCTGGCGCTGGCGGGCGGGGTGATGGTGATGTCAACGCCGGGACCATTCCTCGCCTTCAGCCGCCAGCGGGGCCTGGCGCCGGACGGGCGGTGCAAGGCGTTCTCCGACACCGCGGACGGCACCGGCTGGGCCGAGGGCGCCGGGACGATCCTGCTGGAGCGGCTCGCCGACGCGCGCCGTCACGGCCATCCCGTGCTAGCGGTGGTGCGTGGTTCGGCGGTCAATTCCGACGGTGCTTCAAACGGCCTGACCGCCCCGAACGGCCCCTCCCAGCAACGCGTGATCCGGCAGGCCCTGGCTGACGCCCGGCTGTCGGCCAGCGAGGTCGACGCGGTTGAGGGCCACGGCACTGGCACGACGCTGGGAGACCCGATCGAAGCGCAGGCACTGATCGCCACCTATGGGCAGGGCCGTCCGCCGGACCGCCCGCTATGGCTCGGTTCCATTAAGTCCAACATCGGTCACGCGCAGGCCGCGTCCGGGGTCTGCGGGGTCATCAAGATGGTGATGGCGATGCGGCACGGTGTGCTGCCGCAGACGCTGCACGTCACCGAGCCGTCCGCCGAGGTCGACTGGTCGGCGGGCAATGTCCGGCTGCTGCAGCAAGCTCAGCCGTGGCGGCGCGGCGGGCACCCCCGGCGTGCCGGGGTCTCCTCATTCGGAGTCAGCGGCACCAATGCACATGTGGTCATCGAAGAGGCGCCGGCGGAGCCAGAAACGGAGGCCGAAACGGACCGGCCGGCCTGGCCTGCCGGTTGCGCCGTTCCCTGGCCGATTTCGGGGAATAGCCAGGAGGCGCTGGGCGCACAGGCCAGGCGACTGCTGTCGCACGTGACCGGGCAGGGCGACGAGGCCTGCTGCTCGATATCGGCTACTCGCTCGCCACCACGAGGTCGCCGTTGCAGCATCGCGCGGTCGTGCTGGCCAGGGACATCCAGACGGCCGTCCGGGGAGTCGACGCGATCGCCAACGGCGGGGCCGGACCAGGGGTGCTGCGCGGAGCGGCCGCCGACGGCCTGACCGCGTTCCTGTTCTCCGGCCAGGGCACGCAGCGGGTCGGCATGGGGGGTGAGCTGCGCCGGGCGTTCCCGGTGTTCGCCGAGGCGATGGACGCCGTGTGCGCCGGGTTCGCGGGCCGGCTGGGCCATCCGCTGGCGACCGTTATGTCCGGCCGGCCGAAGCTGCTGAACCAGACGATGTACGCCCAGCCCGCCCTGTTCAGCATCGAGGTCGCGCTGTTCCGGCTAATGGAGTCCTGGGGCGTCGTGCCGGACCTGCTGCTGGGCCACTCCGTCGGCGAGCTCGCAGCCGCGCACGTTGCCGGGGTGCTGTCATTGGAGGACGCGTGCGCGCTCGTCGCGGCCCGCGGCAGGCTCATGCAGGCGCTTCCGGCCGGCGGCGCGATGGTCGCCATGCAAGCCACCGAGGACGAGGTGCGCCCGATGCTGTCCGGTCGGGTGAGTATCGGCGCGGTTAACGGTCCCTCGTCGCTGGTTATCTCGGGCAACCAGGGCACCGTGCTAGAGATCGCGGCCAGCTTCCGCCGCCAGGGCCGCCGAACCCAGCGGCTGCGGGTATCGCATGCATTTCACTCTCCCCTGATGGACGACATGCTGGAGGAGTTCGGACGGGCAGCCGCGGAGCTGGCCTACGCGGCGCCGAACATTCCCATCGTGTCCAACGTGACCGGCGAGGTGGCCTCGGCGGATCAGCTGTGCTCCCCCGGGTACTGGGTGCGCCACGTCCGGGAGGCGGTCAGGTTCCTCGAGGGCGTGCGGCGCCTGGAATCCGAGGGTGTCATCCGGTTCGTCGAAGCGGGGCCCGATGGGGTGCTGACCGCGCTGGCGGCCCAGTGCCTCAGCACCGCGCCGGATACCGCGGTGCTGCTTCCGCTGCTCCGCAAGGACCATGCGGAAGCGGAGACGGTGCTGTCCGCGCTGGGCGGACTGTATATCAGCGGCGTCGGCCCGGACTGGGAATCCTTGTTCGCCGGGCGCGGCGGGCGGCTGGTGCCGTTGCCGACGTACCCGTTCCAGCGTCGGCGGTACTGGCTGGGCACCCGGTCACGGTTTGACGAGCTGACCGGCGCGGGACTCAACGCGGCGGGACACCCGTTGCTGGGAGCGGCGCTCACCCTGGCCGACACCGATGGTGTCGTACTGACCGGCAGGCTCTCGCCCGACCAGCAGCCGTGGCTCGTCGACCACGTGCTCGGCAAGGACGTGACGGTGCCGGGAACTGCGTTTGTCGAGTTGGCGATCCGCGCGGGCGACCAGGTCGGGTGCGGGCGGATCGAGGAGCTGACGCTGGGCAGGCCGCTGGTGCTGCCCGGGCGCGGCGCCGCGCAGATCCAGGTCGCGGTGAGCGCCGCCGAGGAATCCGGAACACGCGCGGTATCGGTGTACTCGCGGGACGCGGAGGCTGGCCCGGACACGCAATGGACCCGGCATGCCACCGGGACGCTGGCGCCGCCGGTCGGCCAGCCGGGCCGAGGGCTACCGGAGTGGCCGCCCGCGGATGCCGAGCCAGTCCCGCTGGACAGCTTGTATGACGATCTCGCCGACGTCGGCCTGGTGTACGGACCGGCCTTCCGCGCGTTGCACGCGGCGTGGCGGCACGGTGATGAGATATTTGCCGAGGTGCGGCTGCCCGACGACACACCGCACAACGCCGAGCGATTCGGGCTGCACCCGGCTGCCCTGGACGCGAGCACGCACGCGCTGTGGGCAGTCGGTGGCCGCGACGGCGGCGCGGGACGCGTTCCGTTCTCCTGGTCCGGCGTGGAATTGCACGCCGCAGGCGCCTCGGCACTGCGAGTGCGGTTCTCGCCGTCCGGGGCCGACCGGTTCAGGGTGGACGTGACGGACGCGGCCGGTGGCCCGGTGGCGTCGATCGACTCGGCGGTGTTCCGGTCCTTCACTCCGCCGCAGCTAGCGGGCGCGGCAAGCAGCCCGCTCTACCGGCTTGACTGGCAGCCGGTGTCGGCGTCCTGGTTGGCCGCGGGCCCCTTGTCGTCCTTGGACTTCGATCAGGCGGATGTTGCCGTGGCCGACCGCACCGGCCCGGTGCCGGGTGTCGTGATACTTACCTGCGCGGCAGGCGTGGATGCTGATGCGACCCATGCTGCGGTGCGCAGGGCCCTGCAGGCGGCGCAGGCCTGGCTCTCCGCCAAGCCGTTCGAGAGCTCCGTACTGGTGGTGCTGACCCGCTACGCCGTGTCCGTCAACGGCGGCGACGTGACGGACCTCGCCGGGGCGGCGGTGTGGGGACTCATCCGGGCGGCACAAGCAGAGAACCCGGGCCGCTTCGTGTTGCTCGACGTCGATGAGCGGACGGATGTCACGGCGCTGCTGCCCGACGTGGTCGCGTCTCAGGAGTCGCAGCTGGCCGCGCGCGAGGGCGTCTTGCATGCCGCTCGGCTGGTACGGCTCGCGGCGCAGGATGCTGAAGCCGGCCAGGACGCCGAAGCCGGCCAGGACGCCGAAGCCGGGCCAGGCACCCGGGAGACGGAACCGGATGCCCGGGGCGCCAAGCCGGGCGCCTTAGGCCCCGACGGCACCGTGCTGATCACGGGCGCGCTGGGTGCGCTTGGCGGTGTGGTCGCCAGGCACCTGGTGGCCAAGCATTGTGTCCGGCACCTGCTTCTGGTAAGCCGCCGGGGAAGCGAAGGGGACACCGGGCTCGTGGCGGAACTGACCGGGATGGGCGCGGACGTGCAGGTCGCCGCGTGTGATGTGGCGGACCGGGCTGCCCTCGCCGGGGTGCTCGCCGGGCTGCCGGAGCAGCACCCGCTGAAGGCCGTCGTGCACGCGGCCGGCGTGCTCGACGACGGGGTGCTGACAGCGCTGACGCCCGAGCGCGTGGACTCGGTGCTCCGGCCCAAGGTCGACGGGGCATTGAACCTGGACGAGCTGACCAGTGCCGCCGAGCTGTCGGCGTTCGTGATGTTCTCCTCGGTCTCTGGCGTGCTCGGCGCTCCAGGGCAGGGAAACTACGCAGCAGCGAACGCGTTCCTCGATGCGCTCGCCATCCATAGGAGAGCCTCCGGCCGTCCCGCGCTGTCGCTGGCCTGGGGCCTGTGGGCGCAGCCGGGCGGGATGGCAGGGAAACTGGACGAGGCGCACGTTTCACGGCTGTCCCGCGGCGGCGTGCTGCCGCTGTCCGCGGCGGAGAGCCTTGCTCGCCTCGACGCGGCGCTCCGCTGCGACGAGGCGGCGGTCGTCACCGCCAAGCTCGATCTCGCCGCGCTGCGGGAGCGGGCTGCGGAGATACCGACGCCGCTGCGCGGTCTGGCCGGTCAGGGCGTGCGCCGTGCGGCAGCTGGCCCGGGCGGGCGGGCGGTGCCGTTTAGTGAGCTGATCGCCGGGCTGCCGGAACCCGACCGCCGTGCCGTCGCGCTGGACCTGGTGCGCGGCCAGGCCGCGTCGGTGCTGGGATACCGCTCGGCGGACGAGATCGGGCCTGCCATGGAGTTCCAGCAGATGGGCTTCGACTCCCTGACGGCGATCGAGCTGCGCAACGGGCTGAACGCGGCGACCGGGCTTCGCCTGTCGGCCACGTCGATCTTCGACTACCCGACTGCGGCAGCGCTCGCCGGCCACCTCCTGGGCGAGCTGGGCGAGGAGGCCGAGCCGGGCGGGGCGGGCGGCGATGCCTCCGCCCGAAAGGATGCGGGCCGCCCGGACGAGCTGATCGCGATCGTAGGGATGGCCTGCCGCCTTCCCGGCGGTGTCAGCTCGCCGGAGGATCTATGGCGGCTGGTCGCGGACGGCACCGACGCGATCGGCGAGTTTCCGGCTGACCGCGGCTGGGACGTGGATGGGCTGTACGATCCCGACGGTCAGCGGCCGGGCACGAGCTACACGCGGGAAGGCGGGTTCATCTACGACGCGGGCGAGTTCGATCCCGGATTCTTCGGGATCTCGCCGAAGGAGGCGCCGCTGATCGACCCCCAGCAGCGGCTGCTGCTCGAAGCGTCGTGGGAGGCGCTGGAGCGCGCAGGTATCGACCCGGTGTCGCTGAAGGGCAGCCCGGCAGGCGTGTACGCCGGCGTGCAGTACCACGACTACGTCAGCAGCAATAGCACCGGTTCGATCGTCACCGGGCGGGTGGCATACAGCCTGGGATTGCAGGGACCGGCGGTCAGCGTGGACACGGCGTGCTCGTCCGCGCTGGTCGCCATCCACTGGGCCGCCCAGGCGCTGCGGCAGCACGAGTGCTCGCTCGCGCTGGCGGGCGGCGTGGCAGTGATGGCGACGCCGGAAACCTTCGTCGAGTTCAGCCGGCAGCGTGGCCTCGCACCGGATGGACGGTGCAAGGCGTTCTCCGCCGATGCCGACGGTACCGCATGGTCAGAGGGCGTCGGGATGCTGGTCCTTGAGCGTCTTCCGGACGCGCAGCGGGCCGGGCACCCGGTACTCGCGGTGCTGCGCGGCAGCGCGATCAACCAGGACGGCACCTCCAACGGGCTGACGGCGCCCAACGGTCCCGCTCAGCAGCGGGTGATCCGTCAGGCGCTTGCTAACGCGGGCCTGGATCCGGCAGGCGTCGACGCCGTGGAGGCGCATGGCACCGGCACCAGGCTGGGCGACCCGATCGAGGCGCAGGCCCTGCTCGCCACCTACGGCAAGCAGCGGCCGGCCGACCGGCCGCTGTGGATCGGCTCGGTCAAGTCGAACATCGGCCACGCCCAGGCCGCGGCGGGTGTGGCCGGCGTGATCAAAATGGTGCTGGCGATGCGACACGGCGAGCTGCCGAGGACATTGCACGTCACGAAACCGTCACCGGAGGTGGACTGGTCGGCGGGAAACGTGCGGGTGCTGACCGAGGCGATCCGGTGGCCACCGAACGGGTGCCCGCGCCGCGCCGGGATCTCTTCCTTCGGTGTCAGCGGCACCAACGCGCACGTGATTATCGAGGAGCCGCCGCTGGCCATACCCGAGCCGGGCGGTGGGCAGGCCGGGGTCGTGCCGTGGCCGATCTCCGGGCGCGGGCGCGCGGCGCTGCGTGCCCAGGCGGGACGGCTGCTGTCGTACCTGGACAGCGAACCAGGGCTGGGCCCTGCCGATGTCGGGTACTCGCTGGCGACCTCGCGTACCTGCTTTGAGCACGGCGCGGTCATTATCGGGGGCCTGCCCGAGGAGTTCCTGCCGCGGCTGAAGGTGCTGGCTGACGGGGAAGAGGCGCCGGGAGTCATCGAGGGTGTTGCCTCCGCTGCGGGCAAGACGGCGTTCCTGTTCACCGGGCAGGGATCGCAGCGGGTCGGCATGGGGACCGAGCTGCATGCGAGGTACCAGGTGTTCGCCCGCGCCTATGACGAGGCCTGCGCGGCGCTCGACGGGCACCTGGACCGCCCGATCCACCAGGTGATCTCCTCCGATGCGGACGCTCTCGACGAGACGGTGTACACGCAATCCGCGCTATTCGCGGTGGAGGTCGCGCTGTTCCGGCTGCTTGAGGCGTGGGGGGTGCGGCCGGACGCCCTCGCCGGACATTCGATCGGCGAGGTAGTGGCGGCGCACGTATCCGGCGTCCTGTCGCTGGGCGACGCCGCGACGCTGGTCGCCGCCCGAGGCCGGCTGATGCAGTCGCTGCCGCCGGGCGGGGCGATGGTAGCTGTCGCCGCTGCCGAAGACGAGGTCTGCCAGGCGCTGCGCGACGGTGTCGAGATCGCGGCGGTTAACGGCCCGCTGGCGGTCGTGGTCTCAGGCGACGAGGCGGCGGTGCTTGAGTTCGCGGCCCTGTGGCAGGGCCGCGGTCGCAAGGCCACCCGGCTGCGGGTGTCGCATGCATTCCATTCGCGGCGGATGGAACCAATGCTGGCCGAGTTCCGCGCCGTCGTGAGCGGGCTCAGCTACGAGGTGCCCGGTATCCCGATCGTGTCCACGGTGACTGGTGAGTACTCCGGCCAGGAACTGGCCCGGCCGGAGTACTGGGTGCGCCAGGCCCGCGATGCCGTGCGCTTCTGCGATGCCGTCCGCCACATGGACGACGCAGGCGTGACCAGGTTCGTCGAGCTAGGCCCCGACGCGACGCTGACCGCGATGGCGCGGGAATGCCTGGACGAAAGCGCCGGAGACTCCCTGCTAGCGCCGGTTTTGCGGAAAGGGCACGCTGAGCCGGGCGCTGTCCTGAGCGCGGTCGGCCAGCTGCATGTCAGCGGGAAATCCCCGGACTGGAAGGCGGTGTTCGACGGGACCGGGGCGCATGCGGTCGAGCTGCCGACATACGCGTTCCAGCGGCAGCGGTACTGGCTGGAGAGCGCCGGCCTGGGGAGCAGCGGCGCCGCGGAGCACCCGCTGCTAGGCCCGGCGATAGAGCTCGCCGACGCCGAAGGACTACTGCTCACCGGCCGGATCTCGGTGGGATCGCAACCGTGGCTGGCCGATCACGTGATCGGCGGGTCACTGCTGTTCCCGGGTACCGGCTTCGTGGAGATGGCGATCCACGCCGGCGATGAGGTGGGCTGTGCGCGGGTGGCTGAACTGACGCTCGAGACGCCGCTTGCGTTGCCCGAGCGCGCGGGAGTGCGGGTGCAGGTCACGGTCAGCTCGCCGGACGACTCAGGCGCGCGCTTGTTGAGCGTGCACTCGCGTCCCGAGGGCGCGGCCGCGGGCCTGCCGTGGACCCGGCACGCGACCGGCATGCTCGTTGCCGGCACAGGCCAGCAGCCGTCGTTCGACCATACGCAGTGGCCGCCGGCTGGCGCCGAGAAGCTGTCGGTGGACGGGATGTATGCGGACCTTGCCAGGCACGGCATGGTCTACGGCCCCGCCTTCCGCGCGGTGCGGGCCATCTGGCAGCGGGGGGCCGACACATTCGCCGAGGTGAGCCTGCCGCCCACGGCGTACTCGGAAGCGGACCGATTTGGCCTGCATCCCGCCGCGTTTGACGCGGCGCTGCACGCGATCGTGGCAAGTGGCGCGGCTGGTGATGAACCGGTGCTGCCATTCTCCTGGGAGCGGGTTGACCTGCATGCGGTCGGCGCGACCAGCCTGCGCGTGCACGTGCGGCCGGTCGGCCCCGGTGTAGTGTCGCTCGAGGTGGCCGATGCGGCGGGGCAGCCTGTCGCCTCTGTCGGCTCCCTTGTGCTGCGGCCGATGCCGGCGCCGCGGCCCGGTGCCAGCCAGGCGGCCTCGGGTCATTCGCTGTTCCGTATCGAGTGGCACGCGGCCACAGTGGATGCCGCCGAGACGGCGGGCCAGTGGTGCGTCCTGGGCCCCGACCGCTGGGGTCTGGCGGATGCTCTGGGCGCCCGGATCGTGTCCGACCTTGCCTCGGCTGCGGGCACCGACGTGCTGCTGGTGACGTGTGGCGGCGGCCACTCGGTGTATGAACAGACCTGCTGGATGCTCGGCGTCCTGCAGTCCTGGCTGGCCGACGAGCGATTCTCCGCGGCCAAGCTCGTCGTGGTGACCAGGGCCGCCTCGGCATGCGAGACCGGATGCCCGCCGGACCTGGCTGGTGCCGCCGTCTCCGGGTTGGTGCGTTCCGCCCAGGCAGAGAACCCCAGCCGCATCGTTCTGGTCGACCTCGGTGCCGGCGACACCCCGCTCCAGCTGCTGCCGGCCGCGGTGCTGTCCGGCGAGCCGCAATCGGCATTGCGCGGCGGCGCCGTCCTGGTGCCACGGCTGGCCAGGCCCGCGATCCCCGCCGGAGGCGCCGCGCCGTGGGGGCCGGCGGGCACCGTGCTGATCACGGGCGCGACCGGTGCGCTCGGCGAGGTGATCGTCCGGCATCTGGTCGGCGAGCACGGTGTCCGGCATCTGCTGCTGGCAAGCCGTCGAGGCCCGGAGGCGCCCGGCGTGGCGAGCTTGCGGCAGGAAATGTCCCGGCTGGGCGCCACGGTGTCGGTGCTCGCCTGCGACATCGCCGACAGGTCGGCCGTGGCGGCGATGCTGGCTAAGATTCCGGCAGCACACCCGCTGCGGGGTGTCGTGCATGCCGCCGGGGTCCTCGATGACGGGGTGATCTCCTCGCTCACGCCCGAGCGTGTCGAGGCGGTCCTGCGGCCGAAGGTGGACGGGGCGCTGAACCTGCACGAGCTGACTACGGACCAGGACCTGTCCGCTTTCGTGCTGTTCTCCTCCGCCGCCGGAGTGCTCGGCGCGCCGGGGCAGGGCAATTACGCGGCGGCGAACGCGTTCCTCGACGCACTGGCTGCCCATCGCAGAGCAGCAGGCGTGGCCGGGACGTCCCTGGCGTGGGGAATGTGGGACACGGGCCGCACCGGCATGGCTGCGGTGCTCAGTGCGGCCGGCGCCCGGCGGCTCGCCGCCGCCGGCATTGGCGCGCTAACCATTGATGAGGCTCTCGGCTTGTTCGATACCGCCAGCACGCTGGAGGACGCGCTGCTGCTGCCGATGCGACTGGACATGACCGCGCTCAGCCACCGCGACGGCGATCTGCCCGCGTTGTTCCGCGGCCTCGTTTGGAGGCCATCCCGGCGTACCGCTCAGGATGCCGCCGCCGAGACCGGCATGCGGCGGGAGCGGCTGGCGGAAATGCCGGTGCGCAAGCGGGTAGCTGCGCTCCTGGAGCTGGTTCGCACACACGTGGCGGCGCTGCTCGGATACGCAGGCCCGGACGATGTCGAGCCCGACCGCGCCTTCAGGGAGGCGGGCTTCGACTCGTTGTCCGCGATTGAGCTGCGCAACAAGCTCGGCGCGGCCACCGGCATGAGGCTGCCGGCCAGCCTGATCTTCGACTACCCGAGCCCGCGAGTGCTCGCCAGCTACCTGGGCAGCGAGCTCGCGCCGGAAGCCGATGACAGCGGCGAGGAGATCCGCACGGACGAGAGCGTCCGGGGGATCCTGGGGTCGATCCCGCTGTCCCGGCTGCGTGAGGCCGGGTTGCTGGACAGTCTGCTCCAGCTTGGCGGCGTTCGCGCCGATAAGCCGCCCGAGTCGGAAGAAGGCGCGAGAAGGGACTCGATCGACACGATGGACAGTGCGGCGTTGATCAGCCTGGCGCTGGGCGGAGCCCGGGCCACAGACGACAAACCCGTGACCGGCCGATGATGACCAGCCCGTCGGCTCAGGTTACTCGGATCGAGGACCACCCAGGACCGCGCGAGAAGGAGAGTTGAGGAGCGATGACACACCATATTTCGGCCCCATCAGGCGATCGGCGATGGATCCTGCCCGATGAGTGCCGCTGCGCCGCAGCGGCGGTGTCGACATGACAGCCGACGTCCCGCCGAGCACCGGCTATGCGATTGACGTGAGCGGGCTGCACAAGTCCTACGGCGACGTGGCCGTGCTGGAGGGGATCGACCTGCACGTCGAGCGCGGCACGATGCTTGCGTTGCTGGGCCCGAACGGAGCGGGCAAGACGACCGCGGTCCGGATCCTGAGCACGCTACTGCCTGCGGACGCCGGCACGGTGCGCGTGGACGGGCACGATGTCGCGCGCCAGGCGGGCGCCGTGCGCGAGGTGATCGGCCTGACCAGCCAGGACGTGGCGCTGGACGGGCTCCTGACCGGCCGGGAGAACCTGGTGATGATGGGCAGGCTGTTCCGTCTCGGCCGGGCCACCGCACAGCAGCGGGCCATCGAGCTCCTGGATCAGTTCGACCTGGCCGAGGCGGCGGGCCGGCCGGTCAGGACCTATTCGGGCGGGATGCGCCGTCGCCTGGATCTCGCGATCAGCCTGATCACCTCGCCGCCGGTTCTGTTCCTGGACGAGCCAACCACCGGGCTCGATCCGCATAGCAGGCAGTCGATGTGGGAGATCATCAGGAAACTGCTCGCGCTCGGCACCACAATCCTGCTCACCACGCAGTACCTGGATGAAGCGGACCAGCTTGCGAACCAGATTGCGGTCATCGACAAGGGCCGGATCGTCGCCGAGGGCACTGCCGAGGATCTCAAGCGCCGGGTTGGCACCGAACGGCTGAAGCTCACCTTCGCCACCGACGCCGACCTCGAACGAGCTCACGGGCAGATCGGCGGCCTGCGCCTGGCCGGCCATTGTCTCAGCGTCCCCATCGAAAGCACGGTGGAAGTCCGGGAGTTGCTGAACCGGGTGGCTGAATGTGGCCTCGAGGTGCAGAGTATTTCTCTCTTGCAGCCGACCTTGGACGACGTGTTCCTCCTTCTGACCAACCATACTGGAGCGGAAAAATGACCCAAGCGGTACTGCGGAAAGACAGTTCGGCCTTCAGTTTCGCCCTGACCGATTGCCAGGTTCTCACCGGCCGTTGCATCCGGCATCTCACTCGGAATCCAGAGCAGTTCTTCACGGCCGTCATGCTGCCGATCATCCTTTTGCTGCTGTTCCGCTACCTGTTCGGCGGCGCGATCAGCACAGGTGGCCTGACCTATATCAATTATGTCATGGCCGGGCTAATCGTGATCAGCCTGGCGTTCAACTCGACGGCGACCGCAGTCGGGGTCACCGACGACATGAGGAGCGGGATCGTGGAGCGTTTCCGGTCGATGCCACTGCTGGGATCGGCCATTCTGGTCGGGCACGTGGTCGGCGCCATGCTGCGGAACGCCTTGTCGTTCGTCGTCTTGATCGCCGTCGGCTTCGCGGTGGGCTTCCGGCCGAGCGCTACGTTTGTCAGCTGGCTGGCCGTGCTCGGCATCCTGTTGCTCTTCGCCACCGGGCTGTCCTGGCTCGCGGTGATCCTGGGCGTTGTGTCGAAGACGGTCGAGGGTGCGAGTGGCCTCGCGATGATCCTGGTGTTCCTGCCGTACGCGAGCAGTGCGCTAGTGCCCACCCAAACGATGCCCGGGGTGCTGCGCGGCGTCGTCAGGAACCAGCCGCTGACCCTCGTGATCAACACACTCCGCTCGCTGCTCACCGGCCAGCCGGTCGGCAACACCGGATGGATCGCCGTGCTCTGGTGGACGGCGATCCTGGTTCTCGCCGTCCCCTTCGCCATCTACTGCTTCCGTCGCCGTTCTGCCCTTTGAGCCTTGCCGTCGGCGCGCCGGTCTTGATCGTGGCGCCGGACCAGGCCGTCCACACGGTGCGGATCGCCCGCCTCGCGGTCGCGGGATTCACGACGGACGATCGTTATAGACGATGAAACAGATGGGCTTGACGCGTGCCGGGGTGCCGAAGCTGCTTGCGGTCAGTGATCTGCATGTGGCCTTTCGGGAGAATAGGGAGGTTGTCGCGGAGCTGTGGCCTGAATCGGCGGGGGACTGGCTGGTGGTGGCTGGTGACGTGGGTGAGATCGTGGCTGACATCGAATGGGCATTGCGAATTTTGAGTGAGCGTTTCGCCGTGGTGGTGTGGGTACCGGGCAACCACGAACTGTGGACGCACCGGGAAGATCCGGTGCAATTGCGCGGTGAGGGGCGTTACCTGTACCTGGTGGAGTTGTGCCGGAGCCTGGGTGTGGTCACCCCGGAGGATCCCTACCTGGTCTGGGATGGTGCGGGGGGGCCGGTCATGATCGCGCCGCTGTTCTTGCTGTATGACTACACGTTCCTGCCCGCGGGTGCGGCGACCAAGGCGGAGGGGCTCGCGCGGGCGTATGAGACGGGTGTGGTGTGCGCCGACGAGGTGATGCTGCACCCGGATCCATATCCGAGCCGGGAGGCGTGGTGCCGGGCAAGGGCCGAGGCGACCGGGCGCCGGCTGGAGGCGCGGGATCCGGGCGTGCCGACGATCCTGGTGAATCATTTTCCGCTCGTCCGCGAGCCCACGCGGGTGCTGCAGCATCCGGAGCTGGCACAGTGGTGCGGTACAACTGCGACGATCGGCTGGCATGTCCGGTACGGCGCTGCGGCGGTCGTCTACGGGCATCTGCACATCCCGCGGACCACCTGGCATGACGGCGTGCGCTTCGAGGAGGTCTCGTACGGCTATCCGCGGGAGTGGCAGCGGCGGGGCAGTGCGCCCGGGCCGCCGCGCCAGATCCTTCCGGCTCCGGGAAGCACGGGATGCTAAGGGAGATCCTGCCCCCGGAGGTGGCGGCCGTCGAAACGTTCGGCGATGTGCTCGATATCGTGCTGTTCCCCGAGGAGGAGGCCATCCTAGGAAGGTCGGTCGACAAGCGCCGCCGGGAGTTCACCACCGCGCGGGCGTGCGCCCGCGCCGCGCTGGCCACCCTCAGTCTGCCGCCCGTCCCGATCGTGCCCGGCGTGCGCGGCGCGCCGCAATGGCCGCCGGGTGTCGTGGGCAGCATCACCCACTGCGCTGGCTACCGTGCAGCGGCCGTCGCACGCGCCGAGGACATACTCACCCTCGGGCTGGACGCCGAGCCTGATGACAGGCTGCCCGAGGGAGTGCTGGATGTCATCGCCAGTGCTGATGAGCGCGCCGGATTGTGCGCCCTGCCTTCCTCGGCACGAGAGCCATCCTGGGACCGGCTGCTGTTCAGCGCCAAAGAGTCGGTCTACAAGGCATGGTTTCCGCTGACCCGCCGGTGGCTGGGATTCGAGGAGGCGGCTATCACGATCAGTCCGGCAGATGGCACCTTCGCCGCACGTTTGCTTGTCGCGGGTCCCGTGCTCGATGGCTGCCGGCTGACCGGCTTCGCGGGCCGGTGGATGGCCCGCGACGGCTTCGTCCTGACGGCGATTGCGGTACTGCGGGCGCGGCAATGGTGATAGTGGTGACGGCGCAGGGCCAGGTCGCCGGGCGGCCCGTCTGGTCGGAGGATCCCGATCTTGCCTCGACTGGCGAGCAGATGTTCGGCTATTCGACCTGCGCTTCGCGCGGCGCATCTGTGTTACAGCGGATGCCTGGCCGCCCGATGAGGGAGTACATCGTCGTACCGGGCTTGCTCGCCTTCGACCAAACGGCCGATGAGTGGGCGCGCCGGTACATGCTGCTTATGCAGGAAATTGTCGGCAAAGAAACCCAGGAAAAGGAGCTGAATACAGCGATGCTGCACGCCGAAGAGACCGTGACCATCCACTGCCAGGCCGGTGAGGTCTTTGACTATCTCGCTGATGGCACGCACAACCGCGAATGGCGTCTCGGAGTGCTCGAGATCGCCCGCACCTCGTCGACGGATGGCCTGGGGGCGACGTACCGCCAGGTCCTGTCCGGCCCGGGCGGCCGCCGCATCGACGGCGACTACCGCGTGACCGAGTTCGACCCGCCGCACCGGCTGGCGTTTCAGGTCACCGCCGGCCCTGCCCGGCCTACCGGCGTCTTCGAGCTGACCGACGAAGCCGGCGCCACGCGCGTGCGATTCGCTCTCGACCTCGACCCGGCGGGTCCCCTGCGGCTGATGACACCGATGATCTCCAGGCAGATGCGCCGTGAGGCCGCCCAGATCGCCTGCGTGAAAAGTATCCTGGAGAGCGGGAACTGAGGTGCGCGAACTTCGGCATAGGGCGCCGCCCTAACGCGGATTTCCGCGCAGGATGTTCGGCGCAATCTTTCCGGCTGATCGCTACGGCAGCCAGCAGGGAGCCGGCATCCTGACCTGCTGGAACGCTACGGTCTGACGGTCACGGTCAGCGTCGGCGGTAGCGCGATCCGGGTGCTGGATGAGGCGAATCTGATTTGTTATCAACCAGGGACACCCCGCGCGGTGCCCGGTTTGCCGGATCCAGCACGGGACAGGTCATTACAGGCAGGCAGATGAAGGCATGATACGGGCGGGTTGCCGGCACCGTCATTGCGGGCAGTACATCTGCCATAGTTTCCATATGACAGCCAGATCGGAGCAACGTGAGGCGGAGGCGGAGTGGTTCACGTCGCCGCAGCAGGTGAACCAGCGGCGGTATGAGGCGCTGCGCGGCTATTTCGTGGCCGGGCTGTCGTACGCGGAGGCGGGCGCGCGGTTCGGCTACACCCGGTGGGCGATGATCAACCTGGTCCGCGAGCACCGGGCGGGGAAGCTGGAGCTGTTCGACCCGCCGCGCAGGCCCGGGCCCGAGGCCAGCATGTCCCCGGCCACGCCCGGCCGTGATGCGAACCTGCCGGCCGCGGCGGTGATCGACTTCGGCGCCTGGCCGGAGCGGCTGGACACCACCCGGGCCGGGCTGCTGCTGGCCATCCCTGACCTGGTGTCCCTGGACCTGCCCGCACTGATCAAGACGGCTGGCTACCCCGGCACCCGCGTCATCCCCGCCGTCAGCTGGCTGCTGTCCTTGCTGGCGCTGAAGCTGACCCGCACCCGCCGGGTCTCCCACGTCGATGACCTGCTCGCCGACCCCGCCGCCGCCTTGCTCGCCGGGCTGGCGGTCTTGCCGAAGAAGACCGCGCTGACCGATTACTCCTACCGCCTGTTGCACGACCACCAGCAGCGGTTCCTGGCCGCCCTGGACAAGCAGATGATCAGCGGGGGCCTGGCCACCAGCGAGGAAGCGATCTTCGACCTGGACTTCCACGCCATCTTGCACTGGGGCCGCGACCCGGTCCTGGAAAAGCACCCCGTCTGGGCCGGCAGCTGACACGCCAGCGCGCAAATCTGCGCCCGCTCCAGCGCGGTGATCTGACGCGGCCGGCCGCTGCGCGGCCGGTCCGAAAGCCCCGGCAGCCCATCCTCAGCAAACCGGCGCCGCCACAGCCGCGCCATATCCTCGGTGGTACCCAGCTCCCGGGCGATCCTGGCATTCGGCCAGCCCCG
Organism: uncultured Actinomycetota bacterium; assembly: GCA_963775745.1. Taxonomy (GTDB): domain Bacteria; phylum Actinomycetota; class Actinomycetes; order Streptosporangiales; family Streptosporangiaceae; genus DATBGO01. Next base: position 195,025 of record CAVZKE010000020.1, read on the forward strand.
CGACGCCAGCAGCACAATCCTCGCGCGGAACCGGTCCCGAAACGGCGTCGTGCGGCCATACACGCGTTTCTTCAGCGTCTTCCGCCCGCTGGCGGTCAGCACGACCGGCACAGCACGCATCCGCGGCATCAGGGCTCCCGGGGTAAATTACGCTCAGGTAATCCCCCGGACGGCGATGATCATAGCCGGGCCCGGCCGGCCCCGCCAGCACAATGAGGGACATGCCCGCCATCCCGCAGTCCACCCAGAACTCCATCACCCTGCGGCTGCTGCACCACGGCCGTGACCGCTGGCCCGCGCTGGCCCGCGTCACCACGCATTTCCGCGGCCCATTCGCCTACGTCACCGGCGTGCTCCCCGACAGCACCGAGCTCCCGCTCTGCCGGCTGCGCTACGGCGGCTCCGCGCATTCCTTCGGCTTCGCGATCTACTCGGCCGCGACCGGCCGCTACGACGACGCCGTCCTAACCACCGGATCACCCGTCGGAACCCTGGAAGAAGCCCTCGACACCGCCTGCGCAGTACACCTCGCCGACCACGACAGCTAGACCACCGACCTCGCAGCCGTCAACCCCCCAGTTACTTCCGGGGCCAGCCACTAAGGGTCTTGGACGCGGCTTGCGGCCCTGGTCTTTACCTGCGCGACCTGCTGGACCGGGGGGCCGAGGTCACCGCCTTCGACGCGAGCCCGGTCATGGTGGGCTTGGCCAGGCAGCAGGCGGCGAACCGGGTGCGGATCGATCAGGCGGTGCTGGGGGAGCCGCTGCCCTACCGCGATGGCGCATTGACCTGATCGTCTGCGCGCTGGCCATTCACTACGCCAGGGACCGCGCTGCCGCATTCGCCGAGTTCTGCCGCGTCCTGCGCCCCGGTGGGGCAGTGGTGGTATCGACACAGCACCCGGCGATGGACTGGCTGCGCAAAGGCGGCTCCTACTTCGAGACCACCTTGGAGACCGACCTGTGGCATACCCCGTCGGGAGACCAGCCAGTGCACTTTTGGCGAGAACCGCTGTCCGATCTGTGCGCGGCTGCCACCGATGCCGGATTCCTCATCGAAAAACTCATCGAGCCTCTCCCGGCGGAAACTATGCACGAGCGTTATCCCGAGGACTACGAGAGACTCACCAAGGAACCGGGATTTCTGATCCTGCGCCTTCTCAAGCTAGCCATACCAAGCCCCGGCCCTCCGGGCTGACTCCGAGCCGCTGCCTCCGCGGCCCGGGAAAGGCACCAAACGCTCCCTCAAGTAGCCGCATCCAGTGTTATGTTCGCGTCGTCCGGCCAGGGTGGGTGTCCGGCATCCGGCGCTCCTCGCCGTGCTGCCGGAGCTGTCCGCAGGTTGCCACCTCCGTGCCTCCGTCGGACCGGAATGGCAGAGCTCAGCGCACCCGTTGGCCGAGATCGCGGCTCGGCGGCGCGTCGCTCATGCGACGGCCGCAGCACCCGGCGCCCGGCCTGAGTTGCGGTGGCGCCGAGGCGTCAGAATTTGGGCACGTATGGGGCACAGATGGCCGCTGGGAGCCGCCGTCAGCCGGTGCCACCCGGACAGGTCGGCACGCTATGCGCGGCGGAAGCGTAAACGACGGTCGCTGTAAGCCGCAGGTCAGGCAACAGATGCGCACGTCAGGACCGGCTTCGGCTACCATGCTCGAAGTCCCCGCCGGTGTAGCTCAGTTGGCAGAGCAGCCGTCTTGTAAACGGACAATCGAAGTGGTTCTGAGCTGGCCATTCGCTGAAGGTAGAGCCAAATTCGGCACGTATTCGGCGCAGGTCCCCCGCATCCTTCCTTACGGACACGCAGGGCATTGCCTATCGTGCCACTCACCGGCTCAGACATATCCGCGAGAGTGTTACTGGGGAGCCAAGGGGGCGCGCTCCGAGCGCGTGCCCGAAAAGTGCCATTCCGGCGGCCACGCAGAGTGGCGGCGCGGCAGGCCTCTCAAGGTTCGCGGCCGCTCCGCCGATTACGAGCGGTCTAGACCAGGGCAGTCAATGCCGACGAAGAGGCGCCAATTATCTATTCGGCGCGCCCGGCTGCCGGTAAGCGACGACGGGCCTTACGCTCCTGCAGCACCGGATCAGCGAGGTCCGCTGCTGGCTGACGTACTGGCCCTAGTGCCCCCAGTGGCCGTAGTCTGCCCGGGCGGTGGGTAAACCCACGGGACCGGCGAGGGTGGGCAGCGATGCACCTCTTGGTATAAGACTGGCTGAACCGGCCCGGAATCCGGTCCGCGGCTAACCACAGCACCGCTTCGGGCCGGGGCAGCCAGTTATCTTGCCTCAATCAGTGCACTCCGTGCTCGGGTAGCGTCGTCAAGGTGATCGTGTTCTGGGTGCGTCCAATCACCACATTCTGAGGTTCTCGCAGTGAGGTGGCTGGCTGAGTGCTCCGCTGGGGCGCTCGGCGAGGCGCTGCGGGTCGTGGCCCCGGAGCTAAGCGGCTACCCGGTCACCGTTCCGGCGCCTGACCCGGCCGCTCAGCGTGACCCCAGTGGGGCGCGGGTCAGAATCGGTTGCTGCCTGTGGTCACGGCTTGACGATACGGGCAGAGGCGGACGGTTTCGTGTTCCAGCGCGGCCTCGCGGGCCCGAGCTCTGCGCCGACGCTGGCTGACTCTGTGAGCCATCCAGTTCATCGGCGCGCTCCGGGTGGCTGAGCAGGAAGCCGTCGAAGCACCGCGCCAGTGGAGGTCATCGCCGCTTGCGCCTCCCCTTGTGCTTGTGCTTTGGAGAGCGTCCGGCAGAGGATGGCGTGAGATCAAGGGCGTCTAGCGCGAGGTCGTCAAATGGAATCACAGGCAACGTGCTGGACGAGACAAGCGGTGTGATCAAGGGGTCACTCGTCACCACTACGCCAATCACTCGCCAGGGGGCGGTGCCGCCATCGGCGCCGAGGCTCAAAACGACCTCGTCGAGGTGTTGACGCAGCCAGTCGACTCGTTTGCTGTGAAGCTCGATCGTGGACTTCTTCCCCTTCTTGCCTGAGAACAGTTTTTCGAGCTCGTTTGCAATCTCGACCGGTGTCCGCGCGATCTCAAAATCCTTCGCCTCGACCGCAAGAATGGACCGGCTCGCGGCGTGGGTCGCGAGAACGTCGATGTCCCCGAGGTCATTGCCGGAGGAGTCGACAATGCGGTGCTTGCCGATCTTGTTCACCGACACTCGTGTTGTCATGCCGAGGTGTTTAAGTCGGGCGGATACCGAACGAGCGAAGGCGTCGTTGATCTTGCCCCTCGCCTCCGAGATGCACCGCTGCATCTGGCTCGTCTTGGCGCGGCCCTGCAGCCGACCCGACAGCAGGTTGTCGACCCAGTAGCGTCCCAGCTGGTAGATGCTGCGAAAACCGAAGACCAGATCGTTTCCTTGCAGAACAAGTGGCCGCCGTACATACGACATGTCACGGTTGAAGCGCCATGGCCAGGCGTCTGGTCCGATGTCGCCGAACGACGCCCGTTGTGTGAGAGTGATTCCGACGAGCACCGCCGACACGATGTCATCAGATATGTCTCGTTTCAGCGCTATCTCCGAGATGGCCACGGACCGGTCGATACGCGTCACCTGGTCGGCTGTGGCGAGGTCAAGCAGGCCACCGCAAACTTCGCGGAGCTCAGTAAGTGTGAATCCAAACTCAGCGCGCATGGCCTCCTCGCTACGAGCAACGAAACTAACGACGTCAAAGTCATCTCCGTCATCGCTCGCTTGGTCATTCAGCGCTTCACGGACTGAACGCATGCCTGAGTTCGCGGTGTACGTGTCTATGGCCGCGGTCACCGGTTCGTCCCGGCTGACCCCGAGTCGGCCGGAGTCAAGAATGGAGACTTCGAAGTCCGCGAGACGATAGTGGAGGAAATCCGAGATCGTCGCTCGCTCGATGATCTCGTTGGCCATGCCAAGAACACGGTAGTAGTCGAGAACTTCAATCGTGCGTGTTCCGGCCGGCGGTTGTGCGGCCACGTACTGGATCAAGAATCGGTTGGCTCGCTGTGCGGTTGCACTCTCCTTCCGGTGATGAACCAACTCCGTGACGATATGTGATTGTTCACCGAAGCACGCCAATCGCGATCTCAACATCATCGCGTTGAACTTGGCATCGTGTACGAGAGATTCGTTCTGGGCGACCAGGAAGTCGAGCAGGGTGCGTCGGTCGTACGAGGCGATTTCTGCCTCGAGGCGGCCAAAGAGGTGCGCAACTGCCGTGTTAAGCGCACGGACCCGATGTTCACCCGCGAGTCTGCCGGCCGGAACCCGCCGCCTGTCGGTGACCGCAGCCACTCGCCGAGCTCGTCGAGCACCTGAGCTGTGACCTGCTCATGGCCTGTGAGGGGCCGGGGAAGGCGGTCGGCCAGCATATCGGGCGACCGGTTCTGGTCGAAGGCGTTGAGCATCCGCTTCGAACCGCGGGGGGCGACCGCCTCAAGCATCAAAGCCAAGTCGGCGCTCGCGATTCCGAAGAGGCTGCTCAGGAGGGCCCTCACGAGTTCGCGCTCCGCGGTGTTGGTGCGATCCTGGAGTAGCGCAGCGAAGGTCTCGGTGAACTCGAGGATGCAGCCGTTTGCGGTCGGAGTGAACCGCACCGCTGGACCGGTCGTTGACCAATCGGCAACTCTTTTCCACGACTCCGGATCGCTCAGCGTGAGAACAAGCTCGGTTGTTGCGGCGCGCGCTCGAGCACCTGTACACGTCGCACACTCACGGACCCAGTAAGCGGCACATTCAAGAAGATTTAGCTCTATGCCTGCAAGCACGCCGTCCTTGAGATCAAGGGATAGGAAGACAGATTGGCTGCCAAGTTCGACGACATAGCCGACGTACGAACTGGCTGGCTCAATCAGGAAGATCTCTGGTGCGTCGTGCTCGTAACGCCGTCGCGCCTGCAGGATGCCTGGGCTCGGCACAGGCGGGATGACACCGTGTCGGTCCGTCTCTGCGTAGTATTTCCGGCGCGGATACAGCCCGTCTCCAGCCTGGAAGACTGTGAAATCGGGCGGCTTGTCGTCAGAGAAGTAGAACGACTTCTCGTGATCTACGTAGGAACAAAACTCGTCAAGGATGCCAGTAGACATCGACCTCCCAGGTCGATTCCCGATGGCCTGAGCGAACAGCAACAGGCCGAGCAATCCGTCCGGCTCCTGGTGAAGAATGACCTCAAGATCGTCGGCACGAGCGATGAGCATCGGGTATGCGCCGGCCACGTTCGGCACGCCCCAAGAGGCCGCCCTACCAGGGCTGTCGACAATGACCAGATGGAGCAGCTCCTCCGCCGACGAGTAGGTGCCGCGGACGCTTGGAGTAACCAGGTCGGCGATGTGGTCCAATGCTGCTCGCGTGTCGTAGGAGCCCCAGACATCTAGCTGCCAGTCGACGAGTGGGTCAGTCGCGACAACTACATGAAGATCGCGCTTGCCGTCGATCTTCAGGAGATACCTGCTCATGATGTCGCTTTGCTCAAGCAGGACTGGTGACGAGCCGCTCGGAACCAGCCTCATGAAACGACGCCATACCGCTTCCCGCCAACGCTTGCCGAGCTCTTCGAGTTGGCCATCCTGGAGCGCGAATCGCAGAAGGTGAAACCGGATGGTGATAAGGAGATCAAGCGGCACGACCACGCGGTAGCCACCCGCAAGCCGAAGAAATGGCGTGACGTAGAGACGGTCATCGGTAATATCGCCCGCGCATGGATCGACTAGTTGGCCTGGATCAAGCGCAAACGTGTCGACCACCATGCGCAGCCAGTCGCCCTGAGCGTCGAGTTCGTCGTTCGAGATAAATGCAGTCTCAGTCAGTTCCCTCAGCCTCGCGGCGCCCGGTACGTCGATACGGGTTCGTGCTGAACCGCCAGGCAAGGTTCCTCGCGTGAACCCTGCCCGCTTGAGCACCATGTCACTGACGGTGAGGAGTCCTCGGATCAACTGGCGGACTGGGATATGGAGGTCGTCAGGCAACCATCGCTCACGGAATACGGCATCGAGCAAGTTCTCGAGGTCAGCCACGGTATGTTCGCCGGAGCCGGTTGAGACGAGATACGGCCCTCCGAAGAAACTGATGCTTTGTATCAGTACTTCTGAGTACGGGTCTTCCTGCATCAGGACACCCGGCCCGCCGATGTCCTCCTTCTTCAAGACCGACCGGACTGCGCTCGGACTCACGGGTGAAGCCCCGTTGTCGGTCAAGGCCATGCCCAAGGCCGCGAGCCGATGCAGTCGAAGAAGCCGCGAGGCATTCTCGGGAAGGAGCATCAGCCCAGAGGCGGCGGCAACGAGTGAAGGCCCATCGATATTCTGCGGAACGCTGTCCGTATGAATGCCAGCCACAGGCCAATCCTCGCAGGCAGTGCCGACAGCAACCCCCGAACGATCGAACGCCGCCAACTGGCACCGGTTCTGACCTTCATGATCCGCAGCCGACACCGACAGCGACAGCGAGTAGGACACACGCAACACGCGATCCTGAGCTGATCACCGATGACGCCACCCACGTACTGACCGACGGCGATGTGGGGTCTATCGCACGAGCGGACTCAGGCGGGCAGCGGCTCATATGCGCTGCGCGACGTGTCGGCTCCGAAGGTACCGAACGGCGGCTCGGCGCGCGTTCTCGCCGACCTTCGCTGTCACTTAGCGTGATGCCGTTGATCGGCGTAGCCCGCAGCCGATCGCCGACCGGTCCAGTGTGAAGGATCTTCTTGAGGTCGGAGTCGGCCCGCTGACCGAGGTGTCTGTCGATCTAGCACGATGCCGCCAGGCGGCTACATCGCGCCCGACGCGCGCGCCATATGCGGCATAGCGCGCAGTTAGCAATCACGGCCGAGCCGGTGTCAGCGCGTGCCCGGTGTGGCCGCGTTCCCGTGCGGGTACGTGCCGGTCCGGTTTCAAACGGCGTGACGCCGCAGTCCCGGCCCGGTTACCGTCCCTGCATGGCGACTGTGATCAAAGCCGTCTCATTCGACGCTGCTGACGCCTTGGCCCTGGCCACCTTCTGGGCCGCCGTCTTCGGGTCGGACGTGGACGAGGATTCGAGCACTGACAAGGCATTCGTGGAGGCCGCCGGCTGGGCGGGCCGAACATCTGGTTCATTCGGGTGCCGGAAGCCAAGACAGCGAAGAACCGGATGCACTTTGACCTGCGCGCTCCTGGCGCCGTTGCTGACGAGGTGATCAGGCTGGAAAAGCTCGGCGCCACCGTTATGGAGCGCCACCAGCACTACACGGTCATGCAGGACCCTGAGGGCAACGAGTTCTGCGTCGAACCCGGGCCAGCACCTTTGCAGGACTAGAAGCCACGCACGCGCCGCTCGCACCTGCACATACCCGCAGCGGCATGTGAGTATGTTGACCCGTGGACGAGGTCAACACCCGCGGCGGCCCTCGCACGTCACCCCCGGTAGCCTAAAGGTGGGTAGGTGGCGTGGCTGCCATGCTCGCGCAGCCATCCGGGCGTCACGGCTGCGCGAGGACCCCGGTGATTCGAGCGGCGCTTTCCGCCGGAGAGGCTCGGGTGCGGCGCACCGGTTCGTGAGAAGGTTGCCGTCGATGATGCCGGAGACGCGCGGGCGAATGGAGTCAGCCTCATGAACGTCGCGGTGCTGGGGGCGGGCGCTGGAGGGTTAGCGGTCGCCTACGAGTGGGCGAGCCAGGGACACCGGGTCTCCCTGTACGCACAACGCATTCATGACCACCATCTGGCGCCGGTCCGCGAACGCGGCGGCATCCAGGCTGAGGGCCTGCTCGAGGGGTTCGTCGCCCTGGAGACGGTCACCTGCGACATCGCCGAGGCTCTGGAGGGCGTGGAGGTCGTCTTCGTCGTCGGCCCCGCCTACGCCACCGAGCCGTTCGGCGCCGACGCCCGCGGTCACCTGCGCCCCGGGATGACCGTCGTGGTCTGCCCCAGCTCGTGCGTCGGCAGCCTGGCTTTCAAGCACGCCGCGGGGGTGGACCTCTATGACGAGAGCATCGTCGTCGGCGAGACCAGCACGCTGCCGTATGCCTCGCGGGCGTCGCTGCACGCCAGTGTGCGGATTTCCACCGGCTCAACGCCGGCCTGTCAGCCGCTGCCGCCCCGCGCAGCAACACGCCTCGGCTCCTGGAGATCCTCCGCCAGGTGTACCGCAACACCGAGGAAGCCGCGGGGATCTTCCAGACCACGCTGCAGAACGGCAACCCGGTCATCCACCCTGCCGTCACTCTGCTCAACGCCGCGCTCATCGAGCGCACGGGCGGCGACTTCATGTTCTACGAGGAGGGGGTCACCGAGGCGGTCGGCCGCTTGATGAAGGCGGTCGATGACGAGCGGCTCGCCATCGCGCGGGCCCTCGGAGTCGCAATCCTCGC
>CAVZKE010000021.1:0-293576 GCA_963775745.1 uncultured Actinomycetota bacterium
ACGTCATGTTCCAAGTATCATTTACTGACCGATTGGAGGAGTTGTGAAGATCGAGCGACGGGTGGAAATGGATTGTGTTCAAAGCGTTGATTGATGCACTAGGGTGTGAGCCACCGGTTGTCATCATGTCATTGTTGTTGATTAGAGAACATTACCGTCCACCCACTTGGCACCCACCAAGTTGATGCTGTTGGACTCGCTGATGGAGAAACGGTGGAGAATGCGAGGACGCCGCCGCCGAAGGAATTTGAACTCATCGACGTCCATCAGGTAACTCTCGGCCACAAGGCCTTCGGCATGCTGGCTGTTATTGCTCTTGCTTGTTGTGCTCGATGGCGTCAGAGCATGCCGGCTTCATCCCTCACACTGTTCCATTCGCCGTCAAGTCGTTGTTCGTCGTAGGTGTGTGTGTGCGGCTTCGTGGAGCGGCGCTTTCTGTGCAGCACGACGGAGCTCCGACAGTTGCAGGAACGCTCTGCCGCTGTATGAAGAATATGCTCAACCCGGCCCGGCTTTCCGGTGATGCGCAGCATCCAACTACATCGTGGCTGGGTGCTATCAGGTTCGTCGAGTTCTGCAAAAAACGATGACATCAGGGGCGAACGCCGCCGCCGCGCGCCATCCACCATCGAGGTGATCAGTGGATTGATCATCCACGTGTTTCAAAGGGAATCAAATCCACCTTTTGGCCTACACACTGGCGTCACTGGGTGGGCAGGACGAACGGGTCACATAGTGAAGCAATCCGAGCCCAGCCACGATCCATCTGAACAGAACGTATTGTGACCACACACTGTTCAAATAGAGTGGTCATATGCAATGAAAAAATGGATAAGTATATATGTTGTAGTCTCTAGCAGATATTGCTTCTGCCATGAAAAGAACACTGCAACGACTTGCTCAGTGCAATCAGAAATCATACACTTCACCATTTTCATCTGCATTGAAATGATTGTATGCATCTGGATGTATGATTGATGCTGGTGATGTGCTGTTCATTCAACTCCATCGTGCTGGCTCTCGAAACTGTCTGATGGTTCTTGCCCCCATGTGCCATCAAGGCCACATTGAATGAGTCCTGAGCATGTGTTTCAGTAGCCATATGCAGAGTAATGATGTCGAAGGCTCGTGAGCCAAGCCCATACCGCTTGGACAGCACGCAGGAATCATAACGTCATGATGACTCATAGTACAGGTGCGTGCTCTGTTTTGATTTGGGTGGCTGGATGGTGCAAGCCGGTTGTGGCCATTGCTGCTCTGATACTTATGGGAGGCAGCTTTCCTTACACCGTTTCCGATTTGCATACTTCATATGGCTGTTGAGTGAAAATTATTATGCAAAAGACGTGGAAATAGCTGCCATGCCTCCTGGTGGGCTGGCGCCCACGAGATGTATGTGTGTGGCGACCCCAGTGTGCGTTTCAATGTCATCACTCATGGCAACAGATGATTTCCGTTAATGACGAGATCAGGGTGGTTATTGATCTCTCTGTGGAGGTCAGGTGGGTCGCGGCCGGAGTGTGCTGACGTGCTGGCGCCAACGTCCAATGGCGCTCCAATTCGGCGACAGGCACACGACGGAGATGGGACATGCCCAAGGAAATGAGACGCATGGCCTGCAAAGTTTTGATACATATCGTAGTACACCAACCACAGCCAGATGCCTGCAATGCCTTTGTGAAGCAAGAGAAGTTATTTCTCAGTCCTGGGCCCCACTGCCACCAGATTCCGACGACGACTCTTCGTGTGGGTGCTGGCTCCATCCAGGGGCAATGATGGGATTAATGCCCATCGGGTGCCATAATACTCATATCTGTGTTCATCAGCATGGCTGCTACAGTGGGTGCATGCACTTGCCTTGTCGTCATGGCGATCGGTGTGGCCGGTTGTTATGGCGAATTTCCATTTTTGTTGTCAATATTCTTGATGATCAGAGTCAACTTGGATGTGAGTTTCATTTCACCTTGCCGCACCACGTTTGGGTACCATGCTAGCTCCTGATGACGCTTGCTCCGGTTTCATGCTGCGTGTTTCGGGTGCTGTGTCGCTGGTTTGTGTCAAGATACAGCTGGGCGGCGGGTACTCAGGCGCAGACGCGTCGCGGTCCAGGCGCCGGCATTGCCGCCATCGCACGGTCTTTGATTCTCATCGAATCCAGTTGTACATTTTGCAGCTCCGTCCAGTGCCTGACACAGCCCCATTTGATTGGCCACCATCGACGGGAATCTTGTTTTTCATTCCGCTGCTGCTCACTCCATCTGCGGGGCCACGTCCTTTTGGTGTTCATCGCATTTTCCTTTGCCATTGCTGCTTTTGCTTTGCCAAAGTGCCGCATCCACTGCTTGCTCGGTGAACGGGTAGGCAATGGCTTGTGGGTTCGGCGCCGCCGCCACCATGGTGCGCACCATCTTTGCATCGCCGGCGGTTTGTATTGGCTTATTACGGTCGGCTGGGGCGGCTTCTCGTTGGATCCGGTCGATGCTTGCTCGACGCCGCTTGTCAAAAACTGCCGCCGCACACCCGCTTGTTGCTCATGACAAAAATGTGCGCTTTAAAAAAAAAGGCACATGGCATGATTTCTTCGCTTGTTCTGATTGTTGCAGCACGTTTCCATTGTCGTCATTGTAATCTTCCTGGGCATGCTTTGGCGCGCCCAGATTGCTCACACTCCTCCTTGTGATGATCCGAGGGCCCGAGGGTTCATTCGCGATCCCTTGGTGTTGTTGATCGTGTGCGCGCGCCCGTCCACATGCCGTGGGCGTGTCGGCTCTCCAAGAACTCGCCGCTCGATCACCACTCCGTGGCGGCATCATAAAGAGTGCGCACCATAAGGAGTTTGAGATAGTTCGTTTCTCGGCCATGCAACGCGCCACGACACCGTCGGTCTGTATTGATGTGCTTCATCGTGGCCGGTCGTAGCGTCACCGGGGGGAAAACATTTCGGTGGTTTGCCAGGCTTCAATGCGACCCTCGGTTTCGCTGTTTATTTCCATTAAATCGTCGGCACCTTGTGCGGGCCGCCCACGCCGGAAACGCGGGCAGTTGCCGGCGGCGGGCCGCGGTACCGCTTGGCGTGTGCGGGTGGGCGAGGACTGCGGCGTCTGCATGTGCGGCATTCGGCTCGAACAGGCGCGCACCGTCTTGGCGCGGCGGCGGGCCCCACCGCCGCGCCATGGCCGTGGCTCGGCCACCACCGACATTGTGGAGCCGAGGGTCTGGCTCTTCGTGAGTCTGTTCCCAGTGCGGGTGGTTGCGCGCGCCATTGTTGCTGTGGTGTTTGGTTGGGGCACACCCATTTGCGTCATTGGGCTCCTCGGCGTCCACTGCTTGGCATCGCGTGCACACCGGCGGGCCAGCCTGTACCCATTCCAGATGAAAATTGTGGAGAGTTTGTGACATTGCCACATGTTGATGAGATGCTGGCCGATTCTGCCTCTTCCAATAAAACCTCACAGGGCCTCAGATCATATTGCATCTATGTGTGCCTCTGTCTTCTCCTTCTTGTTCACAGTCAACCTCCGCCTGAGTTCATTGGGGGTGGCATTCAGCTTGAGCCGTGCCAGCTTCCCTGAGCCACGAACATGGCCACCACGCCCACGAAACTTGTGCCTCATTACATGGGCTTACAATAGCCAGCTCACCTCTCGGGCTAAGGTGATCCATGCCCCACCAATGTACAGCTGGTGGGGCCGCCCATTTTTAAAGCTGGGACTGATTTGTTCATTGGGCTTGCTGCAAATCACCTTGCTACAGTGTGTGTGTTGCTTTGACGGCGGCGGCTGCTGCTGTCGGCGACCACAACCCGCAGAGCAAAGGCAGCCACATCGCTGTGTGTGTGGAATTGAAGAGGCGGCGGAAGAAGCTTTTGGGTTTGGGTCAGCCTCAGCTTCAGAGGGGAGCCACAGACAGATTGCCAAGTTCAGATCATCATCGCGGCTCGATGGTGATTCCTCAACTGGTTGGATCAAACACCGCCGGGTGCCAGCTGGAGCAGCAGTGATGGCTTTGGGAGACTTGCCCCTTATCGGCTTTCTCAGTGAATACCCTTGACAAATGGTCAGGCCATCCCCAGCACGGTTTTCGGGCCCGGCCGCACCACCACTACAACAACAACACCTTTTTGACTTATTGCTGTGATTGTTATGCCTTCGTCTTTATAAATGTTGCTGTGTCTGCAATCGTCTAGTGAAGCCCATAGCCGGCATGTTTGTTGCAGTCCGTTGCCCATTATTATTGTGCTGCCTTGAACTCACCTCCATCGATGCATAATGGTGATGAGGTTTGCCACGCCACGTTGACTTTGCCACATTTCCGTCTAACAGTTCAGTAATGAGCTTTTGTCGGCTGGTCATGCAGGCTCGCCACGTGTGCCAGTTGCTGTGGCCACTTCCGCCTCCTCCACACATCCTTGCTGCAGCAGAGAGGTAGTGGTCAGTTCACAGGCACCGGCCAAGGCAGCCAATGGGCGGTGACTCCCGAGGGCATGTTGTTTGTGGAGATTGTCAGCCGGGCGAGGGTTTTCAGTTCAGGTGACCACAGCCAGGACTGGACAGCCGGTGAGAAAATTTCGAGTGAGCTTGTCGTAGTGGTGATGGCCGCCAGAATGTCTTTGTTTCATTGAATAAAGGCCCCAACATCCACGTGTCTCCAACAGCACCAATCAGCCGCCACCCAATCTCGCCTGTGGTTTGCCTTCGGCGCACGCCGCACTGGAGCTATGGCTGGCTGATTTGAGCAGGCTGGCGCATTATGCATTTGTGCTGAAGTGAATGGCGCTGTTATGATGAGGGCGAGCCATTAGCCACTTGTTCCAAAACAAAGTGGTTTGGCACGAGAGTCAAGATCACGACCTTGGGCTGTGTCCACATTCACAGGCGGTGTCCACCTCCACAATAGAAGGCATCCAACTAGGACCTCACATGTTTGGGTGCCAATCTTGCGGTGAGGCATGACGATGGCGGATGGCTTGTCGGTTGTTTTTTTTTTGCGGCCACACTGGTGTCTGAAATTTATAGACTCACGCGCGCCATATGTGTGTGTCATCATCATGAATCCATTGTCGGCATGATCGCTGTGAGAGTTCCAAAGAGCATCTTCATCAAGTTGACCTTTGCTCACTGTTGATGGACTGTTTTCATTGTCAGATCCTTGTGTAAAGATATGTGGAGGGCGTGCACACCCAAGTTCAGACAAATTGGAGACAGATGCCTTGAGAGGAATCCATCATCTCTCGGCGGCTACCATGCCCCTCCATGGCTCCAGCAGCAGCAGTCTTAATCCATCTCATTCGGCGCCATCGCGTAATCCACAGCCACCATTGGCGCGGCCTTCTTCAACTGCATCACCGAATCCATCGATTTGGATACCTCCTCCCAACCGCCAGCAGATGATGAATGAAGGAAACAAGGCAGGGCTATCACGTATTGCTGGAAGCTCGCGTGAATGGTGATGTCCATAGCGGTCACGCTAGCTGCGGCTCGGTGACGGCGCTTCTCGATTCCTGATCGGTCTGGTCACCTGTTTCGCCAGGCACGGCGGCATCCCCGCCGTCGCGCGAGCTGCCTGGCTCCGGTAGGTGCTGGGCGGTATGCCGACCAGCTCGGTGAAGCGAGTGCTGAACGTGCCCAGCGACGAGCAGCCGACCGCGAAACAGACCTCGGTGACGCTCAGGTCGCCACGGCGCAGCAGCGCCATCGCACGCTCGATACGCCGCGTCATCAGGTAGCTATACGGCGACTCGCCGTAGGCGAGCTTGAACTCGCGGCTGAGGTGCCCGGCCGACATGTGCGCGCCGCGGGCGAGCGCCTCCACGTCCAGCGGCTGCGCGTACTCCCGGTCGATCCGGTCGCGGACCCGGCGCAGCCGCACGAGGTCGCGCAGGTGCTGCGCTGCGGCGGGTCTGCTGGTCATACGCAAGATCGTACGTCGCGGCGTGTCGTGATCGAGCCCGCGGACTTCCCCCGAGCTCTGGACGCGCGGCTCGGTCGCCGCGCTCAGAGCGGTGCGGCCTCCCACGCGAACCCGTCCGGGTCGGTGAAGGGCCCGGCATCGCTGCCAATCGTGAGCCGGTGCGATCCGGTGCCGTCGGGCGAGACGCCGGCGTCCTTGGCGAGGGCACGGCGCCCGTAGAGCGCCAGCTTCACGGGACTGGACGCAGTGGCGAACTCGACGTACTTACGGCCGAAGCTCTTCGCCACGGCGAGGCCCCGGTCAGCGTAGAACCGCTTGCTCGCGGCCACATCCGCGGCTCCCAGCAGCAGCACGATCTGGTCAATCTGCCGGGTGGCCGGGCCGGTGTCCTTCTTGGCGGAGGTCGCGACCTTCCAGATCGTCCCGTCCGGGGCCTGCACGACGCCGCCGTAGCCCCAGAACGACTTCGCGGCCGCCTTCAGCGGCGTGGCGCCGGCATCGAGAGCGGCGTCGATGAGGCCGCTGACCGTGGCCGGCTGCGACACCGTGAGCGACAGCGTGAACCCGCGGAAACCGGTCGCCGGTGCCTCCGCGGCCCGCAGGCGCACCTGAGTGCCCAAACCGAAGACAGCTGTGTAGAAGCGGCGGGCGGCCGTAGGGTCGGCCACTTCCAGGGTGACAGATTCGATGGAAGCCATGCCGGCCACGCTAATCGGGGCTCTGCGACCAGCGCTTCTCGATTCCTGATCGGTCTGGTCGCCTGTTCCGCCACGCAACGGCGGCATCCCCGCCGCCGTATGCGCCACGTGGGCAGGAGTAGCCGGGCATAGCGACCTGAATTCATCACGGTGGCCCGGGCGCCGCGCCGACCGCACCCCCGGGCGCCGGACCGACCGCACCCCCGGACGCCGGGCCGACCGCACCCCCCGGCCAGCAAAGCGCCCGAAACGCCGCCACCACCTGGCCCCACGCATCCGACAGCGGATCAATCACCTCGAAATGCCCGGTTCCGGGCAGTTCTGTGCAGGTCACATCGTCGCCAGCGGCACGAGCGCGCACGGCATACTCCAGGCTCATCTGGCACGGCACCACGTCGTCGTCGCTGCCATGTACCAGCCGGGCGGGTACCCCGGCGGGCATCAGGACGGTGGGATCGGTCAGCGCGTACCGTTCCGGCCGGGCGCTGGGACCGCCCCCGAGCAGGGCAACCACGGCGCTATCTCCCAGCCGTCGCTGATAGGCGTCGACCAGGTCGCTGACCGCCGCGAGCGCGACCACCCCAGCGCAGCGTGGCGCCGCCGAATGCCAGGCCGCCGTCCTGGGCAGCCGATGCCTGGCCGCCGCCCAGAGCGCCAGATGGCCGCCCGCCGAGTGCCCGCTGAGCAGTACGCGCCCGGAGTCGATGATCCCGTCGGACGCCGCCCGGGCCAGGTCAGGTAGCACGTCCACCGCGGTGGCCACATCATCGAAGGTGCCGGGCCAGCCGCCCTCCTGCTGGCCGGTCCGGCGGTATTCGGGCGCGCAGACAGCGAATCCTTCGGCGGCGAGCGCGGTGGCCAGCGGCCCGGTGTGGGTGCGGTCGTAGGCCGCGCGCCAGAAGCCGCCATGCAGAAAGACCACCAGCGGAACGCCTCCCGCGCCGGCCAGCTGACCAGCCTGGCCGGACGCGGGCAGCCGCAGGTCAGCGACGTGATGCTCACCGGGACCGTAGCGGAGGATCACGTCGGGGGGCGGGGCGGCTCTGGTCAGAACGTCACGCGGCTCCGTGGGACCTCCCTGGCGCTGATGTCGGGACGGCGCGGCCGGCGCCGCTGCTTCGACGCCGGAACGCTTGGCCGCCGCTGCCCAGCATCATCTCTGAACCTGGCATCTGTGAGAACCCAGGTGTCGAATGGACGCTGTGGGGAATGGCCCATGTGCGATGCATAATGTGAGGAGTCGTGGAGACCAGGGGAACCCGCAAGGGGACAACAGGGGCGAGGGCAGGCCGGTGAGCGTGCGGCCAGCCCGGATTGCGGCGTCCAGCGTCCTGGCCGGGGTCTTGCTGATCTTCAGCGGGACATTCGGGGAAGCATCCGCCACTACCCGCCTTGTGCAATACCAGACTGCGAAATCGGCGTGCTCGGTGCGCCCGGCCGTAACCGCCGCTGCCTACTCCCGCGCCGCCGGCGGCACGACGCCAACGCTGGACACAGCCTCGTCAGTTCGCCTCGGCACCAAGTCCGCGAGCAGCAAGACCGCGACGTCAACGGCCACGTCCACACCCAGCAAGACTTCCACGCCCAGCAAGGCCGCAAGCTCAACGGTCAGCGCCACGCCGAGCCAGGCCCCGTCCGGGACGGCCACCCCGACCCCGACCGCGACGGCCACTGCGACGGCCACCCCGACGCCCAGTCAGACCTCGTCTCCGACAGCTACCCCCTCTCCGAAGACTTCGTCGCCGACGCCCAGCACGAGCCCCACGCCCAGCACGAGCCCCACCCCCAGCCAGAGCCCGACGCCCAGCAAGAGTCCGTCACCGTCACCGTCACCGAAGACGGCCGGGCTCTGCGTTTCGGTCCAGCCCTTCTCTAGCAGCAGCGTCCGGCCAGGGAAGACCGCGACCTATGCGATCTGGGTATGGAGCACCGCGGCAGCGGCCCAAGGAGTCACCGTGAAGGCGGTCGTGGGCAATGTCGCACACGTGTCGGCCGCGAAATTCACCGTCTGCCCGTCGGCCAGCGGCTCGACCTGCACCGTCGGCGACCTGCCCGTCGGTCGGGCCGATGAGTTGCAGGCCGCCGTCAAGGTGGCGAGCGCGGCGTCGCCCGGGGCCAAGGTAACCCTGACCGCCACCGCCAGCGGGACCAAGGCCACTTCTTTCCACGCGGCCGCGACCGTGGCGATCGCCTCGGCGCCTTCCCGCTCCCCGTCATCCACGGCCACGCCGACCGCCACGCTGCCGGTAACGCCCTTCTTGCCGGCCCTGCCGGGCAGCGTCACCGCTGTGCCCGGCATCGGAACCTCGGCGCAGAACCCGGCCAGCTTGTTCCCGACCGTCTCGCCCGCAGCCAGCGCCAGCGCGGGTTCCGCCACTGCCGGCCAGGCCGCGCGGCGACCGCATCACATCAACGCGCTGGCCGCCTCGGCGACCCTCCCGCTCGACTCGCGTCTGATCGGCGTGCAACTGGCTGGGCTCGCCGTGCTGGCCGGTGCGATCGCGATCGCGATCGCACGGCTATCCCTGCGCTCACCCAAGCCGCAGGGCGGGAAGCCAGGAAGCTAGTAGCCGACGTTCGCCTGCTAGCCCGGCGCTCGCTGGCTTAGCCGGATTTCTTCTCGACCAACGGGCGTACCGAACGCATTTCGCTGGCCAGTCCCGTCCCACTGAGCGTGGGTGAGGCGACCACCCCGAACGTGTCGCCATCCGCCCAAGCGCATTCGGCCAGCCGCCCGCCAACGCTGGGAGCGCAGGCCGCCGCGCCGCCCATCGGCCCGGCACCGGTGACGACCGCCCCCTGGAGCTTGCCCATGAAGCTGGTCATGAACGAGCTAGCCGAGGTACCGGACAGGTTCCCCCCGATCAACAGCATGATCTGCGGTCCGTGCTGCGCGGCCGGGCCGGTCTCGTCCTCGTAGACGGCGTACACCACGTGCTTGGCCTCACCGCTGCTGTTGGCCACGATCTGCCTCTGCAGGGCGGCCGCGCCCATATCCCGGGCGAGCGAAGGCTGCTCGACGTAACGCCCGAGGGCCGCTGGCGCTACGAGGGAGTGCGTGACCCCGCTGCCTCTTCTGGCCACGACGACCGCGGCCGCGGCCAGCGCGAGCAGGACGACGATGCTGGTCAGGCCGATGAACCGCCGGGAGAAGCGCCGGCGCGGGCGCGCTGGGCGGCGGATCCGCGAAGCTGACCGGCTCGCCGGGCCGCCCGCGGGTTCCGGCGCTTCCTTGGTGACCGCGGACCGGCTAGCCGCAGGCCCGGAGTCTGACCGCCGGCCGGGCGCCGACCTGGCGGGAGCCGGCGCAGCCGACCGGCCCGCAGAAGCCGGCGCAGCCGACCGGGCCGCAGGAGCCCGAGCGGGCATCTGCGCGGCCGGAACGGGAGCGACTGATGCCCGAGCAACCGGCGCCGGAGCGGGCATCCGGGCAACCGGCGCCGATGCGACCGAGGCCTGGGCAACCGGTGCCTGAGCTGGCATCCGCGCGGCCGGAATGGGAGCAGCGGCCGGGACCGGAGCGGGCGACGGTATCGGACCGGCGGGCGGCTGTGGCCTGCCGTGCGCGCGCCGGGCAAGCCCGCGCCCTGCCCGCCGACGACGGCCGCGCCCGGTGTCGGAGGCGGCCTGGGGTTCCTCGTTTCGAACCGGATCGCTGACCCGGGCCGACTCGGTGCCAGCGGAACCCGACTGGGTATCGCCGATGTATTTGCGGCGGCGCTCCCCCGCTGGCGGCCCAGCCACGGCAGCCGCCGGGGCCCGGACCGAGGTCGACGGCGATGCCTGCGGCGGGACCGGTGGCCATGCCGACGAGGGCGCCGACGGGACGGCCGCGCGCGGTGGGTCGGGCACCACGTTGGGTTTGGCGTGCGCGGAGAGTCCCTGGCCTAGGTAGCGATACCAGTCGTAGTCGGCGTCCTTGGCCGAACTACTCGCCGCCTGTTCCCACTCCTGCTGGTAGGAGTGCACGACACCGTCCGGTGCGGACGCAGGCCGCCGGTAGTCTTCGTGGGCCTCGGCCGGCTGAGCGGCGCTCCGCCCGCGGCCGCGGTGCCCGGCGTCCCTCCCGCGACGGTCCGGCCCAGCCGGTGGCTGGCTGGGCACGCCCGGTGGCTGGCTGGGCATGCCCGGCGGCTGGCTGGGCACGTCCGGCTCGAGCGTCCACGGCTCGGCATGCGACCAGCCATCTTCCTGAGCGGTCGGCCACGAATGACCGCCGTCCTGGCCCGCACCCTGCTGACCCTTCGTCCCGGGCCCGGCAGGTGCCTGACCCGCTGCCCACGGCTCCGGATGGCCCGCGCCGCCTGGCCGGCCCGGCGCATATGGATCCTGATAACCGGGGCTGTCCTGCACACCTGCCCCCGGCTCCGGATACGCGGCGCCCAGCTCGGAGTAGCTGGCGCGGTGACGCGGCCCCGCCGACCGCCCGGACCGGCTGGCGCCCTGCGCCGGATAGCTGCCGCCCTGCTCCGAACGGCTAGCCCGGTGGCGCGGCGCCGACCGGCCGGGGTACCTGGTGCCCGCCCCGGGATAGGTTGCGCCCTGCTCCGGGTAGCCGCCGTCTTGCTCCGGGTAGCCGCCATTCCGTCCCGGATCGCTAGCAGCCTGCTCCGGGTAGCCCGTCTTGAGATAGCCGCCGCCTGGCCTCGGATAGCCGCCGTCCTGCTCCAGGTAGCCGCCGCCCGGTCCGGGATAGCTGCCGCCGCCTTGCTCCGGATAGTCGCTGTCCCGCACCGGATAGCTAGCAGCCTGCTCCGGATAGTCGCTGTCCCGCCCCGGATAGCTAGCAGCCTGCTCCGGATAGTCGCTGTCCCGCCCCGGATAGCTAGCGGCTTGCTCCGCATAGCCGCCCGGCACGGGGTGGCTGCCGCCGCCTGGCCCCGGGTAGCTGCCGCCCGGCCCCGGGTAGCTGCCGCCGTCCTGCTTCGGCTGGCTGGCGCTGTGGCGCGAGGCAACCCGCTGCTCGGGGTAGCCCACGCTGCTCGGCCGTGGGGGCGCCAACTGTGCCTGGTCGCCGGCCCCGTCCGGCGCGGCCCAGGGCTCAGCGAAACGCTGGCCGGCTAGCCACGGGTCGGCGTCGCCGTACCGTTCGTCGACCCGCGATGGCTCCAGCCGCGACCCAGCGTCCTGACGTTGCCGAGGCAAGGTGTCGTCATAGGGGGGGTAGGCAGATCCATGATGCTGGTCCTGCATCCATCTGCTGCTCATTGAGCGAGTTACCCCTGACACTGAAGTGGCGACATAGCCTCACCGAGATCACTACATCATGCGGCAAGATCCGCACGGCCCGCTACCAGGTCGGCTGCTCTCGCCACACGGCGCCGTCTCCCGGCCGACGCGGCCGGGCCGACCGGGCGGCGGCGCGCCTGGCCAGCGCGGCCGGGCCGGTGCCGGCCCGCGCGAGGGGCGGCCAAAGTAGCCCTTGCCGCCTCACCCGGAACGACCGAAGATTTCGGTAACGGGCAATACGGGAGGCGCCCCGTGGAGAACAGGTATTCGGGGATCGTCACAGGCCCGGCACCCATGTTCCCGCGGGGCTACCTGCTGCTGATCCCGGTGTGGTACGGGGTCCTCGCCTGGCTCCTGTTCGTCAAGGGGAAGCTGCCGCTCTGGTACACGGCCATCGCCATGGGCTCGTTGCTGCTCGCCACGCTGATCTTGGTCGGCGTGCTGGCGACCATGCGGAAGAAGGCGTTCTTCGCCGACGAGAACGGCCTCTGGCTGGGCATCGTCACCCGGCGGACGCGGTCGAGGCGGCAGCGGATTCTGCTGCCCTGGTCGCATATCGCCCAGCTCAGGATCACCCGCAAGCACTACGGTGCCCGGCTGGAGATCGTGCTCGCCCCGGCCGCGTCGATCATCGGCCGCCGCCACCACATCGTGTCAGGGATCTTCTTCGCCGGCCTGACGGTGATCATCCCGCCCCGCTGGATCGGCCGGCGGCCTGCGCTGCTCTCGCCCCGCGCGAAGCCGCCCCAGTATTGCGTGCCGCTGTGTGAGACCGCGGACCAGCTCGGCGCCGCGCTGTCGGCGATCGCGCCGCCCACGGTCTCGGTCACCGTGGCGGGGTGACCGGCACCGTCACCTGACCGGAGCGCGTCCCAGGCGCGGCCCCGGCGCGCGGCACTCGCGAGCCGTCCCGGCGCACCCGGCTGGCCTCTCGCCGCTGACCGGGCCGTATCATCGCCCCCACACCGGCAAGTGCCTGTTATCCGGGCACAAGCGGATCGACACGCGGTCCCCGTTTCGCAGCCATAGAAAGGACCGGACCGATGGCCCATGAGGTAACCGGCGTCATCGCCCGCGGCAAGGGCGCTGAGGTAGAGCTCACCACGGTGCTGGTGCCTGATCCCGGTCCCGGGGAGGCGCTGGTGCGGGTCCAGGCCTGCGGCGTCTGCCACACCGACCTGCACTACCGGGAGGGCGGCATCGGCGAGGACTTCCCTTACCTGCTCGGCCATGAGGCGGCCGGCGTGGTGGAAGCGGTCGGCGAGGGCGTCACCGGGCTCACTCCCGGCACGTTCGTCATCCTCAACTGGCGCGCGGTCTGCGGCCAGTGCCGGGCGTGCCGCCGCGGCCGGCCCTGGTACTGCTTCAACACCCACAACGCCACGCAGAAGTTGACGCTGGCCGACGGCACCCCGCTGTCCCCCGCGCTGGGCATCGGCGCGTTCGCCGAGCTGACCCTGGTCGCGGCCGGCCAGTGCACCAAGGTGGACCCGAGCGTCCGGCCTGAGGTGGCCGGGCTGCTCGGCTGCGGCGTGATGGCCGGTCTCGGCGCCGCGCTGAACACCGCTCCAGTGACCCGCGGCGACTCGGTGGCCGTGATCGGCTGCGGCGGGGTGGGTAACGCCGCGGTGCTCGGGGCCGGCCTGGCCGCCGCGCGCCGGATCATCGCGGTCGACGTCGACCAGCGGAAGCTCGACTGGGCCCGCGAGTTCGGCGCCACCGATGTGATCAACTCACTGGAGGCCGACCCGGTCGAGGGCATCCGCGAGCTGACCGAGGGCAACGGCGCCGACGTGGTGATCGAGGCCGTCGGCCGACCGGAGACCTACACCCAGGCGTTTTACGCCCGCGACCTGGCCGGCACCGTCGTGCTGGTCGGCGTCCCGACCCCGGAGATGCGGCTCGAACTGCCGTTGCTTGACGTGTTCGGCCGCGGCGGCGCGCTCAAGTCGTCCTGGTACGGCGACTGCCTCCCCGACCGCGACTTTCCGATGCTCATCGACCTGCACCTGCAGGGCCGGCTGCCGCTGGAGCGGTTCGTCTCCGAGACCATCGCGCTGAGCGGCGTCGAGAAGGCGTTCAGCAAGATGCAGCGCGGCGAGGTGCTGCGCTCGGTGGTCGTGCTGTGACCACGGCCCGGATCGCGATGTGGTCCGGGCCCCGCACCATCTCGACCGCCTTGATGCGCTCGTGGGAGAACCGGCCGGACACGGTGGTCGTGGACGAGCCGCTCTACGGCTACTACCTGGCCAGCACCAGCGTCCAGCATCCGGGCCGCGACGAGATCATCCAGAGCATGCCAAACGGCTGGCGCGAGGCGCTCGATCAGCTCACGCTGGCCCCGTTGCCGGCCGGAAAGAGCATCTGCTACGCCAAGCACATGACCCATCATCTGCTCCCCGAGGTGGACCGGGGCGCGCTGGCCGGGTTCAGCCACGCCTTCCTGATCCGGGATCCCCGGCAGCTGCTGGCGTCGTATGCGAAGGTCCGTGCCGAGCCGGTGCTGGCCGATCTGGGGCTCGAGCAGCAGGTGGAGATCTTCCGCGCCTTCGGCGGGCCGGTCGTGGACGCCCGCGACATCCTCCGGCGGCCGGAACCGACGTTGCGGGCCCTGTGCGAGGCGCTGAACGTCCCGTTCGACGAGCACATGCTGTCCTGGCCGGCCGGGCCCAGGGACACCGACGGGGTGTGGGCGGCGTACTGGTATGACAGCGTGCGGCAATCGACCGGTTTCGGCCCCTTCCGCGAGTCCGCCACGGAGCTGCCGCCCGCTCTGGAACCGCTCGCCGCAGCCTGTCAACCCTTTTACACCGAATTGTCCACCCACCGCCTCACCCCGTAAGCGGGCGCAGCCGAGAGCTTTCCATGATCATGGGTCTTTGGTGGGGCCAGGACCCCACCAGATAACCATGATCATGAAAAACCGGACGGCGCGGGCACCCGTCCGTGCGGCGCGTGTGATGCGAGAGTCGTATGTTGCGAGAGAGCCGGGAGAGGAACACACCCCATGCTGCAGAGGTTTGATGAGCGCAACCGGGACCTGATCGTCAACGTCAGCGGCGAGCTGGTGCACCGGGACCAGGCCGCGATCAGCCCGTTCGACTCCGCCGTCCAGGGCGGCGATGCGGTCTGGGAGGGCCTGCGGCTGCATCACGGCCGGATCTTCGGGCTCGACGCGCATCTGGCCCGGCTGCGGAACTCGGCCCGGGCGCTGGCCTTCGACTCGGTGCCATCCGACGAGGAGATCATCAACGAAATCCGCCGCACCATCGCGGCCAATCAGATGACCGACAACGTGCACATCCGGCTCACGCTGACCCGGGGCGTGAAGATCACCAGCGGCATGGACCCGCGGCTCAACCAGTCCGGGCCGACCCTGATCGTGCTGGCCGAGCACAAGCCACCGGTGTATGACTCCGGCGGCATCACGCTAATCACCTCGAGCGTGCGCAGGCCGCCGCCGGACAGCCTGGACCCCAAGATCCATCACAACAACCTGCTGCCGTCGATCCTGGCCAAGATCGAGGCCAATGTCGCGGGGGCCGATGACGCGATCCTGCTCGATCAGCGCGGCTTTGTCGCGGAGACCAACGCGACCAACATCTTCCTGATGACCGGGGACGTGCTGGGCACCCCGTCGGCGGCGGCCTGCCCGGAGGGAATCACCCGCGGCGCCGTGCTCAGCCTGGCCGCCCGGGCCGGGATCGGATACGAGATGGGTGACTACAGCCTGACCCAGCTCTACCGCGCCGACGAGGTGTTCGTGACCGGGACGATGGGCGGCATCACGCCGGTGATCTGTATCGACGGCCGGACGATCGGCGACGGGGCGCCGGGCCCGACGACGCTGCGGCTGACCGAGCTGCTGGCCGCGCTCACGGCATCCACCGGCACGCCGGTCGCGTGAAGGCGGACAATGGGCATATGAGCGATGCCCAGGATGTGCCCGCCGTCGGACTGCGCGGCGACGGCGAGATGCCGATGGTCGGGTTTGGCACCTGGCGGCTGCGCGGCCGCCAGGCCTGTGAGTCCGTCCGCTACGCGCTGAAGACGGGCTACCGGCACATCGACACGGCCTCGATGTACGCCAACGAGGACGAGGTGGGCCGCGCGCTGCGGGCCAGCGGCCTGGACCGGCACGAGGTCTTCATCGCCACCAAGCTCCGCCCGGCCGACGCTGGCCGGGAACGGGCCGTCCTGAAGGCCTCGCTCCGGGCCCTCGGCACTGATTACGTGGATCTGTGGCTGGTGCACTGGCCGCCGCGCGGCCGGACGGCCAGCAGGCACGTCTGGCACGAGTTCCTGGCCCTGGCCGAGGAGGGCCTGGCCCGGGCGGTCGGGGTGAGCAACTACTCGATCGCCCAGATCGACGACCTGATCGCGGGGACCGGTCAGGCCCCGGCCGTCAACCAGGTCCACTGGGATCCGTCCCGCTTCGACGCCGGCTTCCTGGCTGCCAGCCAGGAGCGGGGCGTCGCCGTGGAAGGCTACAGCCCGCTGAAGGAAACCGACCTGTCTGACCCGGTATTGACCGAGATCGCGGCCGCCCACCAGGTGAGCGCCGCTCAGGTGGTGCTGCGGTGGCACCTCGAGCACCAGGTCACGGTCATCCCGCGGTCGTCCCATCCGGACCGCATCGCCGCCAACTTCGACATATTCGGCTTCTCGCTCGACCCAGCCGAGGTGGCGCGGATCGACGGCCTCGCGGCCCGCTGGCCGGACCAGCCGCCGCCCCGCCAGCCGCGCACGCTGGTCCGCCGCGCGATGCCCCGGGGCCAGCTAGCCGCGCACGCTAGTCCGCCGCGCGATGCCCCGGGGCCAGCTAGCCGCGCACGCTGGTCCGCCGCGCGATGCCCCGGGGCCAGCTAGCCGCGCAGGCTGGCCCGCAGCGCGATGACCCGGGGCCAGCTAGCCGCGCAGGCTGGCCCGCAGCGCGATGATCCGCTGGACGGCCGCCCGGAAGGCGGCCCGGTCCAGCTGGCCACCGAGGTAGGCGGCCGCCAGCGCGCCGCGCGCCGCGGATCCCTGCGCGACCTGCTGCTGCGAGCACAGCAGAAGATCCATCCCGGCGCGGGCGGCCAGCACGCTGCGGTTCGCGATGCTGCCGTACGCCCGCAGCGCGCCGGCCTCCAGCGCGTCGGTCACGGTCACGCCGCGGAACCCGAGCCGCTTCCGTAGCTCGCCGCCGACCACGGCGGGTGAAAGGCCGGCTGGCCGGTGCCGGTCGAGCGCCGGGTAGACTGCCCAGGACACCATGATGAGCCGGACCCCGGCGGCGATCGTGGCCGGGTAGGGCGCCTCGTCGACCGTCCGGACTGAGGCCAGCGACTGCTCCAGCGTCACCGGCCCCAGGTCGGTGTTTTGCGACCCCACGGCCGCGCCCAGGCCAGGGAAGTGCTTGGCCGTGGCCGCCACCCCGGCCGCCTGCTGCGCCCTGATGAAGTCCGCGCCCAGGTACGAGACGGTGTGCGCGTGATCGCTGTAGGAGCGGCCGAACTGATCGATGAAGTCGCCCGGCGCCCGGTACACGTCAAGCACCGGGGCGAGGTTGACGTTGAGGCCGGCTCCGCGCAGGTTACGTCCGGCGGCGGTGCCTTCCGCCCGGGCGGTCACCGCGGGCTGGGCGGCCTGGCCGATCTGCTTCTGCGATAGCCCAGGAGCGCCGGGCATCCGCCGGACGGCCCCGCCTTCCTGGTCGGTCATCAGCAGCAACGGCTCCCGGACCGGATTCAGCTTGCTCGCGTTGGCCCGCTGCAGTTCGCCGGCCACCGCCCTGAGCTGCGCCCGGCTGACGATGTTCGCCCGGAAGAAGATGACCCCCGCCGCCTGACCGTGGCGGATCCGCCACAGCAGGCTGGCCGGCGGGGCAGGGCCGCGGAAGCTGTAGATCACCCGCTGGCCGGCCAGCTGCACCGGCGACAGCGGGGGCAGCGCGCGAACCGTGCCCGGCGCCGCGGCCTGCTCGGGCGCGCCGGCCGCTGGCGCTCCGGCAGACTGGCCGCCGGACCCCGCGGACCGGCCGTCGGACGCCGCCCCCGCGGACCGGGCCGCCGATCCCGCGGCCGGCCGGTGCGCGGCCGATCCGTGGCAGGCCGCGACGTCAATGGCCACGGTGACCACGATCGCCACCGCCACCGCGATGCCGCCCACTCGGATCCAGAGCTGTGAGGTACGCAACAAGCTGCCCTTCCGCGACCAGTACGACGGTGCTGAGCTGGTCGTGGTCAGCGCCATTCCGGGGTACCACGGCGCCGTCCACCAGACACGCTACGGCAGCAGGGCGCCGTGACCTGCCGGGGTTCAGGCAAGCGGGCGGGAATGCCCGCCGGGCGGACGGCCCAGGGGCACGCCGCCAAACTCGGGGGCTGTACCTGCGGCGAATGCGTCCGCACGGCCAACATTCAAGACTCATAACGGGGCGCCGTGGTTGGCCCCGTCTTACCGGCGGCAGCCCGCTCCGGGGGACGGCGCGGTGGCGCGCCCGGCGTTGACAGCACCTCGGGTGTTCGCCGACACTTCCGGCATGGCCACCGGAACGCCGTTGCTCGTTACCCGGCTGCACATCGACCTTGGCCATGCCGGCAGCGCGATCTGTCCGGGACACTGACCGCACGGCCCGCCCGCGCGGGCCGAGCCCGGGCCCGCGCCCTGGCTACCGCTGTCCTGCCCCGAACCCCGTGAAGGGCAATCACCATGGCTGATGAGCACGAGCACCATCACCACCAGGATCCGACCTTCTACCGGTCACCGCGCGATGCCTGCCGGCGCCCGGCATCAGCTGATCGGTTGACCCGGTGAGATTCCGCCCTCGCCGCCCGGGCGAGATTCCGGCCGTTTCCGCCGGGCGAGATTCCGGCCTCGCCGCCGCAACATTCCGGCCGCCGAGCCCGGCAACTCGCAGCCGGGCCGACGCCCGCCGGTATACGCTTCGTAAGCAGCTCATCGCGAGATGTGGGTATATGGCTTGCCGACGAAACCGGGAGATTCGATGGTCACACGCGACACCGCCTGGACCGCTGGCACCCCGTGCTGGGTGGATCTGGGCGTGCCGGACTTCAGCCAGGCGCAGGCGTTCTACGCCGGGCTGTTCGGCTGGGATATCCAGCAGGGGCCGCCCGAGACCGGCGGTTACGCGATGTGCATGAAGGACGGCCAGGCCGCGGCGGGCCTCGGCCCGAAGATGGGACCGCCCGAAGCGCCCACCGTCTGGATGACCTACATCTCTACCGACGACGCCGACGCGACCGCTGCCCGGGTCAAGGGCGCCGGTGGTCAGGTCATGGCCGAGCCGTTCGACGTCATGGATGTCGGCCGGATGGCCGTCGCCGTGGATCCGGCCGGGGCGGTCTTCGGCATCTGGCAGCCGCTCACCCACATCGGCTTCGGGGTGGCCAACGAGGCGGGCGCGGTGACCTGGAACGAGCAGCTGAGCCGGGACTTCGAGGGCAGCAAGGCCTTCTACGGCGACGTGTTCGGTTACGAGTACAACGACATGTCCTCAGACGAGTTCAAGTACGCGTCGTTCCGCGTCGGTGGGGCCGACGTCGGCGGGATCGGCGAACTCGGCCCGCAGTTCCCGGCCGAGATCCCGGCCAACTGGACCACCTACTTCGCCGTGGCCGACGCAGACGCGACCGTCGCGAAGGTCACCGAGCTCGGCGGCAGCGTGCTGCGGGCCCCCTGGGACACGCCATTCGGCCGGATGGCCGTGGTGAGCGACAACCAGGGCGCGCCCTTCGCGATCATGAGCCAGGTCCCGGCTGGCCAGGCCTGACCGGCGCCAGCTGATCAACCGGGCCGCCGTCAGGGGCGCGGACCGGGACTTTCGCCGTGGCGGGCATCAGCATGCTCGCGGTTCGTTCCGCCGTGGCCCGTGCCCACCGGCCGCTGGTGATTGCCCCCACCGCGAACACGGCGGCCCCGCAGCCGGCGATGATGAGCCATCCCACGTGGCTCGCCTCGGCGAAGCCGAGCCTGAATGCCCCGGCCAGGACCGACAGGACGGCAGACCCGACCACCGCGACCCCGAGCGAGGTGCCGACCTGCCGGCTCGTCGAGGCGATGGCCGCGGCCACCCCGGCCTGCGCGCGGGGCATCCCGGACACGGCGGTGTTGGTGATCGGCGTGTTCACCAGCCCGAACCCGAGGCCAAAGATCACGTAGGAGGTGATCAGCCAGCTCATGGAGGTGGTGCTGGTCAGCCGGATCAGCATGAGCCCGCTGACCGTGATCGCCGCCCCCGCCACCAGCAACGGCAGGCGCGGCCCGCGCGCGCCGACGATGCGCCCGGACAGCGGCCCGAACACCAGGGTCATCGCGGCCATCGGCAACGTATAAAGCCCGGCGTGCAGCGCAGAGTAGCCACGGACGTCTTGCAGGTACAGGGTGTTGAGGAACAGGAATCCGCCGAGCGCGGCGAACGCGCAGACCGCGATGACGGTCGCGCCCGAGAACGGCGCGCTGCGGAAGAACCGCAGGTCGATGAGGGGTTCCTCGCGGCGCGGCTCATAGGCGATCAGCCCGGCGATCGCCGTCGCGGCCAGCGCGAAGAAACCGATGATCTCGCCCGAGCTCCAGCCGAGCCGCGGGCCCTCGATGATCGCGTACGTCAGGGCCGCCAGCGCCACGATGACCAGCAACTGGCCGATCGGGTCCACCCGCCGCGCGTGCGGCGCCCTGGACTCCGGCACGTACAGCGCAGTGAGCGCGATGGCGGCCAGCCCGACCGGGATGTTGACCCAGAAGATCCCCCGCCAGCCGACTGACGTGACCAACAGGCCGCCCGCGACCGGGCCCAGCGCCATGCTGATGCCGATCACCCCGCCCCAGATGCCGATGGCCCGGGCTCGCTCGGCCGGCTCGGTGAAGGTGTTGGTGATGATCGACATCGCCACCGGGTTGAGCATCGAGCCGCCCACCGCCTGGATCATCCGGAACGCGACCAGCCAGTTAAGCCCCGGCGCCAGGCTGCACAGCAGCGAGCCCAGCGTGAACAGCGCCAGCCCGGTCTGGAAGGTCCGGCGGCGGCCGACCCGGTCGGCGGTAGAACCGGACAACATCAGCAAGCTGGCCAGCACCAGCGTGTAGGCATCGATCGTCCACTGCAGGCCGGACACCGGGGCGTGCAAGTCCCGCTGGATGGAGGGCAGCGCGATGTTGACGATCGTCGCATCGAGCCCGACGATCAGCAGGCTCATGCAGCAGATCGCCAGGATGAGCATCCGGCGGCCGCGGCTGAGTTCCCCGGGGCCCATGCTTGCAGTATGCCTCCTTCCCGCTTGCTGTACCGCAACTAACTACCGGGGGCCGTCGGGACGCCCCCGGTAATAACCGGGGCCGTCGGGACCGGCCCACGTGATTGACTAACGGCGTGCCCCGCGATGACCTTCCCGTACTCGAGTTCGCTGACCAGGCCGCGTGGGAATCCTGGCTCGATGCGAACCATGCGACGTCGCCCGGAGCCTGGCTCAAGATCGCCAAGAAGGGATCGGGCGCGGATACCGTCTCCTACGCCCAGGCCCTGCGGGCCGCGATCTGCTTCGGCTGGATCGACGGCCAGAAAGACCGGTTCGATGACGTCCACTGGCTGCAGCGCTTCACGCCGCGCAGGCCGGGCGGCAAGTGGTCCAAGATCAACACTGACCAGGCGGCCGAGCTGATCAATGCGGGCCGGATGCGCCCGGCCGGCCAGCGGGAGGTGGAGCTCGCGCGGGCTGATGGCCGCTGGGAGGCCGCCTACCAGGGCCAGCGCGAGATGACCGTGCCCGAGGACCTGGACCGCGCCCTGGCCGGTAACCAGGCGGCCCGGGAGTTCTTCGCCACCCTGAGCGGGGTCAACAGGTACGCGATCCTCTATCGGATCGGCAACGTCAAGCGCCCGGAAACCCGGGCCAGGAAGATCGCCCAGTACGTGGCCATGCTGGCCGAGCACAAGACGATCTACCCGTGAGTCCGCCGAGACCCGCGACCGGGCCGGGCCCGCCGGTGTTGCCGCAGGCCGTGCTGCTGGTCACCGGGATTCAGGCCGCCGGCAAGTCCACGGTCGCCGAGCTGCTCGCCGAGCGGCTGCCGTCCTCGGTGCAGCTGCGCGGCGACATCTTCAGGAAGATGATCGTCAATGGCCGGGCGGACATGACGCCGGACCCGTCCGACGCGGCGATCCGCCAGCTCCGGCTGCGGCACCGGCTCACCGCGGCGGCGGCCGATTCCTACTTCGAGGCCCGCTTCACCGTCATCGCCCAGGACATCATCATTGGCGAGCATCTGGCCGAGATGGTGACCGCGATCCGGAGCAGGCCGCTGCTGATCGTGGTGCTGGCCCCGGGCATCGAGGCCGTGGCCGCCCGCGAAGCGAAGCGGGCCAAGGATGCCTATGATGCCTGGGCGGTCAGCCAGCTGGACGAGGTGCTGCGCCACCAGACTCCCCCGCTCGGGCTCTGGCTCGACACATCGGATCAGTCCCCGGCCCAGACCGCCGCTGAGATCCTCGCCCGGGCCTGGCCCGAAGCAGCTGTGAGCTGAGCAACCGGCGCCCAGCGGGAGCCAGGCCGTCAGCTGATGAGGCAGCCGTGAGCTGAGCAACCGGCGTCCTGCCCGGGAGCCAGGCCGTCAGTCGATGTCGCGGCGGCGCAGGCCGGCCAGGCCGACCACGGCCAGCGCCACCGCGATGGCGCTCAGCCAGGCCAGCGACGCGACGCTGACTGTGCTGCCGGGCAGTTTCGGCGTATGGGTGAATGGCGAGATGTCCAGCAGCCAGTGCGACAACTGCAGGGAGGAACCGAGGAACAGGATCAGCACGACCAGGCCCAGGGCGGTCCAGCTGCCTGCCGTGCAGAACCGAGGGACCAGCCCGAACAGCGCCGCGGCCAGGCCGCCGATCACCAGTGCCGCAGGTACCTGAGCCAGCCCGGCGCCGACCAGCTGGCCCAGCTCGCTGCCGCCGCCCGGGGACCGCAGCACGTACCCCAGGCCGGTGCCCAGGCCAGTCGCGGCCAGGATGAGGATCGTTCCGCCTGCCGCGATAAGCAGGTGGCTGAGCTCCCCACCTGGTCCGCGCCACGCCCGCGGCCAGCAGCGGATCCGCCCGCCCATCGGTCTCTTCGGAGCGCAGCCGCAGCACGGCTGAGACCGCGTAACCCGCGGCGATCAGCCCGGTGAAGCTCATGATGGCGGCGAGGTAGGCGTTGGTGAGCGCCGCCTGAGCCGCCCAGGTTGACCATGATGCGCCTGACCTCGGCGCTGTCGAGCAGCCCGCTGATGCCCTTGGCTGCCGATCCGATGATCACGCCGAAGACCAGCGCGCCTGATATCCAGCCGATCAGCGTGGCCCGCTGCAGCCGCCAGGCGAGCGCCAGCGGGCTGCGCAAGCGACCGGGCCGCCTGCGGCGGGCCCGGGCCGCTGCGGCAGCAGGCCCGCGTCGTAGTCCCGGCGCGCGGCCAGCAGCCCGGCGGTTATCGCCCAGGGCGATGGTGACCAGCGGCAGCGCGAGCACCCACCAGCGGACCTGCGCCGAACGGCCGGATCAGCTCGGCCCAGCCGATCGGGCGACAGCCAGGTCAGCCAGCCGGGACCGTGCGCGCCAGCCGAGTCCCCGACGGCGCGCAGCAGGTAGGCCACCCCGAGGACGCCGATCGCGAGTCCTCTGGCCGACCGGGCCGCGGTCCGGCAGCTGAGCGGTGACCGCGGCGACCGCGGTGAACACCAGGCCGCAGCCGGCGATGGCCAGCGCCAGCGAGATGGAGCCGGCCGCGGGCAGCCCGAGCGGCGATCAGCGCCGCCGACATCAGCACCGCGAGCACGGCGTTCGCGGTCAGCGCGATCAGCAGGCCCGCGGTCATCGCCGCGTGCCGTCCCACGGCCGCCGAGCCGACCAGCTCGATCCGGCCGGTCTCCTCATCGGCCCTGGTGTGCCTGATCACGATGAAGATGCTCATCAGCCCGGCGCCCAGGGCCGCGAAACCGCCGTACCGCCAGGCGGTCAGCGAGCCGAGCGAGTTGCCGTACAGCGGCCCGTAGAGCGAGAGCAGCGACGGATTGTGGGCCGCGGCCGCCGCGAACTGCTCCCGGCTGACGCGCTCGGGTACAGCTTCTTGAAGCTATAGGCGGTTCCCGCGACCAGCGCGGTGAGCACGTAGATCCAGGCAGGCAGCATGATGCGGTCCCGGCGGCCGTCCAGCCTGGCCAGCGCGCCGGTGCCGGCCAGCGTGCTCATGCCCGGACTCCGTCCTGGTCCGCGGTCGGCGGGGCGGCTGGCCCGTCGCCCGCGTAGTGCCGCAGGAACAGCTCCTCCAGCGTCGGCGGCTGGCTGGTCAGGCTGCGCACCCCGGCCGCGCTGAGCTGGCGCAGGCAGCCCGTCCAGCTGCTCGGTGTCCACCTCGCAGCGGACCCGGTTGCCTTCGATGTCCAGGTCGTGCACGCCGGGGAGCTGATCAAGCCCGTTCGGCGGGCTGGCCAGCTCGGCCGATGATCGAGGTCCGGGTCAGATGGCGCAGCTCGGCCAGGGTCCCCGACTCCACCGCCCGGCCCAGCCTGATGATGGTGACCCGGTCGCAGAGCGCCTCCACCTCGGACAGGATGTGGCTGGAGAGCAGGACCGTGCGCCCGCGCTGCCGTTCCTCCTCGATGCACGCCCGGAACGAGGCCTCCATCAGCGGGTCGAGGCCGGCCGACGGCTCGTCCAGGAGCAGCAGTTCGACGTCGGAGGCGAGCGCCGCGACCAGCGCCACCTTCTGCCGGTTGCCCTTGGAGTAGGCGCGCGCCTTGACCGCCGGATCCAGGTCGAACCGCTGCAGCAGTTCTGCCCGGCGGCCCGGGTCAAGGCCGCCGCGCAGCCGCCCGAGCAGGTCGATGACCTCGCCGCCGGACAGGCGTCGGCCACAGGGCGACGTCCCCGGGGACATAGGCGAGCCTGCGGTGCAGTTCGGTGGCCTCGCTCCATGGATCTCCGCCGAGCAGCCGCGCGGTCCCGCCGTCAGCCCGCAGCAGGCCGAGCAGAATCCTGATCGTAGTCGTCTTGCCCGAGCCATTCGGCCCGAGGAAGCCATGCACCTCGCCCTGCGCCACGGCCAGGTCGAGCCCGTCGAGCGCTGGGGTCTTGCCGTATGACTTGCGCAGGCCAGACACGGTGATTGCGTCGGTCATGGCGCAGAGCCTACACTGAATTCACAAATTCCTGAAAGTTAAAAAGAGAGAACAGACGCGGGGACTGGACGAGCTATGGGCGAACCGGAGGACGCGGCCCGCACTGCCACCGCGCAAGACCGGGGGTCAGCGGACGGCAGCCGGGATCAGGGCCAGGTTCAGGGCCAGGATCAGGGCCAGGACCAGGGCCAGGATCAGGACCAGGAGCGGGACGGGGATCAGGAGGCCCGAGCGGACGACGGCCGCCTGGCGGGGCGGGCGGATGACGGCCAGCCTCGGGCTCGCGATGGCGAGGCGGTCTACCGGTTCATCGAGCGCTTCTCTTCAGTGCTCAGCGAGGCTGGCTTCCCGCGGATGCCGGCCCGCGTCTTTGTCGCGCTGCTCACCTCGGACTCCGGCCTGCTGACCTCGGCCGAAATCGCCCAGCTGCTGCACGCCAGCCCGGCCGCCGTGTCGGGCGGGGTCCGGTACCTGATCCAGGTCGGCATGGTCAGCAGCGAACGCGATCCCGGCTCACGCCGACACCGCTACCGGCTGCCTGACAACGTCTGGCACGAAATCATGGCGGTCCGGGACCGGATGTTCAGCCGGTGGGCCCGCGTCCTGCAGGACGGCATCGAGGTGCTCGGACCCGGTACCCCGGCGGGCACCCGGATGGCCGACAGCGCCCGGTACTTCGAGTTCCTGCAAACCGAGATGTACGCCCTGCTGGACCGGTGGCGTGAGCGCGAGGCCGCCTACTACGCAGCCGCCGACGCGGATCAGCCCTAACCGCGGCTGCCTCATCAACGGCCAAGGTCAGCTCGCCGACCACGATCAACCGGCTGGGATTGCAGGCCGGATCAGCCGACCAGGATCAGCCGACCGGGACCAGCCGACCGGGACCAGCCGACCGGGACCAGCCGACCGGGACCAGCCGGCTGGGATTGCAGGCCGGGATCAGCCGACCAGGCTCCACAGCATCTCCTCCGGGTCGTCCAGCCCAAGCTCGTGCCGGGCCCAGTCGCGGTCGGCGGTGGTCGGCGAGCCGCCCTCGGCATGCATTTTGGCGAGCATCCTCGCGAGCCGCTCATCCGCGTCCCAGCGCTCCAGCGCCTGTGAGACATAGGCCGACACCGAGGCTGCTCGTCCTTCAGCGACCGCCCGTTGTGCGATAGCGATCTGCTGCCTCGGTAGCGTTACCGCAATTTCCCCCGTCATGCCTCTCCCCCACACCTACGATGCCCGGCGCCCCTCGCCGGGTCAGGCGAACGCTGCAGCGGGGACGCCGACCTGCCCGTCTGGCTGGATCTCCGTGGCCCGCGCCCCGGCCCGGGACCCGGCCCTGACCCCGATGGCGGACCGCCGGTTGGGGGATGACCAGGCCCAGTTCCCCCAAACCCGCGCAACGGGACCAGACCACCATCGAGGGATGAAACCAGGTCGCAAGAGATGTGTAGATCGTGTGGATGTCAGCTTTATCACCTCCGCCGGGCATCGCGTGACGGACCGCAGACGCGCGGCCTGGCCCGGGTTTTGCGGCCCGGATGGCTGACCAGCTGCCAGAAATTGGTAAGACTGGTAAGGGACGACGCCTGAGGAGGCCGTGCACGTGCCGCATGACCCGACTGACCTCTATACGCTCGGCCCCGACCTGCCCGAGCTTGAAGACATCGTGCTTCTCTACTACTTCGACGGCTTCATTGACGCGGGCGCCGCCGGGCGGCTGCTCGCCGCGCACCTGCTCGACACGCTGGAGCACCGCGAGATCGCCAGGTTCGATGTGGACTCGCTGCTCGACTACCGGTCCCGCCGCCCCGCGATGATCTTCGCGAAGGATCACTGGGAGCAGTACGAGGCCCCGGCCCTGACCATTTCCTTGCTGCACGACACCCAGGGAACTGCGTTCCTCCTGCTAAGCGGCCCGGAACCGGACCATCAATGGGATGCGTTCACCACCGCGGTGCGTTCGGTGTCCGCGACCCTCGGCGTCCGGCTCGCGGCCAGTTTTCATGGCATCCCGATGGGCATCCCGCACACCCGGCCGCTGGGGGTTACTGCCCACGCGACCAGCGCGGAACTCGTTGAGGGCTATCCGCCGTTCGTGGACCGGCTGCAGGTTCCCGGCAGCGCGGCGGCCCTGCTCGAATTGCGGCTCAGCGAGGAAGGCCGGGCGGCGATCGGGTTCGCCGTGCACGTGCCGCACTATCTCGCTCAGGCCGCCTACCCGGCCGCCGCGGTAACCTTGCTCGAATCAGTGCAGCACGCGACCGGCCTGGAACTGCCCGCTGACGCCCTGCGCGAGGCGGCGCGCCGCACCGACCTGGAGATCAGCAGGCAGGTCGAGGGCTCGGAAGAAGTCTCTGAGGTCGTCAAGGCCCTGGAACAGCAATATGACGCCTTCGCCGCCGGCCAGGCGAACTCACTCGGCGGCCAGCCCGAAGACATGCCGACCGCCGAGGAACTCGGCGCCCAGTTCGAGCGCTTTCTCGCCGAGCAGCAGGGTCAGGGCGATCCCCCCGATCTTTGATCCTCGCCGCGGTTCGATAGCGCCGCGATGGCACAACGCTGTGGCTGGCCGATAGCGGCGATGGCGCGCCGCTGTTGCTGTTTTCCCCGGTATGTGCCATCGGTGCGGTTCACCAACAACGGCGATGGGGCCCACCGCTGCCGTTTTCAGGTAGCTGAGCCAATCGCCCCGAGATCCCGGGACGATGTGAGATGAAATGTCGGACCTAGTGGCTACGGTCGGCTTCGTGCCCATGAAGATCAGCGAGATCATCCTCCTGTTAGAACGGGACGGCTGGAGGCTGAAGCGCACGTCTGGCTCCCACCGGCACTTCACGCATCCGGCGAAGCCTGGGCTGGTTACCGTCGCAGGCAGACCGAGCGCTACCTTGAAGCCGAAGACTGAGGCGAGCATCCCGAAGCAAGCGGGCCTACGTAGGGAGCGGCCGTGAAGGGCTACATCGTGGTCTTCGAGGGAGACGACGAGCCGGGTTACTCGGCGTACTCTCCTGATTTGCCCGGGGTCGTCGCTGCTGCCGATACGCGGCATGAGACCGAGCTGCTGATGGTCGAGGCTATGGCCGCGCATATTGCTGCGCTCCGGGACGCCGGGGAGCCGGTGCCCGAACCGGCCGAGGCCGACAGCGTCACCATCCTCGACCCGGCTGCCGCGTAGCGCCCTGTTCGCGCCGACTGCTCGGTGGTTCCAGCAGGCGCCCAGTGAAAGATCATCAGATCCGTTTGCTGACACGGAAATCCCCACGCGGCCCCGGCCACCTCACGCAGCCTGCCGGGACCGGCCGCGAAGACGATACCGCGCCCCGGAACCGTCAGTAACCCGCCCATACCTAGCTCAATTCCCGCGGGCCCGAACCGCTCAGACGCAATCTTGGGGGCCCTGAGGGCAAATCGGGACCCGCGCCGGGGAATAGTCCGGCCACCGGCATCGCGGTGCCAAGTCGCAGGGAGACGGCACCGCGGCCGGGCCACGTATGCGTCCTTGGGCCTGCGGGATGGGCGGCGATGAACCGACAGCGGTGCGGGAGTTCCCTGCGTCCTGCGCTGGCCTCACACCGGGTGCGGTGCAGGTGGCGACGCGGCTGGGTGACCAGGTGCCTGGCGGGCTGCCCTGCCCCGCCGCCGGGCTGGTCGGCGCGCTACTGGAACGGAAGGGCGGGCAGGTCAGGTA
Organism: uncultured Actinomycetota bacterium; assembly: GCA_963775745.1. Taxonomy (GTDB): domain Bacteria; phylum Actinomycetota; class Actinomycetes; order Streptosporangiales; family Streptosporangiaceae; genus DATBGO01. The sequence continues at coordinate 28,655 of CAVZKE010000021.1, forward strand.
CGCGCCGGTGGCGCACTACGACGATCCCGTGCACAACGACGGCGGCGCGGTCGGGTTCGTCGCGACCTGCCCGCAGCGAGATGGCACGATGGCCGCCGTCGCCGCGGTCACGGCCGCGGCTGACCGGGTGGCGGCCGCCGCGGCCCGGTCAGCGGTCCAGGAATGGTCGGCGGTCTTCGGCACCCGCAGGCTGGCGGCGGCGCCCAGCCCGTGGTGCCACGGCGCACAGCGGGCGCTGGCCATGGCCCGCCGCGCCGCGGCTGGCCAGCGTGCCGTGCATGTCTATGGCCAGCTGGCCAGCAGCCCTGAGTCGGTCTTGGAGATCGCTTCCCACGGCGCCGTCTTCGTCAGCTCGCTGGCCGAGGTACCAGACGGCGGCACCGTCGTCTTCCCCGCGCACGGGGTGCCTGCGCAGGCCCGGCAGGAGGCGGCCGCGCGCGGCATCGAAGTGATCGACGCGACCTGCCCGCTGGTCGCCCGGACGCACGCGGAGGCGCGGAGGCTGGCCGGACGCGGCGACGACGTGGTACTGATCGGCCAGCCGAGCCATCCGGTAGTGGCGGGGATCGCGGGCGCCGCGCCGGGCCGGGTCTGGGTGGTGAGCACCCCGGCCGGCACCTCGGGCCTGCAGGTCACTGACTCCAGGCGGGTCTCCTACCTGCTGCAGCCCGGCATCCCGATCGAGGACTCGGCCGGGGTGACCAGCGCGCTGCGGTCCAGGTTCCCCGCGCTGCGCAGCCCGCACCCGGACGGGTTCTGCTACGCCGCATCCGACCGGGCGGAGACGATCCGGGCCATGGCCGCGGACTGCGACGTGATCTTCGTGCTTGGGTCGGCGGACTCGGCGGACACCAGGCAACTCTGCGGGCTGGCGCGGAGCAGGAGTGCCCGGGCCCAGGTGGTCAGCACGCTCAGCGACGTGGTCCCGGCATGCTGGCCGGGACCACCGCGGTCGGCGTGGCGGAGTCGACGTCAGCCAATCCGGTACTCGCCGGCCAGCTCACCGGTGCGCTGGCTGGCCTCGGCCCGCTGAGCGTGCTGAGCAGGCGGGTCAGCACTGAGATCGTCGGCGCCCCGGACCGGCATTCTTGATCTACTTGTCACTCGTGTTTCCGAGTTTCTTGGTGAGGCGGCTGAGCGCCGGTAGGGGATGCGACCGGAGTAACTGGCGGGGCCGAGACGGCTGCGTGGGCGTGATTTGCCGGTTATGAGCTGATAGGACAGCATCGGCGGTGCTATCACACCACCGATGACCGGAGTGTCCGCCGATGCTGCCGCCTGCGAGCCTACCCATGCCCTCGACCTGGCAGGACCTGCTGGAAGAGCTGCGCCCGGTGTTCCGCCGCGGATCGACGTACCGGCTGTTCGTGGCGCTGGCGTGCGGGATGATCCTAGCCGACCGCAGCACGGTGGTGGCGCTGGCCGCGGCCGGCGGGATCGCCGGGAAGTGGCGGCGGGCATGCTGGTTCTTTGCCGCCGCGGTGTGGGACATTGACGAGCTGGGCCTGGCGACAGCTCGGCTGATCGTGAAATACCTGATCGCCGAGGGCGAGCCGCTGGTGGTCGCGGTGGACGGGACGTTCTTTCAGCGGTGGGGCCGGAAGGTGTTCGCTGCCCGGTGGGCCTATGACGGGTCCGCGCAGGGCGGGAAGAAGATCGCGTTCGGGAACACCTGGGTGGCCGCGGCGATCGTGTGCCGGCTGCGGTTCTGCTCCTCCCCGGTGGCGCTGCCGGTGCTGTTCCGGCTGTGGCGCGGCAAGGGCACCGCCTCCCAGGTCGAGCTGGCCGCCGAGATGATGCGGATCCTGGCCGCCGCGTTTCCCGGCCGCATGCTGCACGGGACCGGGGATGCCGCCTTCCACGGAGAATCCCTGGCCATGACGGAGGCCACCTGGACGACCAGGCGGCCGGCCAACGCGGTGCTGTACGGGCCGAAGCCGCCGCGCACCGGCAAGCGCGGCCGGCCGCGGGTCAAGGGAGACCGGCTGGGCACCTGCGCCCAGATCGCGCAGGCCGCGGACTGGAAAGCGGCGGTCATCAACGTCTACGGGCAGGACGCGGCCGTGCAGATCGCAGCCGTCGAGGCGCTGTGGCACGGCAGCTTCAAGACCGCGCCCGGCCGCGTCGTGCTAGTCCGCGATCCCGGCTCGGCCCAGGCATACGACCTGGGCCTGTTCAGCCTGGACACCGGCGCTGATCCCGCCGCCATCGCCGAACGCTACTCCTGGCGGTGGCCGATCGAGCCGTCCAACGCAACAGGAAAACAGATCCTGGGCGTCGGGGACGCCTGCAACCGGACCCGCAAGGCCGTCGAGCGCACCGTCCCGTTCGGGTTCCTCATCCAGTCACTACTGATCGTGTGGTACTCGGCCTTCGCCTACGACCCCGCCGACATCGACCTGCGGCGCCGGCTGTGCCCTTGGTACCGCACCAAGACCAGCCCGTCCGCTGCCGACATGCTCGCCAGGCTCCGCCGAGAGCTCCTCCACGCCCGATTTTCCGCCATCGGGCCAGGCCAGGACCGTCCTGATCAAATCAACCTGGACACATGGACCTGCGACAGCATCGCCGCCTGACTCGGAAACACGAGTTGTCAGGTTTCCGCAACAATTCCGTGGCGGCCAGGTAACCATTCCCCGGCCTGCTGGGTTCGTCCTGGCCGCGGACATACCGTAACGAGGGTGGGCCAGCCTCTCAGGTCCCGGCCGTCCGCGCCGCCCGCGCCCAGCCGGATAGCGACAGCGCGATGAGCCGCGGCCTGCGGGCTTCGTTCGTGCTGCGCCGGATGAGTTCGTCGCGGCTGCTGCTCGGCAGCGTGCTGCTGGCCATCTTCATCACCGCGGCGCTCACCGCCGCGCTGGTCACCTTCAGCGCGCGCGCGCTGCCCCAGGCGGCCAGTCGCCAGCTGACCACGGCGGGGAACGTCTCAATCGCGATCAGCGGGCAGATCGGCGCCGCGCAAGCCGCCGCGGATACCAAGGTGATCCGTTCTACGGTCACGGCGGCCTTCGCCGGGGTGCCGGTCAGCTTGGAGCACGCGCTGTGGTCGGACCCGCTCGGCCTGCCTGGCAGCGGATCCAGCCAGACGATACCGCTCACCGAGGCGGCGGCCGCCGATCACATCACCAGCCACGCGATCCTGGTCAGCGGGACGTGGCCGGGGCCGCCCGGCCGCGGTCAGCCGGGGTCGCACGGCCCCAGTCAGCCGGGGCCGCACGGCTCCGGTCAGCCGGGGCCGCACGGACGCGGTCAGCCGATCCCGGCCGCTCTGCCCGCCGTCGTCGCGGCGCGGCTGCGCCTGGCCCCGGGCCAGGTGGTGTCGCTGCCCGACCGGGACACCGGCGTACCGGTGCGGTTCCGCCTGACCGGCACGTTCCGGCCCCGTGATCCGGCCTCGCTGTACTGGGCCCTGGACCTGATCGGCCCAACCGGCGTGGCCGTCCAGGGCAACTTCGTGACCTACGGCCCGCTGATCGTGGACCCCGCCGCCTTTCGCGGCGGCGGCCTGCCAGTCGGGCAGGCCTCCTGGCTGGCCGTGCCCGCGGCTGCGCGGATCAAGACCGGCGACATGGGCGCCCTGGCCAGGCGAATCAGCCAGGCGGAAACCCAGCTCAGGCAGCCCGGCCCCCTGGGCGGCCTTACGGTGACGACCGGCATCCCGCAACTGATCAGCAACATCGCCAGCGATCTCGTCGTGGCCAGATCCCTGCTGATCATCAGCGTGCTGCAGCTCGTGCTGCTCGCGGTGGCCGCGATCGCGCTCGCCGCCCGGATGCTGGCCGGCCAGCGGGAGGAGGAGTCGGCGCTGCTCAGCGCGCGCGGGGTGACCCGCTGGCAGCTCGCCAGGCTCACCCTGGCCGAGGCGGTCATGCTCGCCGCGGCGGCCGCGGTGGCGGGCACGCTCGCCGGAAGCTGGCTGGCCAGGCCGCTGGCCAGGGTCGGGCCGCTGCACCCCGCGCAGCTGCAGATCTCCGGATTCGCCGGCAGCTCCTGGTGGACCGCGGCCGCGATCCTGATCCTGTGCACCATCATCATGCTCGGGCCTGCGCTGCGGCCTGCGCGGCCCGCGGCCGCCCGGGCCCGGCGGGGCCGACAGGCCAAGGTCGCCGGGGCCGCGCAGGCCGGGGCTGACCTGGCCGTCATCGTGCTCGCGCTGATCGCTCTCTGGCAGCTGCACAGTTACTCGGCCGTCGCCCGGACTGCGTCGGGAAGCATCGGCATCGATCCGGTGCTGGTGGCCGCGCCTGCCCTGGTCCTGGCCGGGGCGGCGCTGATCCCGCTGCGGCTGCTGCCCGCGCTGGCCTCGGCCGGGGACCGTCTGTCGGCGCGGAGCAGGCGGCTCGGCGGCGCGCTGGCCAGCTGGCAGGTCAGCAGGCGGCCGATCCGCCAGAGCGGACCGGTGCTGCTGGTCGTGCTGGCGGTCGCGACGGGTACGCTCGCGCTGGCCCAGCACGCTAGCTGGCGGCAGGGGGCGCAGGACCAGGCCGCCTTTGCCGTCGGCTCGGACGTGCGAGTCGACCTTGGCACGCCGGTCCCGATGAACCGGATCGCCGCCATCGAGCATGCGCCCGGAGTCGGCACCGCCATGCCGGTCGCGAGCTTCAACGGCGGGAACGGCGGGGCGGTGATCGCCCTGGACGCGCGCCAGGCGGCCAGGACCGTGGCGATGCGCCCCGATGAGTCGGCCCTGCCGGTGGCCGAACTCTGGAAGAAGATCACCCCAGCCCGGCCCGGGCCCGCCCTGGTGCTGCCGGGCCGGCCCGCCCGGCTCGAGCTGACCGCCCGCGCGCGGCTTCAGTCCGGCGGCGGGACGCTCGGCCCGATGTCGGTGACCCTGTCGATCCAGGACGCGGCGGGCATCGGCTACTCGGTGCCGGCCGGAAGCCTTCCGGTCGACGGCCGCCGTCATGAGCTGGTCGCCATGCTGTCGGCCACCCGGCAGGCCAGCTACCCGGTGCGGCTGCTCGGAATCTCGCTGGCTTACCAGCTGCCTGGCTTTTCCGGACCGCCGATCGGCCCCCCGCCGACCACGGCGGCCGCCAAGCGGGCCGCGGCGGCCGCCGTGGCCGCCGTCCGGCGGACGACTGAGCACCTCGTCGCCCGCCAGGCCATGCTCACGGTCGGCGCATTCGCCGTGTCCCCGTCGGCGGCCGGACGATTCAGCCCCTTCACCGCTGGGCGCGCCCTGCAGACATGGCACGCCGGGGCCGGCTCCCAGGACCTGGTCAACCCGAAGGCGACCGGGTCCGCGCCGACCGTCACCGGCTGGCAGGCCGCGCCCGGCGGAGCGCGCACGCTCACGTTCGGCCCCGGATACGGGCACCTGGTTCAATCCTCGGACCAGCCGCCGATACCGGTCTTTGGGCAGCTGACGCTGACGGCCGCCGCGCCACGGGCGGCGGCGGTCCTTCCGGCCATCGCCACCCGCGCCTTTCTCAGTTCCAACCAGGCCGCCATCGGACGTGTCCTGTTCATAGCGGCAGGCCCGGTCCAGGTCCCGGTGCGGATCGTGGCGGCGATCAAGGAATTCCCGACCATGGGCACGGGCAGCGCGCTGATCATCGATCAGTCGGCCATCCAGGAGCTGCTGGCGCGCAAGTCTGCTGCGCCGCTCCCGGTCACCGCCTGGTGGCTGCGGACGACCGGCCCGGTGACACTGACCGCCGCCGGCCTGCCCTCGGATACCTCCGTAACGGAGCGGGCCACGGTGACGGCCGCGCTGCTGGACAACCCGCTGTCCGCCGCGCCTCAGCAGGGCGTCCTGGCTATCGCCGTAGCGGCCGCGCTGCTGGCGGCGCTCGGCTTTTCGGTCAGCGTGGCCGCCAGCATGCGAGAGCGGCGAACGCAGAGCGCGCTGCTGGCCGCGCTCGGCGTATCCAGGGCGGCCCAGGCCCGTCAGCTCTGCCTGGAGCAGCTGCTGCTCAGCGGGCCGGCTGCTATGGTTGGCCTGCTGCTCGGGCCGGCCTCGCGCACCTGCTGATTCCCGCGGTCACCCTGACCGCCGCCGCGGCCGCACCGGTTCCGCCGACGGCGATCGAAGTTCCGCTGGGCTGGGCCGTGGGGCTGGCGGTCGCCGTGACGGCGGTCCCGGTGCTGGCGGCCGCCGCGACCGTCGTGCGGCGGCCTGACCCGGCGGCTCAGCTGCGCGCCGCGGAGGCGGTCTGATGCCAGCAGCCAACCGCCGGACAGCCAACCCCGGACGGCCGACGGGCGGGCGGCCGACGGCCGGGATGCGGCTGCGGACCGGCTGGACGCAGCTGACCGGGACCGGGGCCGCCGCGAGCATCGGGCTGGCGTTGCTGGTCGGCATCTGCGTGTTCAGCTGCGTGGCGGCTCCGCGGGCCAGCCTGCATCGTCGTACCGGTGCGCTGCAACAGCTGTTCGCCAGGATGCCCGCCGCCGAAAAGTCGGTCGACGCCTCCATCGGCTTCAATGACTTGGCGACCGCGTCCTACGGGCGGGTCTCGGCGGCTGACATCGCCGCGGCCCGCTCGGAGCTGTCCGCTCACCTGGCCGGGATCAGGCTGCCGCTCGCGGCCGCCGGCACCGACTGGGCCGGCCTGACAACGGCCGCCGCGCCGACGACCGCCGCGGCGACCAGCGCCTATCTGGGCCCGAGGGGGCCGCAGCTTGAGCTGGTCTACCGGGATGCGCTGCCCCGCTATTCGAGGCTGGTCGCCGGCCGTCTGCCCAGTGCGGCCACCGTAAGGAACGGCACCCGGCTGCTGCAGGCCGCCGTCACGACGGCGACCGCGGCCCGGTTCAGCCTGCGCACCGGCTCGCGGCTGGCGCTAGCCAACGGGGTCACGCTCGAGGTCACCGGAATCGTGCAGCCCAGATCGCCGGCCTCGGCCTTCTGGACCGTTGATCCCACCGTGGCGGCGCCGCTGCCGGTGTCGGGCGGCAGGGATGTGCTGCCCTACCTGGCCGGCGCGGCGTTCGTCGGGCCCGCCGAAATCGATGAGCTGCAAGGCTTCGGGACTGACGATTCCAAAACGCTAATCACCTGGGACTACCCGCTCAACCTGAGCGGTGTGACCGCGGACCAGATCGCCACCCTGCAGGGCCAGGTGACGTCGGCGGTCTCCGACGCCGGAACGCTCGTCTCCAGTACCTCTGGTAATCCGACCGATGTCAGCATCGACTCCGGCTTGCAAGCCGACCTGTCCGCCTTCGTCGCTACCGACGGCGTGATCGGCACCCTGCTGTCGCTGCTGTTCGTCAGCCTGGCCCTCATCGGGGCCGTGGTGGTGCTGCTCGGGGCCCGGCTGCTGACCGAGCACCGCGATGGCGAGTTCGCGCTGATGCGGGCCCGCGGTGCGGCGCTCCGCCAGCTCGCCGGCCTGGCCTTGCGGGCCGGTGCGGTGGTGGTGCTGCCGGCGACGGTCGTCGCCGCCGCCATCGCGCTGGCCGTGACCCCCGGCGCCGGCGAGCTCACTCGGCCTGGTGGCTGGCCGGCCTGACCGCCGTGGTCGCGCTGGCCGGGCCGCCACTGATCGCGGTCCGGCGGCACGCGGCCGCAGGCCGCCGGGCGGGACCTGGCGAGCCGGATCCGGCCCCGGGCCGGCGGTCCAGAGCCCGGCGGCTGGTGGCCGAGGCCGCGCTGATCTGCGCGGCCGTGGGCGGGCTGGTCCTGCTCCGGATCCAGGGCCTGCCCGCCGTCGGCCGCCAGGACCTCTACCTGAGCGCGGCTCCTGCCCTGGTCGCGATCCCCGCCGCCGTGCTGGTGGTGCGGGGTTACCCGGTGGTGCTCCGGGCCCTGCTGCGGCTGGCGGTGGCGCGCCGCGGCGTCACCGGGTACGTCGGCCTGGCTCGCAGCGCCCGGACCTCGCTGACCGCGGTCCTGCCCGCGTTCGCCCTGGTGCTGGCGCTGGCCGTGATCGCGTTCGGCGGCATGGTCAGGGACGCGGTGCAGCGCGGCGAGGTCGCCGCGTCGTGGCAGGAAACAGGGGCCGACGCGGTAGTCGGCATGGTCGGCTCGGGTATCTCGCTGTCCACGGCGGCGCAGCAGGCCATGGCGGCCGTGCCCGGGGTGCGGCGCACGGCCCCGATCCTCCAGACGCAAGGGACGATCGGGCCCACGGGCCTGAACACGCCGGTGAACATCGCCGTGCTCGACCCGGCCCGCTACGGCGCGGTCCTCGCGGATACTCCGGTGCCGCCGTTCCCGGCGGCGGCCCTGGCCCGGCCGCGCAGCGGCAGCCCGCAGGCCTGGTGCCCGTGCTGGCCTCACCGGCCGCCGCGCTCCTGCTGCGCAGCACCTCGATCGTCAGCGTCGGCCTGCACACGGTGCGGGCCCGGGTGGCCGGCATCATTTCCGGCACGCCGGCGATGCCGCTCCCCGGCCCGTTCCTGGTGTTCCCGCAATGGGCCGAGGGGCCGGGCCAGCCGCCTGCCAACGTGATGTTCCTGGACGGGCCGGCGCTGGACGCCCGACGGCTCAGGGCGGTGGCCCAGCGCACCGCCCCGGACGTCACCGTCACGCTGCAATCCGACGTGCTCGCCGGGCTTCGTAGCTCGCCGCTGCCGTCGGCAGGCTACGTCGCGTTCGCCGAGGGTGCCCTCGTCGCGGCCGGCTTTAGCGTGCTGATCCTGCTGCTCACCCTGGTGCTCGGGGCCAGGTCACGGGCGCTGACCCTGGCCCGGCTGGCCACCATGGGCCTGTCGCCTGGCCAGGCGAGCGGGCTGGTGGCCGTGGAGACGCTGCCGTCCGTGCTGGCGGCGGTGGTGGGCGGTATCGCCTGCGCCGGGGCGCTGGCCCCGCTCATCGGGCCGGAACTCGACCTGTCGGCCTTCACCCGGTACGAGCTGAGCGTGCCGGTCCGGGCTGACCTGGGCGCGCTGGCCGTCGCGGCAGGCGGCCTGGTCATCTTGACCCTGGCCACCCTGGTGGTCCAGGCGGTGGCGGCCCGGCGGCGCGGCATCGGCCGGGCCCTGCGGGTCGGTGAATGAGCAGGCGGAAGGGGCGAGCGGGCGGTGAAGGAGCAGGCGGAAGGGACGCGGTGGGAGATGACCAGGCCACCAGTCGGCGGAGCGGCCCGCCCGGGGACAATGAGCCTGGGGGACAAGGAGCCCGGCCATGACCGGAGATAAGGCCGTGATGGCTCAGAACGGCGGCCCGGACCGGGCGATCTCGCCCGCCGCCGGAATCGCCGAGCTGGGCGCGGAGGCCGTGCGGGCCCGCTCGTCCTACGGTGCGGGCGCGCTGATCGTCTGTGACCGCCTGGTCCGCATCTATGCCGGCGACGGCATCGAGGTACAGGCCTTGCAGGGCCTCGACCTGCTGGTCTCGGAGGGAGAGCTGACCGCGGTGGTCGGCGCGTCGGGCAGCGGGAAGTCGACGCTGATGAACATCCTGGCCGGGCTGGACTCGCCCACCGCCGGATCGGTCCGGGTGGCGGGCCACGACCTGGCCGCGATGAGCGCCAGGGAGCGGCTGGCGTACCGGCGGAAGACCGTCGGCTTCATCTGGCAGCAGACCTCCCGCAACCTGCTGCCCTACCTGACCGCCTGGCAGAACGTGATGATGCCGATGCGGTTCAGCGAGACCGCCCGGCGCGGGCGGGCCCAGCGGGTCAGCGACCTGCTGGCGGTGCTCGGCATCGCGCATTGCGCGGACCGCACGCCCGAGCAGATGTCCGGCGGCGAGCAGCAGCGGACCGCCATTGCCACCGCCCTGGCCAACCAGCCCACGCTGCTGCTCGCCGACGAGCCGACCGGTGAGCTGGACAGCGCGACCGCCCGGGACGTGTTCGCCGCGCTGCAGACCGCCAACACCGAGCTCGGCGCGACCGTCCTGGTCGTCACCCACGATCCGGCGGTCTCCAGCCAGGTCAGGCGCACCATCGCGATCCGCGACGGGCGGACGAGCAGCGAGACGCTCCGGCGGGCCGGGGCGGATGAGCACGGCAACGCCACCCAGCACGCGATCGAGTACGCGGTCCTCGACCGCGCCGGGCGGGTTCAGCTGCCCCGGGACATGATCGAGCCGCTCGGCATGCGGGACCGGGTACGGCTTGAGGCCAACGAGGATCACATCGGCGTCTGGCCGGACGCGCCGGGCCGAGCCGCGAGCCCCGCGACCGGATCCGCCGCACACGAACAGGATTCCTGAGATGGTGAGCAAGTGAGCGGGCCCGAGACGGTCCCGGGGCCGGGCGCCGGCCTGGCCGTCGACTCCAGCCAGCCGATGGTGTCGGTCGCGGCCGTGTCACGCACCTTCGGCACCGGGCATGTGGCCGTGCAGGCCCTGACGGATGTCTCGTTCAGCGTCCGCACCGGCCAGCTGGTCGCCCTGTGCGGCCGGTCCGGATCGGGCAAGACCAGCCTGCTGAACATCGTCGGCGGGCTTGACGTACCGACCAGCGGCACAGTCCACGTCGCCGGGCGATGCGTGACGGCCATGAGCGAGCACGACCGGATGATGCTGCGCCGGCGCACGATCGCGTTTATCTTCCAGTCTTTTGGGCTGATCCCGATGCTGTCGGCCGCCGAGAACGTCGGGATCCCGCTGCGCATTACCGGTACCGATCCGCGCGCCCGCGAGGAACGGGTCGCGCTGATGCTCGCGGTCGTGGGCCTGGAAGAGCACGCCAGGCAGCGGCCGAACGAGCTGTCCGGCGGCCAGCAGCAGCGGGTGGCGATCGCCCGGGCGCTGGCCGGGAGTCCCGGAGCTGCTGATCGCCGACGAGCCGACCGGCCAGCTGGACTCCGAGACCGGCCGGCAGATCATGCGGCTGCTGCGGACGGTGGTCCGGTCCGAGGGCATCACGGCCCTGGTCGCGACGCACGACACGGCACTGATCGACCTGGCCGACGAGGTGCTGCAGCTGGAAGACGGCCGGATCACCGGACCGTGAACAGGGTCGCTCAGCGACCTGGATCCGGGCGGGGCCGCCAGCCCGGCCGCCGGCCGCCTACAATCCGACGGTAATGTACCGGAAAACTCAGCAGCCACCCGCCGAGCCGCTCACCCGCCGTGACAAGCGCGGGATCGCCGTGGTCGGCGCGCTCGTGCTGGCCGGATTCGGCGGGGCCGGAATCTGGGCCGTCGTTCATCCGGGCGGTTACGGCCGCTCCCACGACGGATGCGTGACGGTCTCGGCCGCGAGTTCCACTGGCGGCGCGATCCTGCACCAGTGCGGTTCCGGCGCGGTGACGATGTGCCGGTCCGCCTTCGCCCACACCGACCGGCTCTCGATGCTCACCCGGCCGCAATGCCGCCTGGCCGGCCTGCACCCGGCGGCTGAGCCGGGCGCCTCGCCAAGCGGCTGATCACCCAACGGAGACCGGACATGCTCTTTCCCACCTCGCTCGTCGGCAGCTACCCGCAGCCGGACTGGCTGATCGACCGCGAACGGCTGGCGCAGCGGTTTCCGCCGCGCGTGCGGGCCCTCGAGCTGTGGCGGGTCGACCCCGCTTACCTCGAACAGGCTCAGCGGGACGCCACGCTGCTCGCGATCAGAGCCCAGGAAGACGCTGGCCTGGACATCATCACCGACGGCGAGATGAGCCGCGAGAGCTATTCCAACGCATTCGCGACCGCGCTGGACGGGATCGATATCGACGAGCCTGGCACCGCCCTGGACCGCAGCGGGCATCCGAATCCGGTGCCGAGGATCGTCGGCCCGATCAAGCGGCGTCACCCCGTCGGCGTGGACAGCGTGCGATTCCTGCGCGCCCACACCGGCCGGGCCGTCAAGGCCACCGTGCCGGGCCCGTTCACCATGGCTCAGCAAGCGCAGAACGACCATTACCCGACCCTGGAGGAGGCCGCCTTCGGCTATGCCGGGGCCGTCAACGAGGAGGTCAAGGACCTGTTCGCGGCCGGAGCGGACATCGTCCAGCTGGACGAGCCCTATCTGCAGGCCAGGCCCGAGCAGGCCCGCGAGTTCGGGGTGGCCGTCATCGACCGGGCCCTGGAGGGCGTGCAGGGAACCACCGCGGTCCACATCTGCTTCGGCTACGCCGCCATCATCCACGGCCGCCCGGAGGGCTACTCCTTCCTGTCCGAACTGGCCGCGAGCCGCGCCGACCAGATCTCGATCGAGACCGCCCAGTCCGGCCTGGACTGCTCGGTGCTCGCCGAACTGGACGGCAAGACGATCATCCTGGGCGTGCTCGACCTGAACGATCACGGCGTGGAGCCGCCCGGTCAGGTGGCCGCGCGGGTGCAGCGGGCCCTGGAGTACGTCCAGGCGGAGCGCATCGTGCTGGCCCCGGATTGCGGCATGAAGTACCTCCCGCGCGACGCGGCGTTCGGCAAGCTCGTCTCGATGACCGAGGCCGCGGCCCAGCTGCGCGGGGCCGCAGTAACCGCCTAGCGCCCCGCGATGGCGGGCGGGATCCCGCCGGATCCCGCCGGATCGGCTAGCCCTGCGGCGGGTATTCGACGTCGACGGTCAGCGCGCCGGGCCCTACCGTGGGCGCGCTAGGAGTCTGGCGGCCCGTTGCCGACCGCGGTCACGGTGATCGTCATGCTCTGGCCAGCCGCCAGTGAGCCGCGCTTGGGCGTGACCGGCGCAGTCAGAGTCGATAGGGGCCAGCTGGACCACCGGCCGGACACCGTGTCATAGGCGACGACGTGATCGTGGTCGGTGGTGCCGGGGATGGCTGAGCAATCTCCGATCGAGGTTTTGCTCCGAACGAAGCTCCGGGGTAACCCGGGTAGCTGCCAGAAGTCACCGTCGTGGCCCACATGATGGCGCGACCGTCGCTGCGGATCTGTAACAGCACCGGCCCGAAGTTGAACTGATGCCCGTTGACCTCGAAGCCTCCGCTGCTCAGCCGCGGAGCATTCCCCCGATGATCCCGCCGACTGCGCCCGCGCCGGCTGACTCGGGTGCGTTCTCGTGCGGCAGGTAGCGGGAGAGGGCTTGGGCAAGTACCGGCAGCGGCATCGACTGCAGCCAGATCCGGCCCGGCCCGGTGAGCGCGACGAGATGGAAGCCGTCGCCGCCGAAGAAGGTGTTGGCGATCCCGCGCATCCGGGTGATCGTGAACTGCACGCTGCCCTGGAACATGCCGACGTGACCGGGGTGCACCAGCAGCGTCTGGCCCGGTGGCAGGTCATAGCTGGTCAGCTCGCCGGACAGCTCGATCCAGGCCCGCCCCTGGCCCTCCAGCTTCTGCAGCACGAAGCCGTCGCCGCCCCACATCCCGCCGCGGAATGTCTGCTGCAGCCCGATGCTCGGGGTGATCCCCTGGGTACCGCACAGCCATCCGTGCCGGTGCACGTAGTAAGCATGGCCAGGCGCGATGTCGACCGGCATGATGTGGCCGGGCACCTTGGCCGCGAACGTTATGGCGCCCGGTCCTTCGTAACGGGTGATGAAAAGGCCGCCGCCACCGGCCACGCGCTTCAGGCCCTGCATGAGGCCTCTGGTACCGCCACCGGTGCTGGCCGTCTGCGACATCTGAATGCTGGCCGTCATCCACCCCAGCTCGCCATGGGTGGAAATCACCTGCTCGCCCCGCTCGAGCGCGACCTCAAGAACGGGCATGGTGGTGCCCTTGACCTCGGCCTGCATGGCCCGCCCCTCACCTAGACGCCGGTAGCGCCGTAAGGGCGGCGCTACCGGACAAAATACTTGCGCGCCGGGACCGCGGACAGGGGCATTACCAAGTTGCGACCAGCGCCGCCCCGGTGACGACGGTCGGCCCGGTCGGCCTAGTTGACCGGTCGCCTGGTTGACCGGTCGGCCACCGGCCGGCCAGGTGCCCGGAGTGCTCCGGGCGGGCCGTCGGCAGCCGGCTGTGCCATGGTGACGCTATGGAGGATTACCGCACGGTCAACAAGGTGAACTGGGATGAACGGGTGCCGGCCCATGTCGCGTCGCCCGACTACGACGTCGAGAAGTTCATCAGCGACCCGGGGTTCCTGAGCAAGGTGGTCCGCTTCGACCTGCCCTTGCTCGGTGACATCGCCGACGTACGCGGCGTTCACCTGCAGTGCCACATCGGCACCGACACCATCTCGCTCGCCAGGCTCGGAGCGTCTATGACCGGCCTCGACTTCTCTTCCCCAGCGATCGCCCAGGCCTGTGAGCTCGCAGCGCGCACCGGAGCCGACGCCACCTTTGTGGAAGCCGACGCCTACGCCGCGGCCGACGTGCTGGGCCGCGGCGTGTTCGACTTGGTCTTTACCGGCATCGGCGCCTTGTGCTGGCTGCCTAGCGTGCGCCAGTGGGCCGGAGTGGTCGCGGACCTGTTGCGGCCAGGCGGGCGCCTGTTCATCAGGGAAGGCCATCCGATGCTCTGGGCGCTAGACGACACCAGGAAAGACGACCTGCTGGCGGTCGAATTCCCGTACTTCGAACGCGACGAGCCGCTGATCTGGGATGAGAGCGGCACCTACGTCGAGACCGACGTGACCTTCGAGCACACCATCACCCACAGCTGGAACCACGGTCTGGGCGAACTCGTGACAGCGCTCCTGGACGCAGGGATGGAACTGACCGGGCTCACCGAGCACGACAGTGTGCCCTGGGAAGCCTTGCCAGGAAAAATGGAGCAGGTCGGCGGCGGCGAGTGGCGGCTCACCGACCGGCCCTGGCGGGTGCCGCACACCTACACTCTGCAAGCGGTGAAGCGAGGCTGAGCAGCCGCTTCCCCAGGGAGTCTCGCGGCTTTGCATCGCTCAGAAATATTTCGTGGTGCGCTGCCGCTCGCATCGGCGGTGCGTTGTACACAGCCGATGACCGGAGTGTCCGCCGATGCTGCCGCCTGCGAGCCTACTCATGCCTGTGACCTGGCGGGACCTGCTGGAGGAGCTGGCGCCGGTGTTCGCCCGCCGGTCCGCGCACCGGCTGTTCGTGGCGCTGGCGTGCGGGATGATCCTGGCGGATCGCAGCACGGTGGCGGGGATGGCCGCCGCGGCGGGGATGGCGGGCCGGTGGCGGCGGGCGTGCTGGTTCTTCTCCGGAGCCGCTGGGACACCGGTGAGCTGGGCCTGGCGGTGGCCCGGCTGATCGTGAAGTACCTGGCAGCCAGCGGCGGGCCTGTGGTCGTGGCGTGCGACGGGACGTTCTTTAAGCGGTGGGGCCGTAAGGTCTTCCAGGCCCGGTGGGCTTACGACGGGTCCGCGCAGGGCGGGAAGAAGGTCGCGTTCGGGAACACGTGGGTGGTCGCCGCGATCGTGGTGCGGCTGCCGTTCTGCTCCTCCCCGGTGGCGCTGCCGGTGCTGTTCCGGCTGTGGCGCGGCAAGGGCACCGCCTCCCCGGTGGACCTGGCCGCTGAGATGCTGGGGAAACTGGCCATGGCGTTCCCTGGCCGCACGCTCCACGGGGTCGGTGATGCCGCATTCCACGGAGAGTCCCTGATCGTGGAAGGGACCACCGGGACGACGCGGCTGCCGGCGAACGCGGTGCTGTACGGGCCGAAGCCGCCCCGCACCGGCAAGCGGGGCCGACCCCGGGTCACAGGGGCCCGGCTGGGCACCTGCGCGCAGATCGCGCAGGCCGCGGACTGGCAGGACGCGGTCATCCATGCCTACGGGCAGGACACCGCAGTGCAGGCCGCCGCCGGCGAGCGCGCTGTGGCACGGCAGCTTCAAGACCGCCCCCGGCCGCGTCGTGCTGGTCCGGGACCCCGGCTCCGGCAAGGACTACGACCTGGGGCTGTTCACCCTCGACACCGAAGCTGATCCCGCCGCCATCGCCGAACGCTACTCCTGGCGGTGGCCCATCGAGCCGTCCAACGCGACCGGAAAGCAGATCCTGGGCGTCGGGGACGCCTGCAACCGGGTGGAGAAGGCCGTCGAGCGCACCGTCCCGTTCGGGTTCCTGGTGCAGTCCCTGCTGATCACCTGGTATGCCCGCTGCGCCTATGACCCCGCCGACATCGACCGCAGGCGCCGACTATGCCCGTGGTACCGCAGCAAGACCGAGCCATCGCCCGCCGGTACCGGAAATGTCAGAGGGAGCCGATACGCTTTCGAACATAACAGCGATTCAGGTCCTTGAGTCAGGAGGAGGCCAGCAGGTTATGTGTCTACCCGGCCAGCCGTCCGTCGCGCCCGCCGCGCCTGTGACCGTTGCGGCGGCGGCGGCGATGGCGCAGGCCGGGCTGGCCGCGCTGGCGAGCGTGGACGCGGCCGGGCTGACCGCCGCGGAGCAGGCCGATTGCCTGCGGGCGCTGGAGCGGGCCGAGGCGATGCACACTGCGGCGCGGGCCAGGGTGCTGGCGGCGTTCCAGGCGGGCTGCGGGTTCCAGGATGACGGGCACGGGTCGGCGAAGACGTGGCTGGCGTGGCAGACCCGCACCACCAGGGCGGCGGCCGGGGCCGCGCTGGCCTGGATGCGGCGGCTGGCCGCGCATCCGGCGGTGGCGGGCGCGCTGGCGGCCGGGGACATCTCGCCGTCGTGGGCGCGGCAGGTGTGCGCGTGGACCGACCTGCTGCCGGCGGGGTGCCGGGGGGACGCGGACGCGATCTTGCTGGCGGCGGCGGGGGGCGGCGCGGACCTGGCCGGCCTGGCGCAGCTGGCCGAGGAGATGCGGCGGCGGACCGCGCGGCCCGATGCCGACGGGGATGACGGGTTCGCCGGCCGCGGGGTGCGGCTGGATGTGACGTTCGGGCAGGCCGGGAAGCTGGAGGGGGACCTGACCCCGCAGTGCACCGCCGCCTTGTCGGCGGTGCTGGACGCGCTGGGCAGGCGGGCGGGCCCGAGGACCTGCGGTCCCCGCGGCAGCGCCGCCACGACGCCCTGGAGGAGGCGTGCCGGCGGCTGCTCGCCGCCGGGTGCGTGCCGGCCCGGGCCGGGCAGCCCGCCCAGATCCAGCTGCATATGACGCTGGATCAGCTGCGCGGCCGCGACCCCGGCGGGGCGGCGGCCTGGGCGGCGGCGCGGCGCCGCCGCCGACTGCGACGCCGCGATCGTCCCGGTCGTCACCGGCCACCTCAACCACCAGCTCCTCAACGACCTCGCCGCCGCCCTCCTGCGCAACCGCCCCGGCCAGCCCGGCCAGCCCGGCGCCCCCGGCCAGCCCGGAACCGCGGGCCTGCCCGGCGCCTTCCGCACCCGCCCCGGCGGCCAGGCCCGCACCGGCGGGCCCGGCGCGGGCGGGCCCGGCGTCGGCGGCGCGGGCGGGCGACAGAACCCGGCGAGTGACGCCGCGGCCGGGCGGCGGCTGCGCGCCGAGCGCGCCGCCCGGCGGCTCATCACCGCGCGGGCCGCCGAGCTGCTGTCGGGGCCCGGCGGGCTGGCCGCCTACCTGCGCACCCGGCTGCCCGAGAACCTGGCCGCCTCGGCCAGCCTGCCGCTGGACATCGGCGCCGCCACCGACACCATCCCCGTCCACCTGCGCCGCGCGGTCACCGTCCGCGACCGGCACTGCCGGTTCCCCGGCTGCCCCCAGCCCGCCGCCGCCTGCCAGCCCCACCACCTCATCCCCCGCGCCCACGGCGGCCCGGCCAGCCTGGCCAACCTGCTCAACCTGTGCAGCTTCCACCACCTGATCGCGGTCCACCGCTGGGGCTGGGCCATCACCCTGAACCCCGACGGCACCACCACCGCCACCAGCCCCTACGGCCGCACCCTGCACTCCCACAGCCCCCCAGCCACCGCCGCCTAACGCGAGGCGGGGGCGGGCGCCGACCCAGCACGCAAGAGCCTGGCGCATAGCCCGTCGGACGATGGGTGTAACTGGTCTGGCCCGGCACGCGGGGGGTGGCGGAGTCGCGCTGGAGATGTTCTTGACAGGCCGCCTATTCTTGGCGTGCCGCTCGAGAGGCGCTGCGACGGACCTGGTCCGCCACGCTCGAGCGCCATCTGCACAAAGGGCGCCTCCGAGGAGGCGAACTGTGGCAGCACGGCCGACCGATCGCAGTCATGCGCAAGCGGGTATCGTGAGCGGGCTCTGGCGCTACCCAGTGAAGTCGATGGCGGGAGAAGCTCTCGCCGGTACGGAGATTTCCTGGGCTGGCCTGGCCGGGGATCGCCGGTGGGCGTTCGTGCGCCCGGGCTCCCAGGCGAGCGGGTTCCCATGGCACACGATTCGCGAGTTCCCGCAGATGTCTCAATACGTTGCATTGCTGGCCGAGCCCGGCCGTCCGGACAGGTCGCGGGTCCTCGTCCAGACACCCGACGGCCGCCGGTACGACGTGACCGATCCCCGGCTGGCCGCAGAATTGGGCGAGGGGCTCAGGGTCATGCGGCTGGACCGCGGCGCGTTCGACGCGATGCCGGTCTCGCTCATCAGCGACTCAACGGTGTCAGCCCTGTGCACGCTGGCCCGCGTGCCCGGCAACGCGCTTCGGTTCCGGCCGAACGTCGTCGTGAGGCTGGATTCGGGCGCTCCGTTCGAGGAGGATAAGTGGGTCGGATCCGCTGTCCGGATCGGGTCGGCCGTCGTGCGGATCGACCGCAGAGACTCGCGATGCATCATCGTCGACGTGGATCCGGCCACCGGCCTGCCCGATTCGCACCTGCTCAAGGTGATCGGCAATACCCGGGGGGCACGCGCCGGCGTTTACGGAACGACTGTCCTGCCCGGCCGCATCCGCGTTGGTGACCCGGTCGTCGTCGAGATGGGACCCCAGGACTAGCCGGCTAGTCGCCGAGCTCGGCGCGGCGGCGGGTTACGTAGTCCTCAAGCTCGGCGCGGATCGCATCGTCCAGCGGCGGGGGCGTGTACTCCTCGAGCCGCTTGGCGCAGATCTCGGTGGCCCGGGCGGTGGCGTCCTTGCCGCCCAGCTTCAGCCAGCGCTCGTAGTTGGCGGTCGACGACAGCATTGGCCGGTAGAAGCACTCGCGGAACCGTTCCATGGTGTGCGCCGCGCCCAGGAAGTGCCCGCCGTGGCCAACCTCCTCGTGCGCGCCGAACGCCAGCGAGGCCGGGTCGATCTCCAGCGGGGTGAATTCCACTCGCAGCATCCGCAGCAGCTCGACGTCCACGATGAACTTCTCGTAGCAGGACACCAGGCCGCCCTCCAGCCACCCGGCCGCGTGCATGACCCAGTTGGTGCCGGCCAGGAAGGTCGGCAGCAGCGTCATCAGCGACTCGTACGCCGCCTGCGCGTCGCAGGTCTGGCTGGAGGTGAGCCCGCCGCCGGTCCGGAACGGCAGGCCGAAATGGCGGGCGAGCTGGCCGGTGCACAACAGCCCGATGCCGGATTCCGGGAGTGCCGAAGCTCGGCGAGCCCGACTGCATGTCGATGTTGGACAGGAACGAGCCGAAGATCACCGGGCAGCCGGGCCGGATCAGCTGGGCCAGCGCGATGCCGGACAGCGCCTCGGCCAGCTGCTGCACCAGCGCCGCCGGGATCGTCACCGGCGACATCGCTCCCATCAGCAGGAACGGGGTCAGCACGACCGGCTGGGCCGCGGCACAGTACTCGAACTGCGCGTCCAGCATCCGGTCGTCCCAGCGCAGCGGCGAGTTGCAGTTGATCAGCGAGATCGTGGCCGGAGTGTCCTCGATCGCCTCGCGGCCGCCGAACAGGATCTCCGTCATCGCGATCGTGTCGGCGGCGTTCGGCCCGGAGACCACATTGCCCATGTAGATCTTGTCGGTCACGCGTCTGCAGCGCGTAGATCATGTCCAGGTGCCTGGAGTCCAGCGGCGTATCGTTCGGCTCGCAGATCACCCCGCCGGCCGAATCGAGCTCGGGGAAGGACTGGGCCAGCATGGCCAGCCGCCGGAAATCGTCCATCGCGGCGTCCCGGCGAACGTCGCCCTCGCGCACGAACGGCGACCCGTAGACGCGCGCCGAACACCATGTGGTCGCCGCCGATGTGCACGCTGTTGGCCGGGTTGCGGGCCTGGACATCGAACTCGCGCGGGCGCCTTGGCGACCTGCTCGAGCACGAACTCCGGGTCCAGCCGGACCACCTCACCGTCGACGTCCTGGCCGGCCTTGCGGAACAGCTCCACCGCATCCGGCTTGGCGAACTGCACGCCGATCTCGGATACGATCCGGCGCCAGCCGGCGTCCAGGACGCTGATCGCGTCGGGCGACAGGATCTCGTAACGCGGCATCCGGTTGAGGAACATCGCCACCTCGGTTGACCAGCGGGATCGGTTGCCCAGCGGGATAGGGCTCGTCTGGGCTCCGCTGCACCGGCCCTCGCTTGACCCTGTGCATACGGCAACTTAGGATCACATAGTAGAACAAGGTTCCGTAAGATGGAACTACTGGATGAGGGGGCGGCGGTGACCAGCCCTACCGGGACGCAGGCCGTGGACCGGGCAGCGCAGCTGCTCAAGGAGGTCGTGCACGGCCTGGATCCGGTCACGTTCACCGAGCTGACCGCCGCCACCGGCCTGGCCAAGAGCACCACCTCACGGCTGCTCATGGCGCTGGAGCGGGGCGGGCTGGTCCGGCGGGACGTCCACGGCCGGTTCCGGCCGGGTGAGATGTTCGTCAGGTACGCGTGGCGGGGCGGCGCGGAGGCGGGCCTGGTGGCGATGGCCCAGCCGTTCATGGACCGGCTCGGGGAGCTGACCGGGGAGACGATCAACATCGGCGTGGCCAGCAACGGCATGGTCGAGCAGATCGCGCAGGTGGACAGCAGGTTCCTGATCGGCGGGACCAACTGGGTCGGGCTGTCGGTGCCGCTGCACTGCGCCGCGCTGGGCAAGGTGCTGCTGGCCTACGGCGCCGCTCAGCTGCCGCCCGGCCGCCTGGAGCAGCGCACCGAGCGGACGGTCACCAGCCGGGCCGCGCTGGAGGTCGACCTGTCCGATGTCCGGCGCCGCGGATATGCGGTAACCGACGAGGAGCTTGAGCCCGGCCTGGTCGCGGTGGCCGCGCCGGTCTTCCACGACGGGGCCGACGTGGTCGGCCGCGCTGTCGGTATCCGGGCCGGCCAGCAGGCTCACGCCCGATCGCATCGCCGACGTCGCCGCCCAGTGCGTCGCCCAGGCCGCGGGCCTGTCGGCGGTGCTCGGCCACCAGCCAGAACGTCAGCCAGGGCGAGGATCGCCGCAGAGAGAAGGTGCCGCGTGACGCAAGAGGAACTCCTCCGGCAACTCTACGACCTGACCCTGGTCGGCAACGCGCCCGGCCGTACTCGAGCTGACCCGCGAGGGCCTGGAGATGGGCCTGGGCCCGGAGATGCTGCTGTATGAGGCGCTCATCCCGTCGCTGGAGGAGGTCGGCGCCAGGTTCGAGCGCGGCGACTTCTTCGTGCCCGAGATGCTGATCGCCGGCAAGGCGATGGCCGGCGCGCTGCAGATCCTGCGGCCGCTGCTGGCCGAGACCGGCGCCCAGTCGATCGGCAAGATCGTCATGGGCACGGTCAAGGGCGACGTGCACGACATCGGCAAGAACCTGGTCAACATCATGTTCGAGGGAGCCGGTTTCCACGTCATCGACCTCGGCGTCCAGGTGTCGCCGGAGAAGTTCATCGACGCGATCAGGGAGCACCAGCCGGACATCGTCGGCTTCTCCGCGTTCCTGACCACCACGATGCCGATGTTCAAGGCCAACATCAACGCCCTGCAGAAGCGGGCCTGCGTGACCAGGTGATTGTCATGGTCGGCGGCGCGCCGGTCACCCAGGAGTATGCCGACGTGGTCGGCGCCGACGGTTACGCGGCCGACGCGTCGGCCGCCGTGGTGCGGGCCAAGGAACTGCTGGCGCGGCGCCGCGCGGTCGCCTGGCCCGGGCCTAGCCGCCCAGGCGCTCGGCAGCCAGGCCCGGCGACCAGGAATAACCGACCAGGAACAGGCGAACTGCGGACGGCGACATGGACACTATCCTCCGGTCACGCTCTGGTGAGCTGACCATCGGCCCGGGACATCCGTTCTGCATCATCGGCGAACGGATCAATCCGACCGGCCGCAAGATTTTCCAGGATCAGCTGCGGCGCGGCGACCTGTCCCGGATCGAGATCGACGTGGCCGAGCAGGTGGACGGGGGCGCCATGGTCCTGGACATCAACATGGGCGCGCCGCTGGCCGACGAGACCGAGCTGATGTAGATGGCGGTGCAGCACGATGCAGCGATCGCTGTGACCTGCCGCTGTGCCTGGACTCCTCGATCGTCGAGGTGCTGGAGGCGGGCCTGGCCGTCTATCAGGGCAAGGCCCTGGTCAACTCGGTCACCGCCGAGGACGAGCGGCTGGACGCGATCCTGCCGCTGGTCAAGCGGCATGGCGCGGCCGTGATCGCGCTGCCGAACGACGAGGAGGAGATCCCCGAGGACCCGCGCCGCCGCCTGGAGCTGGCTCGCAAGATCATCGACGTGGCGACCGGCCAGTACGGGATCGCGATCGAGGACATCGTCATCGACCCGCTGGCGATGCCGGTCGGCGCGGACACGCGCTGGTGCTGCGGACCATCGAGACGATCACGCTGCTGCGTGACGAGTTCGGCGTGAACATGACGCTGGGGGCCTCCAACGTGTCGTTCGGCATGCCCGATCGTGTCTCGATCGGCGCGGCGTTCCTGCCGATCGCCATCTCCGCCGGGCTGACCAGCGCGATCATGGATGCCCGCTCACCGCAGCTGGTCCGCTCGGTCAAGGCGGCCGACCTGCTGCTGGACCGCGACGCCTGGGGCGCGGCCTGGATCGCCGCCCACCGCGCCCAGGCCCAGCAGGCCGCCCAAGCACAGCAGGCCCAGCAAGCACAGCAAGCCCAGCATGTCCAGCAGGCCACGGCGACAACGTGACCAGGGCCACGGCGCCCGCGACGGAGCCGGCCATGCCCCCGCCGCCGCGGGTTGACCTTGATTTTGAGCCTAACGGGAAACGGGTGCGGGTCCCTCCCGGCGTCACGCTCTTCGACGCGGCCAGCTGGAACGGCATCGCCATCGATTCGACCTGCGGCGGTCACGGCACCTGCAAGAAATGCCGGGTGCAGATCCTCGAGGGCAGCGCGGCGCCCTCGCCGCTCGATGCCCGGGCGTTCTCGCCCGGCGAGTTGCGCGCCGGATGGCGGCTGGCCTGCCGGGTGCAGGCCAACGGCAACCTGCGCGTCGCGGTGCCGCCGCTGGTCACCAGGCCCAAGGCCGCTACGGTCGGGGTCGGCAGGCAGGTCATCCTGCGCCCCGCGGCTCGTAAGCGGTACCTGGAACTCGACGAGCCGTCGCTGGCCGATCAGCAGACCGACATCGAGCGCGTCCTAGCCGCCGTGGATGACCTGGAGCTCCGGGTCGAACTGCCGGTGCTGCGCACCGTGGGCCGGGTGCTGCGCGCGGCCGACTACAAGGTCACGGCGGTCATCGTCGACGATGTCCTCATCGGCGTGCAGCCCGGCGACACCACCGGCAAGCTTTATGGGATCGCCTTTGACCTGGGCACCACCACGGTGGTCGCGACGCTGCTCGACCTGAGTACCGGGACGCCGCTCGCGGTCGCGTCGATGCTGAGCAAGCAGCAGCCGTTCGGCGCGGACGTGATCACCAGGATCAGCTCGATCATGATGGATCCCGCGGCGATGGACCGGCTGACCGGGCTGGCCCACGAAACGCTCCGCGAGCTGACCGCCGACATCTGCGCCCAGGCCGGAGTGGACCCCGCTGACGTGCTCGAGGTCGCCATCGCCGGCAATGCGACGATGACCCATATCGCCCTGGGCATCGACCCCGAGCCGCTGGGCGTGGCCCCGTTCATCATGTCGGCCCGGCATTTCCCCGAGGTGCTCGCGCACGACCTGGGGCTGGTCGTGCATCCGCGGGCCCGGGCGGTGGTGTTCCCGTCGTTCGGCGCCTACGTCGGCGGCGACATCACTGCCGGGCTGCTGGCGTCGGGAATGGACCGGGACTCGCGGACCAGGCTGTTCATCGACATCGGCACCAACTGCGAGATCGTGCTGGGCAACTCCGAATGGCTGCTGGCCACCGCGGCTCCGGCCGGGCCCGCCTTCGAGGGCGCGGCCATCCGGTGCGGGATGCGGGCCGCCGACGGCGCGATCGAGGTGGTCACGATGACCACCGACGGCCTGGACCTGAAGGTGATCGGCGATGCCGCGCCGGCCGGGCTCTGCGGGTCGGGCCTGGTCGACGCGGTGGCCGGCCTGGTCAGGCTGGGGCTGCTCGACCCCTCGGGCCGGCTGGTCAGCGAGGAGCAGGCCGTGCAGATCGCCCCCGCGCTGGTTCCGAGGCTGACCAAGCTGGGCGCCGAGCGTATCTTCGTGCTGCACTGGCTCGGCGAGCCGGGCGACGCCGAGCATTCCATCTACCTGTCCCAGCGCGATGTCCGCGAGCTTCAGTTCGCCAAGGCGGCCATCGCCACTGGCTGGCACATCCTGCTGGAGGAATCCGGCCTGCGGCCATCCGATATCCGGCAGGTGCTGCTGGCCGGATCGTTTGGCAGCTATCTGTCACCGGCCCACGCGATCAGGCTCGGGCTGGTGCCTGACCTGCCAGTACTCCGGGTGGTGAGCGCGGGTAACGTCGCCGGCGAGGGGGCCAAGATGGCCCTGTTGTCGATGCGCGAACGGGCTGGGGCACTGGCGCTGCTGGAGGAGGTGAGGTATGTCGAGCTCTCCGATCGCCCCGATTTCAACGACCGGTTCGTCGAGCAACTGCCGTTCCCGGCCTGACCTCCGCCGCGCCCCCGGGGCGACCGCCCGGCCCGATCCCGGCGCAGCCGACGGGCGCGCGCGCGGTACGGCCGGCCCGGTCGCCGCGGTGATCGCCTGCGGCGCGCTGGGCGGTCATATCCGCGAGATCGCCGCGCGCCGTGGCTGGCCGATCGAGTTGCACTGCCTGCCCTCGCTGCTGCACAACCGCCCAGGCCAGATCGCGCCCGCGGCCGAGCGGCTGGCCCGCGAGCTGCAAGCGCGCGGGCTGCGGGTGGCGCTCGGCTACGCCGACTGCGGCAGCTACGGGGCGCTGGATGAGCTGTGCCAGCGGCTCGGCCTGCGCCGCCTGCCCGGGCTGCACTGCTACGACGTGCTAGCCGGGCCGGAGCGGGTGCGCGCGATGCTGGCGGCCGAGCCGGGTACCTACCTGCTGACCGACTTCCTGGTGCGCAGCTTCCGCCGCAGCGTGCTCACCGAGCTGGGCCTCGATGCCCGTCCCGAGCTGTGGCCGGACTATTTCGGCCACTACCGCCGGGTGGTCTGGCTGGCCCAGTCCGGTGACCCGGGGCTGGCCGCCGAGGCGGCGGAGATCGGCGCGATGTTCGGGCTGCCGCTGCAGGTGATCGAGGTCGGCACCGCTGGCCTGGAGCGTGAGCTGGAGTTGCTGATCAGCGAACTGAAGGCCGGCGGTCCGCGGCCCGGTGGGCAGGCGGCGCGCGGGCGGCAGGCGGCGCGCGGGCGGCAGGCGGCGCGCGGGCCGCAGGCGGCGGGCGCGCGGGGCGGCCCGGGGCCCCCACCATGACCCGCGGCGGCCTGGCGCGGGTGCTGCCGCTGCTCCGGCAACCGAGGTACGAGGTCTTCCCCGCCGCGAGCATCGAGGACACCGTGCTCGAATGGGTGCCGCTGGGCCTAACCGTGACCGTCACCGCATCGCCGGTCAAGGGCCTGGAGGCGACCATGGACCTCACCGAGCGGCTGACCGGCCACGGCTACCACGTGGTGCCGCATATCTCGGCGCGGCTGGTCCGTGACGACGCGCACCTGGCCGACATCACCGCCCGGCTGACGGCCTGCGGAGTCGATGACATCTTCGTCCCGGCCGGGGACGCCGACCGGCCCGCGGGCCGGTTCGACAGCGCGCTGTCCCTGCTCGATCAGCTCACCGAGATGGGCCGCCCGTTCCCGCGGGTCGGGGTGACGGGATATCCGGAGAGCCATCCCAGGATCGACGATGACATCACGATCCAGGCCATGTGGGACAAGCGGCGTTACGCCACCTACCTGGTCAGCAACCTGTGCTTCGACCCGGC
Organism: uncultured Actinomycetota bacterium; assembly: GCA_963775745.1. Classification (GTDB taxonomy): domain Bacteria; phylum Actinomycetota; class Actinomycetes; order Streptosporangiales; family Streptosporangiaceae; genus DATBGO01. The sequence goes on from CAVZKE010000021.1 coordinate 54,435, forward strand.
GACGCTGCGCAAGTGGATCGCCAGGGTCCGGGCCCGCGGCGTCGCGCTGCCGCTGTTCGTCGGGCTGGCGGGCCCGGCGGACCGGGCCCGGCTGCTCCGGATGGCCGCCAAGGCCGGCGTCAGCGAATCAGCCAGGTTCCTGGCTGGGCACAAGGACTTCTTCCTGCGGGTCGGCGCCCCGGGTGGCTACCGCCCGGAGCGGCTGCTGGATCGCGCCGCCGCGGCGCTGGTCGCGCCGGAGTCGGCGGTCGAAGGCCTGCACATCTTCACCTTCAACCAGGTACCCCAGACCGAGCAGTGGCGCCGCGCGTTGCTGGAGGACCTGACCGGCCCCACAGCTTCCCCCGCCGTAGCTCTCCCCTAGCCTTCCCCACCCCCCAACCCCCCCGAATTTCATGATCATGGTGATTTGCTGGGGTCAGAGCCCCACCAAACGCCCATGATCATGAAACGGAGCGGCCAGCGGCGGGCTCAGCGGTAGGGCTCGAACAACTCGACCGGGTTGCCGGACGGGTCATCGAGCAGGATCTGCCTGCCGCCGACCCCGGTGACGATGTCGTTGCGGAACGGGACCCCGGCGCTGCGCAGCCGGTCGACAATTTCCTCAAGCCCGCTGACCTCGAGCGAGATGCGATTCCAGCCACCGGGCTCCGGCATCGTGCCGTCGGGCATCGCACTGGATCCGCCACCGGGGCCGCCCCGCACCGGTGAGCTGAGCAGCAGCCGCAGGTCGCCCCGGCTGAGGATGGCGAACATCGGCGCCGGGTGCATCTCCTCGGTGAAGCCCAGCTGCATGCAGTAAAACGCGATCGCGGCGTCGACGTCGTCGACGATGTAACGGACGCTCACGGTGGCCACGGCGACAGCTCCCTTCGCTTGGCTGACTGCTCAGCCAACTCAAGCACACCGTGAACCGCGGCATCCGGTCAGCCGACGGCGCGGGCGGGACGGCCAAGGTTCTTCTGAAGGTCACTTGCGGCCGGGTTGCCGGTGAGTTTCCCCAGACTTGCACTGGTCTACGGGAGTTCCTTGCGTATCAGCATGGCCATCGTCTCGTAGCGGGTGATGGAGCCGTCCAGGGCTTCCTCGTCCCACGATTCGGGCTTGCTGCCGTAAGCGACGTAGCCGAGCCGCTGGTACAGCGCCCGGGCACGCGGGTTGCTCTTTTCCACACCGAGTTCTGCGCGGTGCAGGCCGCGGCCGCGGATGCGCTGCTCGGCGGCGCCGATGAGCAGGGTGCCGATCCCGCACGATTGAACTGCGCCGTGCACGGTGAGCTGGTACAGGGTGCCGGCGCCCGCGATGAGGGCGTAGTCGATGCCGCCGACGGCCACTGGAAAGCCGGAGGGAGCGCAGACGACCAGATAGTCGACCTCGCCGCGCCCGGCCCGCTCCAGGACGGTGGCCATGCTGGATGCCGAGATCCCCGTCCAGGCGCACGTGGGCAGGTCGTCGCGGGTCAGGTCACGGATCGTCAGTGGCAGGATCACCTCTGCCATGAGCACCGCCTCGTGTCGCGGCCGGTCAGCCGGCTGGGCTCACGCTACCGGCCCGCCCCAGGTGACTGGCAGGCCGTGCGGCGGCGCGGTGCCGAGCATCCGGTGCTCGCCGCCGGGCCAGGTGCGCAGTGACACCTGGCACTCGCCGTTCACGGTGGGACGGTCCGGCTCCAGGAAGAGATAGGCAAAACGCGCCGTTCGCGTGGCCGCCGCACCGAGGACGGCGATCCGGTCAGCGACGGCCGAGCGCTGGGCCTGCTCGAGGTACTGCCAGACGATGGAATGCCACAGCACGGTCCAGCTGCCGTCGGCCAGCGTCACCCTGCGCACCGTCTGCGCCGCCGTTTCCCGGCGCAGGTCGGCGGGGACCGCCGCGGCGACAGCGAGCGCACCGCGGAGCCTGGCCAGCCGGCCGGGCTGGTCGGGCCACAGGTAAGCGGCCAGGATCAGCCGCCCGGCCGCAGTGAGCGGGTCGATCGGTGCGTGATCACCGCCGGTCCGGTCGATCACCTCGATCGCTACCGCGGGCGGCGGCTGCCCGCGCCAGCCGCCGGTCAGCACCACCGGCGACGCCGGGTCGCCAAACCGGCCCGCCTCCCCCGGCACGTGAAAATGGTCGGCGCGCAGGTTCAGCCCGGCGCTGGCGCCGATCTCGACCAGCCGGACCGGCAGCGGGGACTGCGCGGTGATGTACCGCAGACCGCCCAGCAACGCCGCCGCGCGGCCCACCTCGTTGGTCTGCGGGGGCCGGCCGAGCCAGGAGCGGACCTCGTCCCGCTGCCCGGCCAGCAGGCGCCGCAGCGCCGCCCAGGCCTCGGCACCGCCGGGCCCGGGGTCGGCGGTGCCGCCCGCCGACGGGTAGAAGGCGGCCAGCTCGGGCGCCCGGCCGGTCAGGACCAGGGCGTGCACGCCGCCCAGCATGCGCAGGGCCAGCGCGGTCCGCCATGGGTCATCCAGGTGACCGTCGAGCACATCGGCAGTCGGGCCACCGGCCAGCAGGTCGTCGGCGGCGTGCTCGAGCAGTCCGGCGTAGAGCGGGCTGCCCAGCTCCTGGCACGCGGTCGCCTGCCGGCGCAGCCGCCGCGCGGTGGCCGAGGCCGGGCACTCGGGGTCGGCCGGGGCCGGGCGCTCTTGCGAGCTGTCCACGCCGTAACTATCGCAGTACGCGCTGGACCGGGACAGCTGTGGCCGGGCTCCCCGAACGCGAGATGGCCCCGCCCGGCGAGGGTTGCACCGCCGGACGGGGCCGTCTCAATCAGGCCGGCGGGGAACGCCGGCTCAGCCGATCCGCCGCGCGGCAGGGGGGTGACCGCGGGCGGAGGCTCGTCCGCCGCACGGCAGGGGGGATGCCGTCGACGGAGCTGCGCCCGCAGCCGCCGGGGGGGAGGCTGGCTGCGGGCTGCTTGGCCACCGGCCGGGAAACCCATTCGGCTGGCGGTGATCCGCCGCCCAACGGTCCGGGTCCGTGCCCGTGACTCCCGCCGGTGTATCCCTACCTACCAGTAGGTTGGTTTGCTAACCTCCCAGTAGGCACACATCAACTTACCTATGAGTAGGTCAGCCGTCAAATACGGAGACACCCGGAGGGACCGGCTCATGGTGCGGACCGGAAAACAGGACGATCACGGCGCCCGGCCACCTGCCGCCGCGGCCGACGGCGACGTGGACGGAACCGCCAGCCGGGTCGGCCCGGCGCAGGCGTCCAGCACCGCCCCCGCCAGCACCGCCCCCGCCAGCACCGCCCCCGCCAGCACCGCCCCCGCCAGCGCCCCCGTCTATACGGGCACCGCGGCGCGGATCCTCGATGTGGCTGAGGGGCTGGTCCAGACTCGCGGGTTCAACGGCTTCAGCTACGCCGACATCGCGGCTGAGATGAAAATCACCAAGGCCGCGCTGCACTATCATTTCGCCGGCAAGGCTGAACTCGGCGAGGCTCTCATCTCCCGGTACGCGGCACGTTTCGCCGACGCGCTGTCGGCTGTGGACGGCGCTGGTGCTCAGCCGGCCGCCAAGCTCGAGGCCTACGCGCGTCTTTATCTCAACGTTCTGCGCGAGAAGCGGATGTGCCTGTGCGGCATGCTGGCCGCGGAGTACCAGACCCTCCCCGAGCCGATGCGGGCGGCGGTACTGCGGTTCTTCGACGCCAACGAGAGCTGGCTCGATGAGGTTCTGGAGCGCGGCCGGGCGGCGGGCACCCTGCATTTCGAGGGCCCGGCACGCGACACCGCTCGGACGATCATCGGCAGCCTGGAAGGCGCCATGCTGGTGGCCAGGCCCTACGGCGACACGGACCGGTTCGAGGTCGCCACCAGGAACATCCTGGCCACCCTCGCGCAGTCGGCCGCCGCCAGCGACCGGGTCATAGCACCCGGGACATAGCTCACCCGGGGTGGCGCGGCACCAGCCGGGCTTGCGGCACCAGCCGGGCTTGCGGCACCAGCCGGGCTTGCGGCACCAGCCGGGCTTGCGGCACCAGCCGGGCTTGCGGCACCAGCCGGGCTTGCGGCACCAGCCGGGCTTGCGGCACCAGCCGGGCTTGCGGCACCAGCCGGGCTTGCGGCACCAGCCGGGCTTGCGGCACCAGCCGGGCTTGCGGCACCAGCCGGGCTTGCGGCACCAGCCGGGCTTGCGGCACCAGCCGGGCTTGCGGAATCAGCCAGACTGCTCGGCGCCGTCGCGGGCCCGCAGCGCCGCGATCAGCGCCGGGATGACCTGGTTCAGGTCGCCGATCACGGCGTAGTCAGCGTGGGCGATGATCGGCGCGTCCGGGTCGGTGTTGACCGCGATGATGTGCTTGGCGCTCAGGCACCCGGCCATGTGCTGGATCGCGCCGCTGATCCCGCAGGCCAGGTAGAGCTCCGGTGCGATGCGGGTGCCGGTCTGGCCGACCTGCTGCTGGTGCGGGCGCCAGCCCTGGCTGGTCACCACCCGGGACACGCCCACCGCCCCGCCGAGCAGCCCGGCCAGTTCTTCTAGCGGCCCGAAACCCTCTGGCCCGCCGACGCCGCGGCCGCCGCCGACCACGACGCGGGCGGTGGCCAGCGAGACGCCCGCGCTGCTCTTGGCCGACTCCCGCGCGACGGCCACCAGATCGGCCTGGTCAAGTTCGGCCCGGTACTCGTGCACCGGGACGATGCCGGCAGCGGCGGCGGCAGCGCCGGCGGCGGCGGCAGCGCCGGCGGCGGCAGCAGCGCCGCCCGGCGCGTCGGCGGCCGCGTCACCGACCGTCACCGGTTCGGCGGCTACCGCGTCCACGGCCACCGTGAGCAGCGCGGGTGACCCGTCCAGCACCGCGTCTTCCAGCAGGCTGCCCGCCCACCGGTGCCGGACCAGCTGGTAGGACCCGTCGGCGGCCCGGACGGCGGCCGCGCAGTTGGCCGCCACCGGCCGGCCGGTGATGGCGCCTAGGTGCGCCAGCACCTCGGCCCCGTGGTCGGTGCCCGCCGCGACGACCGCGCTCGCCCCGGCCTGCGCCGCCAGGCCCGCCAGCGCGCGGGCCCACGCCTGCGGCGCGTAACCGTCCAGGCCGTCCGCGCTGACCGCGTAGAGGGCAGCCGCCCCGAACGTCGCGGCCCCGGCGGCCAGCAGCCCGGCGGCGGTGCCGGGCGGCTCCGGGCCCACCGACTCCGGGTCCGGCGGCCCGTTGCCCGGCGCCCCGTAGCCCGGCGCCCCGTAGCCCGGTGCCCCGTCGCCCGGCGCCCCGCAGCCGAACGCCACCGCCGCCACGCTCTCGCCGGCCGGCTCGGCCAGTCCCCTGGCGAAGGTCAGGGCCCGCTGCGACACGTCGGCCACCGCCGCGCCGTCGGTCTCCACCAGGCAGAGCACGGTCACGACAGCACCCCCAGCTCGTCGAGCAGCCGGACCAGCGCGGGCACCGCGTCCGGCCCGCTGCCCAGGATGTCGGCCCGGCGGCTCTCCCCCGCCGGGACCCGCAGCCCGGTCGTCCGCACGGCCTCTCCCCGCCACGACACCGGATACCGCTCGATGGCCGCGCGCTTGGCCCGCAGCCGGCCCGGCAGGGACGGGTACCTGGGCAGGTTGATCCCCTCCTTGACCGAGATCACCGCGGGCCGGGGCAGGTCGAATAGCTCCTCGGTGCCCCGGTATTCACGGCGGGCCAGCACGCGGTTATCCGTTATGTCAATGTTCTTGATGCCGGTGGCGCAGGGCAGCCCGAGCGCGTGCGCCACCCGGACGGCGACCTGGTAATCACCGGTATCGGCCGCCTCGTTGCCGAACAGCAGCAGGTCGTAGGGGCCGTCGGGCCCATCGGCCCGGCGCCGGGCGGCCGCGGTGATCTCCTCCGCCGTCGCCATCGGGCCCCACGGCCGGCCGTCGGTCTCCAGCAGCACGGCGCGGGACGCGCCGACCGCGATCATGTCCCGTAGCTGGTCGGCGGCCTCGGGCGGGCCGAGGGTGAGCACGCAGACCGAGCCGCCGAACCGCTCCGTCAGCCGGACCGCCTCCTCGACCGCGCATTCCTCGTGCGGGCTGATCGTGAAGCCGGACATCCGGGTGTCCACGTCCTGCCCGTCCGCGGTCACCACGATCTTGCCGCCGACCATCGGGACCCGCTTGACGCAGACGGCGATCTCCATCGCGGTCAGTCCCGCACCCGCTCGTTCTGCGGATCGAACAGCGGGATGGATCCGGCCACCGCCACCGTCACCGGATACTGCTCGCCGAGGTACTCCACGGCCAGCGGCTGGCCGGCCACCGCCTGGTCAGCGGGCAGGTAGGCCATCAGCAGGTGCTTGCCGACCGACGGCCCGGAGCCGGCGCTGGTCACGTAGGAACGCCGGCCCCTGGCGTCGGTCAGCGGCTCGCCGGCGCGGGTCAGGATCGGCTCGCCGCCGAGCGGGTAGCGCAGCTGGCCGTCGGCGCTGCGATGGTCGTCGACCGTCAGCGTGCACAGCACCGCGCACGGCGGTGCGTCCCGCTGCGCCAGGTAGGCGGCCTTCCCGATGAAGTCCTGCGCCTTGACCCGGGGCCGGGTCATCCCGGCTTCCATCAGGTTGTAGCCGGCCTCGAGCTCGGCGCCGTAGGCGCGGTAGCCCTTCTCCAGCCGGCCGGTGGTCCCGTAGACGCCGATGCCGACCGGCACCAGCCCGCGGGGCTGGCCGGCCACCCAGATGGAGTCCCAGACTCGCGCGCCCTGCTCCATCGGCACGTGCAGTTCCCAGCCGAGCTCGCCGACGTAGGAGATCCGCGAGGCCAGCACGCTGGTCCCGGCGAGCTCGATCTCGCGGCAGGTCGCGAAGCCGAACCCGGCGTTCGAGACGTCGTCGGTGGTCACGGCGGCGAGCACGTCCCTGGCCGCCGGGCCCCACAGCCCGATCGTGGTCCAGGCCGAGGTCAGGTCGGTGACCGCGGCGTCGGGCCGCGCCGGTGTCGGCGAACCACTTCAGGTCCATCATCCCGGTCGCGCCGCCGGTCACCACGCGGAACTGCTGCGGCCCGAGCCGCATGATCGTCAGGTCGGCCACGAAGCCGCCGGCGGGTTCAGCAGCGAGGTGTAGATGACCCGGCCGGGCCGGACATCCAGCTGCGCCACGGCCAGCGACTGAACAGTGTTAAGGGCACCGGGGCCGGTCACGTCGAAGATCGCGAAGGCGGACAGGTCGACGATCCCGCAGTGCTCCCGCATGGCCAGGTGCTCGGCGTTGATGATCGGCGACCACCAGCGCGACTCCCATTCGCCCTCGCGCTCCATCAGCCGCCCGGCATACCGCTCGAGCAGGCCGGCGTTCGCCTCGTACCAGAACGGCCGCTCCCAGCCGGCCGTCTCGAAGAAGACCGCGCCGAGCTCGCGCTCCCGCTGGTAGGCCGGGCCGAGGCGGAGCGGCAGGCCCGACTCCCACTGCTCGGCCGGGTGCACGATCCCGTACATCTTGTTGAAGCCCTCCCGTGCCCGGGCCGTCACGTGCGCGGTGGTCTGCTGGTGGCGGTAGAACCTGGCGATGTCGGCTTCGTGGATGTCGATCTGCGGGACCTGCCCGCTCATCCACTCGGCGACCGCGCGCCCGATGCCCGGGCCCTCCTTGATCCAGCTCGCGGCGACCGACCAGAGCCCGGGGACCTCCGGGGTCTCGCCCAGCGCCGGATGCCCGTCCGGCGTCATCGAGATAAGACCATTGATTGCGTAACGGATGCCGACGCGCTCATCGCTCAGCAGATCAGGCATCAGCTCGAGGGCTTGCAAGAGCTGCTCGTCGAAATCGTCCTGGGTGAACGGCATCTCGGTGGGCGACAGGACGGCTTCCTCGATGGACGGGATCTCGTCCGGCCCGACGATGATCGGCCGGTGCGCGTAGGAGCCCACCTCCAGGTCGCCGCCGTGCTGGCGCTCGTACATGTTGGTGTCGACGTCCCGGACGATCGGGTAGGAGATCTCGCCCGGGGTCTCCGCGAACAGCGGCACCGGCCCGACGCTGATCATCTGGTGCACGATCGGGGTCAGCGGGATGTGCGCCCCGGCCATCCGCGCGATCCGCGGGCTCCAGACCCCGCAGCAGATCGCGGCGACCTGCGTGACGATCTCGCCCCTGGTGGTGCGCACCGGCGCTGACCCGGCCGTCCGGCGCGGTGTCGATGCCGAGCACTTCGGTCCCGGCCAGCACGCGCAGCGCGCCAAGCTGCTGGGCCTGCTCGCGCATCAGGGTCCCGGCGCGCAGCGAGTCGACCACCCCGGCCGTCGGGAAGCTCGCCCCGCCCAGGATCACCGGCTCATCGACGTAGGGCACCAGCTTGATCACCTCGGCGGGCGTCAGCAGCTGCGCGGGTATTCCCCAGGCCTTGGCCGCCGTGCAGCGGCGGCGCAGTTCGGTCATCCGCTCCGGGGTGCGCGCGACCTCGATGCCGCCGCTCTCGGTGAACACGCCGAGCTCTTGGTACTGCCTGGTGCTGTCGGCGGTCAGCTCCATCATCATCTTGGAGTACTCGATCGGGAAGATGAAGTTGGAGGCGTGCCCGGTCGAGCCGCCCGGGTTGGGCATCGGGCCCTTGTCGACCAGCACCAGGTCGTGCCAGCCGAGCCTGGCCAGGTGGTAGGCCAGGCTGTTGCCGACGATGCCGGCGCCGACGATCACGGCACTGGCCCGGGTGGGGATGTCGTTCATGACGCTGTCGTACTCCTTTGCCGAGGCCGGCCCCGCCGTCCACGGGCGTGGACGGCGAGGGCCGGCTGAGATTCCCGCGGCGCAGGGCGGCCGCCTATTCGACCGGGATCTCCTTGTTGATCAGGCCGAGGTCGATTCCCTGCCGCTTGCGCACGATCCGCGCCACCACGTAGACCAGGATGGCCAGGACATACATCGAGCCCATGAAGATCAGCGATGGGTGGAGGTTCACGTAGTAATTGTCGTTCGTGAGCCACTCATAGAGGTTGAAGCCGAGCAGCCCGATGGTGATCCAGCCGGCGACCGGGACGATCTGCACGCCGAGGATCCTGATCCTGCTGGCCGGTGAGGCCCGCCAGAGGTCCTTCTTGATGAACGGCAGCAGCACCACGGCGATCGCGCTGAACAGGAAGGTCACCGCGATCACCAGCGTCGCGTCGTAGGTGTATTTCACGAACGTCGAGTTGTAGGCATAGATCGCGCTCAGGACCACGGCCGGCAGCAGCATCAGGATCAGCGAGTAGATGGGGACCTTGCGCTTCTCCGAGACCTCGGCGGCCCGGTCCGGCAGGATCCGGTCGAAGGCCGCCGCGAAGATGACCCGGGTCGAGGACAGGAACAGGGTGCCCACCCAGCCGAAGAACCACAGGCTCATGACCAGGATCAGGATGACCTGGAACGCGGTATTGTGCACCAGCCAGCCGGCGAACACCACCGGATACGGCCAGATCGGCAGGATCCCGCTGGCCTGGCGTTGAAGTTCAGCTGGTTGGAGTTCTGGTAGAAGGCCCAGCCGAAGGTCTTGTAGATCAGCAGGAGGAAGGCCACGGTCAGGACGACGGTGATCCACAGGCCGCCGAACATGCCGGTGAGGACCCGCCGGAAATCGCTGGCCCCGCGGATCTCGCCGTATAGGGTGGCACCCCAGTTCGGCCACAGGATGAAGAACATCATCACCGGGACCAGGAGCATGGTCGGTCCCAGCGGGCCGAAGGCGAGATGCGACGGCGCGTAGCCCGGGATCTTGGCTGCGGCGGCCTGGGTCGCCCCATAGGCGTTGTTAATGCCGAATAGCCGGTGGGCCTCCAGGTTGAACGAATTGATGAACGTGGCATGGTTGTTAACCAGCAGCAGCACGACGATGACCGCGAAGCCGACCAGCCCGCCGAAGAAGCACCACCGCTGGAACTTGGCGTAGCCCGCCATCCCGATCGACACCAGCAGGCCGGCCAGCGCGATGGTGATCAGCGAGACGACGAAGATTCCGGTGTGGGTACCGAACCAGGCCGCGCCTGCGGTTGCGCCCGAGCCGGGCCAGGTCCACTTGAGGGTCGCCCACAGCGGCTCGAAGAACTGGACGGCGAGGATATTGCCGTAGATCGGCGCCCAGAGCCACAGGATGAACCACCACCCGGTGGCAGCCATCACGAAGCCGAGGCCGCTGCCCAGGACCCGGGTCTGCCAGACGTAGTCGCCGCCGGCCCGCGGGATCGTGACCACGAGGCCCGCGTACGCGATGACCAGGAAGGACACCCAGATGCCTGAGATCACCACCGACGTGATCAGCTGCCCGTTGGGGAACGCCGGGGCCGCGAACGCGAACTCGTAGATCGCCAGGGTGACGAAGTTGGTCGCCAGGCAAGCATAGATCATCGAGTCCCGGACCGACCAGCCCCTGACCAGGCCGGTGGCTTTCCGGAGGAAAAGTGTCGGCGCCTCGCCGCCGACGGTACCCGCCGCCATGCTCGCCTCCCAGTAGCAGATTTGCCGTGATCGTTACTGGCCAGCACCTTACAGTCGGGCCGGCCGGTTTAGGGATAGATGTGGTCAGCCGTTCACAAGAAGGTATTTGGTAACTTTGCCCTTCTTCGGGTTTAGTTCGAGCACCGCGCCCTGAAGCACGCCGTCGCCGTACACGCTGCCCGGATTGATGGCGAATGTCCGGCCTAGCCGCTTGATCCCGCGGCTTTCGTGGATGTGGCCGTGTACCGACAGCATCGGCTGATGCTTCATGATGGCGTCCCGGACCGCGGTCGAGCCCACCGGCTTCATCACCGCGCCGCCGTGCGTCGGGCGCAGCGAGGCGTCCAGCGCGGGGGCCTCGTCCAGGCCGCTGCCGTACGGCGGGGCATGGAAATTGAAAATCGCCCGTTCCATGTCCGGCACGCCGCTGACCACCGCCTCGATCTTGGCCGTCAGTTCTTCTTCCGGCGCCTCCCGGTAGGTGTCCCACGGGGTCGGGTTGGTCCAGCCCATGGACACCAGGTGGAAGCCGTCGAGTTCGAGCACCTTTCCCTCGGCGAAGCTCACGCACGGCGAGGCCTCGATGACATCATCGATCTCCCAGATGTCGTCGTTGCCGCCGTTGAGAATGCACGGGATATCGCCGCCCTTGAGCTTGCCATCGGCCATATCGAGCCACCGGTCGAGTGACTTGATCATCTCGACCGTGAACCTGCGGTCGACCGCGCCCTCTTCCGCGCTGAGGTGCTGCAGTTCATCAGGGGTGACGACGGCGGGGTAGGAGCCGCGGTTGCGGATCTGCCGCTGGACCTCATCAAGCTCCTGCTGAGTTTCCAGCCGGTGCGCCTGGCCGCCCACGGTGACCTGCCAATATCCGGGGTGTGCCACGATCGGGATCATCACCTTGCCGGTGACATCGCCACCGAGCACCACCATGTCGGCCTTATAGAAGGCGGCGGAATTCAAGAACTTCCGCCAGCAAATCTCGGACCCGTGGATATCGGTGGCAAAGAAGATCTTCATGCACTCACCAGTCTATTTCCGTGCTTTCTGTGCAACGGTGTAGCATCTGGTGCAACCGGACGTCAAGATCTGGTTAAGCCGGGCGGGTTACCGCCCGGTTTCTCAGTGACCGACCTCTTCGGGCAGCTCATACCAGCGAACCCGGTCGCCGACGCCGGCCCGCACCTTCCACTTCACGCTCTTGGGCGCCGACTCGGCCAGATCGAGCAGGCGCTGGCAGGCCTGCGCCGCGTCGTAGGGCGGCTCGGGCGGGTGCAGATGGGGGCGATCGGCGGCCAGGGCGGGCAGCTTCTTCAGGTTGGCCGTGACCGTCCGCCACCAGCCCCAGTCGCTGCCGAGCAGCTTGGCGAACCGGTCGGTGTCGATGGACCGCGCACCGGAGTGCGGCGCCTGGTCGCCGGGCCGGGCAGGCCGGGCAGGCTGGGCAGGCGACGGTGCGGCCGCCGGTTGGCCGTCCGACAACGGCATGGCCGCCAGCAGCTGCAGCAGGTCCCGGGCGTCCTTCTCATTGAGCTCGACGATCTGCAGTTTCGACAGCAGCAGGTCGACCACGTCCAGGGTGAACGGCAGCCGGCCGAAGGTCGGCCGGAAATCCAGGGTGTGGCACATCGCCAGCCGGTCGACCATGACATCGATCGGCCGGCCGGAGGGGGCGGTGAAATACATCTGCCGGTCGCCGTTGAGGCTGTTGAACCGGCGGTCCGGCTCGCAGCCGCTGCGTTCCAGGTAGGCGGCGACGTTCTTGCGGCCCTTGGACAGGCAGCCGAAGTCGATGTCCTGATCCCGGCGCAACCGGGGCGGGAAGTCCGGGCAGATGACCCGGACCGCCAGGCCGCCGAGCAGCTTGAGGCCGAGCCCGGCCTCGGCCGCGCCGCGGGCCAGCCCGAACGCCTCAGGGAGCGGGTCGGACGCGGCGGCGGTGGCGGTATCGGCCTGGCCCGGCGTATCTGTGCCCACGGTAACTCCCTGCTGCCCAGGAGTGCGTATGCTGCGATGTAGCGCGCCACCCGCACAATACCGCCTACCGGCCACGATGCGTGACTTTCGGCCTGTTGACTTCGGCCGGGCGGCTGGCCATCCTTGTTGCGTGCCTAGTGCGGAGGTTGCCTCAGGCGCAACCTATCAATCGGCCGAACGGGTGCTGGCCTTGCTCACGAGCTTCGATGAGTCGCGAGCCGAACTGGGCGTCACCGAAATGGCCGCTTCGCTCGGCGTGCACAAGTCAACCGCCTCCCGGCTGGCCGCCGCGCTGCAGCGGGCCGGCCTGCTGACCCGAGCCGGGCGACGGTTCCGGCTCGGCCCGGAGGTCATCAGGCTCGGCACGCTCGCGCTGCGCAATCTTGACCTGGTCACGATGATGCAGCCCGCGATGGACAAGCTGTCGCAGCAGACCGGCGAGACGGTGAATCTCGCGGTCCCCTACGGCGCCAACATACTCAACGTCGCCGAGGTGCCCAGCACCTACATCCTGAGCTGCTCCGGCGGCTGGATCGGCCGGCGGACGAAGCCGCACGCGGTCGCCAACGGCAAGGTCCTGCTGGCCTACGGGGTCATCCCGGTGCCCGGTGAGCTGGAACGGTATACCGAGCACACCATCACCAGCCACCAGGCGCTGGACGCCGAGCTGGCCACGGTCCGGCGCGCCGGATACGCCAAGGCCGTCGCCGAACTTGAGGACGGGCTGGTCGCGGTGGCGGCCCCGGTCTTCGACGTGGCCGGGACCTGCGTCGGCGCGCTGTCGGTGTCCGGGCCCGGCTACCGGCTGCGGCCGGAGAAGCTGGACGACCTAGGAAGGCTCTGCGCGACCTCATGACCGGGAGGAATCACCGGCTTCAGCCCTAACCCAACCGGCGGCCACGAGCGCCAGGCCCACAACTAACCGCACCAGACTTCAAGGAAGAGGCGAGGAGCGTGCGCGAGCACCTGCTGTATATCGACGGCAAATGGCGCGCGGGTGGTGCGGGCACGACGCTCGCGACCAGCCCCTCCTCCGGCGAGACGTTCGCCCAGGTGGCCGTGGCCGATCCGGCCGACGTCGATGCGGCCGTCGCGGCCGCCGCCGCGGCCTGGCCCGCCTGGGCTGGTACCTCGCCTTCGACCGGGCCGCCTGGTGCGGGCAGGTCGTCACCCGGATCGGGCAACGGCGCGACGAGCTGGCCCGGGCGCTGACCGAAGACCAGGGCAAGCCGCTGGTCGCCGAGGCCTACGACGAGGTCGACGAGCTGGCCGGGTACTTCACGATGGCCGGCGAGGACGCCAAGCGCAGCGAGGGCGCGCTGCCCGCGTCCACCTCAGCAGGCCGCCGGGTGCTCAGCCACCCGGGTACCGCTCGGCGTGGTCGCCGTGGTGAGCCCGTGGAACTGGCCGTACACGATGGGCGCGGAGCTGTTCGCGCCCGCCCTGGCCGCCGGCAACATGTCGTCTGGGTCCCCGCGCCGACCACCACGGCCTGCTGCGCGCTGCTGGCCGAGGTCATCGCCGAGGCCGGGCTGCCGGCCGGGGTGTTCAACTTCGTGCCGGGACCCGGCCCGGTCGTCGGGGACGCGCTGGTCGCCCATCCGGGGGTCGCCGGGGTGGGCTTCGTCGGCTCGGTCGAGACCGGCGGCGAGCGTCGCGTCGCGGGCGGCGGGCAAGACCCAGCTGCTCGAACTCGGCGGCAACGGCCCGATGGTGATCCTGGCCGATGCCGACCTGGACCTGGCCACCGAGGCCGCGCTCGAGGCGGCTTACCTGTGCGCCGGCCAGAGCTGCACCGCGGGCGAGCGGTTCCTAGTGGCCGAGCCGGTCCGCGACGAGTTCGTCGAGCGGGTGGTCGCGGCGACCAGGGAGCGCGTCCGGCTGGGCGACCCGTTCGATCCGCAGACCACGATGGGGCCGCTGAACAACGAGGCCACCGCGGCCAAATTCGACCGGCACATCGCCGACGCCGTCGCCGGCGGCGCCCGGGTCTGCGCGGGCGGCCGCGGGGGCGGGCCGCCACCGGCTTGCCGACCGAGCTGTACGCCGAGCCGACCGTGCTGGACGGCGTCACGCCCGGGATGGCGATCGAGCGCGAGGAGACGTTCGGGCCGGTGGTGCCGGTCGTCGAGGTCCGGTCGGCCGACGAGGCCCTGGAGCTGACCAACGCGTCGCCGTTCGGGCTGACCGCCGCGGTCTTCACCGAGGACCTGGAGCGCGGGCTGGCCTTCGCCGAGCGGGCCAGGGCCGGCTGGGTGAACATCAACGCCTCGACGAACTCTGTGGGAATCGCATCTGCCGTTCGGCGGCCGCGCGGGCAGCATCAGCGGCCGGGGCCGGGTCGGCGGGCGCTATCCCGATGGAGACATTCACCGAGCCCAAGACCGTGGTCTACCCGGCCCCGAGATGGCAACGACGCCAGATAAGGCAGAAAAGGTGGCGAAGACTGACATGGCAATGCCAACCGCGCTGGAGATCGCCCGGCAGGCGACACTCAAGCCGATCGCCGAGATCGGAGCGGAAATCGGCATACCCCCCGGCTGCTCGAGCCGTACGGCGAGCACATAGCCAAGATCGACCTGGCCGCGATACGAGCGCTGGCCGACCGCCCGAAGGCCAAATACGTGGTCGTCACGGCGGTCACGCCCACTCCGCTCGGTGAGGGGAAGACCACCACCACCGTCGGGCTCGGCCAGGCCATGCACCACATCGGCAAGCGCGCGACGATCGCCATCCGGCAGGCCTCGATGGGCCCGACCTTCGGGATCAAGGGCGGCGCGGCCGGCGGCGGCTACAGCCAGGTGGTCCCGTTCGAGGCGCTGAACCTGCACCTGACCGGTGACATGCACGCCGTCACGGCCGCGCACAACATGCTCTCCGCGATGCTCGACAACCACCTGCACCAGGGCAACGCGCTCGGCCTCGACCTGCACAACATCACCTGGCGCCGGGTGCTGGACGTCAACGACCGGGCGCTGCGGAACATCGTGATCGGCCTCGGCGCCGAGCGCGGACGGCGTGCCGCGGCAGACCGGCTTCGACATCACCGCCGCCTCCGAGGCGATGGCGGTGCTGGCGCTGTCGGTATCGCTGCGGGACATGCGGGCCAGGCTGGGCCGGATCGTGGTCGGCTACACCTCGGCGGGCGAGCCGGTCACCGCCGAGCAGCTCAAGGCGGCCGGCGCGATGACCGTGATCATGCGGGACGCGATCAAGCCGAACCTGCTGCAGACGCTGGAGAACACGCCCGTGCTGGTGCACGCGGGCCCGTTCGGCAACATCGCGCACGGCAACTCGTCGGTCGTGGCCGACCTGATCGGCATCCACACCGGGGACTTCCTGATCACCGAGGCCGGGTTCGGTGCCGACATGGGCGCGGAGCGCTTCTTCAACATCAAGTGCCGGGTATCCGGGCTGAGGCCGGACGCGGCCGTGGTGGTCACCACCGTGCGGGCGCTGAAGGCGCACTCCGGCCGGCACCGCGTCGTGGCTGGCCGGCCGCTGCCGGAGGCGCATGCTCGCCGAGAACCCGGACGAGGTGCACTCGGCGGGCGCGGCAACCTGCGCAAGCACATCGAGAACGTCCGGATGCACGGCGTCACGCCGGTCGTGGCGATCAACGCGATGCCCGAGGACTTCCCGTCCGAGCACGCGGCGATCCGGGAGATCGCCGCCTCGATGGGCATCCGCGTCGGCCGTCTGCACGAACTTCGCCGACGGCGGCCGGGGCGCCATCGAGCTGGCCGAGGCGGTGGCCGAGGCGGCCGAGGAGCCGGTGGACTTCCGGTTCCTCTACCCGAGCGAGGCCTCGCTGCGGGAGAAGATCGAGACCATCGCCACCCGGGTCTACGGCGCGGACGGCGTCGACTACCTGCCCGCCGCCGCCAGGCAGCTGGACACCTACGAGCGCAACGGCTTCGGCGGGCTGCCGGTCTGCGTGGCCAAGACGCCGCTGTCGCTGTCCTTCGACCCGGCGCTGAAGGGCGCGCCGACCGGGTGGCGGCTGCCGGTCCGCGAGGTGCGCGCCTCGGTCGGCGCCGGTTTCATCTACCCGATCTGCGGCGACATGCGGACCATGCCGGGGCTGGCCTCGAACTCGGCCGCCGAGCGGATCGACATCGATGAGAACGGCCAGGTTGTCGGTCTCTCCTGAGGACCCGGCGCGAGACGCGCTGGGCGGCCCGGACCCCGGACCGCCCAGCCGCCCCGGCCCGCCAGCCAGCGCCGCCGGCCAAGCGGGCTGCACCGACGAAGCGGCCGTCGCCGCCCAGCCGGCGACCACGGCCACCCGGACGACCACGCCCACCGGCCCGCGCAGCTACCTGGACCAGTCGCTTGGTCAATTCCTGGGCACGCTGTCGGCTGGGCATGCGGCGCCCGGCGGCGGCAGCGCCGCCGCCCTGACCGTCGCCCTGGGCGCGAGCCTGTGCGCCATGGCGGCCCGGCTGTCGGCGCGGCAGCTGGCCGGGCTCGACATCGAGTTCCTGGTCGCCGAGGCGGAGCGGCTGCGCGGCTCCGCCGCTTCGCTCGTCCAGGCTGACGCGGAGTCCTACCGAGGAGTCGTCGCCGCGCTGCGCGACCAGCCCGGCCAGGACCCCGGCGCACCTCGTCATCTCATGGATCCGGATTTCGGGCAGCAGCGCTCGCGGATCGACGCCGCGCTGTCCGAGGCGGCCACCATCCCGATGGAGGTGGTCGAGGTGGCCGCGCAGACCGCCAGGCTCGCCGCCCGGCTGGCCGCGGACGGCAACCCGCGGCTGCGCGGCGACGCCATTACCGCCGCCCTGCTCGCCGAGGCCGGCGCCCGCTCCGCCGCGGTCCTGGTGTCGATCAACCTGGCCGCCTGGCCCGGCGACCAGCGCCCGGCCCGGGCCCAGGCGCTGCTCGGCGAGATCGGCCGCGCCGTCCGGGCCGCCACGGGCTGACCGCCGCTAGCCGACGTCTTTCCGTAGTCCACGGTCAGAGCCAGCGCTGCGGCTGAATCCGGAACAAGGCCAGCGCACCGTCCGGATCGGGATTATCGGCCACGTACTGATCGCCGCCCTCGGGACCGAGGTACCTGCGGGCCAGCGCCGCTCAGAGCCAGGCTGGACACCCGGGCCGGGCCGGATCAGGCGGTAGGTGATACCCGCGGCGTCCAGGGCCGCCACCGCTCGGGCTTGGTCCAGTATCGCCGGGCAGACGGCCGGGGCCAGGCCGCCGCGGAGGATAATCCCCAGCGTGGACGAGGAGAATCCCGAGCCGGCCCGCGCGGTGGAAGCCACCGCACTCGCGGCTGGTTGGTCGCACCGGCACCGCGACGTGTCGGGCGGCTGGCTGCGGCCTACCGTGTTCGGCGCGGTGGACGGGCTGGTGACCAACGCCTCGCTGATCGCCGGGCTGGCCGGCGTCCCCGTCCCGCCGCACACCATCGTGCTGTCCGGCGTGGCCGCGCTGGTGGCCGGGGCGTTCTCGATGGGAACCGGCGAGTACATCTCGGTGACCAACCAGAATGAGCTCGTGCACGCCGAGGTGGCTGTTGAGCGGCGGATGCACGCCCGGTTCCCGGCCGCCGAGCAGGCCGAGCTGGCCGAGACGTTCCGCGGCTACGGCGCCGACTCCGATACCGCGGCCCGGATGGCCGCCGCGGTGTCGCGGGATCCGGACACGGCGCTGCGCGTGCACACCCGCGAGGAGCTGGGCGTCGACCCGTTCGAGCTGCCCTCCCCGGTCCTGGCCGGCGTTTCGTCGCTGGTCGCGTTCTCAGTGGGGGCACTGCTGCCCCTGCTGCCCTATCTGGCCGGGAAATCCGCCCTGGCCGCCGCCCTGGGGATCACCGCGGTCGCGCTCATCACCGGCGGGATGGTCGTCGGCCGACTCACCGGCCTGCCGATGCTGCGCGCCGGGCTGCGCCAGCTCGTCCTCGGCGGCCTCGCCGTGGCCGTGACCTTCGCCGTGGGTAGCCTGATCGGCTCCGGGGTCAGCTGATCGCGATCGGCTGACCCGGGGCCGACTGGGCGGGCAACGCTGCTGGGCCGATGCCCTAGCCGTCCAGGCCGGCAAGGCCGCTAGGCCGTCAGGCCGTCCAGGCCGTCCAGGCCGTCCAGGCTAGCGACTCCCGCCGACCCGCACGCCGTCGGCGGCGGTTTATACCATTTCGCCCGACTCACTCGATGGGTGACCCACACTTGTACCGGATTTGCTGAGATTATGCGTCCGGAATGCCGGTTATGTGGTATCGAAATCCGGTATAAGTGGTGGCCGAGCGGTTAATCGCCATGTCAGCCGGCCTCCTGGCGGGCCATGCGCCGCCTGGGGGCTGCGGTGGAACAGCACGGCCAGCCCGCTAGCTCGCGTCCTTCCCGTAGTCCACGCTCAGCCACCGCTCGGGCCGGATCCGGAACGCCGCAAGCTGGCCGTTCAGGTCCGGGTTCTCCGCCACGTACTGGTCGCCGCCCTCGGGACCGAGGTACCTGCGGGCCAGCGCCAGGCGCTCCGCCAGTTCGAGCTCCGCCAGTTCGGCGGGGCCTTCGACGCTGACGTACTTATAGGGACGTTCCTCACTCTGGACGCAGAGGCTCACCCGGCCGGTCGCCTGGATGGCCCGGCCCTTCCTGGAGTCCCGTCCGGTGATGACGGTGATGGGACCGCCGGGCTGGTAGCTGTACCAGACCGGCGCGGTGATAGGCGCCCGTCCGCCCTCGGCGGCCACGGCGAGCACCCCGACACGCACCTGGCCCAGGAATCGCTCGCGCTCGGCGACGCTCATCGCGTATGACATGGCCTCTCCCGCAGCTCAGTACTGGCCTTCGTCCGAGTGTCGCAGACGAGGCGGGCCCGCTGGCCACGGCCTGGTCCCGGATCGGCGACGGCTGCGGGCCCGGCACAATGCCTGGCGAGGGCCCGGCGCGAAGGCGACGTAAATGACCTGGGTCCCAGGTCAGTGACCTGGCTCCGGATCGCTGACGTCAGCGACAGTGGCGTCAAGCGCGGCCAGTACTTCACCCGCGTCCACCGCGACCGCCAGGCCGTGCTCGCCGGCGCCCAGCGTGATCTGCCGTCCGCGGATTCGCTCGTCCGCGATCACCGGCCAGCTGGCGACCGACCCGAACGGCGTGATCGTGCCGCGTTCATAACCCGTCGCCTGCCTGGCCACGCCGGCCTCGGGCAGCGACAGGCGGCTCACGCCGAGCACCGAGCGCAGCTTCGGCCAGGAGATGGTCCGGTCGCCGGGTACCAGCACGAACAGGAAATCGTCCTCGGCCCGCCGCACGACCAGGGTCTTCACGACATCAGCGGGCTCCACGCCGCGGGCCTTGGCCGCCTCGGCCAGGCTGGACACCGGGCCGTGCCGGATGACCCGGTACGTGACACCAGCCGCATCGAGAGCTTTAAGCGCCGCATTGGCCATGCTCCAGTATCGTCGGCACCTTAAATCACGTTGAACTCCGCCGGTAGTCACGAAGAACTGCCGCTGGTGACCTCAGTCAGGCGCCGGGACAGGTAGCGGCGCTCGGAGTCGGTTCTGGCCAGCTCGACGGCCTCGGCGTAGGCCTGAGCGGCCTCGGTGCGGCGGCCGAGGCGGCGCAGCAAATCGGCCCGGGTAGCGGGCAGCAGGTGGTAGCCGGCCAGCTCGCCGGTCGCCGCCAGGGCATCCACCAGCGCCAGGCCTGCGTCCGGCCCATCGGCCATGGCGACGGCCACGGCCCCGTTGAGCCGCACCACCGCCGACGGCACCAGCTGGGCCAGCCGCTGATACAGCCGGGCGATCACTGCCCAGTCGGTATCAGCGGCGCTGGCCGCAGTGGCGTGGCACGCGGCGATCGCAGCCTGCAGCTGATATGCCCCAGGCCGGCCGCGGTTCAGGGCGGTTTCCAGCAGGGCGCTGCCCTCATCGATCTCCTCGGCGTTCCAGCGGGAACGGTCCTGCTGCTCCAGCGTCACAATCTCCCCCGCATCGTCGACCCGGGCGGCACGGCGTGCGTCGTGCAGGAGCATCAAGGCCAGCAGGCCGAGGACTTCCGCCTCGTCAGGCATCAGTCCGGCCAGGACGCGAGCCAGCCGGATGCCCTCGGCGCACAAGTCCGGGCGGAGCAGATCTGTCCCCGTGGTCGCGCTGTAGCCCTCGTTGAACAGCAGGTACAGCACGCCGAGCACGCCCGTCGTCCGTTCGGGCAGCAGGTGGGCGGGCGGCACCCGGTAGGGGATGCCGGCGTTGCGGATCTTGTGCTTGGCCCGGACCAGGCGCTGGGCCATGGTTGGATCGGGGACAAGGAACGCCCGGGCGATCTCGGCCGTGGTCAGGCCGACTAGGGTCCGCAGCGTCAGCGCGACCCGGGCCTCCAGCTGCAGCGCCGGATGACAGCAGGTGAAGATCAGCCGCAGCCGGTCGTCCCTGACGCCGCTCTCGTCCGCTTCCGGCGGATCAGGGAGCGACAGCATGGCTGCCTCGTGCAGCTTGGCGGCCTCGGTCGCGCGGCGGCGCAGCACGTCGATGGCCCGGTTGCGGGCCGTCGTGGTGAGCCAGGCACCCGGCCGCGGCGGGATGCCGTCGCGTGACCAGCTCGGCAGCGCCCGGGCGAAGGCGTCCTGGGCGCACTCCTCGGCCAGGTCCCAGTCGCCGGTCATCCCGATCAGGGTGGCCACGATGCGGCCCCATTCCTGCCGGAACGCCTCGGCCACCGCCACCTCGACTGCCGCATCGACCTCAGCCATTTCACCTCCCAGACCCGCCCCCACCTGGATTCTCCGGGTCAGCGCACCGCTGCGGCCAACCGGACCGAAGAAAATCTGCAGAATCCGCGGCGGCTGGCGTCGATATGGCGCGTGGCCATTCGTAGCTGGGTCAAAGAGAACAGGCCGGCCGGACCTCGCCGACCATGACCGACAGGAGCAAGCGATGTATCTCCCCTACCAGATCGTGCAGGCACTGGAAGACGACAGGCTGTGGACGGCGGAGCGCGACTGCCGCGCCGCGATGCTGCGGCGCGCGCATCGCGAGACAAGGAAGACCCGCAAGCAGGATCATCGCCTGGTGCGGGCGCTCTTCCCCCGAGCAACCGGCTGAGCGCATCGCTGAGGGGACCCGGAGCCTAGGTCAGGAGGAACCGTGAAGTACATGATGCTCGTCTGCCTGGACCCGTCCATCGAGGCGGACCGCGAAGGGTGACCCAGCCGCTGGGTATGACATCGACACCTGGGTCAAGGAGATGGATGACCGGGGCGTGCGCCTGGAAGGTCACCCGCTGCCGGTCAATGATGCCACCACCGTCCGGATGCGCCACGGCGACGTGCTCATCTCCGACGGACCATTCGCCGAGACAAAGGAGCAGATGGTCGGGTATGACCTGCTCGAGTGCGCGAACCTCGACGAGGCCATCGAGGTAGCGTCCAAGCATCCGCTCGCCCGGCGCGGGGCCATGGAACTCAGGCCGTTTTCCGAGGGCTGACCGGCGCCGATCCGGCCACCTCTACCGTGGCCATCATGATCATGGGACCGGCTCCGTTAGGCGACGGAATGAGTGATGATCGCCGTGTGGTAGCGACGCAGGCAGCGTCACCGTGAGCGTCGGATCCCAGGTGGCGGTGGTGTCGCCCGCCACGGCCACGGCAGTCTGCACGGTCTGGCTGACGGAACTAGATAATGTCGCCGACTCCGGCGGACCGAGCAGGACATTTCCCGTCGCCCTGGTATCACAGGATCGTCCTGGTACCAGAAGCCCGCGGCGGGCGTCAGGGCCCGGCGATCACCTGGAAGGTGGCGAGGCGGGGGTCGGCGGCGTAGGCGATCCGGCCGCCGTCGGCCTGCACCTCGCGCAGGGCGTCCAGGGCCTCGCGGGTCACCAGCTCGCCGGGGGCGAGCACCGGCACCCCGGGCGGATACGGCGCGATCAGCTCGGCGCTGATGCGGCCGACGGCCGCATCGGCGCCCACCGTCTGGTTCCGCGCGAAGAACGCGTCCCTGGGCGACAGCACCGTCTGGGGAACCACCGTCCAGGCCGCCGCCGCGGCCGGCGGCGCGGCGGGCCCCGGTGCCGCTCGATCGCGGCCACCAGTTCGCCGGTGAACCTGGCCACCTGGTGCTCGTCATCGGCGATGACGGGAATCGGCACGATGGTGTCGCGGTCGGCCATCTCGACCGGCATGCCGGCCGCGATCAGGTCCCGCTCGATCGCGTTACCGTGGGCCCCGGCCCCGGCCAGCAGGACGACCAGCTTGGTCGGCTCGACCCCGGGCCCGTCCAGGACCTCGACGCCGGGGACCTGCCGGAGCCGTTGCCTGGCGGTGCCGACCGCCGCCAGCAGCCGCCCGCACAGTTGCTTGCCGTCCCTGGCCAGCAGCGCCCGTGCGGCATCGATGCTGGCCATGATGGACCCGGCCGGGCTGGTGGTGTGGGTGGCCTCGAAGGCGCGATCCAGCCGGGCGGCATCGAGCAGGCCGGTTCTGGCCAGCACCAGCGCGCCCTGGGTGTAGGCGGGCAGGGCCTTGTGCGCGCTGGTCACCATGGCGTCGGCGCCCGCGGCCAGCGCGTGCGACGGCAGGTCCGGGTGGAAACCCAGGTGCGCGGCCCAGGCGGCGTCGACGACCAGCGGGACACCGGCCTGGTGGGCCGCGGCGGCCTGCCCGGCCAGGTCGCCGATCGTCCCGACATAGGACGGCTCGCCGAGGAACACGCCGCAGGCGCCCGGGTGGGCGGCGAGCGCCGCACGCACCGCATCGACCGTCACGGCCGCGGGCAGGCCGGACGCCGGATCCACCGCCGGCCGCACCCAGACCGGCCGCAGCCCGGCCAGCACCAGCCCGAGCAGCAGCGAGCGGTGCAGCGTCCGGGTGATGATCACCTCTTGCCCAGGCGAGCCGATGGCCAGGGCGAGCGCCTGATTGCCGTGGGTCGACCCGGCCACCGAGAACCGGCACCAGTCGGCCCCCCACAGCTGCGCGGCCCGCCGTTCCCCTTCGGCGCGCAGCAGGTCGGCGTGCTTGATGGAGTCAAGGCCGCCATACAGGGGAGCGTCGCCCGCGACGACGGTGCCGACCAGATCCAGCCGCTGCTTGTGCCCGGGCACGCTCATCGGCGTCAGCTCGCCGGCCTCGGCCTGCGCGGTGGATCGCAGCCACGCGTCGAGCAGTGGCGCATCGGCCCGGAGGCCGCGCGGGTCACGCGGGTCACGCGGATCACGCGGATCTGGTGAGCCGGACTCGGTCATAGACCCAGTGTGCAAGACCGCTGTCACCCGCCGTCGTCATTGCGCTGGTCGACCGGGACCGACGGGCCGGCTGGTCCGGTCGATCCGGCTGGCTGCGCAGCCCCGCCCGGCCGGGCAGCGCCAGCCCCGCCCGGCCGGAGGCCGCCAGCCCCGTCCGGCCGGGCACCGCCAGCCCCGTCCGGCCGGGCACCATCCTTGACGTGCTGATAGAACTCGACCGTCGACGGCGGCAGCGGGGTGTTGCCCAGGATCAGGTCGGCGGACTTCTCGGCGATCATCATCACCGGCGCGTAAATGTTGCCGTTCGTGATGTAGGGCATCACCGAGGCATCCACGACCCGCAGCCCGTCCAGCCCGTGCACCCGCATGGTGGCCGGGTCGACCACCGACCGCTCGCCGGTGCCCATCCGGCACGTGCACGACGGGTGCAGCGCGGTCTCGCCGTCGCGGGCCACCCAGGCCAGGATCTGCTCATCGGTGGTCACCTCCGGCCCGGGCGACAGCTCGCCGCCGTTGAACTCCTCGAACGCCGGCTGGTTCAGGATCCGGCGCGCGATGCGGATCGCCTCCGGCCACTCGCGGCGGTCCTGGGCGGTGGACAGGTAGTTGAACCGCAGCGCGGGATGGACGGCCGGATCGGCCGAGGTGATCCGCACCGACCCCCGGGAGTCGGAGTACATCGGGCCGATGTGCACCTGGTAGCCATGGCCGCCGGCCGGCGCGGAGCCGTCGTAGCGGATCGCGATGGGCAGGAAGTGGAACATGAGGTTCGGGTAGGCCACGTCATCGTTGCTCCGGGCGAACCCGCCGCCCTCGAAGTGATTGGTGGCGCCAGGCCCGCTGCGCAGGAACAACCACCTGGCGCCCACCAGCGGGCGGTTGCGCCACTTCAGCGCGGGCGCGACCGAGACCGGCCGGTTGGCCGCGAACTGGACGTAGACCTCCAGGTGGTCCTGCAGGTTCTCGCCCACCCCAGGCAGGTCGGCGACCACCCCGATGCCATGCCGGGCGAGCAGGGCGGCGCTGCCGACCCCGGAGAGCTGGAGCAGCTGCGGCGTGTTGATCGCACCGCCGCACAGGATGATCTCCCCGGCCCTGACCCGCTGGGGCTGACCGCTACCGCGGGTGAAGGCCACGCCGACGGCCCTGGTGCCGTCGAAGATGATCTTCGTTACGAAGGCCCGGGTGGCCACGGTGAGGTTGGCCCGCCGCATGACCGGGTGCAGGTAGGCCCGGGCGGCCGACAGCCGCCTGCCGCGGTGGATGTTCCGGTCGAACGGCGCGAAGCCCTCCTGACGGTAACCGTTCACGTCGTCGGTCAGCGAGTACCCGGCCTCCTGGACCGCCGCGAAGAACGCGGCGAACAGCGGGCTGGTGGCTGGCCCGCGCTCCAGGACCAGCGGGCCGCCGCTGCCGCGGTACTCATCGCCGCCGGCCAGGCAGCTCTCCATCCGCTTGAAGTACGGCAGGCAATGCGCGTAGTCCCAGGTCGCCAGGCCCGAGTCAGCCGCCCAGCGCTGGTAGTCCAGCGGGTTGCCGCGCTGGAAGATCATGCCGTTGATGCTGCTGGAGCCGCCGAGTACCTTGCCCCGGGCGTGGTAGATCCGGCGGCCGTTCATGAACGGCTCAGGCTCTGATTCGTACTTCCAGTCGTAGTAGCGGCTGCCGATCGGGAAGGTCAGCGCGGCCGGCATGTGAATGAAGACGTCCCACGGGTAATCAGGCCGCCCGGCCTCCAGGACCAGCACGCGATGGGCCGGATCGGCCGACAGGCGGCTGGCCAGTGCGCTGCCCGCCGAGCCGCCGCCCACGATGACGAAGTCATACTGCCCTGAAGTCATTGGTCATCCCCTGCCGAGCCTGAACCGGGATGTTATCAGCGAGCCCGCCCGGATTCGCCGGCCCGGGATGCAGGTCCCAGCCCTGATAGAAGCCGCGCCGCCGGGACCAGCCGGGAGTGCAGCCGCCAAGCGGCCACCACCTCATCGCGGCGGCCTGCGGGCAGCACGTTGGTCGAGCCGCCGGACAGCCGCACCCCGGTGCCCGCCGCCGCGACCTGCATGACGGCGCGCGCGTAGTCGGCCGCCGGGTGGTCCAGGGCCGCGATGGCGCGGCGCCTGGTGGCGGGCTCCAGGCCCTTGCAGCGCAGCCCGGTGAACGGCGGCGCGGTGCCCGCCGCCACCGCGGCGGCCAGCGCGTCAAGCTCGCTCACGACAGACGACTGCGACCGGTCAGCCGGGACCGGGCCAGTCGGCGCTGCGCCGGCCGGGACCGGGCTGTTCGGCGCTGCGGCGGCCGGGACCGGGCCAGTCGGCGCTGCGCGGGCCGGGATGGGACTGTTCAGCGCTGCGCCGGCCGGGACCGGGCCAGTCGGCGGGATGCTCACCCGGTACCCGTTAGGTGCTCTGGTCTTATCGGGATCCGGCGCAGGTCGAGTCCGGTGGCGGCCCGGATGGCGGCGGCCACCGCGGGCCCGGAGGAGATGGTCGGGGGCTCGCCGACCCCGCGCAGGCCGTAGGGCGCGTTCGGGTCCGGGTACTCCAGCAGCTCCACGCGCATCGGCGGCATGTCGAGGATGGTGGGGATCAGGTAGTCGGTGAACGACGGGTTCCTGATCAGCCCGCCGGAGACCTGGATCTCCTCCATGATGGCCAGGCCGAGCCCCTGCGCGGTGCCGCCGTGGATCTGACCGAGCACCGCCTGCGGGTTGATGGCCTTGCCGACGTCCTGCGCGCAGGCCAGCTCCACCACCTTGACCAGGCCCAGCTCGGTGTCGACGTCGACCACCGCGCGGTGCGCGGCGAACGCGTACTGGACGTGCGCGAAACCCTGGCCGGTCTGAGGGTCGATCGGATGGGTGGGCCGGTGCCGCCACTCGAGCGTCTCCTCGATGACCTCGGTCCCGATCACCTCGGCCAGCGCGGCCAGCCGCTCCCCGGCGGCCGAGACCACCCAGCCGCCGGCCAGCGCCAGCCCGGCGACGGTCCGCCCGAGGTGGCGCTGGGCCAGCGCGAAGACCCGCTCCCTGATCCGTTCGCAGGCCGCCTTGACCGCGCCGCCGGTCATGTAGGTCTGCCGGGACGCCGAGGTCGAGCCGGCCGAGCCGACCGCGGTGTCCTTCGGGCTCACCACCACCTGCTCCACGCCGAGTTCGGTGCGGCAGATCTGCTGCTCGACGGTGACCAGCCCCTGGCCGACCTCGGCCGCGGCGGTATGCACCTCCGCCACCGGCTCGCCCGCGGTGACCTGCAGCCGGACCCGCGCGGTGGCGTAGTCGTCGTAACCCTCGGAGAACCCGACGTTCTTGTAGGCCACCGCGTAGCCGATCCCGCGCACCACCGCCTCGCCGTGCGTGGTGTTCGACACCCCGCCCGGCAGCTCGCGCAGGTCGTGGCGGGCGGCGGGCGCGCGGGGCGCGGGCCAGGGCATGGCCTGCACGCGCTGCAGCAGCTCGGCCACCGGAGCCGGGCTGTCCACGATCTGCCCGGTCGGCACCTCGCAGCCCAGGCTCATCGCGTTCCGGCAGCGCAGCTCGACCGGGTCCAGGCCGACCGCCGCGGCCAGCTTGTCCATCTGCCCCTCATAACCGAACGCCGCCTGGACCGAGCCGAACCCGCGCATCGCGCCGCACGGCGGGTTGTTGGTGTACACGCCGTAGCAGTCGATGTGGACGTTGGGCACCACGTACGGGCCGGCCCCCATCGTGCCCGCGTTACCGACCACCGCCGGCGTGCTCGACGCGTACGCCCCGCCGTCCAGGTAGATCTCGGCCCGGACGTAGACCAGGGTGCCGTCGCGCTGCGCGCCGTGCTCGTAACGCAGCACCGCGGGATGCCGGTGCACATGGCCGAAGAACGATTCCTCGCGGTTGTAGACCATCTTGACCGGCTGACCGGTATGCAGTGCCAGCAGGCACGCGTGCACGTGCATGGACAGGTCCTCGCGGCCGCCGAACGCCCCGCCCACCCCGGCCAGCACCAGCCTGACCTGATCGGGCGGCAGCCCGAGGGCCGTGCAGATCTGCCGCTGATCGACATGCAGCCACTGGGTGGCCACGTACAGGTCGACGCCGCCCTGCCCGTCGGGGATGGCGAGCCCGGCCTCGGGACCCAGGAACGCCTGGTCCTGCATCCCGATCGCGTACTCGCCGGTGACCACGACCGGCGCAGCCGGGGCCGGATCGCCCTTGCGGATCTTGAGGTGGCGGACCAGGTTGCCGCCGGGGTGCAGGCGCGGGGTATCCGGGTGCAGCGCGGTCACCGCGTCGGTGACCGGATCGAGGACCTGATACCTGACCGCGATCTTCTTGGCCGCCTGGCGGGCGATCTCCGGATGGTCGGCGGCCACCAGGGCCACGGGTTCGCCCTGGTAGCGGACCACCTCGTCGGCCAGCACCGGCTGGTCGGCGTGCTCCAGGCCGCAGCGGTTGGCCCCCGGCACGTCCGCGGCGGTGAGCACGGCGAACACGCCGGAGGTGGCCAGCGCCGGGCCGATGTCGATGGACTCGATCTTCGCGTGCGGGTGCGGGCTGCGCAGCGTGACGCCCCAGATCATGTCGCGGGCGAACAGATCGCTGCCGTAGGCGAACTGCCCGGTCACCTTGGGGACGCCGTCCGGGCGGCGCGGGCTGGCGCCGATCCCGCTGCCGATCCCGCTGCCCGCCGGGGCGCGCAGGTCGCCCGGCGTGCGCAGGTCGCCCGGCGTGCGCAGGCCACCCGGCGTGGCCGCGGTCGCGGTCATGAGGCCCGCTCCGCCAGGGTGCGGCTGACCTGTCGGGCCGCCTGCGCGGTCTGGCGCTCGTCGACGGTCAGCACGCGATCATGCGCCACCACCGTCCGGCCGTTCACCAGCAGCAGCTCCAGCGGCGCGGGCGGCCCGAGCACCAGCGCCGCGACCGGATCGGCGATGTCGGCATGCGGCAGCGTGTCCAGCCGCCACAGCGCGACATCGGCCAGCTTGCCCGGCTCCAGCGACCCGATATCGCCGTCGCGCCCCAGCAGCCGCGCCCCGCCGAGCGTGGCCAGCTCCAGCGCGTCCCGCACGCCCATCGCCTGCGGGCCGCCCGCCAGGCGGGCGACCAGCGTGGCCGCCTTGATCTCAGCGAGCAGCGAGTTCTCCTCGTTGGAGGCCGCGCCGTCCACGCCGAGCCCGACCGGCACGCCGGCGTCCAGCAGCGCGCGGGTCCGGCAGCTGCCCGAGCCGAGCCTGGCGTTGGACGTCGGGCAGTGCGCCACCCCGGTGCCGGTGGCGGCGAGACTGGCGATGGCCCGGTCATCCAGGTGCACGGCGTGCGCCAGCCAGACATCGCTGCCCAGCCAGCCGAGCGAGTCCAGGTACTCGACCGGCGTGCAGCCGAACTTTTCCGCGCAGTACGCGTCCTCATCGGCGGTCTCGGCGATGTGGGTGTGCAGCCGGACCCCGCTGGCGCGGGCCTGCTGCGCGGCGGCGGTCAGCAGCCCGCCGGTCACCGAGAACGGCGAGCACGGCGCGACCCCGATCCGGAGCATGGAGTCAGGCGACGGGTCGTGGAACTTCTCGATCGCCGTGGCGGTGGCGGCCAGGATGGCGTCCACGTCCTCCACGACGTCGTCTGGCGGCAGGCCGCCATCGCTGGCCCCCAGATCCATCGAGCCGCGGGTCGGGTGAAACCGCAGGCCCACCTCGCGGGCGGCCTGCACCGTCGCGCCCAGCAGGTCGCCGCCGCCCGCCGGGAAGAGGTAGTGGTGATCCATCGTGGTCGTGCAGCCGGTCCTGGCCAGCCAGGCCAGCGCGGCGGTCGCCGCGACCGTGACGATCTGCTCATCGATCCCGGCCCAGACCGGGTACAGCTCGGTCAGCCAGTCGAACAGGGTGGCGTCCACCGCGCGGCCCCTGGTCGCCCACTGGTACAGGTGATGGTGGGTGTTGATCAGGCCGGGCGTGGCCAGGCAGCCGCTCGCGTCCAGCTGCCGGGCGCCGGCCAGCCGCTCGGGCACCGGCAGCGGGCCAGCGCCGGCGATCCGGTGGCGGTCGATGGCCACGTACCCGCTGGGATGCTCGTCCCGCGCGGCGTTCATGGTCACCACGTGGCATCCGTTCAGTACGAGAACGGTCATCCTCGCTCGCCCTCCCACTGCTGCGCGGCCAGCGCCACCGCCTCCAGGATCTTCTCGTACCCGGTGCACCGGCACAGGTTCCCGGCCAGCGCCTCGCGGACCTCCGCCGCCGACGGGTGCGGGCGCCTGCGCAGCAGGTCGTGCGCCGCGACCAGCAGGCCGGGCGTGCAGAACCCGCACTGCACGGCACCGGCCGCCACGAACGCCTCCTGCACCGGGTGCAGGTTCTCGCCGTCGGCCAGTCCCTCGACCGTGACGATCGTGGCGCCCTCCGCCTGCCCCGCCGCGACCAGGCAGGCGCACACCGGCAGGTCATTGAGGTAGACCGTGCAGGACCCGCACTCCCCCTGCTCGCAGGCGTTCTTGGCGCCCGGCAGCCCCATCCGTTCCCGCAGCACGTACAGCAGGCTCTCGCCCGCCCAGACATCGTCGGCCTGCCGCAGCGTGCCGTTGACGGTCGCCGTGATCCGCACCGGTCAGCTCCTTCCCGTCCCGGGCCCGGCGGCCGGCAGCTCGCCGCCCGGGCCCGCGCCGCGGTAGTCGTGCCAGGCCCAGGTGAGGGCCCGCCTGGCCATGATGGCCAGGGCGTGCCGCCGGTAGGCGGCGCTGCCGCGCACGTCGTCGATCGGCTGCGCTGCGGCCTTGACCAGCTCGGCGAACTGTCTGATGACCGGCTCGGGCAGCTCGGCGCGCGACTCCCACAGGCCCGCCTCGGCCAGCGCGCCCGCCAGGAACCGCTCCGCCTCCGGCGCCCGCCGCGGCGTGGGTGCCGCCGACCCGATGCCGGTCCCCACGGTCTTGCTCGGCGGATAAAGACCGATACTGAACGCGGCCACCGCGATAACCATCGCATTGCGGGTTCCGATCTTGCTGAACTGCTGGGGACCGGCGGCGGGCGGGATCAGGATCGCCGCGATGAGCTCGTCGGGGGCCAGCGCGTTGCGCTTCACCCCGGTATAGAAGTCCTCGGCCGGGATCACCCGGGTGCCGCGCACCGAGGCCAGCTCGACCTGGGCGCCCGCGGCCAGCAGCGGCGGATGGCAGTCCCCGGCGGGCGAGGCGGCGCCGAGGTTGCCGCCGACGGTGCCCCGGTTGCGGATCTGCGGGGAACCCACGGTCCTGGCCGCCATGGCCAGGCCGGGCAGCAGCGCGCCCAGTTCGTCGATGACCCGCGCGTAGGTCACCCCAGCGCCCAGCCGGACCTGGCCGTTGCGCACGGACCACTCGGCCAGCTCGGGCACCCTGGTCAGGTCGAGCAGGGCGTCGGGCCGGCGCACGTCGAAGTTCAGCTCGACCATCACGTCGGTGCCGCCGGCCAGCGGTACCGCCGTCGGCACCGCCGCCTTGGCGGCCATCGCTTCGGCCCAGCTGGCCGGCTGCATAAAGTCCACCATCAGCTCCTTCGACCTTCATCCTCCCGGTACCGGCCTGCGCGCACCACGGCGGCCGGACATTTTGTCCGGCCGGCCCGGCCGGCGGCCCGGCCGGCCCGGCGGGCACCAGGACCAGCCGCGGGACTTTCGGCCCTGGCTTGCGCCTGCCCGCCGGAATCGGATCGAACCATGGCTACGAGCGCCGGCAGCATCTCGGTGCCCCGCTCCGGCGCGGGCCACGCGGCCTCCCGGCCCTGGATCGCGCTCGCCGTGCTGTGCATCTCACTGCTGATGGTCACGCTGGACAACACCGTCCTGAACGTCGCCCTGCCCACCCTGGTGCGCGACCTGCGCGCCAGCACCACCGAGCTGCAGTGGATCGTCGATTCCTACGTGATCGTGTTCGCCGGGCTGTTGCTGGTGGCGGGCAGCCTAGCCGACCGGATCGGCCGGAAACGGACGTTCCTGGCCGGGCTGGCTGCGTTCGCGGCCGGATCGACCTGGGCCGCGTTCTCCGGCTCGGTGGGCATGCTGATCACCGCCCGGGCCAGCATGGGCATCGGCGCCGCCCTGATCATGCCGTCCACGCTGGCCATCATCACCGACATGTTCCACGAGCCCGCCATCCGGCAGCGCGCGATCGGCTTCTGGGCGGGCACCAGCGGCGTCGGGATCGCGCTCGGTCCGATCATCGGCGGGCTGCTGCTGGCCCACTTCTGGTGGGGGTCGGTGTTCCTGATCAACGTGCCGATCGCCGTGGTCGGCTTCGGCTGCGGGCTGCTGCTGGTCCCCGACTCCAGGAACGAAGCGGCGCTGCGGCCCGACCTGACCGGGGCGCTGTTGTCGATCGCCGGGCTGGGGCTGCTGGTCTGGTCGATCATCGAGGCGCCGGTGCGCGGCTGGTCGTCGCCGCTGGTGATCGGGGTGGGCCTGGCCAGCCTGGTGGTGCTCGGCGGTTTCGCCGCCTGGGAACGGGCCAGCTCTCATCCGATGCTCAATCTGGACTTCTTCCGGAACCGGAGCTTCTCCGGGGCGGTCACGTCCGTGGGCATGGTCACGTTCGGGCTGTTCGGCGCGCTGTTCGTGCTCACCCAGTTCCTCCAGTTCAGCCTGGGGTACTCGGCGCTGGAGGCCGGGTTGCGGGTGCTGCCCGCGGCCGCCTCGATCGCGGTGGTCGCGCCGGTCTCGGCGGTCTTTGTCCGGTTGGCCGGGACCAAGCTCACGGTGGCGGCCGGCCTGCTGATCGTCGCCGCGGGCCTGTGGCAGATATCGGGCGCCACGGTCACCTCCACGTACGGGAGCACGGTCGCGGGCATGGTCATGCTGGGCATCGGCGCCGGGCTGGTCATCCCGGGCGGGACGGCGTCGGTGATGAGCTCTTTGCCGCGTGAGCACACCGGCGTCGGCTCTGCCACCAACGGCGCATTCCTGCAGATCGGCGGGGCCCTGGGGGTGGCCGTGATCGGCAGCCTGCTGTCCACCCGCTACCAGGACAAGATGACCAGTGCGCTGGCCCCGTACCACCTGCCGTCGGCGGTGCTGCACACCGTGCTGGGCTCGGTCGGCGGCGCGCTCGGCCTGGCCGCGCACCTGGGCGGCCAGACCGGCGCGGCGCTCGCGGAACTGGCCCGCGCCTCGTTTATCAGCGGCATGGATCTCGGGCTCGCGACCGGTGCCGCCGTGGCCCTGGCGGCGGCCGTGCTGGCCCTGGTCACACTGCCGGGCCGGTCATCCGCCGACCAGTCCGCTACCGGCCGGTCATCCGCCGGCCAGTCCGCTACCGGCCGGTCATCCGCCGGCCAGTCCGCTGCCCGGCGCCGCACTCCGGCGCCGCCGGCCCGCACCGAAGAATGAGGTAGCCCCTCCCCGGCTAGAGCAGCCGCGGGGTCACCGTCGCGCCCTTGCCCAGGGCCCGCGCTCGGCGGCCTGCTCGGTGCTGATCACGTGCATCACGGCGTTGATGAGGGCCAGGTGAGCAAAGCCCTGCGGGAAGTTGCCCAGGTGGCGTCCGGACCGCGGGTCGATTTCCTCGGCGTACAGGTACAGCGGGCTGGCGTACGACAGGATCTTCTCGCACAGGTCGCGGGCGCGCTGGTGCTCGCCGATCTCCGAAAGCGCCGAGACCAGCCAGAACGAGCAGATCGTAAAGGTCCCCTCGCGCCCGCAGAGGCCGTCCTCGGTCTGCTCCACCCGGTAGCGCAGCACGAGCCCGTCCTCCGTGAGCTCGTCGGCGATGGCCAGCACCGTCGCCCGGATCCGGGGGTCTTCCGGCGGCAGGAATTTGAGCAGGGGCATGAGCAGCAGTGACGCGTCCAGCGCCGTGGTGTCGTAGTGCTGGCAGAACACGCCCCGCTTATCGAGCGCGTTCGCGCAGATGTCAGCCCGGATCTCATTGGCCGCCTGCCGCCACCTGGTGACCGCGTCCAGGTCCTCGCGGAGCACCGCCAGCCGCGCGCCGCGGTCAGCGGCCACCCAGCACATCAGCTTCGATGAGGTGAAATGCTTCGGCTCACCGCGAACCTCCCAGATGCCCAGATCTGGCTGCCGCCAGTGCGCCAGCGCGTGCTCGACCTGCTGGCGAGCCAGCTGCCAGGCCGGCTCATCCAGCCGGTCCCGCGACTTGGCGTGCAGGTACAGCGAGTCGAGCACCACGCCCCACACGTCATGCTGGTCCTGCTTATAGGCGTCGTTGCCGATCCGGACGGGCCGGGCCCCCTGATAGCCGTTCAGGTGCTCGAGCACCTGCTCATCGAGGTTGCGGCGGCCGTCGATACCGTAAACGATCTGCAGGTTGCCGCCGTCCCGCTGCATCAGGTCCGCGATGAACGCGAAGTAATCGCTGGCCTCCCATTCAAAGCCCAGCGTGTACAGGCCCCAGAGGGCGAAGGTCGCGTCCCGTATCCAGCTGTACCGGTAGTCCCAGTTCCTGGAGCCCCGCGGGGCCTCCGGCAGCGACGTGGTGGCGGCGGCGGCGATCGCGCCGGTGGGGGCGAAGGACAGGCCCTTGAGGGTCAGCGCGCTGCGCACCAGGAAGCCCCGCCAGCGGTGGTCGGGAATCCGCCCCTGGGCCAGCCAGTGCTGCCAGTGGTGCGCGGTCCAGACCAGCTTGTCGTGGGCATCGGAGTAACCGGTCGGTGCCCGGCTCCCCCACGACAGCGCGCAGAACCAGGTGTCGCCCTCCTTGAGCAGGGTGCGGCCCCTGGCCCGTGGTCCGTTCAGGCCCAGCCGCAGGTCCGAGGTGAGGGTGAGGGTCAGGTCGGTGCCATCCGGGCGGATCGCCGCCTGATAGTAGCCGGCATCGGTGTACCGCCACTGCCCTCGCTGGCGGCCGTAGTCGAACACCGGCTCGCAATCCAGCGTGATCTGAGCCGAGCCGTGCACGCACCGGACCGTCCTGAGCAGTATGTGCTCGGCGTCGTAGTCGGTGGGGGGCCTGACGTGGGTGCTGCGGGCCGGGTGCTCGTGTAGCCAGGGCCCCATCACCAGGCAGTCGCGCACGATGACCCAGCCTTCACCGCAGTTCCAGCTGGTCTCCAGCACCATGGTCCCGGCCAGGTAACGCCGGTCGGCCGGGACAGCTATGTCATCCGGGCCAAACCGGAACATGCCCGCGTCCCGGTCCAGCAGCGCGCCGAACACGCTGGGTGAGTCCATCCTCGGCAAGCACATCCACTCCACGGCCCCGCTCGGCGCGACCAGCGCGGTGACCTCGCAGTCCGAAAGGAAGGCGTAGTCGGCGATCGGCGCGTACGGCGAGAAGTTCTCGATCTCGGCGGTCAGCTGGGGACTGAAACTCTCGGGCAGAGCCTCAAGCGGCATGGCGTCCGGTTTGGTCATGGCAGCTCCCCGGTTCCGGGACAGTTCGCTGCCTTCAGTCTGCGCCTGCGGGTCAGCCCGGCTCGGCCCGGACCTCGTGCCTGGCCAGCAGCCAGTACAGGGCACCCCCGACGATCAGGCCGAGAAAGACGCTGAAATCGGATCCGCCCAGCCTGCTCGACAGGGGCGAAACATACGGCGGGTAGGCGTTCAGCCACAACGCGGCGGCCACCATGCCGCCCGCCAGGGCGATGATTCCTGGCCAGTGGACGCCGCCGGCGCGGTAATAGCGCCCGCCCCGCTCATCCAGCAGCGACCGGTGGTCGTAGCGGTTGCGGCGCAGCCAGCTATCCACCAGGTAGATCGCGCACCACGGGGCGAGCCAGACGATGATGAACAGCAGGAAGTCGGTGAGCAGCGTGAAGAACCTGGAGGAGAACACGGCGTAGGCGGCGAAGGCGCCGCAGATCACCGTGTCGATGCCCACGCACTGCAGCCGGCGCAGCCGGGGCACCAGGCTCTGCAGCGTCACCCCGGATGAGTACAGGTCGAGAGTATTGATCGCGAACAGCTGGATCATGGCCACGATCAGGTACGGCACGATGAACCAGCCCGGGAAGCCCTGGGTAAGCCCGGTGATCGTGGTCGCGCCCGGCACGCCGGTCGCCACCGCCGCGCCCAGGATCTCCAGCAGTGCGGACGGGATGGCCGCGCCGAGGGTGACGGCCAGCACGATGTCCCGTTTGCTGGTCGTGGCGGGCAGGTAGCGCGAGTAGTCGTTCCCGTTCTCGCTCCAGCCCAGCCCGCCCGCCGCCATGACCAGGGCCAGGAAGACCATCATCGAGCCCCACCCGGCCCCGTGCGGCAGCACGTGCAGCTGGACCTTGGAGCTGGTGATGACGGCCATGATCACGAAAAGGATCACGAACGGGATGGCCAGCCACTTGAGCACCCGCAGCACGGCGGTGTGCCCGAGAAGCGGCAGTATCGCCTGAACCGCGATCGCGGCCACCACGAAGATGACCTTGGCGGGGGCCCCGACCGCGAAACCGGCCCGGACGGTCAGCGCGATCGCCGCGAAGACGATGAGCGCGATGCCCTCGATCTCGAATCCGACCTGCGTCAGCCAGTTGAAGAACGACGGCAGCCGGTTGCCGTGCGGCCCGAACGGGGCCCGGCTGATCGCGAAGGTCGTCGTGCCCGCCTGCGGGCCTTGCAGGCTGGCCAGCCCGGTCAGCACGTAGGACAGGTTGCCGAGCACGATGATCACCACGGCCTGCGCGAAGGACAGGCCGAACACCAGGACCGCCAGGCATCCGTAGATCAGGAACTCGACATTCCAGACGGCCCCGGCCCACATCCAGAACAGGCCGCTCGGCCTGCCCCACCGGCTGCCGGCGGCACATGCTCGATGCCGCGCTGCTCGACCACGGTGATCGAGGGCAGCTCAGACTGCCCGATCCCGCCGCCAACAGCCGTTTCCCTCGCCATCGCCGAGACCTCCCTGCTACGGGCAGGCCCAGCCCCGGGCCTGCCCGGGCGTGCCCCGGTACTGTCGCGCCCGCCGGCCCGCGCGGGACCGGTAGCCGGACGCTCCGAAGCTCACCTTGCGCCGAAGCGGAGGTTACTACGCATTCCGTACCAAAGAAAGATCTTCCGGACGGCCCCGGACGTGCCCGGCGGCCGATCCGGGCCGGCACCGGGGCTTCTGCGGACCGTCCCGCTGGCCAATGTGACGTACGTCACCAATCCGGGGCCCGCGGCACCGAACCACAGGCATGACAGCCGGGCCGGGCGGTGGGGACCGGCCCGGCTGCCGGTGAGCGCCTGGGCGCCGGTCAGCCCGGGCCGAAGCGGACCGGCCGGCGCGGTGGTGTCCACCGTCAGCTGGCCGATGCCCTACCGGGTGCCGACCCCGACGAGCAGGCGGCACGGTCCGCAGAATCCCGCTGCGCCCTCGAACTGCCGCAGCGCCGCACCGACCTGGTCCCAGGCCGCCTCGCGGTCCGGTTCCGGCAGGCCGGCCAGCATCTGGTGCAGCGCGCCGAACGACTCCCGCTCAAAGCGCAGGCAATCGGCCGCCGATGGCAGCCGCAGCGGCGCGTCGACCTCGCGGATGTCGATGTCGCTGAATCCGGCCGCCGCCAGTTCAGCTGCTAGCACGCCGGGGGCGCCGAGGCTGAACGGGCCAGGCTGGCCAGGCCCCGGCGGGCCGAGACCAGCGGCCTGCCTGATGATCGAGGCCGGCACCGAGAAGAACCCGTTGACGTCGGCCGCCCCGTAAACGATCACCGACAGCCGTCCGCCGGGCCGCAGCGCACGACGGGCGCTGGCCAGGGCGCGCGGCCGGTCCGGGAAGTAGATCAGGCCAACCCGGCTGATCACGGCGTCGTAGTGGCCGGCCTCGACCTCGGGGTCCTCGCCGTCCATCACCCGGGTCGCCACATTGACCAGGCCGGCTTCGGCGATCCGGCGCTCGGCGAATTCCAGGATGGCCGCGGAGATGTCGGTGGCCAGGACCCGGCCGTGCGGGCCGACCCGCCGGGCCGCGGCCAGGCTCTGGCCGCCCGGCCCCGGCCGCGATGTCGAGCACCCGCGACCGGCTGGTCACCCGGGCCAGGTCGAGCATGGCCTCGGTGGCCTGGCCAAGCCATTTTTCGAGAACCGGTTCCCAGGCGTCCCACGCGGCCGCTGCGTTGTCCCACTGACTGCGCGTGCTCTGCTTGTAGGCGCCCGGGTCGAATTGCTGCTGTGCCGTGGTCATTGCGACCACCTCCTAGAGCTAGACCTCCTCGATCCAGCCGTAGAGATCCTGGCGGTCTACCGAAGCGAGCAACGCTGGGTGATCGGTCGCCATGTGCGCCCTGATCACCTCGACGACCTCGTCGTCGCGGTCACCGCGGGCGACGAACCCGCACTCACAGTTGATCACCTTCGCCATCGCCGGTCTCCTTTCGGCTGCACAATCAGTACGGCATACGGTCATTGTCAAGTGCTTGGAGAAACCTTGGCTGATCCCAGCGTCCGGATCCAGCTCTGCGGCCTGATCTGCGTGGAGATCAATGACCAGCGCCGCGAGGCCGACCTGCCCGGGCCGCAGGGACGGCGGCTGTTCAGCTATCTGACCGTGCGCAGGTTCGCCGCCGTGACCAGGCCGGAGGTGTACGAAGCGATCTGGGGATCCGAGCCGCCGCAGGCCGCGGACGCGGCCCTGAACGCGCTGCTCTCCCGGCTGCGCAGGACCCTGGCTCCGGTCGGACTCGACGGTCTTCGGCTGGCGCTGCCCGGCAGCGCCTGGGTCGACCTGGAAGCGGCCCGTGCTGCGATCCACCGTGCTGAGTCAGCGATCGCGCTCGGGCAGTGGGGCCGCGCCTGGGGCGCCGCGCAGATCACCCTGTTCACCGCGCGGCGCGGTTTCCTGCCCGGCCACGACCTGCCGTGGATCAGTGCGATCCGGCGTGAGCTCGAGATCCTGCACCTTCGCGCCCTGGAGGCGTATGCCGACGCGTCGCTGCGGCTGGGCGGCACCGAGCTGGCCACGGCCGAGCGCAGTGCGGCCGACCTCGTGGCGCGGGCACCGTTCCGGGAGAGCGGATACCGCCTGCTGATGGCGGCGCTGGCCGAGCGCGGGAACGTCGCGGAAGCGCTGCGCGTCTACGACAACCTCCTGGTCCTGCTCCGGGATGAGCTGGGGGTGGCGCCCAGCCCGCCGATCAGGGAACTGCACGCCCGGCTGCTCGGGGCGCAGGACAGCTGACCGCCCGCCGCGCGCTGGGTCCTGGGGCCTGGTGACCCGACCGCGGCAGGCTGAGGCATGATCGCGGGATGGCGCGCACATCCGACCTGGGCATCCGCATCGGCGTGCTGCCCGCCGGGCCGACCGAGTCGGTCGTGGACGTACCCGGCGTCGGGGTCGGCCACGCCACGGTCTGGCGCGATGAGCCGCCGCCGCCGGCCGGCCGTGGCGTAGCGCGAACCGGCGTCACGGTCCTGGACGTGGGCGGCAACCTGTTCCGCAGCCCGGTCCCGGCGGGCGGCGCGGTGCTCAACGGCGCCGGGGAATGCACCGGCTTCCTGACGGCGGCCGAGTGGGGAGTGGCGCAGACGCCGGTCTTCCTGACCTCGACGATGCAGCTGGGCCGGGTCTACGACGCCGCCTGCCAGCTGCTGATGGCGCAGGACCCAGGGATCGCCGACGATGTGATCATCCCGGTCGTCGCCGAGTGCGATGACAGTTTTCTGTCCGACGTGCGGCGGATGCAGGTGGCCGCGGAGGACGTCCGGACGGCGCTGGAGGCGGCCAGGGCATCGGCCGGCGGCCCGGCGCCCGCCGAGGGGGCGGTCGGGTCCGGCACCGGGCTGAGCTGCCTGGGGTACAAGGGCGGGATCGGCACCGCATCCCGGGTGGTCCCGGCCGGTCACACGGTCGGCGTGCTCGTCATGACCAATTTCGGCGACCGCCAGCGGCTGACCGTCGATGGCGTCCCGGTCGGCCGGCTGCTGCCCCCGCCGGGTGCGGGGCGGCCCGCCCGGACCGGCCCGCCGGCGGCGGTCCCCGGCGGCCCGGTCCGGCCGGCGGGCTCGTGCATCGTGGTGGTGGTTACCGACGCTCCGCTGGACCCGGCCAGCTGCGCGCGGCTGGCCCGCCGGGCCGGTCTCGGCCTGGCCAGGACCGGCTCCACCGCGCATCACGGCAGCGGCGAGATATTCCTGGCCATGGCGACCGGGCTGCGGGCGCCGCGCGGCGGGCCGCCGGCCCGGGTCACGCCACTGGGCGGGCCCGGGCTTGACCCGCTGTTCGACGGCGTCGTGGAGGCGACCGAGGAAGCGGTGCTCAACAGCATGCTCGCCGCCCCGACGGTGACCGGCCGCGACGGCCACACCTGCTACGGCTTGCCGGCCGGCGAGGTCAGGCGGCTGCTGCAAGCGGCCGGGCGGACCTGATCCCGGCGCGCGCGGCGGCGCGCGCCGCCCTGAGCGTGCGGTGGACCGGCTGGGCAGGGAAGATGGTGACCATGGATCTTCCGGTTATGCCGCCCGTGGCGCCGATGCTGGCCAAGGCGGTCAAGGACATCCCGCAGGGCTCGCTCAGCTTCGAGCCGAAGTGGGACGGTTTCAGGTCGGTCATCTTCAGGGACGGCCCGGAGGTGGAGATCGGCAGCCGCAACGAGCGCCCGCTGACCCGTTACTTTCCCGAGGTTGTCGACGCGGTGCTGGCTAACCTGCCGGAGCGGTGCGTGCTCGACGGCGAGATCGTCATCCCCGACGCCGCGGGCCGCAGGCTCGACTTCGAGGCGCTGCTGCAGCGAGTCCACCCGGCCGACAGCCGGGTGCGGCTGCTGGCCACGACCACCCCGGCGGCCTTCGTCGCCTTCGACCTGCTCGCCCGGGACGGCACCGACTTCACCGAGCGCCCGTTCCGCGACCGGCGGGCCGCGCTGCAGGAGGCCCTGGCCGGCGCGGTGCCGCCGGTCCATCTCACCCCGACCACCCTGGACCGGGACCTGGCCGCGCGGTGGTTCAGCCAGTTCGAGGGGGCCGGGCTGGACGGCATCGTCGCCAAGCCGCTGGATGGCCCCTACGAGCAGGACAAGCGGGTCATGTTCAAGGTCAAGCACGAGCGCACGGCCGACTGCGTGGTGGCCGGCTACCGGCTGCACAAGAGCGGCCCGGACGCCATCGGCTCGCTGCTGCTCGGCCTCTACGACGACGCGGGCCGGCTCGCCAGCGTCGGCGTGGTCGGCGCCTTCCCGATGGCGCAGCGCCGCGCACTCTTCACCGAGCTGCAGCCCCTGGTCACCGGCTTCGAAGGTCACCCGTGGAACTGGGCCGCCCGGGATCCAGAGGTCCGCGACCCGCGCGCGGCGCAGGCCAGCCGCTGGAACAGCGGTAAGGACCTGTCGTTCGTGCCGCTCCGGCCAGAGCGGGTAGCCGAGGTCCGCTACGAGCACATGGAGGGCACCCGGTTCCGGCATACCGCGCAATTCGTCCGGTGGCGCCCGGATCGGGAGCCGGCCTCGTGCGGCTTCGGCCAGCTGGAGGAGCCGGTCAGCTTCAACCTCTCGGAGGTGCTGGCCACCTGACCGGCCGAGCGCGGGCGGCCTGCCACTGATTCGCCCATGCCGCTGTTATCGCGCGCTGGCCAGCTGATCGGGGTGCCTGATCACCATCCAGAGCGGGATCCCGGCCATCGCCAGGAAGATCACCGAGGCGAGCGGGATATTCAGCCAGAACCAGTTCATGGTGTCCTCTGCTTGGTTGGGAGTGCGCCGGACCTTTCCCCGGCCGGCCTGCGATAACAGCAGCCTGCCTGGCGGGGTTCTGAGGATGCTCTGACATGTCTCAGCGGCGGCCATGACTGGGACCAGGTCATCATCGCGACGTAGGCCACCGGCACGAAGCAAGGGCTGGGTACCGCACAGGACTCCGGTGGCGAAGCGCAGGCACGCTGGCCAAACGCCAGCTCAGCGCTCGGCAGGCTCGGGGCGCGCCGCTATGTCCAGGCCGTCATTGACCACAGCGGCCGCGATATCCACCAGCTTGCGGCCGCTGCTGCGAGCATGCCCGCGCAGCGCGGCGAAGGCTTGATCGACCGTTAGCTGCGCGCGCTCGGCCAGGACCCCCTTGGCCTGCTCGATCAGGATCCGGCTGGTGAGCGCGGTCTGCAGCTGGCCGATGACCACCTCCCGCTCGCTGATGATGCGCCGGTGCTGCAGTCCCACCGCCGCAATCGCGGCCAGGGCCTGCGCCAGCTCAGCGGTATCGGCGGACAGGCCCCCGGTGGCCACGTTAAACAGGTCGATCGCCCCGAGTGCCTCGCCGCGCAGCAGTAGCGGGACACTGTGCACCGAACGGAATCCCGCCGCGCGCGCGGCGGGCGCGAAGCGCGGCCAGCGCACTTCGGCCATGGCCAGGTCGCTGCAGCGCACCGGCGTCGCGGTGCGGAAGCACTCCAGCCCGGGGCCCTGGGCCTGCGCGAGCTGCGTCACCTCGATGGCCCTGGATTCCTCCGGCGCGGCCCCGGCCACGTCGAGGTCGCCTCGCAAGCCGGCCAGGAGCAGGCCCGCCGCTCCTACCTGCAGCAGCTCGGCGCACAGCGTGATGAGGAGCTGATGGAAGTCGGTCGCGGAGGAATCCGACGCCAGCGTGTCGGCGAGGGCCACGAACGCGCCCGTCACGTCCCGCTCGCCGGCTGCCATGCGCTACCTCCCCCCGATCTCGCGCGTCCCACCTAGCCAGCTTAATCTGAATACGCAACCTAGTCGCAGATCGCCGCGATGTCCGCCTGCGGCTGCTTCCGCAGCCGCTGGCGGACGGCAGGCAATCACCGGACCGGCCAGGCTTAGAGGATGCCCCGTTACCAAGCCAGCCGGCCCGTTAGGCTCAGATCCGCCCGCACGCAGGCCCCATCCAGGTACGAAGGTACTCCGCAAGTGTCACAGAGCGCGGCCGGGAAATTCGAGATCGTCGCCGTGGCGTCATCCGCGGGCGGCATCACCGCGCTGGGTCGCGTCCTGGGAGCGCTGCCCGCCGGGCTGGGCGTGCCGCTGGTGATCGTCCAGCATCTGGATCCGCGGCATTCCACCGTGATCGCCGATGTGCTGACCCGCCGCTCGAACATGCCGGTCAAACTGGCCGCCGCCGGCATGATCGCCCAGCCCGGCTATGCCTACGTCGCGCCACCCAACCGTCACCTCCTGGTCGGCGAGGGGGGCACCCTGGCCTTGTCCAGTAGTGAGCTGGTTCATTTCGTCAGGCCCTCCGCCGACCTGCTTTTCGAATCGGTCGCCGGGGCCTACGGGCCCGCGGCCATCGCCTGCGTGCTGACCGGCTCGGGCAGCGACGGCGCCATGGGCGTGAGCGCCGTGAAAGACCGCGGCGGCACGGTGATCGTGCAGGATCCCGAGTCGGCCGAGTTCAAGGGCATGCCCGAAGCCGCCGTGGCGACCGGCGCGGTTGACTTCATCCTGCCGCTCGATGAGATCGGCTCGGTGATCCGCGGCCTGATCGAGGCCCCGGCATGACCGTGGCCCCCGGCGGCCAGGTCGATCAAGATCTCGAAGACTTGCTGTCCTTCCTCAGGGACGCGCGTGGCTTCGATTTCACCGGCTACAAGCGATCCTCGCTCGCCCGGCGTATCCGCAAGCGGATGAACGATATCTCCATAGCGGGATATATCGACTACCGGGACCGGCTGGAGACCGACGCGGAGGAATTCCGCGTTCTTTTCAACACCATCCTGATCAACGTGACCGGATTCCTCCGGGACACCGAAGCCTGGACATATCTGCGGGACAAGATCATTCCCGAGCTGCTCACCCAGCGGAATGCCGACGACGAGATCCGGGTGTGGAGCGCCGGCTGCTCGAGTGGCGAGGAAGCATACTCGCTGGCGATCACCTTCGCTGAGGTCGTGGGCATCGACGACTGCGTCAAGCGAGTCAAGATCTATGGCACCGACGTGGATGAGGAAGCGCTTCGCGAAGCTCGGGCCGGGCTCTATGCGCCGCGGGCGCTCGAGCCGCTTGCTGCCGAACTGACCGGCCGCTACTTCGAGCCATCCGGCGCCCAGCTCGCCTTCCACCCCGAGCTGCGCCGCCGGGTGATCTTCGGCCGCCACGACATCACCAGCGATGCCCCGATCTCCCGGCTCGACCTGCTGGTCTGCCGCAATACGCTGATGTACTTCAACGTCGAGGCGCAGTCCCAGATCGTCGACCGATTTCATTTCGCGCTGCGGCCAGGCGGCTACCTGTTCCTCGGCAAGGCCGAGATGCTGCTATCGGCCAGCGACCGGTTCGAGGTGGCCAGCATTCGGCAGCGCATCTTCAAGCGCCGGCCGGGCGACGCGCTGGCGCCGCATCAGCTCGTCAGCGCTCGCACCGATGCCGAGGCCAGCGAGGAGATGCGCGAGGCCAGCCGCAAACGGCAGCTACGCGGCCTGGTCCTGGACACCTCGGCCAGCCCGATGCTGGCCATCGATACCGACGGTACGGTCAGCGTGATCAACAGCCAGGCACGGACGCAGTTCGGCCTCAGCCTGCACGATGTCGGCCGCCCGCTGCGTGATCTGGAAATCTCCTACCGCCCGATCGAGCTCAGATCGCTGATCGAGCAGGCCGAGGCGGAGCGCAGGGTCGTCCGCGCCAACAACGTCGAGCGCCGGCTGCCCGATGGCCAGGCGCAGGTCTTCGACATCATCGTCCAGTTCCTGACCGGAGCCCAGGGCCTGCAACTCGGGGTGGCGGTGACCTTCATCGACACCACCGTGACCACGCGGCTGCACAACGAACTGCGGCGGGTGCGGGAAGACCTCGAGACCGC
The DNA here is from genome assembly GCA_963775745.1 of uncultured Actinomycetota bacterium. Lineage (GTDB taxonomy): Bacteria > Actinomycetota > Actinomycetes > Streptosporangiales > Streptosporangiaceae > DATBGO01. The sequence continues at coordinate 98,569 of CAVZKE010000021.1, forward strand.
ATACGAGGAGCTCCAGTCCACCAACGAAGAACTGGAGACCACCAACGAGGAACTCCAGTCCAGCATCGAAGAACTGGAGACCACCAACGAGGAACTCCAGTCCACCAACGAGGAACTCGAAACCACCAACGAGGAACTCCAGTCCGGCAACGAGGAACTGGAGACCATGAACGAGGAGATGCGCATCAGGACCACCGAGGTCGACGAGGCCCGCGGCTTCCTCGAGTCCGTACTGTCCAGCCTGGCGGTCGGCGTGGTGGTACTGGACGTGGACCTGCGGGTCCGGACCTGGAGCCGAGCCGCCGAGGACTTGTGGGGCCTGCGCGCCGCGGAGGTCTACGGCCAGGCGTTCTTCTCGCTCGACTTCGGACTTCCGATCAGCCAGCTGCATGACGCCTTGAAATACTGCGCCGAAACGGGCCGCAAGTCCGAGCCGTTGCGCCTGGAGGCGGTCAACCGCATCGGCCGCACCATCACGTGCTCGGTGACCTGCTCGCCGCTGGACGGGCCCGGCGATGGACTGGTGCTGCTGATGGAAGAGCTCCCGTCGGTCGGACGAGCGTAATCTGTAGCCATGACGGCTGGTGCTCAGTACCCCGAGGTGGTACGGGTCCGAAGCCGCGCGCTCGCCGGTGAGCGGCGAGCCGCCCGGGCCGCCGCCATCGCCGACCGCCACGAGGCCCTCGCCGCCGAGGGCAGCGAGGCACTGCGCGGTCTGCACCTGAAGATCGGGGCCATGCACCGGATGATCCACCGCCGCCACAGCGAAGCCGCGGCGATGCATGCCGAGTACGCCGACCGGCTCAGCACCTGGCTCAGCCGTCCGGATCACGCCGGGTCCCGCCCCGTTTTCATGACATCCGTGGCGCGCACGCTGGGCGCGGACAGCGCGGCGCTCATGCTGCTCAGCGCCGACTTCGAGGAGATCATGGCGGCCACCTCGGACGGGCTGGCCAAACGGGCCCAGGACCTCGAGTTCACCTTCAGGGAAGGCCCGGCCAGGGACGCGGCGATCGGCGGCGGCCCGGTAATGGCTGACCGCCCGTTCGTCCCCGGCCGCTGGACCCGATACGGGCCCGCCCTGGAGCAGCTGGGCGTGCACGCGGTGGCCGCCGTTCCGCTGCAGCTGGCCGAGGGAGCGATCGGCGCGCTGACGGCGTTCAGCACCAGGTCAGCCTGGCCAGGTCGACCTGGCTGCCCTGGGCGGCGTCGCCGATACCCTGGCCCACGCCGTGCTGGCCGCACCCGAGGTGATCGCACCCGAGGTGATCGCATCCGAGGAGGGCGTGCCCAGGATCGGTATGTTCGAAGACCGCGACCTGCGGCCGGTCGTCCATCAAGCGGCCGGGATGCTCTGCGTTCAGGCGAGCTGCACCATCGCGGATGCGCTCGCCCTGATCAGGGCCAGGGCGTTCGCCGACGACGCGACGGTGGAAGCGACCGCCAGCCAGATCGTGAGCGGCCGCCTGCGCCTGGCCTGACCACGGCGGCCGACCGGGCTCACCCGTTGCGGGTGACGTCGCGGGACGGCTCCGGCCCCCAGACTGCTGAAGGCGGCTCGTGACCTTCGGTACGGCCGGAACAGAGCCGCTCGCGCGCCTGGCAACTCGGCCAGCGAGACGGGGAGGGAAGGTAGATGTCCGGCTCAGACGGCACTTTCATCTATGTCGCGACCTATCCGAATGAGGCGGCCGCCCGGGATGACTACCAGGTAGTCAAGGGCCTGCACGCCAACGGGCTCGTGGGGTCGTACGACGCGGCGGTCATCACGAAGGACGCCGACGGCAAGGTACATGAGAACAAGGACGAGACGGCCACCCGCCACGGAGCCTGGTGGGGCATTGCCGCCGGTGCGGCGGTGGGGGTCCTGTTCCCGCCCAGCCTCATCGGTACGGCAGCCCTCGGCGGCGTGATCGGCGGCGTGAGCGGGCACCTCGCCAAGGGCATGTCCCGGTCCGACGCCAAGGAACTCGGCGACTTCATCGATCCGGGCCAGGCCGGGCTGGTTGTCGTCGGCGAGAGCAAGGTCGAGCAGGCGATCGAGCGGGCCGTCACCAAGGCGGAAAAGCAGACCGCCAAGCAGCTCGGCGTCAAGCCCGAACAGGTCGACTCCGCTCTGCAGGAAGCTGTCCGGGGGATGTAGCGGGCGGCTGGCCGGCGCGGCGCGGGCGCCAGCCGGCCACCAGCCCGGCCTCAGCGGCGATGTTTCTCGTCGTTACCCCGCAAAATCCGCTCGGCCAGCAGGGCGGTCCAGGCTGACCACGGGGTCCTCGTTATTACCTCAATGTGTTCGGCGGCCGGGTCCCGCCGTGCTGAGTCCGGGCCCGGCCCGGTTGGCAGCGGCCCTATCACGGGTGATTGCGTGCTGTAGCCGTACGTGCATGAGCGTGTGCCGGAGCTATTGCAAATGCCCGCGCGTGTGCACGTGCATCGGACTATGCTGCATGGCATCACTGCGAGGGAGAACTGCGATGCGCGATACGTATAACGGGATGCCCGCCACCGAGCTGTCCGGCGTGACCTGGAAGAAGAGCCAGCGAAGCAATTCGCAGGGCGCCTGCGTCGAGGTCGCTGACCTGCCGGACGGAGCAATCGCCGTCCGCAATTCCAGGTTCTCGGGCGGCCCGGCGCTCATCTACACCCGGGCCGAGATCGACGCCTTCATCCGCGGCGCCAAGGACGGCGACTTCGACTACTTGCTGGGATAACCAGCTGCCAGGCTAGAGCGGGACCGGCGCCGCGGTCAGTCCTGCTCCAGCAGCGCCCAGACCACCTTGCCGCCCGCCTCTAGCGGCTGCCACCCCCACCTCAGGCTGCACGACTCCACCACCTGCAGCCCGCGGCCGCTTTCGGCCACCGGGTCAGCGACATTACGGATCGGCATCTGATGGCCAGGATCGGTGACCATGCACGTCACAAACGGGTCCTCGGCTAGTAATCTCAGGCCTACCGGATATTCCTCGATGATCCGCCGAGCGGAGACCAAGCCATGCCGGATCGCATTGGTGACGAGCTCAGAGACCACGAGCTCGGCTTGGTCGCACAGCCCGGCCAGTCCCCAGCGCCGCAGCACCATCCGGGTGAAGCTCCTGCTGATGCCGACCGAGGCCAGCCCGCCGCCCAGGGCGCACGTCGCCTCGGACTGATCGGCTGCCCGCAGGCTGGCCGGGCGGCCAGCGGCCAGTTCCTGGGCGCACCGGCCGTGCCCGCGCGGCGCCGGGCCGGGCACGCTCGCCGTGAGCAGCCGGTCGTGACTGGCGTCCATGTCCTCCGTCCCGGCCGCCGGCTTATCCGGCGCGCATCCGTCTGTCTTCCCCCCACGTCTTGGCGCCGCCTTACGCGGCTGGAGCGCAAGGGTCATCATCCCCCGCAGACCTTGCAAACGCAAGGCCCGATGCACGTGCAGATGAACCGAACAACCGCAGGTGCACGCCGCTGGCCTGCATCGTTGCGGGGGGGATGAGGTCAATTGATTTCTGGTCAGCCGGGCGGCGGCAGCCCGACCGTGCTGCGCATGCTGCTCGGATCCCAGCTGCGCAAGCTGCGGGAGGCCAAGGGGATAACCAGGGAGGAGGCGGGCTACCTGATCCGGGCCTCCGAGTCCAAGATCAGCCGGATGGAACTCGGCCGGGTCGGTTTCAAGGAACGCGACGTCATCGACCTGCTGGCCATGTACGGGGTGGATGACGAACGCGATCACGCCGCCCTGGTGGCGCTGGCCCGCGACGCCAACTCCCCCGGCTGGTGGCACAAGTACTCGGACGTGCTGCCGGACTGGTTCAGCGTCTACGTGGGCCTGGAGGAAGCCGCCTCGCTGCTGCGGGTCTATGAGCTGCAATTCGTCCCAGGGCTGCTCCAGACGGCCGCGTACACCAGGGGCATCGTCAAGCGCGGCCAGGCGGCCGCGCCCGCCGAGGAGATCGAGCGCCGGGTGCAGCTGCGGGCCGCCCGGCAGGAGATGCTGGCCAAGCCGGGGGCGCCGCGCCTGTGGGCGGTCATCGACGAGGCCGCGATCCGGCGCCCGATCGGCGGCCCCGAGGTCATGCGCGCCCAGCTTGAGCGGCTGATCGCCGCCACCGAGGAGCCGGGCATCACCGTGCAGGTCGTGCCGTTCGGCTCGGGCGGCCATGCCGCGGAGAGCGGAGCGTTCACCATCATGCGCTTCCCCGAGGCGGAACTGCCGGACGTCGTTTACCTCGAGCAGCTGACCAGCGCTCTTTACCTGGACAAGCGCGAAGACGTGGAGAAGTACAGCGAGGTAATGGACCAGCTCAGCGTGGAGAGCGAGCCGCCGGAACGGACCGCCGACCTGCTTCGCGAGATCATAGTGAGGGATTTCTCCTAACGTGGATACCGGTAGTAGCGAAACTGCGGAAGGCGGCAGCGTGACGAGCAGCTGGTCCAAGAGCGCCACCGGGAGCCACGATGCGCCGCCGGCCATCGACACCTCGGTGGCGCACCCGGCCCGGGTCTACGACTACTGGCTGGGCGGCAAGGACAATTACCCGGCCGACCAGGCCGCGGGCGCCGCGGCGGCGCAAGCCAACCCGGCCATCCTGATCGGGGTCCGCGCCAACCGGGCGTTCTTGCGCCGTGCGGTCCAGTTCCTGGCCGCGGAGGCGGGCATCAGGCAGTTCCTCGATATCGGCACCGGCTTGCCGTCCGCGAACAACACCCATGAGGTGGCGCAGGCCGTAGCGCCACTCTCACGGGTCGTATACGTCGACAACGACCCGATCGTGCTGGCGCACGCCCGGGCGCTGCTGACCAGCACCCCGGCGGGCGCGACGGCGTATATCGACGCCGACGTCCGCGATCCGGAGAAGATCCTGCAGGCCGCAGCGCAGACGCTCGACTTCAGCCAGCCGATCGCCGTCCTGACTCTGATGATCATGCAGTACGTCCCCGACTCGGACGACCCGCCCGGCATTGTCGCGCGGCTGCTGGACGGGCTGGCGTCGGGCAGCTACCTGGCGGTCTCGGATACCGCCAAGGACATTGACGCGCAGACGGTAGCCACCGCCACCGGCCGCCTGAACCAGCGCATGGGAGCACAGCTGACTCCCAGGACGAAGGCGCAGATCGCCGCGTACTTCAGCGGGCTGGAGATGGTCGAGCCCGGCCTCGTGCCGCTCAACCGGTGGCGGCCGGGCCCCGGCGACCCGGTACTGGAAAAGGACCTGCCGACCTACTGCGGCATCGGCAGGAAGCCCTAGCGGACCGGCACCCGGGGCGGCAGCCGCTCAGCACCCGGTGCGCCGCGGCCTCTCCCGCTGTCGGCCTGCGGGGATGGCGATGCCGGGGCCAGGTTAGCGCCCGGTGATCTGGGGCCCCCGATGGCCATCGAGGCTGAGTCGGGCAGGCCCGGCGGGGGTATGCCCGAGGCCGGGCGGGCCAGAGGCGAACGATGACCGCAGGATGACAGATGATAGCAATGAGGGTAAAGAAGAGGTGATCGTATGACCGGGTCTGAAAACGTCGGCAACGGCGACGGAACGCTGCACGTCACCGACTCAAGGACCGGTCGCAGTTACGACATCCCGATCGCCAGCGGCGCGATCCGGGCCACCGACCTGCGCCGGATCAAGGCCTCCGATGATGACTATGGCGTGCTTTCCTACGACCCGGCCTTCCTGAACACCGCGAGCTGCCGCAGCGCGATCACCTTTATCGACGGCGAGCGCGGGATTCTCCGTTACCGCGGTTATCCGATTGAGGAGCTCGCCGAGCGCTGCACCTTCCTCCAGGTCGCCTACCTGCTGTTGCATGGCGAGCTGCCGACCGCCGAGCAGGAGCAGACCTGGACCGAACAGATCACCCACCACACGTTCGTGCACGAGAACATCAAGAAGTTCATCGATGGGTTCCATCACGACGCCCACCCCATGGGCATCCTGGTCAGCACGATGGGCGCGCTGTCGACCTTCTACCCGGACGCTAAGGCGATCTTTGACACCGCCAAACGGGAGAAGCAGGTCAAGCGGCTGATCGCCAAGATGCCGACGCTCGCCGCGTTCGCCTACCGCCACGCGGTCGGCCTGCCCTACGCCTACCCCGACAACCAGCTGTCTTACCCGGGCAACTTCCTGTCCATGATGGCGAAGACCACCGAGCTGAGCTACCGCCCTGACCCGGTGCTGGAGCACGCACTCGACGTCCTGTTCATCCTGCATGCCGACCATGAGCAAAACTGCTCGACCAGCACCATGCGCGCCGTAGGGAGCGCGCATTCCGACCCGTACTCGGCGGCGGCCGCGGCCGCCGCGGCGCTCTACGGCCCGCTGCACGGCGGCGCCAACGAGCAGGTCCTCAAGATGCTCAGGGAGATCGGCTCGGTCGACAACGTGCCCGAGTACATCGCCCGGGTCAAACGGGGTGACCTGCGCCTGATGGGCTTCGGGCACCGGGTCTACAAGAACTTCGACCCGCGCGCCTCGATCATCAAGACCGTCGCCGACGAGGTGTTCAAGGTCACCGGCCGCAACCCGCTGCTAGACATCGCGCTCGAACTCGAGCGGATCGCCCTGGCCGACGACTACTTCATCGACCACAAGCTGTACCCGAACGTGGATTTCTACTCCGGCATCATCTATCAGGCCATGGGATTCCCGGTCGACATGTTCCCGGTGCTGTTCGCGATCGGCCGGACTCCTGGCTGGCTCGCCCAGTGGGTGGAGGGAATCCTGGACAGCGAGCAGCGGATCTCGCGGCCCCGTCAGCTCTACGACGGCGCCGGCCTGCGGCACATCAGCGGTTAGGCCGGGCCAGCCGCCAGACCGTCACGGGCTTGACGTCGGTATTCTCCAGCGCGCGCGAGACGAGCACGTCGTAGCGAGCCACCGGGTCCAGGCAGGCCCGGGGCAGGTACGCGCGGCCCGGATCGCCGATCAGCACGTCGCGGCCCCCGGCGCTGGCCCGGTTGAGGAACTCCAGAATGCGCTGAGCCATCGTTTTCTCATAACAAACGTCGCCGGCCAGCACCACCTCCGCGCCATCGCCGTCGCCGTCGAGCACGTCCGCGAGGGAAACGGCCACCGCGGCGTCATTGGCCCGGGCGTTGACGGCGATCGCCGCGGCGGCGAACGGATCCACCTCGGTGGCCAGGACGGGCCCGGCCCCCGCCTTCGCCGCCGCGATCGCTACCAGCCCGGATCCGGACGCCACATCCAGCACGTTCCGGCCCGCGACCAGGCGCGGGTGGTCGAGAAGGTGGCGCGCCAGCGCCTGGCCGCCCGCCCAGGCGAACGCCCAGAAGGGCGGGGGCAGAACCCGGCCGCCCTGCTCATGCTCGGCCTGCTCCCAGATGCCGTACGGCTCCTGCGCCAGCTGCAGGCTGATCTCCGGCACGAAAGGCACCGGGGACAGGCGGGTGTGCGCGCGGACAAACGCAGCCGGACCCACAGCTGTGCAGGATACGGCCCGGGCCCCGGCTGCCGCGGTCGGCACCGAGCAGTCCCCGACCCGAACCGCGGCGATGGCACGGCGCCCCCGGGTCCGCCGTCCGCGGGCCTAGCGAGGAAGCAGCCCGAAGATGCTCGGCGCCGAGAAGGTGATCCGGAGCACCGTCTGGCCGCTGCCGGTGGGCACCGGATCGACGCTCGCGGCCTGGTAGGGCGGGACCTGGGCGCGCAGCAACGCGAGGATCGAGCGCACATACGCGGACTGCCCGGTCCACGGAGCACCTCGGACGGCCGCCAGGTCGACGGACCGGAACGGGACGCCGGGGCTGGCTCCAGGGCCCCAGTCCCCGAAGGCCGCGACGCGCACGGAGCTCAGCGTCGCCATCGTGGCCAGCAAGTCGAGCAGCCGCGAATCGACCTCACCGGCGGCCAGCTCGCGGGCGGCCAGCGGTGCAACCGTAGCCCGCCTGTTTTGCAGCAGCCTGCTGCCTGATCTCTTCCTGGCCCGCACGTCTGCGCTCAGGGCCGCGTCGTACGCGCGAGCTCCGTCCGGGGCGATCACCCGGACCGCGATGGCTCCGTCACCCGTGCCGAAGCTCGCGAGCACGGTCGGCGCATAGACGGAGGCAAGCCGGCTGCCGAACTGGCTGCGGACCGCCGCGGTCGCGACGACCAGTTCGGACCCAAGCGGATCTCTCGCCCCCGGCTGCAGCACGAGCAGGTCGCCCGCGGGAATCCCGTGGGCCCCGAGGGCCTGGCACATCAGCGGATCACAGGACACGATCGCGTCGCGGCTCACTTCATGGGCGACCCAGGCCGCGGCCAGATTGCGGGTCACCCCCGCGGCGCCGATCGCGTTCCGGTCCCGGCTGCCGGGCCGGCCCCGGCCCGGCCCGGACCCCGGTCGCGGCGGGGTGCCGCGATATGAAGGCGATCACCGCACCCGCGCTGACGAGGACGAGTACCGAGGCGATCAGCCCGAGCAACCGCCATCTGAGGCCGGCGCTCCACCACCAGCTGCGTCGCTTGCGCCGAGGTGACGGCGGAACCGGCCGCGCCCCGGTCGTCCCCGTGCCCGGGGCGGGCGACGGAGTCTGGGCGCGTGACGGAATCTGGGCGCGCGACGGAATCTGGGCGCGCGACGGAATCTGGGCGCGCGACGGAATCTGGGCGCGCCGCTGCCCAGCCGGCGAGGCTCGTCCGTAAGGCGCCTCGGCCGGCCGCGCCTCCGCCGGCCGGGCCTCCGCCGGCCGCGCGCTAGGCGGCGACGGCTGCGGCTGAGGCGGCTGCGGCGCGGGCAGCGACGGGGATACCCGAGCCGGGGCCGCCGGGCCCGCCGGGCCCGCCGTCGCCGCCCGCATCCGCTCTAGCACCGCCGCTGGCAGGACCGGCGGCTGCGCCTGCCGGGCTTGCGGCGCGGCGCTGGCCCCTGGTATCCGCCGCGGCAGGCCCGGGGAGGCCGCCGGCTCGGCCGCAGGCGCAGGCCGTCTGGTGGGCCCGTGACCTTCGGTGCCGGGCCGCGGTGGCGCAGAATGCGCCGGGGACCGCGAGGACGGGGGTCCCGGGGCCGCCGTCGACGCCGGGGGCTGCGAGGACGCCGGCGGCTCCGGGGCCGCCGTCGACGCCGGGGACTCCATGGACGCCGGGGGCTCCATGGACGCCGGGGATTCCTGGGCCTCCGGGGCCGCCGGGGCCGCCGGGGGCGCCGTGGAAGCCGGCCACGGCGGTGTCCGCTCCGGCCGGCGCCGCGGCGTCGGAGCGTTGTTGGCACCCGGTACTCGCCGTGGCAACGACGGACCGTGGCTCTGTTCGCCCATGCCGCTCAACCCCCACCGGGGAGACCGCGGGATGACACGGCCCCTAGGACAGGGCAGCACACGATCACCTGCGGTTTCAACCGAAATGACGTCTTGAGCGGAAATTGCCCGCGCGCGAGCCTCCGGGGTGTCCGCCGACGCAAGCCGGCCCGCGTGTACAGCGCGCTCCCTGGGTGCCAGACTGATCCAGCACGGGCGAACGGCGCCCGCGCCACGCGGGCCTGCGGGGAGCGCTATGACCATTCGGCCGGACTCCGGACCGGAGTATGGGGAAGAGGAACGAGAATCCCAGGGTGTCCTGCCTGAGGAGACCGAGAACCTGTACGGGGATGAGGGGACGGACCCGGTCATCGCCGACCACGAGGCCCACGCTCCCGGCCAGGTCTGCGAACGGTGCGGATCGGTCATCACGGCGAACCACGATGCTCGTCGCCTGCCGGACGGCCGGTGGATACACGAGGTGTGCCCGCCGCATTTTGGCAGCTAGCCACCCGCCATCAGGGACGTCGGGTCAGGCGGGATCGACCTGCACTTGCGCCGCCACCTCCGGATGGCGCTGGAGCCAGTCGTTGGCGAACGGGCACAACGGCACGATAGTCAGCCCGGCCGCGGCGGCCTTCTCGACCGCGGCCCGCACCAGCTGGCCGCCGATGCCGCGGCCTTCAAGCTCCGCGGGCACGCTGGTGTGCAGCAGCACCAGCCGCTGGCCGCGACGCCGGTAGACCAGCTCGGCCAGGTAGCCGTCGGCCGTTAGCTTGAGCCGGGCGTCGGCCGCATCATCCATGACCTGGGGGGTATCGCTCACGGCTCCATCGTGACAGCGCCAGGCCGCCAGCACCGCGCCGGCTACCCAGCCAATCGCGAGTCCGCGGCCAGCGCGCCTGGTGTCGCGACCCGCTCGCGGCCGGGCCTGCAACGGTCGCTTGCGCCGTCCTGGGAGGTTCGGCTCTTCCCTGGGCGCCGCGGCAGGGCGGAGGATAGCTAAGAATAGGCATACGCGACGGCGACGGCAGCCTCCTCGGCTCGCCTGGTGGCAAGGGGGCCATGATGACCGGCGGAATTGACCATCTTTCGGCGAGGCTGGCAGGGCCGGCCCGGTGAGCGCCTGGTCACTGATCTACGAAGGCTTCAACCCGGACGAGGAGGGCCAGCGCGAGGCGCTGTGCACCCTGGGCAATGGCTACCTGGCCACCCGCGGGGCCGCACCCGAGTCACGCGCCGACGACGTCCACTATCCGGGCAGCTACGGTGCGGGCCTGTATAACCGGCTGCGCGACACCGTGGATGGCCACACGATCGAGAATGAGAGCCTGGTCAACCTGCCCAACTGGCTGCCGCTGACGTTCCGGTTCGACGGCGGCCCCTGGTTTGACCTGGCCGAGGTCGAGGTCCTGGAGCACCGGCAGGAACTCGACCTGCTACGCGGCGTCCTGGTCCGGGTTACCCGGTTCACCGATACGGCCGGCCGCACGACGCGGCTGACGCAGCGCCGGTTCGTCCACATGGAACACGCGCACTTGTGCGGGTTGCAGACCACGCTGGTGGCCGAGGACTGGTCTGGGCGGATCGACCTGCGTTCCGCGCTTGATGGCACTGTCGAGAACTCCGGTGTCGAGCGTTACCGCAAGCTGTCCGGTCGCCACCTGCAGCCCGTGTCGGCCGAGGCGGCCGATGATGAGACGCTGCTGTTGGTCACCGAGACCACGCAGTCCCATGTCCGGATCGCCGAGGCGGCCCGGACCCGCGTGCTGCACGATCACAGCCAGGTCGAGGTGGACCGGGCCCTGACGGTGGAGCCGGGCTGGATCGCCCATGACCTCGTCATCAACATCAGCCAGAATGAGCCCGTCATCATCGACAAGGTGGTCGCCGTCTACAATTCCAGGGACCGGGGCATCTCCGAGCCCGCCGGGGCCGCGGTGAGCCTCCTGGGCCGGGTGGGCAGCTTCGACCAACTGCTCGACCAGCACATGCGGGCCTGGGCGCGGCTGTGGGACCGGTCCTGGTTCGAGTTCGAGGACAGCGACGAAACGCTGCGCATCATCAGACTGCACCTTTTCCACCTGTTGCAGACGGTTTCCGAGAACAGCATCGACCTCGACGTCGGGGTTCCGCCGCGGGGATTGCACGGCGAGGCGTACCGGGGCCACATCCTCTGGGATGAGCTGTTCGTCTTCCCGATCCTGAACCTGCGGTTCCCGCAGATCACCCGGACCCTGCTGCGCTACAGGCACCGCCGGCTGCCCGAGGCGCGCTGGGCGGCCCGCCAGGCGGGGTACGCCGGCGCCATGTACCCGTGGCAATCAGGCAGTGACGGGCGCGAGGAGAACCAGAAGATCCACCTCAATCCGGTCTCCGGCCGGTGGGTGCCTGACACCACCCACCGGCAGCGGCACGTGGGCATCGCGGTCGCCTACAACGTCTGGCAGTACTACCAGGCCACCAGCAACGACGAGTTCCTCCGCCACTACGGCGCGGAGATGATGCTGGACATCGCCCGATTCTGGGCCAGCGCCGCGGTCTACGATCACGGCCGGGACCGGTACGTCATCCGCGGCGTTATGGGCCCGGACGAATTCCACACCGGCTACCCGTCGGCGCCGGAGGACGGCATCGACAACAACGCCTACACCAACGTCATGGCGGCCTGGGTGCTGCTGCGGGCGCTCGACGTGCTGGCGCTGCTACCTGACCAGCGGCGCACCCAGCTCACCGAGGAACTCGGCCTGGAGGCTGAGGAGATCAGCCGCTGGGAGGAAATCTCGGGCAAGCTCCTGGTGCCGTTCCACGACGGCGGCATCATCAGCCAGTTCGAGGGCTATGACAAGCTGGAGGAACTGGACTGGAACTCCTACCAGGAGCGGTTCGGAGAGATCCGGCGGCTCGACCGGATCCTCGAGGCCGAGCACGACTCCCCCAACCGGTACAAGGCATCCAAGCAGGCCGACGTGCTCATGCTCTTCTACCTGCTGTCCGCCGACGAGCTAGCCGAACTGCTCGAGCACCTCGGCTACGAATGGGATCCCGCGGTGATCCCGCGGACCATCGATTACTACCTGGCCAGGACCTCCGACGGTTCCACGCTCAGCAACCTGGTGCACGCATGGGTCCTGGCCCGGGCGCACCGGCACAAGGCGCTTGACTACTTCGTCGAGGCACTCAACAGTGACGTGGCCGACATCCAGGGCGGCACCACGGCCGAGGGCATCCACCTCGCCGCGATGGCCGGCTCGGTGGACGTGCTGCAGCGCTGCTTCGCCGGAGTCGAGATCCGCGGCGAGACGCTACGGCTGAACCCGCACTGGCCCGAAGAACTGGGCGCGCTCGAGTTCACCATGCGCTACCGCGGGCACATCCTGACGCTGCGCGTGACCGGGAAGCAGATCCGGGTCTCGTCGGATCCGGGTGTGCAGCCGCCCATCCTGGTGTGCTGCGGCGAGGAGATCACCGAGCTGGGCCCCGGCGAGGCGGTCGAGATGACGGCCCTGTCGCCGCTCCGCGGGCCCGACTGATCTCGCGTCCACCCATGACACACATCCATCCTCGCCGGCCGGCGCCTCCGGTCAGATCGAGAAGTCCTCGTCGTACCAGACCTCGGAACTGGCCTCGTGCCGGTGGGGCGCCGCGGTGCCGCCGCTGACCTTGGCCTCCAGCTCCTCGATGCGCATGTGGAGGGCGTGCAGGCTGACCCCGACAAGGTCAGGCAGCAGGGTGTGATCAAGGTCAGGCGGTGCGGTCGCAGCGCGCGGTCGTTTGCGGTGGATGACCTGACCGGGCACGCCGACCACGACCGAGTCGGGCGGCACCGGCTTGACCACCACGGCGTTGGCGCCGATCCGACTGTCGTGGCCGATCGTGATCGGCCCGAGGACTTTGGCGCCCGCCCCGATGGTCACCCGGTCGCCCACGGTTGGGTGCCGCTTGCCGCGCTCCAGGCTGGTCCCGCCGAGCGTGACGCCGTGGTAGATCGTCACGTCGGCACCGACTTCCGCGGTTTCGCCGATGACCACGCCCGTCGCGTGATCGATGAACAGCCCGGGCCCGAGCACCGCCGCCGGGTGGATGTCGACCCCAGTGAGCAGACCGGTCAGCGCGGAGCAGAGCCTGGCGAGCAGCCTGTGGTCGCGATGCCACAGCCAGTGGCTGATGCGATGTCCCCAGACCGCATGGATGCCCGGATAGCAGAGCACGAGTTCAGCGGTGCTGCGGGCCGCCGGATCCCGCTCCCGCGCCGCCCGGAGGTCACCTCGCCAGGCCCCGGGCATCGCTAGCCCGCCAGGTCGGCGAACAGCGGGGTGCTCAGGTACCGCTCACCGAAGTCGGGTACCACGACCACGATCAACTGGCCAGCGTTCTCCGGGCGGTGCGCCACCTGAACGGCGGCGAAGACCGCAGCGCCGGACGAGATGCCGACCAGCAGGCCCTCTTCCTTCGCCATCCGGCGGGCCATGTCGAACGCGGCGTCGTTCTCGACGGTGAAGATCTCGTCGATGATGCCGACGTCGAGAACGTCAGGGACGAAGCCCGCGCCGATGCCCTGGATCGGGTGCGGTCCCTTCTGACCGCCGGACAGCACCGGCGAGGCGGCGGGTTCGACCGCTACCAGCCGCACCGACGGCTTGCGCTCCTTGATCACCTCGCCCACGCCGGTGATGGTGCCGCCGGTGCCTACCCCGGCCACGAAGATATCCACGGCGCCGTCGGTGTCCTGCCAGACTTCCTCGGCCGTCGTCGCCCGGTGAATAGCCGGATTGGCCGGGTTCTCGAACTGCTGCGGGATGAAGTAGTTGCCGTCGTTCTTGGCGATTTCCTCGGCCCTGGCAATGGCGCCTGGCATGCCGTCTGGTCCGGGGGTGAGGATCAGCTCCGCGCCGAGTGCGCGCAGCAACTGCCGCCGCTCCTTGCTCATTGTCTCGGGCATCGTCAGTACGCACCGGTATCCACGGGCCGCGCAGACCATTGCGAGCGCGATGCCGGTGTTGCCGCTGGTGGGCTCCAGGATGACGGTGTCCGGTCCGATCAGCCCGTCGCGTTCGGCGGCGTCGAGCATCGCGACGCCGATACGATCTTTCACGCTGTGTGCTGGATTGTACGACTCGAGCTTGGCCACGACCTGCGCCCCGGCACCGTCGGTCACCCTCCGGAGCCGCACCAGCGGGGTGTTCCCGATCAGCTTCGTGACATCATCGGCAATTCTCATGGCTAGCAGCCTTCCTGCCGCTGGTTGGCGCTTACGCACCCGGCGGCGCCTTCGCTGAGTGCTTGAGAGGATCCGTTCGCCGCTGCCGCATCGAGCAGCCAGCAAGCTAAATTCCTACAAATCTTATCGAAATATAGGGTCGCCGGGTTTCCTCCGGCTCTGCCCGCTCAGACCACAATGACATCGGATGCAGGGAAAGATCAAAGTGGCACCGATGGGCCGGGCTCAGGGCGGGTACAGTGACGCGGTGCCGCGGGCCCCGCCGACTGCGGCGCGCGCAGTACCGCCCGGCTGTGCGGCCACTGGTTGGGCCCGGCCTAGGCCTTGCGCAGGCGCGCGGAAATTGGCAGGTTAAGTGGCAGCAGCGGCGCCCTCTCCGCCAGAGGATCTAAGCCGGATGGGAGGTCCCATGTCGGTCGATTCCGGCGTTGGGTCCACTGAAGGTTGGCAACTGGCCGAAATGCCGAGCGACACCGGACAGGCCGTCTCGGCCAGCCTGCAGGAGACATACGCGGCGTATTTGTTTGATTACTGCGAGGGGATCCTCCGGGACCCTTCCGCCGCCGCCGACGCCGTGCGGCAGGCGCTCATCGTCGCCGATGCCGAGATCGGCAACCTCCGGGACGCAGACCAGCTTCCGGTCTGGCTCTATTCCCTGGCTCGCCGACAGTGCCTGGCGGTAGCCTCGCGTCCCGCCGGTCCGTCCACCACCCGTCAGACCACCGCTGAACAGGCCAGCACCGGGCCCGCCGACACCCGGCTTGGCGACCCTCAGCAGGCCGCCACCGGGCCCGCCGACACCAGGTCGGCCGCGACCGCGAATGCCGGAATCGCCGAGGCCAGCTCGGGGGGGCCGGAGCGCCTGACGCAGCGGATAGCGCTGGCGGCGCTCGAGGGCGTGCCTGAACGCGACCAAGAGGTGCTCGACCTTGCTTTCCGGCACGGATTCGGAGCCGCCGATCTGGCCGAATTGCTCGGAGTTCCGCTCCACCGGGCCCGCAGGCTGCTGTCCCGGGCCAGCGCCAGGTTCGAGAAGTCGGCCGCCGTCGCCGCGGCGCTATGCGCTGACTACGGCTGGGCGGTCTGCCCCACCCTGGAGGGCTTCTTCGGATGGTGGGACTCAGCTTCGCCGCCGCTGACGCCGCGGCTGCGGCGCAGGTTCGCCCGTCATGTTCGCTCCTGCAGCCGCTGTGCCGAGAATCGCGGGAACCAGATCCTCGGTCCCGGGCTGCTCAGCGTGATACCGCTGGCAATACCGCCGGCCGGGCTCCCGCAACCAGCCACCGCAGCGGCGCCCGAACCGGAGCCCGGCGCCGTTCCTGGTGCCGTCATCCAGGACACCGAGGAAACCCTGGACACCCCGGCAGCCGTCGCCGGGGACACCGGGGCAGCCGTCGCCGGGGACGCCGGGAACACCGGGGCAGCCGTCGCCGGGGACGCCGGGAACACCGGGGCAGCCGAAGCCCGGGACACCAGGGCAGCCGAAGCCCGGGACACCAGGGCAGCCGACGCCGGGGACATCGGGAACACCACTGCTGCCGACGCCGGGGACATCCGGGACACCACTGCAGCCGACGCCCGGGACACCGAGAACACCGGGGCAGCCAACGCCCGGGACATCGAGGACACCAGGGCAGCCGACGCCGGGGACATCCGGGACACCACTGCAGCCGACGCCCGAGACACCAGGGCAGCCGATGCCGGGGACATCGGCGCAGCCGATGCCGGGGACATCGGCGCAGCCGATGCCGGGGACACCAGGGCAGCCGATGCCGGGGACATCGGCGCAGCCGATGACGGGGACACCAGGGCAGCCGACGCCCGGGACACCGGGGCCGATGCCAGGGACATCGGGGACACCGGAGCCGACGCCTGGGAGATCGGGGACACCAGAGCCGACGCCTGGGACACCGCGGCGGCCGACGCCGAGGAGTTCCCCGCCCCGCACCGGAGCCACCGGCCCGGCATGCAGCGGGCCATGCTGGCAGGCGCCGCCGCGGCGGCGCTTATTGTCCTGGTCAGCGCGGTCGGCCTGCTCCATAGGCTCACGGCGGAGGCCGCCGCCCAGCACAGCCAGGCTGCCCCGCATGTGACGGCTCCGGCCCCAGACCCCACCGCGGCCGACACCTCGCCGCCCTCACCGACCCAGTCCCCGGCCACCCGGGCGCGCCATCACGCGCTCGCCCCGGTTCCTCAAATACCCGGCCTGACCCCGCCTCCGCTGGGGGTACTGCCGGTTCCGGTGCTGACGCCGGCTCCCCAGCCGGGCCGGTCGCAAGCGCCATCGCTGGCCCGCCACTCCAAGTCGCCGACCCCCTCGCCGACGCATCCTTCCAAGTCGCCCACCCCAACACCGACCACGCCGAGTCCGACGCCGACCCCGACACCCACGCCAACCCCGACCCCGACGCCCACCCCGACGACTCCAACCCCGGCTCCCTCCTAGATTGGGGTGACAGTCCGGTGACCCCGGCCGGGCCGGGTCGCCCTGGACCGGCCGGCGCCGCGCTGCGGACCGCAGCTCAGTTTGGACTGTAGGGCGAGTTCCTCAGCTCGGCGGCAGGCGTTGAGCTGAGTGAGCGCAGTATCCCGGTCTCCTTGGCCAGCAGCGCCCGTTCCGCCGTGAGCCGGAGCAGGGCGTCTGGCTCGGCAAGTAGCCGCTGCCGGTCGCTCAGGTCAGCGATGACGGATGCGGCTACCAGATAGGACAGCAGCACCGGTTCGTCCGGCAACTCGGGAACGCTGACCCGGACTCCTCCTTGCTCGGCCAGCGTGTCCAGGTAGGCGCGGAACGCCACCTGCACGGATTGCACCGCTCTCGCCGCGGCGGACGCCTCGCCGCCTTCCTCGGTGAGGAGATTTACGTGGCCCTGCAGATACGGCCGGGACTCATCCAGCTCTAGCAGCCGGAACCGCTGCGTGCCGACCGTCATCAGATCGAACCGGCCGTCGTCGTACTCGGTGACCTGGCGCAGCACGGCGCTGCAGCCGACCTCATACAGCGCCGACACGCCCTCCACCCCGGTCTCGCGGCCCTTGCGGATGGCAATGACGCCAAACTGTTGTGGCTCGGGCTGGGCCAGGAGGTCACCGACCAGCTGCCGGTAGCGGTCCTCGAAAATGTGCAGTGGCATCAGCAGCCCTGGATACAGGACGGTGCCCAGCGGGAACAACGGCAGCAGCTCGCTCATGCGGCGAGACTATTCGCCGCGGTCAGCTTCACGTGCGGGCAACTGCTCCGGCCGTGCGGGCCCGGCTGCGTGCGAGGGTGTCCGCGCCCTGTTCCACCACTTCGACGGCGCGGGCCAGCCGATAAGGGTCGCCGGTTCCGGGCCCGAGCGCGGGCGGGCGCGGATCCGGTCGGCCGGCGCCCGAGTAGACCAGCGGCGGGCTCCTGACCGTGCTTGGCCCAGGGCCAGCGACAAGCTCGGCCGGCGCCAGCGATCAGCGCGGGCCTTGCCCGTCGAGCGCCCAGTGCCAGGCTCACCGAGGCCAGCCACCGGTCTTCGCGGGCCGGCAGCACCGAGAAGCGGGTGACGGTGCGCTGGCCCCCGTGCATGTCGGTGTAGAGCAGGTCGACCATGACCGGCGCCCGGTCAGCGATCGCCTTGGCGAACGACTCGAGCAGCGGATCGGCCGCGTCACGCAGCGCCCCCTGCCAGAAGCCGAGTCCGCCGGGCGGCACGTACAGGTCACGGGTTTGCGCTCGGAACTGCTCAACGGGAACGTGCGGGCGATCAGCCAGGACGCGCTCCGGCATCGGGTACCAGCTTTGCAGCACGGCGATGCCGCTGCCGACGTTGCGCAGCGCGATGGCCAGGTAGACGACTCCGCTTACCGCCTCGGCAGCGGCACCTGGCCCCTCGAGGTGGACCCAGTGCTGATCGCTGAACCCGACCTTCTGCTGCGGATCATTGAGCTGGGCGTGCATGAGCACCGGCTGGAGCCCGGCCAGCAGCGACTGCTCAGCGATTCGCGAGGCGCGGTTGGCGGACCGGGTCGCGTTGAAGGTCGCCACGGCCAGGACGAGCGTCCCGCCGGCCGTGGTTCAGCGAGGCGATGGTCTCGGCATTCACGCTGCCTATTCTGTCGCTGCCCGCGCCCGGACCCGCACCGTGGCCACATCGCGAGCGCCGTCACGCTCTCCACCGCCCGATTCCGGGCGGGTAGGCCATGATCATGGGTGTTTGGTGGGGTCCTGGCACCACCAAACACCCGTGATCATGGAAAGCGGCACCCGGGGGCGGGGCACCGGGGGCGGGTGACGGTGGGGATTACGGAGGGCACGACCTCGGGGCGGGAATGATTTGCCAACGGGCCGGTGTTCCGGTATATAGTCGTGCCAGCGATGTGAGCGGGATGTCCGCCATAGCGACCGGTTACATTTGCTGAGCAGGTTCTAGGGCTCCGTTCCCCAGGCCAGACCTGGGTTCTGACGTAGAGCGTTTCGCGCAGAGCGGTCTTTGCTCCGGTTTGTCTCGGTCGTGGCGGCCGGGCACGCGCGACTATTCGTTACGCATGCGCAGTGTTCTTCCTGGGCTGCCCCAGCGCCTGATTGCCGTCATCGCTGGCATTTCCGCCTGCGTATTTTCCCGGAAAGGAAACCCCGTTTTATGACAACCATGACCGCGTCCCGCCCGGCGCCCCACCGCGCGCCCCGGACGTAACCAAGAACCCGCCGATCCCGGTGTCGGGCATCCTCGACGCCAGCGGCTCCCCGGCCTACCTGCGTGTCGCTGGCTATCAGCGCGGCCGGGATGACGTCCAGCTTCCGGCCGCCATGATCGCGCAGTACGGCCTGCGCAGCGGCGATCAGATAGAAGGCACCGCCAGCCCGCCCGGCGCAGGCCGGCCCGCGCGCCAGGGCAAGCCGCGGGCGCAGCACTCCGTGCTGGCCAGCCTGGACAGT
This sequence comes from uncultured Actinomycetota bacterium, assembly GCA_963775745.1. Taxonomy (GTDB): domain Bacteria; phylum Actinomycetota; class Actinomycetes; order Streptosporangiales; family Streptosporangiaceae; genus DATBGO01. Next base: position 117,895 of record CAVZKE010000021.1, read on the forward strand.
GTCAACGGCCGGGACCCGCTCACCGCGGCGGACCGCCGCGACTTCGCCGACCTGACGCCGCTGTACCCGCGCGAGCGGCTCCGCCTCGAGTCGGCGGGCGGCTCGCCGACCGCCCGGATCATCGACCTGGTCAGCCCCGTCGGCAAGGGCCAGCGCGGCCTGATCGTTTCCCCGCCGAAAGCAGGCAAGACGATGGTGCTCCAGGCGATCGCCGCCGCCATCGCCGCCAACCATCCCGAGGTGCACCTGATGGTCGTGCTCGTTGGCGAGCGGCCCGAAGAGGTGACCGACCTGCGGCGATCGGTGCGCGGGGAGGTCATCTGCGCCACCTTCGACCAGCCCGCAGCCGAGCACATCGCGGTTGCGGAGCTGGCCATCGAGCGCGCCAAGCGCCTCGTTGAGCTGGGCCGCGACGTCGTGGTGCTGCTCGACTCCATCACCCGACTCGGCCGCGCGTACAACCTGGCCGCCCCGTCCAGCAGCCGCATCCTGGCCGGCGGCGTGGCGGTGAGCGCGCTCTACCCGCCGCGCAAGTTCCTCGGGGCCGCCCGGAACATCGAGAACGGCGGCTCCCTGACCATCCTGTCCACGGCCCTCGTCGAGACCGGCTCCCGGATGGACGACGTGTTCTTCGAGGAGTTCAAGGGCACCGGCAACATGGAGCTGCGGCTGCGCCGCGACCTGGCCGAGAAACGTATCTTCCCGGCCATCGACGTCACGCCGTCCAGCACCCGCCGGGAAGACTTGCTGATGTCGGCCGAGGAGCTTGAGGTCACCGGCCGACTGCGCCGCGTGCTCGCCGAACTCGACGCCCAGCAAGCTATCGAACTGCTCCTCGACAAGACCCGCGAGACCGGGTCGAACGCCGAGTTCCTGCTGCCAGATCCAGCGCAGCGGCCAGGCTCAGAGCCGCAACAGCCGGACCGCGTTGCCGTAACAGACCGCGCGAAGCCAGTCCGGGCCCAGCCCCAGGCCCGCCAGCGCCTGCAGCTGGTGCAGGTACGGATAGGGGATGTTGGGGAAGTCACTGCCCAGCAAGATGCGGTCGGCCGCGGCGGCCAGCCGCGGGCGCAGCTGCGCGGGGAACGGCGCCAGGTGCTCCAGGAAGTCGGTGAACGCCATGGTGGTGTCGAGATGGACGCCGGGATAGCGTTGCGCGAGGTCGAGGAAATCCTCGTACTCCGGGGCCCCGAGGTGGGCGATGATCGTCATCAGGCGCCGGATGGCGGGCGAGCACCGCCGAGATCGGGCCCGGGCCGGTATGCGGCCCCGGGGTGGGTCCCGAGCCGCAGTGCACGATGACCGGCACGCGCGCCTCGGCGAGCAGCCCCCAGACCGGGTCAAGTAGCTCGTCCCGCGGGTCGTAACCGCCGACCTGCAATGAGCCTTGAACAGCCGGGCGCCCGCGCCGATCGCTTCTGCCACATAGTCCGACGGCGCCCGGCTCGGCGAAGAACGTGGCGCTATGCAAGGCGTCCGCGGTCCTGGCCGCGAAGTCGGCCGCCCATGAGTTGAGCCAGGCGGCCATGCCGGGCTTGTGCGGATACAGCAGCGCACTGAACCTTCGCACGCCAAACGCCCGCAGCAGGGCCAGCCGGTCCTCTTCGGGCTGCCGGTAGACGATCGGCCAGGGCCGCCCGACTGCGGCGTGGCCGTCCTCGAAGAAGGCCCAGACCTTGGCGAGCACGTTCGGCGGCATGAAATGGGTATGCACGTCGACCAGGCCGGGCAGCCCGAGCTGCCGCCAGAAGGCGGTGACGGCCGCCGCCTCCGTGCCGTGCCGGTCGCCGCCGCGCTCGGAGCCGCATCGGCCGCGCTGGCGATCCGCCGCAGCCCGCCAGTTGTGCTCGGCCGCAGCGCGGCTGGTGCCGAGATGTCCGCGTATTCGGGTCCGAGCACGCCACAAGTGTGCCAGCGCCCCGGGCTGCCCGACTGGGTAGCCTCGCCTGGCGATGGATCTGGACTATGTGGCCCACCTCACGGCGGATTCCGCTCGTTTTGCGGCGGTTATCGATGGCCTCTCGCCTGACGCGGCGGTGCCGTCCTGCCCGGGGTGGAACGCCGATGACCTGCTGTGGCACCTCGGGCAGGTGCAGTGGTTCTGGGGCACGGTCGTGCGCGAGGGCTGAGCGGCCCGGCAGGCCGAGCAGCTCATGCCGGCCCGCCCGGGCGGCCGCGCCGGGCTGGCCGGGTTCTATCGACCGCGCCAGCCACGACCTGCGCGACGTCCTCGCCGCGACGGCGCCGAGCACCCCGGCCTGGACGTGGTCGGAGGACCACACCGTCGGCTTCATCCGCAGGCGCCAGGCGCACGAGGCGCTGATCCACCGGATCGACGCCGAGCTGGCCGCGGGCGACCGCACCGGGATGGACCCGCAGCTGAGCGCCGACGGGGTGGACGAGGTCCTGCGGGTCATGTACGGCTACGTGCCAGCGTGGGGAATCTTCACGCCCGGCGACGCACGCCGCTCCGGCTCCGGGCCACCGATACCGCTGACTCGTGGCTCATCACGCTGGGCCGGTTCGCCGGTACCGACCCCGGCGACCAGCAGGCCTATGACGAGCCCGCCATGCTGACCGCCAGCAGGACCAGGGCCTGCCCGCGGCCGCGACGGTCAGCGGCAGCGCGGCCGACCTGGACTGCTGGCTGTGGCACCGGTCATCTGGCGCGCAGCTCGAGCGGTCGGGCGACCAGGAGGTGCTGGGCCGCTTCGAGGCCGCCATCGCGTCCGGCATCAATTGACGCCGGGCCCGGCCGGGCGGCAGTCACGACGCCGGCCGGCCGGGCCGGGCTCAGACCCGCGCGGTGTCCTTGCGGAATCGCCAGATCGCGCCGCCCGCGAAGATGACCAGCCAGGCCAGTACGTTGGCGACCCACGAGATATTGATGCTGCCGCCGAGCAGCGGTGCGTGCGTGAGCTCGTTGAGGCCGAACAGCGGCGTGTAGGTGGCCAGCGTCTGCAGCACGTGCGGGTACTGGCTCAGCGGGATGAACAGGCCGCCGCCGAACGCGAAGATGCACCAGCGCGAAGCTCAGCAGCTGCATGACGTTCTCGGTGGGCAGCAAATAGCCCATGAACAGGCCGAACGCCGCAAACACCAGGGAGCCGATCCAGACACACAGCCCGGTGACGATCCACAGGTAGGCGGGCATCGACGGCTTGCCGGTGAGGGCGCCGACCGCGTAGACCACCACGACCGAGGCGAGACCGAGCACAGCGCGGTCAGTACCTTGATGAGGATGTAGGCGGGTGCCGACAGCGGCGTCAGCCGCAGCTGGCGGCTCCAGCCCGCGGCCCGCTCGATCGAGACCAGTGCCCCGCCGCTCGTGGTCGCCAGGACGGCCCCGTACAACGCCATGCTGATCATGATGAAGGCCGAGACATTGCCATGCCCGGCCCGCTGGTTGGCGTAACTGGCGTTCAGGCCGAAGATCAGGAAGAAGAAGGCCGGGAACACCATCGCGATGATGACGGTGCGCCGGTTGCGCAGCAGACGGCGCACTTCCAGCCGGAGGGCGGTGAGGTTGAAGCCGCCCAGGCTGGGGGTCCGGCGGGCGGTCAGGTCCGGCCCGGCGGCCGAGGTCGTCAGTCATCGTGAGCCTCCCGTAGCGGTACTGGTCGTACTGTTGTCGTCGCTGGTCAGGGCGATGAAAGCGTCCTCGATACCGCGGGCGGTGATCTCCAGGTCCCTGGCCTGGGTGCTGGTCAGCAGGTACCTGGCCACCGAGTCGCTGTCGCCCGAGTGCACCAGGACCGTGTCGCCGCGCACCTCGAAGGTGTCGGCGCCGGGTATCCGCCGCAGCGCCGCTTCGTCGGCACCGGGCAAGGTGGCGCGCACTGTCCGGCCAGCCGCCATGGCCTTGATCTCCGATGCGGTGCCGTCGGCGACGATCTCGCCGTGCCGCACCAGGACGATCCGGTCGGCGTAGGCGTCAGCTTCCTCGAGATAATGCGTGGCGAACAGGACCGTGCGGCCCTCGGCGGCATCCTGCCTGATCGCTCCCCAGAAACTGCGCCGGCCCTCGACGTCCATGCCCGTCGTCGGCTCGTCGAGGACCAGCAGCTCCGGATCGGGCAGCAGGGCCATCGCGAACCGCAGCCGCTGCTGCTCCCCGCCGGAGCACTTGCCGACCCGGCGATCGGCGATGGCCGCGATACCGGCCCGGTCCAGGACCTCTGTGACCGGCTTGGCCTGCGCGAACAAGCTGGCGGTGTACTGCGCCGTCTCGCCCACGGTCAGGTCTTTGAGCAGGCCGCCGGTCTGCATCACCGCGGATATCAGGCCGCGCGCGATGGCCTGCCGTGGATGCATGCCGTAAACCGAAACGTCACCCGCGCTTGGCTGGGAGAGGCCCAGGATCATGTCGATGGTCGTGGTCTTGCCCGCGCCGTTCGGGCCGAGAAAGGCAACGATCTCCCCGGACTCGATGTCCAGGTCGATGCCCTTCACCGCCTGGACGGCCCCGAAATTCTTGTGCAGCCCGCGGAGGCTGACCGCCAGCGGCAGGCTGCCGGAGGCCGCGCGCGATCCGGGCCACACATCCGTTTTCGTCGTTTCCATAGCGCAATCGTGACACCGGCCGGGCGCTTCGGGGAGAGCTCGTTCTCACAACGTGACCATGACAGCTGTCATAGTGAGGCCCCCCGCGGTCCGGCCTCGGTGCCGCGTCGCGGCGCAGCATGCCGCTAGCCCCGGCGGAATCTTCGCGCTGGAGCGGGAGTTGGCACCGGCATGGCTACTGGGCACAAGATCACGACTACTCCGGCCGCGCTGCACGTCGAGGTCACCCTGGACGGCGAGAAGCTGGCGGTGTCGGACCGGCCGGTCCTGCTGGACGAGACCGGGATACGCACCCGCTACTACCTGCCCCGCGAGGACGTGCGGATGGAGCTGCTGCGGCCAACCGACCGGCATACCACCTGCCCGTTCAAGGGCCAGGCCTCCTACTGGTCGGTGCAGGCCGACGGCCAGGTCCACGACGACCTGGTGTGGAGCTACGAGACGCCGATCCCCCAGGCCGCCGAGATCGCCGGCCTGCTGTGTTTCTACGACGAGCGGGTCGAGCTGACTGTAAACGGCGCGCGCCCGTCCTGACCCGCCCGTCCTGACTCGCTCCTGACCCGCCCGTCTCGACCCGCGCGTCCCGACCTGCTCCCGGCCCCGCCTGTCCTGACCCGCCCGTCCCGACCCGCTCCCCCTCCTGTCCTGACTCGAGGGTGCCGTCCTGACTTGATGGCGCGCCGGTCGTCACTTACGGCCGGCCGACAGTCGACGGTACGCGCCCGCCCCGGCTGGCCGCTGCGGCATCATGCTGGCATGAGATTGCGGCAGCGCGGGACACGAAGCGGGATGCGCCCACAGCTGACCCGATCCGCGCAGGCCCGATCCGCGCCGGCCCGATCCGCGCTGGCCCGGTCCGCGCCGGGCCTGGTCATGCCGGGCCTGGTCATGCTGGCCCTGGTCACGCTGGGCACGGTCGTCGTCGGCGCAGCCGGAAGCGAGGCGGCCAGCGCGGCAGCCCCTGCCACCGGGCCGTCCGGATCCTGGACGGTGTACCACCATGACGCCGCCGGTACCGGCGTAGCGAGCTCGGTGACCGCAGTCGACACCAGCCGCCGGGCCTGGACCTCGCCGGCCCTCGACGGCCACATCTACGGCGAGCCGCTGGTGTCAGCAGGGCGGATCTACGTGGCCACCGAGAACGACACGGTGTACGCGCTGTCCCCCGCCACCGGCGCCGTGCTCTGGTCGGCGCATCTGGGCAGCCCGGTGCCCGCGGGCTCGCTGCCCTGCGGCGACATCACCCCGACGGTCGGCATCACGGGTACGCCGGTCATCGATCCGGCCCGTGCGCGAGATTTTCGTGGTGGCCGACGAACTGGTGCACGGCAGGCCTGCCCATCTCCTGGTCGGCCTGGGCGCCAGGACAGGCCGGACCGAGCTGAGCCAGAACGTGGACCCCGCCGGAGCCGATCCCGCGGCGCTGCTCCAGCGCACCGGCTTGGCCCTGGACGCCGGCCGGGTGGTCTTCGGCTTCGGCGGCAACTACGGCGACTGTGCCAGCTACCGCGGCCGGGTGATCGGCGGTCCCTGCCGCCGGAGGCAGGCCCATCGTCTTCACGGTGGACGCCGCTGCTGGTCAGTCGCAAGGGGCGGTCTGGATGGGCGGTGCGGCGCGGGCCGTCGACGGAACCGGGCGTATCTGGGTGAGCACCGGAAACGGCTCGGTCCACGCTGCGGGCCAGGCATTCGACCATAGCGATGCGGCGCTTGAGCTGTCGCCGACCCTCCGGCTCCTGCAGTACTTCGCACCGGGCAGCTGGGCCTCGGATAACGCCAACGATCTTGATATGTCCACGGTGCCGGTCCTGCTGTCCGACGGCCAGGTGCTGCTCACCGGCAAGTCCCGGATCGTCTACCTGCTCAACGGGGCGCACCTGGGCGGCATCGGCGGCCAGCAGGCCGCGACCGGGCAAGTCTGCGGTGACGACATCGACGGCGGTGCCGCCGTCGCCGGAACCACGGCCTACCTGCCCTGCCTGAGCGGCATCATCGCGGTCCGCGCGACCAGGTCCCCCGCCGCGGTCAGCTTGCTGTGGAGTTCAGGCACCGGCGGCGGCCCGCCGATCATCGCCGCGGGCCTGGTCTGGACCATCGGGCAGAACGGCACGCTGTACGGGCTCGATCCGGCCACCGGCAAGGTCAGGCAGCAGGCCTCGATCGGCGCGGTCGCCAACCATTTCGCGACTCCGAGTGTCGGCGCCGGCCTCCTGCTGGCGCCCGCCGCCGACCAGGTCGTCGCCTTCACCGCGACGGCCTCCGGCGCGAGCGGGTCCGGCGGCTCGGCCACCGCGACGCCGTCGGCGACGCCGGCCCCGCGGCGCAGCCGCGCAGCGGGCCAGGCAGCGGCACCGGAAGCGGCACCGGCGGGGGGGTCTCGCCAGGCGCCATCGCCGGCCTGGCGGCCGGGGCAGTGGTCGTGATCGGCGGGCTCGGCTGGCTGGCCTGGCGACGGCGGGCCCGGGGCGCCCGCTAGCGGCGGGGTTCACGCCCGGCGACGGCGGACCGGCGGCGCCCGCTAGCGGCGGGGTTCACGCCTGGCGACGGCCGACCGGCGGCGCCCGCTAGCTGCGGGGGTTCACGCCTGCCGTCCGGCGGCGGCTGGGCGAGCGACGGCGGCCTGGTCGCGGCCGGCAAACCAGGCGCAAGTGGCAGCGACCGCTTCGGCGTGCGGGGTCGGCGCGAAGGCAGGGAAGCGCCGGGTGAACTTGGTGCCGTCGACGATAAAAGGCTCATTGAACTGGTACGCAATCTCAGGCAGTTCCCGGACGATCGGGGTGAAGACCGCCGCCAGCCGGATGGCCGGCGCCGGAATCCGGCGCACCCGGACGTCCCGCCCCAGGGCGAGCCCGAGGAGATCAGCGAACTGCCGCACCGTGACTGGCCCGGCGGCCGGAACATGCCATACGCCGCCCGCCGGGTCCGCGCCGGTGCCCAGGAGCACCAGGGCCCGGCCGACGTCTGGCAGGTAGCTGTAACTGTGCGGGATGTCGAGCGCGAACGGCACCCGCGCGGTCCGGCCCGCCAGCGCGGGGACGAAGAACCTCGCGCCGGTCACCGTGGAACTGACCCCGCCCGGGCCGTAATAGTCGCTGATCCGGGCGATCACCACGTCCGCTGGCCCGCCGCGCCCGGCGGCCAGCAGGTCCTGCGCCAGCGCCGCCCTGGTCCGGCCCTTGGGCCCGGTCGCGGCCAGCGGGAGGTCCTCCCGCAGCGGGCCGGTGACCGGCCCGTACCCGTACAGGTTGTCCGCATAGACCAGGCGCGCACCTGTCCCGGCCACGGCCGCCAGGACCGCGGCATTCAACTGCGGGAACTCGGCGGGCCAGCGAGTGTAGCCGGGCTGAACGCAGTGGTACACGACGTCCGCGCCGCGGACCGCCCGCGCTGCCCCGTCCCGGGTGCGGACATCGGCCGCGACCCAGTCCACGCCAGGCCGCGCCTGGCCGGGCGGCCGCCTGGCCACCGCCCGGATACTGCCCGCCTGCTGCGCGACCAGCGCGTCGATCACCGCGCCGCCGATGCCCCCGCTGCCCCCCAGAACCACGTGCGCCTGCTTATCCATATGACCAGCCATCCTCGGGAGTGAGCGGTGACCTGAGCGGCCTGAACAACCTTGAGTGAGCAGTACTCACTCAAGTCAGTATCACTCAGATCTGCCAGTTCGAGTCAACAGTGGCTCACAACAGTGAGTATCATTGACTAATGAACGGTAAGCCGGGGCCGGTGACGGTGCACGGTACCGGGACCGGCGCTGGCGGCCGGCGCCGCGCGAGACCCCGCGGGCCCGGGCCCGGCGGCACACCCTGGCGCGGATCAGGTCGCTGGCCGTGGCTCAGCTGCAGGCCGGCGGCCCGGCCGGGATCTCACTGCGGGCGATCGCGGCCGACTTGGGCCTGACTCCGACGGCGATCTACCGGTACGTAGACAGCCGCGAGGACCTGCTCACGCAGTTGCTGATCGAGGGCTGGTCAGCTCTGGGCCAGGCCGCCGAGGACGCTGACCGGGCCTGCGACACGGGACCAGCCAGGGGCCAGGTTCCTCGCCGTGGCCCGGGCCGTCCGGACCTGGGCACTCGCGCACCCGGCGGAGTGGGACCTGCTATTCGGGCGGCCGGTGCCTGGCTACATTGCTCCCGAGGACACCCGGCCGCCGGCCCTGCGGCTGCCGGCCGTGCTCCTGGCGATCATGGCGGACGCCCGGCGGCTCGGGCTGCTCACCGCCCCGCCGGTGCGCCCGGACCGCGCTCACCTCGCGCAGGCCGAGGCGCTCCGGCAGCGCGGCCAGGCCGATCTGCCCGCGACGTTGGTGGCGTTGAGCCAGGCGGCCTGGTCCCAGCTCATCGGCGCGGTGACGCACGAGGTCAGCGGCCAGGCCCGGTTCGTGCTGGAGAATCCTGAACCACTGTTCGAGCTCCAGCTGCGCCAGATCATGTTCCTGGTGGGAATAGGGAGGTTACGGTGAGCACGTCGGATGACTCCCCGGGAGGATTCGGCAGCGGCCCGGGCCCCGGCCGCCAGCGGGCCGGGCCGCGCCGCGCCGCACCCGCTCGATCCGCTGACCGCCGAGGAGATCCGCCAGGTCGCGTCGGTCCTGCGGCGGGACCGCGCGGCCGGCCCGCGCTGGCGGTTCGCGTCCATCGAGCTGGCCGAGCCAGCCAAGGACGGCAATAAAGACCAGGACACTGAACGGGGATCCGGCGCCCGTCAGCCGCACCCAGGCCCGGCCGCCCCGAACCCGGACCAGCCGGCCCAGGTCCCAGACCAGCCGGACCCAGACCCGGACCGCCTGGCCGGGAATAAAGGCCGCCAGGCCTCGGACCCGGCTGGCCGCGCGGCGGTGGCCGTCTGCTGGAACCGCGACGACGGGCAGGCCTACCGGGCGGTGGTGTCGCTGACCGACGACGAAGTCACGGCCTGGGAGCACCTGCCCGGCCAGCAGCCGAACATGACGCTGGACGAATGGCACGAGTGCGACGAGATGCTCCGCGCCCATCCGCAGCTGACCGCGGCGCTCGCCCGGCGCGGGCTGACCGATCCGGCCCGGGTCCTGACCGACGTCTGGGCCTACGGGGCTGCCCTGGTGCCGCCCCGCTATCGCGGCCTGCGGCTGGGCTGGTCGGACGTCTGGTACCGGGGCAGCGCGGCTGGCAACCCGTACGCGCACCACGTCAGCGGGCTGCATCCCATCGTGGACCTCAACCAGATGACACTGCTGGAGATCGAGGACGACTTCGATGCGGCCCAGGCCACCGCGCCGCCCCCGGTGACGGGCGAATATGCGCCCAAGTTCCTCCCGATGCCGCTGCGCGAGGTGGCGCCGATCGAGATCACCCAGCCGGAGGGCGTCTCGTTCACCCTCGACGGGCGGCTGCTCTCGTGGCAGAACTGGCAGCTGCGGCTGGGCTTCAACTACCGGGAGGGCCTGGTCCTGCATGAGGTCGGGTTCCGCGACGCCGGGCGGCTTCGGTCCGTCGCGCACCGGCTCTCGTTCGCCGAGATGGTCGTGCCCTACCGGGATCCGACCAGCGATCACTACCGCCGGACCGCCTTCGACATCGGCGAGTGGGGACTGGGCTTCATGACCGACTCGCTCGAGCACGGCTGCGACTGCCTGGGCGAGATCAGCTACCTCGACGCGGTGGTGCACGACTCGGCCGGCCAGCCGCGGGTTATCCCCCGGGCGATCTGCATCCACGAGGAGGACAGCGGGATCGGCTGGAAGCACGTGGATCAGGTGACCGGCGCCGAAGTCCGGCGGGCCCGGCGGCTTGTGGTGTCGTTCCAGGTCACGGTGGCGAACTACGAGTATCTCGTGTACTGGCGGTTCTACCAGGACGGCAACATCGAGTGCGAGGTACGCGCCACCGGCATCCTGGTCACCTCGTATTTCCCGGACGGGCGCCAGCCGCCGTTCGGAACGCTGGTGGACCAGCGGACGTACGCGCCGTTCCACCAGCATTTCATCGTTGCGCGCCTTGATCTTGACGTGGATGGCCGGGCCAACACGGTATACGCGGCCCAGTCGCAGCCGCTGCCCGCCGGCCCCGGCGACCCGTACGGCCTGGGCCTGGTATGCGCGAGACCCCGTTGCGCACCGAACGCGACGGCCAGCAAGACTACGACTGGAGCACGCAGAAGAGCTGGAAGATCGTCAACGACAACGTCAGCAACGGCCTCGGCACCCCCGTCGGGTACAAGCTGGTGCCCGGCGGCTGCTTCCCGGCGCTGCTGGACCCGTCCTCGCCGGTCCGGCAGCGAGCCGCGGTGATCGGGCACACGCTCTGGGTCACGCCCTACCGGGCCGACGAGCGCTGGCCGTGCGGGGAGTTCCCCAATCTCAGCGGGGCCGACAGCGGGCTGGCCCGGTGGACCGCGCAGGACCGGTCCATCGACAACACCGACGTGGTGCTGTGGTACGTGTTCGGCATTCACCACCTCCCCCGGCCCGAGGACTGGCCGGTCATGCCGGTCGACGCCGTCTCGTTCTGGCTCAAGCCCTCCGGCTTCTTCGACCGCAACCCGGCCCTCGACGTCCCCCCGACCCACCCACCTACCCACCCCCCGCCCGCCCCGCCCCCACCTAACCCCGCCCCCACCGTGCATTCCATGATCATGGGTCTTTCGTGGGGCCAGGACCCCACCAAATAACCATGATCATGGAATCGCCCGTGGCGCGGGGGGGCCGACCCACCCGGGGTCGGCCACGGGGCGGGGTCGGCCTCCGGAGGGGGAGCCGGACTGGGCAGGGCCGCTCAGGGGGCGGCGGGGCGGGGCAGGAGCTGGACGAGCGCGGCGGTCACCGTGGTCAGCGCGGCCAGGACCACCAGGCTGAACGCGAACGCATGGGCGTACTCGCCGTGCCCGAGGGCGCCGAAGAAGACCACGCCGATCACCGCGATCATCAGCGCGCCCCCGACCTGCAGGCCGGTGGCGAGCACGCCCGAGGCGGCGCCCGCGTGCTCGGCGGCGATGTTGGCCAGCGCGGTCGCGGTCAGCGGCACCAGGACCATGCCGATGCCGAATCCCGCCAGGGCAAGGCCGGGCAGCAGGGCCAGCGACGTGGGCGCGTGCGCGGTCAGGGCCAGCAGCAGGCACGCTGCCGCCATCACGCCCGCGCCTGCCGCCAGGATCTGGCGGCCCAGCCGGGCGGCGATCCGCTCGGTGGTCAGCATGGCGGCGAAGTAGCCGCCGCCCGCCGCGCCGAAGACCAGTCCGGAGATGAGCGGGGACAGCCCGCGCCCGTCTTGCAGGTAGAGCGCCAGGATGAAGAAGAACGCGGCGGGGACGCCGCCGAAGGCCAGCCCGCTCAGCGTGCCGACGGCGAAGGTCCGGTCGCTCAGCAGCGCGAGCCGGATGAGCGGAGCTCCGCCGCCGGAGTCCCTGGCGCGCTGGTGGGCCACGAACGCGGCCAGCAGCACCGGCGCCGCGGCCAGCGACAGCCACGTCCAGGCCGGCCAGCCCTGCTGGCGTCCTTCGACCAGCGGCAGCACCACGGCCGCCAGGCCGATGGTGATCAGCGCGGTGCCGACCAGGTCCAACGCGGCCCGCTGGCCCACGGACTCGGGCACGGTGCGGCGCACCAGGGCCAGGGCGGCGGCGCCGACCGGCACGTTGATCAGGAAGATGCTCCGCCAGCCTGCATCAGCGATGTTGAGCGTGATGAGGCTGCCGCCGATCAGCTGGCCGAGCATGGCAGCCAGGCCCATCGTCATGCCGTAGGCGGCAAATGCCCTGGCCCGCCGCTGGCCGGTATAGACCGTGCCGAGGGTGGCCAGCACCTGCGGCGTCATCAGCGCGGCCGCGCCGCCTTGCAGGACCCGCGCGACGATCAGGAACCCGGCCGTCGGAGCCAGCCCGCAGGCGGCGCTGGCCACGGTGAACAGGGCCAGGCCGACGGTGAAGATGCGACGGCGCCCCTGCAGGTCGCCGAGCCGGCCGCCGCTGATCAGGCCCACGGCAAAGGCGAGCCCGAAGCCGGCCACCACCAGCTGCACGGCCGCTGGTCCGCCGTGCAGGTCCTGCTGGATGGACGGCAGCGCGACATTGACGATGAAGAAGTCAAGATAGGTCATGAACGTGCCGGTGAGCAGGACCAGCAGCGGAGCCCAGCCGAACCGCTCGCGCGGCCCGGCCGGCTCCGCCACCGTGCTGGTCACGGTGCGCGTGGTCATCAGGTGATCTCCTTGCTAGGTACTGCGAAGCGGGTCAGGCGGGGACCTTGTCGAGGAAGCCGAGCACGCTAGCCAGCCGGCCGTCGGCGGCCGCCACCGCGACGTCGAAGCCGACCACGACCGGCTCGGCACCGGCCGGGCCGAGGCCCCAGGTGAACCTGGCCTGGCTGTGATGCGCGTCGACCGGGCCGGCCAGCGTGAAGGTGAAGCCGGGGAACTGGGCCTGGACGGCGGCGATCGTCGCGTCGATCTCATCGCACCCGTGCGCCGCGACCAGCGGGTCGGTGTACCTGGCGTCGGCCGCCCACAGCTCGTCCACCAGCTGGCGGCGCCGCTGCGGGTCGGTCTCGTTCCAGCTGGCGATGTACCGCTCGATGACGTCCTGCATGGGTCTTCCTCTCTCGGCTCAGCGCCCTTTCGCGAGCGCTGTCGTTCGGACGGCATCGATGTTGCGTCAGCGGACGTCATGCTGTCGATTACGTGGGAGGTAATGATTAACCATTACCTCAGAGGTAATCGCCCACCGCCGACCGGCTTCGTAGACTCACACCCGTGACTGTTATGGCAACCCGCCAGGCCTACGGGCACGCCGGTGAACTGCTCCGCGAATGGCGCCAGCGCCGTCGGCTGAGCCAGCTGGACCTGGCGATCCAGGCCGACATCTCGGCGCGGCACCTCAGCTTCGTGGAGACCGGGCGCTCGAAGCCGACGAGCGAGATGATCCTGCGGCTGACCGAGCAGCTGGAGGTCCCGTTGCGCGATCGCAATACGGTGCTGCTGTCCGGCGGCTATGCGCCCGCCTATCCGGAGCACAGCCTGGCCGAACCCGAGCTCGCGGCCGTCCGGGCCGCCCTGCGACAGGTCCTGGCCGGGCACGAGCCCTATCCGGCGGTGCTGGTCAACCGGTGGTGGGAGATGATCGAGGGCAACGCGAGCGTCACGACCCTGACCGCGGGCTCGGCGCCGTGGCTGCTCGAGCCACCGGTGAACGCGCTGCGGCTGAGCCTGCACCCCGATGGCATGGCGCCGCGGATACTCAATCTGGCCCAGTGGCGCGCCCACCTGCTCACCCGGCTGAACCGCCAGGTCGCGGCCACCGGCGACGCCCGGCTGGCCGAGTTGCTGACCGAGCTCCGCGGCTACCCGGGCGGTGAGAGCGATCCGCCGCACCGGACCGACGTCGTGGTGCCGTTGCGCTACCTGTACCAGGACCAGGAGCTGTCGTTCTTCAGCATCACGGCGGTGATCGGCACGCCGATGGACGTCACGGTCTCCGAACTGGCGATCGAGGCGTTCTATCCCGCCGACCCGGCCACCGCGGCGGCGCTGCGGGCCGCCCAGGCGGACTGAGGCAGCCGGGCGGGCCCGCATCCCAGCCGGTCAGCGCACCAGCTCGTCAAAGAGATGATCAAGCTCGGCAACCGGGTCCGCGGTCAGGCCGCTGTGCACCGGGCCGGGCTGGACGATGGTGCTCCTGGTCGCGGTCAGCCAGCGAAACCGCATCCCCGGGGACTGCCCGGCCGGGCGGTCGTGCCGGCAGGCCTCGTCGATCGCGGTCAGGGCCGCGGTCACGGCGGCCACGTCGACCGCCGGGTCCAGCGCCCGTAGCCGTTCAGAATTCAGGTAAATCCGGCAGCCCAGGTAGCCGTGCCGCTGCGAGTACAGGATGACCCCGGCGTTCATCAGCTCGCCGCGCTCGACCCGCGGCATCACCCTGATCAGCGCGTACTCGAACGGCTCGCCGCCCGTCACCTGATCACCTCCGGGACCCGGGCGGAGCGCTCCAGCAGGTAGCCGATATAGCCCTCCGGGCGGCCGTCGCCGAGCCAGTCGGCGGGCACCAGGCCGGTGATCTCCTCGAGCAGCTCCCTGGTGATCAGCGGGGCCAAAGCCTCGTGTGCCGCCGCCAGCCCGGTAGCGGCCTCCCGCAGCACGTGATCGGCCGCGTCGAAGGGCGCCAGCGGGCGGGCCGTGGCCCAGTTGTGCTGGAAGTACAGCGCCGCCCCGTGATCGATCAGCCAGATGTCACCGTGCCAGACCAGCAGGTTCGGATTGCGCCAGGTACGGTCCACGTTCTGGATCAGCGCGTCGAACCAGAGCACTTCGCTGGCGAAACCGGGGTCGGTGTCCCAGCCGCCCGGATCGAATCCGACCGACCCGGGCAGGAAATCGATTCCCACGTTCAGCCCGTCGCTGGCGCGCAGCAGGTCCTGGATCTCAGGATCGGGCTCGCTGGCGGCGATGCGCGGATCCAGGTAGCCCAGCACCAGCTCGGGCGTGCGCAAGCCGAGGCGGCGGGCCAGCTCGCCGCCGATGATCTCCGCCACGAGCGCCTTGGGACCCATGCCCGCGCCGCGGAACTTCAGCACGTAGGTCCCGAGGTTGTCGGCCTCGACCAGGGCGGGCAGCGACCCGCCCTCCCGCAGCGGGGTGACGTAGCGGATGACGCTCACCTGTTCCAGCACGCCGGACAGGCTACCGGGACGCCGCGACGGCACGCTCCGCAGTTAACTCGCCCCGGCCGAAGATCTCCGCGGCCGCCAGGTAGCCGGCCAGCAGCGCCCGTGCGGTGCGGCCGATCGTAGCGTCGGGCGGCAGGAATTCGTGGTCGTGCAGCCGCATCGAGCTGCCGTCACCGACTCCGACAAAGAGCATGAGCGCGGGCAGGATCTCGGTGAAGTAGGCGAAGTCATCTGCCCCGCACGAGTGCAGCGGGCCGCCCCGGCCCAGGCCGAGAGCGACCAGATGCCGGCTGGCCACTTCGGCGAGGCGCGGGTCATTGCGCAGCGGCGGCTCGCCGGGCAGGACCGTGACCTCCGCGGTGCAGCCGTGCGCCATCGCCACCCCGGTGGCGATCTCGGCCAGCCGCTCCTGCAGCTGCGGCCGCGCCGTGGGTGACATGGTGCGCAGGGTGCCGCGCGCGGTGGCGACCTCGGGCGTCGCGTTGGCCGCGTCCCCGGCCCGGAGCGCGCCGATGGTCACGACGGTCGGGACCACCGGGTTGGCGGTCCTGCTGACCAGTTGCTGCGCGCTGACCGCGAAATGAGCCAGCGCGAGGACCGGGTCGGCGGTCAGGTGCGGGTAGGCGGCATGCCCGCCGCGGCCCCGCATCGTCACCTCGAACTCATCCGCCGCCGCGTTGACCACGCCGCCGTCGCAGGCCACCAGCCCGTCCGGCAGCACCGGCTGCACGTGCGCGCCGATCATGGCCCGCACCTCGTGCCGCGCCAGGACGCCCGAGGCGGTCACGTCCAGCGCGCCCGAAGGATAGGTCTCCTCCCTGGGCTGCAGCACCACGAGCAACGGCATCGGGGCCACGGCCCGCTGCACGCACCTGGCCACCGCGGCCACCGCGGCCAGATGCACGTCGTGGCCGCACGCGTGCATCGTTCCCTGGCCGGCCGCCCAGGAGACACCCGTGGCCTCCGTGATCGGGAGCGCGTCAAGCTCGGCCCGGATCGCGATGGCCGGGCCTGGCCCGCCGATCCTGACCACAGCGCCGGCGTCGGCCACCTCGGTGACCTCGGCTCGTGTGGGGCAGCCAGTCCAGCACCATCGCCCGGGTGCGGTGCTCGCTCCCGGACAGTTCGGGATGCGCGTGGAGCCGGTGCCGCAGCGGCACCACCGCGGCGACCTGCGCGTCCAGTTCCTGGCTCAGCCGTGCTGAGCTGCCTGAGGAGCCTCTCGTCACGCCGTCAGTCTTCACGACCTGCCCTCTCCGCAGCCGCGCCCCAGGCCCGTCAGCTACCCGGCTGCTGCCTGCGTATGCCAGCACCCTTGCACAACTGCCCGCCGTCCGTGCCCAGACCTTGACCAGTGACCGGACCGGCGGCAGGCCTGTTGACGGGTATGTCGAGTCCGGTTAACGGATCGGGGGCAAGTCCTGGCCGGGCGGCAGCACGCTGCGGAACGGATCGCCGCGCTCGGCCAGCCGGTCCAGTACGGTGCGGATCGTGAAGCGGTCGGAGCGCAGTTCCGGGTCGTCAAGTTCAGCCCAGTCGATCGGCGCTGACACCGGGGCGCCCGGCCGCAGGACGCGGGCTGTAGGGGGCGACGAGGGTCTTGTTCTTCACGTTCTGCGTGTAGTCCAGACGAGCCCGGCCGCCCCGGCCGCGCACGTCCCAGTCCCAGCTGACCAGGTCAGGCACGGTCGCGCCGATGGCCCGCGACACCTTCTCGACCCAGGCCCTGGTCTCGTCGAAGCCCGGCCCCGGGTTGACCGGGACCCAGACCTGGATCCCGCGCTGCCCGGTCAGCTTGGGCTGGGCCCGCACGCCCAGGTGCTCCAGCGCGGTCCGGTGCAGCCGGGCCAGCACCAGCACGTCATCCCACGTGGTGGCCGGCCCGGATCGATGTCGAAGAGCGCGTAGGTGGGGCGGCGCGGATCATCGGCGCGCGAGGTCCAGGCGTGCCACTCCAGCGCGCCGAAGTTGGCCGCCCAGACCAGCGCGGCCGCCTCGTCGATGACCAGGTAGGTGGTGGCCTCACCCGGATCGGCGTCGGGCCGGTGCCAGCGCGGCACCCAGGCGGGCGCATGGCCGGGCAGTTGCTTGTGCCAGAAACCGCTAGTGCCCGCCCCGCCGGGGAACCGGTGCATGTTGAGTGGCCGGCCGCTCAGGTAAGGCAGCACGACGGGAGCGATTTGGGCGGCGTAACGGATAAATTCTCGCTTGGTCACCGGCTCCTCGCCCGGCCGGGCCGGGAACAGGACCTTGTCCAGGTTGGTCAGGCGCAGCTTGCGGCCGAACACTTCCCAGGTGCCGCCGGCGCCCAAGGCGTCGAGCGCGGCCAGCGCCGCCGCACCGGGCCCCTCAAGGTTAACGGGCTCCGCGGCGTGGCCACCTCCCTGAGCCCGGCCTCGCTCCGCGACGCGCCCGGTGGCCTGGGCGCTCTGCCGGCCGCAGTACCTCCGCCGTCCGGGGCGCTCGCGGCGCGGCCGGGCGGGGCGCCCGCGGCGCTGCCGATTGGTACCGAGGCCTGGGCGGCCGGGAGATCGGACCGCCACATCCGCTGCGGGTCGGCCTTCACCTCATCGTTGGTCCGCCCGCTCAGCACCGACCGCGGGTGATCTTCCGGATCCCAGCCCACGACGGCGTCGTCGTCGTTCTTGTGCAGCAGCAGCCACTGCTGCTCGTCGGAGCGATCGCGGCCGCTGCGGACCAGGACCAGGCGGCCGCGCAGCTTATGGCCGTACATATCCGCGTGCAGTTCGCCCGCGGCGACCGCGGCGGCCGGGTCGTCGGTGGCGTGCGGCTCCCAGGTGCCGATGTCCCAGACGATCACGTCCCCGCCGCCGTACTCCTTGGCCGGGATCACGCCCTCGAAATCGAGGTACTCGATCGGATGATCCTCGACGTGGATCGCGGCGTGCTTCACCTGGGGGTCAAGCGTCGGTCCCTTCGGCACCGCCCAGCTGACCAGCACGCCGTCGATCTCGAAGCGCAGGTCGTAGTGCAGCCGCCGGGCCCGGTGCCGCTGCACGACGAACCGGCGGGCTGAGCCGGGATGCCCCGCTGGCTCCCGGCCAGCCGGCTCAGGGGTCTTCCCGAAGTCCCGCTTGCGCTGGTAAGGGGCTAGCCGCCGGTCCACAGATCAGAGACTAGCTTGATCATCCTGCCGGGGCCCGTCGTGGTGACCGCTGGCGTCCGCCCGGGCCCCGCGAGCGGCGTTGCGCATTAGCGGCTATGTGCCAGCGCCGCGCCTGTTTCCGCGGCGATGCGCCACCGCTGCCGCTGGGCATGAGCGCCAGCGCTGTGCCTGTTGCCCGCCGGAGGAATGGCGCTGCAGGAACTCCAGGGTCCGCCGGTTGAACTCGGGCACGTTCTGGTAGATCGGGGCGTGCGCACAGTCCTCGAATACGACGAGCTCGGAGCCGGGGATTCCCGCCGTCAGCGGACCGGCGAAGCGGGTGGAGGTCACCAGGTCGCGCGCCCCGAACGTGATCAGGGTCGGGGCCTGGATCGAGCCGAGCGCATCGCGTGCGTCATGAGCCAGGACCGCCTCGGACTGGCGGAGGAAGGCGTCCACCGGCGGCATGGCCAGGCGCTGTGCAGCGACAGCGACTTCACCCCGGGCCGGGTACCTGGCGGCCAGCCACATGCCGGTCGCCGCGCCGAGCGACAGCCCTGCGATATGGGCCTGGTCCACGCCCGCAGCCTGCATGAACGCGGCGATGTCGGCGGCGAGCAGCTCCGCGGAATAGGCGCCGTCGGGCTTGCTGGATAGGCCGGATCGATGTCCGCCTGCCATTGAGTCGATCGTGCCCGGCCGCCCCGCAGAGCGCCAGGCAGCCCAGCAGATCAGCCAGCGCCGCGCGGGTGGCTGCGGCGCGACCACCATTATCACGCAACAAAAGGTGCCGCGGAGCGCGCGGATTTTACGTCGTCATGGCGCCGGAAGGCGGGGCCGCGGTCTGGGCGGGACCCGCGGCGCGGCTAGTGCGCCGCGTCGTATTTGCTCAGCACAGCAGCGCTGATCCGGCCGCGTTCGGACACCTTCAGTCCCTGCGCGGCAGCCCACGCCCGAACCGCGGCCCGGTCCGCCCCCGGCGCGGCGCTCCAGGCCGGCTTCGCCGCCCTGCGGTGAGCGGTCCGGCGCCCGGCGTCGATAAATGGCTGCAGCGATTTCTCGAGCTTGCTCAGGTTCTTCGGGCCCAGGTCGATCTCGTAGCTATGGCCATCGATGCCGAAGGAGACGGTCTGCGCATCAGGCGATCCGTCGAGGTCATCGGTGATAACGACATTCACGGTCTTTGCCATGTTCGGGATGGTCCAGGTTCAGGGCGTTGATGTCAAAGAGACTCGCGCAACGCGGCCACGCACTCTGCGCTGCCACCGGTGCGGCCCGAGCCGAGCCGGGGTGGGCCACAGCGGCGCGGCTCTGCCTGCCGGGCGGCCTGGTGCTGGATCCATAACCCATCTTCCCAGTTCCGCACCCGCACGAGTAAGCCGATCCGGGCCGCTCGCGCCGTAGCCGGGCCGCCTGCGGCGCACGAGCCAGCGAACGGGCAGGGCGGCTGCCGCCTGGGCAGGTCCTGACAGAATGCGACAATGCCCCGCACCCGACGCGGACCCTTCCGTGACCTGCCGCCCGAGGTGGCCATCCTCACCTCCATCTCGTTCACGGTGGCGCTCGGGTTCGGAATCGTCGCCCCGGGAATCCCGGCGTTCGCCCGTCATTTCGGGGTCAGTACGGCCACCGCGGCCACGGTGATCAGCGCGTTCGCGCTGATGCGGGTGGTGGGAGCGCTGCCGGCCTGCCGCGCGGTGGACCGCTTCGGCGAGCACTGGGTGATGGCCGCAGGCATCGCGGTCGTGGCGGTCAGCAGCATCCTGGCCGGATTCTCCGCGTCCTTCACGCAGCTCATCGTGCTACGCGGAGTCGGCGGCCTCGGGTCGGCGATGTTCAGCGTGAGCGCGAGGACGCTGCTGCTGGTCAGCGTGTCGGGCGAGCACCGGGGGCGGGCCAGCGGCCTGTTCTCGGGCGGGTTCCTGGTGGGCGGGATCAGCGGTCCGGCCATCGGCGGGCTCGTCGCCGCGTGGTCGCTGCGCGCCCCGTTCTTCATCTACGGCGGCCTGCTGATCATTCCGGCGCTGATCGCGGGGGCCATCTTGCGCGATGCGCCGGCGCCCGCCCCGGCCGACCGGCGGGCCGTGCACCCGCTGGCCGAACTGGCCCGCGCCCTGCGGAGCCGGGCGTATCGCGCCGCCTCGGCGGCCAACCTGGCGGACGGCTTCGCCGTGATCGGGGTGCGCAGCGCCATCGTGCCGCTGTTCGTCCGCGACGTGCTGCACAGATCGGCCGTCTGGACGGGCATCGGCTTCGGGGTCGTGGCGGTGCTGAACGCGGCGGCGCTGCTGCCCGGCGGTCGCGCGGCCGACACGTTCGGCCGCCGGCCCGTCATCGTCGGCGGCTGCCTGGCGTCGGCCGCCGGCCTGGTCATGCTGGCCGTGCTGCCCGGCTTGGGGGGCTACCTGGCCGCGCTGGCCGTCTTCGGCATCGGGTCGGGGCTGCTCGACGTGGCACCGTCGGCCATGATCGGCGACATCCTCGGCGGTGGTGGCGGCACGGTGGTGGCGTCCTTCCAGATGGCCGGGGACGTCGGCGCGGTGGCCGGGCCGGTGGCGGCGGGCTTCCTGGTGGACACGGCATCCTACGGGGCGGCCTTCGGGCTGGCCGCCGCCATCCTTATCCTGGCGGCGATCCTCGGCGCGGTCGCGCCGGAGACCCGGTGGCGGGCCCGGGACCGGGCGGTCGCGGCCACCGAGGCGGACAACGGAAGGCTGATCCATGAGCCATAGCAACCCCCGTCCGGTCCGGCGGTCCCGCGTCGCGGCACTGGTCACCGCGGTACTGCTGGTCGTGGCGCTGGCCGGGGCGGGTGCTGCCTACCTGCTGCTGCGCACCATGGGCAGCCCGCAGCAGACCGCGGCCAGCTACCTGGCGGGCTGGCAGCGCGGCAGCTATCCGAGCATGCAGAAGGTCAGCGTGAACGTGCCGGTTTCCGGGCTGGCGGGGCCGCTCCGGCAGGCAGCCGCCGAACTCGGGCAGCGCCGCATCCGGCTGTCCCTCGGCCAGGTGACCACCAGTGGCGGGTCGGCGGTGGCCCGGTTCACCGCCACGGCCGATCTGGCCAGCGGGCATACTTGGACCTACCGCGGCCAGCTGCGGCTGATCAGGCGGGACCGCCGCTGGTGGGTGAACTGGAGCCCGGGCGCCATCTACCCTGGCCTGGGGGCGGGCCAGCGGTTCGTGCTGCACGCGAGCTGGCCAGCCCGCGCAGCGGTGCTCGCCGCCGATGGCACGGTGCTGAGCTCGCCCCAGGCGATCGCCGAGTCCGGCTCGCTGGCGCTGCTGACCGGCAACGTGGTGCCGGCCACGGCGGCCCAGGCCAAGGCGCTCGGCGCCCCGTACCAGGCCGGTGACCTGATCGGCCAGGGCGGGATCGAGCAGGCCTACTCGGGCCAGCTGGCCGGGCGGCCCGCGCTGTCCATCCGGATCGAAGGACCGGGCCGTCACCTGGACGCGACCGTCGCCCGGTTTGCCGCCACGCCGGGCCAGCCCGTCCGGACCAGCATCGACATGCAGGCCCAGATGGCCGCCTCGCAGGCCGTCCGGTCCGCGGCCACCACCAAGCCGGTCGACTTGGTCGCCATCCAGCCCTCGACCGGCCGGGTACTGGCCGTGGTGGAGCGGCCGGGCGGCCTCAACCGCGCCCTGGAGGGTGAGTTCCCGCCCGGCTCGACCTTCAAGGTCCTGACCGCCTCCGCGCTCGCCGCAGCCGGGCTTCGGCCGGCCAGCACCGTGCAGTGCCCCAGCCAGATAGACGTCGGCGGCCGGGTCTTCCACAACGACAACAACGAGCACTACGGCACCACCAGCCTGCAGACTGCGTTCGCGGTGTCCTGCAATACCACCTTCGCGATGCTGGCCACCCAACGGCTCGGCGACCGGGCCCTGGCGTCGATGGCCGCCGCGTTCGGCTTCAACCGCCAGCCCGCCCTGGGCATCCCGGCCACGCTCGGCAAGTTCAGCACCCCCCATGACCCGGTCGACCTGGCGGCCGACGCCTTCGGCCAGGGCACCGACCTGGTCAATCCGCTCAGCCAGGCGACCGTGGCGGCGGCCATCGACGATGGCACCTGGCGGCCGCCGCAGCTGGTGACGTCACCGGCCCCCCGGCAGCGCGCCCGCCCCACCGCGGTCAGCCCGGCCGTCCTGGACACCCTGCGCCCGATGATGCGGGCCGTGGTGACCAGCGGCACCGCGGCCCAGGTGGGCTTCCCGCCCGGGGTCTACGGCAAGACGGGGACGGCCGAGTACGGGTCAGGCCCTAAGCCGCCCTCGCACGCGTGGTTCATCGGCTACCGCGGCGACCTGGCGTTCGCGGTGCTGGTCGAGGGCGGCGGCCTGGGAGCCAGCAACGCCGGGCCGATCGCCAATGCCTTTGTCCGTAAATTCTGAGCGGCGAAACTCTGAGCGGCGCAGCGGGGGCCGGGGCCTGGCTCGGCGCCTGCACCCGTATCATAATCCAGACATATTCGTTACCTTTTGTTGGCTTATTATACGGATTAGATTCGCTACATTGAGCGCATGAGGAGCCGGGGGCGGCGCCACGAGCCACGCTCAGCGCCAGGACCAGAGCAGGGGACAGAGCCGGGGCCAGCGCCAGGACCAGAGCCGGGGCCAGCGCCAGGACCAGAGCCAGGACCAGAGCCGGTCACGGCCACGCGGTTATGGCCGTCCCGGCGGGCCATTCTGCGCACCGGTGCGGCCGGCGGCGCGGCCACGCTGGCCGCCCGGACCGCGACGGGCGCGCTGGCGGCGGCCGGCGGCGCGGCGGCCTCGCTGGCGGCGGCCGGCTGCAGAGGCGCCCCGGCCGCCCAGCAGCCCGGGGCGGGCGTGCCGACCACCCGCAGCTACGTGTTCAACCGGGGCTGGCTGTTCGGCGGGCGGCGGGCCGACGGCTCCGAAGCCCCGGGCTACGACGACAGCGGCTTCGCCAGGGTCACGCTCCCGCACACCGTGACCCCGCTGTCCTGGGGCAACTGGGACCCGCAGAGCTGGACGGGCACGTGGATCTACCGTAAGCACTTCACCCTCCCTGGCCCCCGTGGCGGCCGGGTGTTCGCCGACTTCGACGGGGTGATGGTGAGTGCGACGGTGGTGCTGAACGGCGCCGTGCTCGGCACCCACCAAGGCGGCTACCTGCCCTGGTCGACCGAGCTGACCAGGCACCTGGTCGATGGTGACAACGTACTGGCGGTCATCGTGGACTCCCGGTGGCTGGATGTGCCGCCCGACGGCGCGCCGGGCGGCGCCGCCACCGTCGACTATCTGCAGCCGGGCGGCATCTACCGGGACGTGCACCCTGCGCGTCGTGCCCGAGGTCTTCCTGTCCGACGTGTTCTCCCGGCCGGCCGAGGTGCTGACCGCCAGGCGGCGGGTGGAGATACAGGCCACCGTGGACGCCGCGGTGGTGCCGGCCGGGCCGGTCCGGATCACCGCGCAGCTGCTGGACGGATCCCGCATCCTGGGCAGCGCGTCAGCGCGGGCCCGGATCACCCGGCCGGGCAGCATCGTCGCCCGGCTGGCCATCACCGGGATCGGCGAGGTGACGCTGTGGTCACCGGCCGAGCCGAAGCTCTACACGGTGCGGCTGACCCTGGCCCATCCCGGCGGACGCTCGCACGCCGTGCAGGTCAGGACCGGCTTCCGGGAGGCCGTGTTCGAGCCGGGCGGTTTCTACCTGAACGGCCAGCGGCTGCAGGTCTTTGGCCTCAATCGTCATCAGCTCTTTCCCTATACCGGGATGGCCGCCGCCGCCCGGCTGCAGCGCCGGGACGCGGAGATCCTCAAATTCGAGCTGAACTGCAACATGGTGCGCTGCTCGCATTATCCGCAGTCGCCGCATTTCCTCGACGCCTGCGACGAACTCGGCCTGATGGTCTGGCAGGAACCGCCCGGCTGGCACTACGTGGGCGGTCCCCGCGTGGCGGGACATCCTCCTGCAGAACGTCGCCGACATGGTGCTGCGCGACCGCAACCGGCCATCGGTCATCGTGTGGGCCACCCGCCCCAACGAGACGGCCAACTACCCCGGGCTCTACGCGCGGACCCGCGCGCTGGCCGGTGCGCTGGATGGCTCCCGGCCGACCAGCGGGGCGATGCACATCCATGCCACGGCGGGCTGGGCGCAGGATGTGTTCGGCTACGACGACTATCACTCCGGACCGGGCGGCGCCGACCTGCTACCGCCCCTGCCGGGCGTGCCATACCTGGTCAGCGAGGCGGTGGGGGCGCTGGACGGGCCGCCGACCTACCGCTGGACCGATCCGGGACCGGTCCTGGCCGAGCAGGCGCGCGAGCACGCCCAGGTGCATAACATCGCGCGATCCGACCCGCGCTACGCCGGGCTGCTCGGCTGGGCCGGGATCGACTACGCGTCGCTGCACGGTGGCGACCGGATCTGGGATCACCTGAAGACGCCGGGAGTCGTCGACACCTTCCGGGTTCCCAAGCCCGGCGCCGCGTTCTACCAATCGCAGCTGAGCCCGCTGATACGCCCGTTAATACTCCCGGTGTTCTTCTGGGACTTCGGCCCCGGCTCACCGCCGCACGGGCCGGGCGCCGAAGCCATGATCGCCACCAACTGCGACCGGCTGGAGATCTACGTCGACGGCGAGCACGTCGCGACCGGCCAGCCGGACACCGAGCGCTTCGGCAGCCTCGCCTATCCCCCCGTCTTCGCTGACCTGCGCGCTGACGGCTCCGGCCTGCCGGAGCTGCGCATCGACGGCTACCTCGGGCCGCGGCGGGTGACGTCGGTACAGATGTCGGCCGACACCTCGCGGGACCGCCTCGCGCTGACCGCCGACCACCGCTCGATCGAGGGCAACGGCACCGATGCCACCCGGGTGACGTTCCGCGCGCTCGATGCCTTCGGCAACCAGCGCCCGCACGTCACCGGGGACGTGAGCCTGTCCCTGACCGGGCCCGCACGGCTGATCGGCGACAACCCGTTCCCGTTCGGGCACTACGGCGGGGTCGGCGGCGCCTTCGTCCGCTCCGAGCCGGGCCGGTCCGGCCCGGTGACGGTGACCGCCGCCCATCCCGTGCTCGGCCGGGCGGCGGTCCGGGTGACCGTCACGCCGCCCGGCCGGGGCGGCCTGTTCCTGTGAACGGCCCGCCCGGGCGGAAGCGGGCGCACCCGCCGGTCAGCCGGCCGCGTGGCCGCCGGGCGCCGCGATCAGCTGGGGCCCGGCCTCGCGTACCGATCGGGTGCCGGTCAATGCCATCGAGGTGTCGAGCTCGTTGCGGATGATCTCGATGGCCCGGGCCGCGCCCGCCTGGCCCCCGGCGCCCAGGCCGTACAAGTAGGCGCGGCCGATCAGGCACGACCTGGCCCCCAGCGCGAGCGCGCGCAGCACGTCCTGGCCGGACCGGATGCCGCTGTCGAAGATGATCTCGATCTCGGATCCAACCGCGTCGGCGACCGGGGGCAGCGCCGAGATGGCCGGCGGCGCGCCGTCGAGCTGGCGGCCGCCGTGGTTCGACACGACGATCGCGGATGCGCCGGTCCGGACCGCGATCCTGGCGTCCTCGGGGTCGGTGATCCCCTTGAGGATGATCTTGCCGGGCCAGATGTCACGGACCCATTCCAGGTCCGCCCAGTTCAGCGTGGGATCGAACTGGGTGGCGGTCCACTTCGCGACCGTGGTGACACTCTCACCGTCGGTGATGTAGCCGGCCAGGTTACCGAAGTTCCAGCGCCGGCCCGCCAGGATGCTCAGCGCCCAGGGCGGCCGGACGGCTACGTCGAGGATGTTCCCGGGGGTGATCCTGGGCGGCACCGTCATGCCGTTCTTCAGGTCGCAATGGCGCTGCCCGAGCACGTTCAGGTCGAGGGTGACGACCAGCGCGCTGCACCCGGCGGCGATCACGCGATCGACCAGCGCGCGCACGAACCCCCGGTCCCGCATCATGTAGAGCTGGAACCAGAACGGCTTCGCCGTGGCCGCGGCCACATCCTCGACCGAGCAGATCGACATGGTGCTGAGGCAGAACGGGATCCCGGCGTCCTGCGCCGCCCGGCAGGCCAGGATCTCCCCGTCGCCGATGAGCATGCCGCACAGCCCAACCGGGGCCAGGGCCAGCGGGAGCGCCGCTGGCTCACCGGCGATAGTGGTGGCCAGGTCGCGCTGCCCGACATCGATCCCGACCCGCTGGCGCAGCCGGATCGCATCCAGGCCGGCCCGGTTGGCGCGCAACGTTGACTGGGAGTAGGAACCATGGTCGGCGTACTGGAAGAACGCCCGCGGGACGCGGCGGCGCGCCATCCGCCGCAGGTCCGCAATGCAGGTGGCTTTTCTTACCGGCGACATCACGAACACGGCGATCCTCCTCGCCAGGCGGTCAGCGCGGCGGCGGGCCGGCCCCGATAACGGCCGTGGCTTGCCTGACCAGCCGGGCCGTGGCCAGCCGCCGCGTTCCGGTCAGCAGCCAGGCCAGCAGCTGATCTCCGGTATGACTGGTGACCAGCTGCGGCTGCTGGCCGACCACGATCGGCCGGTTGTAGTCGAGCTCGGCGCCGGCCGGCACCCAGTCCCGGCCGGCCAGGGCGTCCTCCACCGCGGCCCAGTGCACGGCGTTGTTGACATGGCGGGCGGTGTCGAAGTCCGTGGCCCGCAGCGGCCAGGAGCGGCCGGTCAGCGATCCGGGCGGCCCGGGCAGCGACAGCCGGGCCGACACCTGACGGTCGCCGGCGCTGCCCCCGTAGACGCGGTGAAAGGCCGGGGCCAGCGGGGCGGGCCGTCGTGGCGGCTGACCGCCGCCCACACCGCCGTGGCCTGCATCAGGTCACCGTCCGGCCCGGCCAGCGTGGTGGTGCGCTCGGCCCACCGGGGACCGATCGCGGAGCAGTAGGTGCGCAGCCGGACGGGCTCGCCGTAGGCCGGATAGCCCCGGATGGCCAGCGCCACGCGGCGCAGCAGCCAGCCATAGGGTTCGGTCACGCCCGCGTCCGCCAGGTCATCCTCCGCGGCATCCTGCAGGTAGCGGGCCAGCGCGTCGAGCCGGAGGCGGCCGCCCGGGGTCACCTCCGCGCTCCGGACGGCGCGCGCGACGGTAAACACGCGACCGTGCGCCGGATCCGGCGCGAAAGGCTGCGCGGTCACCAGCTCACTCGTCGACGACCTCGGTGAACATTCTCGATCCGGGCGAAGCGATCTGCTGGTAGTCGGCCGCGGTCGCCTTGCCCGCCTCCGAGCTGAACGCGTGCTCGAGGGCCTGCTGGTCGGCGAAGTACAGCTCGGCGACCCGGTAGTAGGTCAGCTCACCGGGGTCGAGCGCGGCCATGAACCTGCCGCTCTCGGCGCGCTGCAGGCCGGGAATCTTGGCCACCAGCGGCATATGGATGCCGAGATAGTGGCGGTCAAAGGCATCGGTGTCTTCGGGATGGGTGTACAGGATCACGAGTTTTACTGTCATGGCAGGACGCTATCGCCCGGCCCGCTTCCTGTCAGGCCGGGCGGCGTTGCCGGTCAGCACGTACCGTCACAGGGGGAGGTTATTGCGGCGATGCCGGTATTGGTGGGTACTTCTGGCTGGCAGTACAGCGACTGGCGGGGCGTGCTGTATCCGCCGGAGGTGCCGCAGCGGCGGTGGCTGGAGCACTACGCCAGGCGCTACGCCACGGTCGAGAACAACGGCTCCTTCTACCGGCTGCCCAAGCCGGAGACGTTTGCCGACTGGCGGGCGCGGACCCCCGAGGGCTTCGTGATGGCGGTCAAGGCCAGCCGCTACCTCACCCATGTCAGGCGGCTCCAGGATCCGGCCGAACCGGTCGAGCGGCTGATGCGGGCCGCGGCCGGCCTGGGCGGCCGGCTGGGCCCGATACTGCTGCAGCTGCCGCCCAACCTGCCCGCCGACCCGGGTGCGCTCGACGCCTGCCTGCGGGAATTCGCCCGGTACCGGGGCGCGGCAGGCCAGGTCAGGATCGCGGTGGAGTTCCGGCACCAGTCGTGGTGGGCCGAGGAAGTGCGGCAGCTGCTGACGCACCACCAGGCCGCGCTGTGCTGGGCCGACCGGCGCGGACGGCCGCTGACGCCGCTGTGGTGCACGGCCGACTGGGGCTACCTGCGGCTCCACGAGGGACCGGCCCGGCCGTGGCCGCGCTACGGCCGGGCCTCCCTGCGCACCTGGGTGCGGCGGCTGGCCGCCGCCTGGCCAGACGAGGCGGACGTCTTCGTTTACTTCAATAACGACCCAGGCGGCGCGGCCGTGCAGGACGCGGACGCGTTCGCGTCGCTCACCCGGCGGGCCGGCCGCCGGGTGACCAGTACCGGGTGACTGACCGGGCCAGCGGCTGACCGGACCGACGGGTGAGCGACCGGGTCAGCGGGCCCGCATCCGGTTATTGCGGGGATTATGCTCGACCTCGGCCAGGCCGAGGACTTCGAGGACCGGCGGAACGTAGTTACCGAACCGGCCGCGCAGTCCTTTCTTGAGCCCGTACCAGCCGCCGACCGGGTTCGCCGCCGACCGCCCCCAGGCCTCGACGGTACCGTCGGCGGCCGCCTTCTGCTCGTCGGCATTGCCCAGCGGCACCCAGTCACCCTGCTCCTTCAGCATCGCCTGCAGGTCCTCGATACACCGCAGGTGATACCGCAACTGGGTCGTGCCCACCTGGACCACCAGGGCAGGCGGGTCCGCCTGCTCCTCGCGCCACGCCTCGAACTCAGACTTGCCCGGCGGCGTGGTCAGAATCCACGGATCGCCAGCCGTTCCTGAGCCAACGGCACCATTGCTCATCCTGCTGCCCCCTTCATGATCTGCTCCCTCGGTTCACCCGCTGGCGATTATGCCAGCCGATACCTGACATCTTGTGTCGTGATTAACGGCTATCGTGGGCTGGTGCGCGCCAGCAGGCTGGTCGGGCTGCTGGGCCTGCTGCAGGCCCGGGGCCGGATGACCACCCGGCAGCTGTCCAGTGAGCTCGAGGTATCCCAGCGGACCATCCTGCGGGACATCGAGGAACTGAGCGCCGCCGGGATCCCGGTTTATGCGGTCCGGGGCCGCCACGGCGGGTTCCAGCTGATGGACGGGTTCATCAGCGATCTGCCCGCCGCCGGATACCTGGCCACGCGGCCGGCGGCGGACCGCGGCGTGCTGCGTGCCCGGGTCCGGCTGTCACCGCGTGGCCGGCGGCTGGCGGCCCTGCTGGGCCGGCCCGCCGGCGTCCGGGTGCGGCGGAACGCCCGCCCGGCCGCCGGGCGCGAGGACTGGGTCGAGGCCTGGGTGCGGGCCGACTCGGCGGCCGCTGCCCTCGTCGAGCTGCTCGCGCTCGGGGCGGAGGTCGAAGTCCTGCACCCGCCGCAGCTGCGGGCGCAGCTCGGCCAGACCGCCAGGCTGATCGCCGAGCTGCACTCGGGCGAGGGCACCACGCCTGGGGCGGGCTAGTGCTGCGACCGGGAAGGTTCACCGGGTTCGGAGATCGCCTGAACGGATGCCGGCTTGATTGGGGTACGTGGGTTGACCCGTTCCAGCGTCAGGAAGCTTGGTGGCAGCACCAGTTCGAGTCCGAAGGCTCACCGATCACGAAGGGCAGAAGCTGCAGCAGATCGTCCGCCGGGGCGGCACCAGCACGTGCGGTTCCGGCGGGCGATGATCCTGCTGGCCTCCGCGGGCGGCAACACCTTCCAGCGCCCCAAGACGTGGAAGGAGTCCACCGACCCCGACTACGACGCCAAACTCGACCGCATCGAGTACGTCATCGAACACTTCCCCGACCGCGTCTTCGACTTCGACGAGTTCGGCCCGCTGGGAATCCGCCCACCGCGGGCACCTGCTGGGCCGAGCAGGGACGGCCGGACCGCAAACCGGCGACCTACCACCGCGAGCGCGGCGTGACCTACTTCCACGGCTGCTACTCGCTCGGCGACTACCGGCTGTGGGGCGTCAACCGCCGCCGCAAGGGCATCGCCCCCACCGGGGCTGCTCTGCGAAGCATCCGCGCGGCCCGCCCCGACGGCGCCCCGATCTACATCAGTCTCGACAACCTCTCCGCCCACAGGAACCAGCGCCTCCGCCGCTGGGCAGCGAAGAAGGCCGAGCTGTGCACACCATGCAGCAGCGAGAAGGGCCTGCGCTGGGGCGGACGCCCCCTCGCCGCGGCAGCTTGATCAACCGGCGAAGCTTCCCAGCCCGGCATCAGGCGAGCTGCGGCATAACCTCAGCTGCGATCCACTCCATCGATTTCTGCACATGGTCAGCCGCAACGGGCAGCCACACGGTGCAGGCGGTAAGCCCCGCCTCGGCGAGCCGCCCGAGATCATCGACGACGCTCGCCGCGGTAGGAACAGGACCGCCGAGCGGCCGTCCCGGTGACGGTACCGCTGCGGGGATACCGGGCGGTGTGAGGAATGCAGCCGAAGCAAGCGTCAGCCGACCGGCATCCCCTGAATCGACAGCGAGTTCATACAGACGACGTCGCACATCGGTGACCTCCGCAGCATCGACGCCGCTTCCGTACCAGCCGTCGCCGAACCGCAACGCACGACGCAGAGCGGGGTCGCTGTGGCCACCGACCCACACAAGCGGGCCGCCGGGGGTCACCGGAGGCACTCCCAGGTGTGCGGCGCGCAGTGTCGTGAACGGCCCATCGAAGTCAGCGGGCCGCTGTGCCCACAGAGCCCTGGCAGCCGCAAGGTGATCATCGGTGCGCGCGCCGCGTTCGCGGGCGGGTACACCGACAGCGTCGAAGTCGTCCGGGTTCCAGCCGGCGCCGATGCCCAGGACCAGGCGGCCTCTGGACACAACGTCCAGGGTGGCCGCCTGGTTGGCGAGCACCAGCGCCGGATAGTAGGGCGCGACAAGTACGGACGTCAGTAGTCGCAGGTGCGTCGTCGCGCCTGCGACGGCCGACAGCAGCACGAGCGGGTCGGTGTCGAGGCCGAAACCGCTCTCCAAAAGGCGGTTGCCAACCGCGACATGGTCGCTTGGTCAGGCGAACCGCGCGATCTCGCGCATCTTGTTCGTCGCGTCCAGCGCCGCGACCTTATAGGACTCGGCCAGCGTCGGGTAGTTGAAGACCGCGTCGACCAGGTAGTCAACGGTGCCGCCGCAGCCCATGATCGCCTGGCCGATGTGCACGAGCTCGGTGGCGCCGGTGCCGAAGACGTGCACGCCGAGCAGCGTGCGGTCCTCCAGCGAGACCAGGAGCTTCAGCACGCCGTAGGAGTCACCGATGATCTGCCCGCGGGCCAGCTCGCGGTACCGCGAGACGCCGACCTCGAAGGGCACGTTCTCGCTGGTGAGCTCCTCTTCGGTGCGGCCGATGAAGCTGATCTCGGGAATGCTGTAGATGCCGATCGGCTGCAGCTGCCCGAAGGCGTGCAACGGCTCGCCGCAGGCGTGGTGCGCGGCGAGGCGGCCCTGCTCCATGGAGGTGGCCGCCAGCGCCGGGAAGCCGATGACATCGCCGACCGCGTAGATGTGCGGCACCGTGGTCCGGAAGAACTCATCCACCCCGATCCGCCCGCGCGCGTCGGCGGCCAGGCCAGCCGCGTCGAGCCTGAGGTTGTCGCTCATGCCCTGGCGTCCGGCCGAGTACATGACGGTGTCGGCGGGGATCTTCTTCCCGCTGAGCAGGGTGGCGATCGCGCCTTCGGGCCTGGACTCGACCGACGCCACGGTCTCGCCGAACCTGAAGGTGACCGCCAGGTCGCGCAGATGGTACTTCAGCGCCTCCACGACCTCGATGTCGCAGAACTCCAGCATCCGCTCGCGCTGCTCGACCACGGTGACCTTGGTGCCGAGCGCCGCGAACATGGACGCGTACTCGATCCCGATCACCCCGGCGCCCGCGACGAGCATCGACCGCGGCACCTTCTCCAGGTTGACGATGCCGTCGGAGTCGATAACGGCGCGGTCGTCGAAATCGACACTGGCCGGGCGGGCGGGCCGGGTGCCGGTGGCGATCACGATCTTGTCGGCGCTGGCCGTGCGCAGCCGGCCGGCTCCGTCGTCGACCTCCACCAGGTGCGGGTCGGTGAAGTAACCCGTGCCGGTGAGGATCGTGACGCGGTTGCGGGACAGCTGGCTTCGCACCACGTCGATCTCGCGGCCGACGACGTGCTGGGTCCGGGCGGCCAGGTCGGCGATGGTGATCTCGTCCTTGACCCGGTAACTCTGCCCGTACATCTCGCGCTGATCCAGGCCGGTCAGGTACAGGACCGCCTCGCGCAGGGTCTTGGACGGGATCGTGCCGGTGTTCAGGCACACCCCGCCGATCATGTCCCGGCGCTCGATGATGGCCACCCGGCGGCCCAGCTTCGCCGCGGCGATCGCTGCCTTCTGGCCACCCGGGCCCGAGCCGATCACCAGCACGTCGAAGTCATACACATTCATCAGTGTGACGGCGGAACGCGGCGTTTTGAACCCCATCGCCCCGCGGGCCTGGGCCGCCGGGCGGGCTGCGCCGCCGTGGTAGACCTGGGAGATGGCCATCAGGATTGCCGGGCCGGCCCGCGGTAGCCGCCGCCGATGAGCACCGATTACGTCCACGGTTACTCGGCCAGGGAGCGCACCAGGCTCGCCGACCAGGCCAGCACGCTGACCGGGCTGCTGCACGCCGACACGCGCTACCGGCCGGGCCGCCTGGTGCTTGAGGCCGGCTGCGGGGTCGGTGCGCAGACGATCATCCTGGCGGCTAACAGCCCGGGAGCGGCGTTCACCTCCGTCGACATCTCGGCTCAGTCACTGGCCATCGCGCAGCGACAGGTGCAGGACGCCCGGCTGCCGAACGTCACCTTCCAGCGCGCCGATATCTTCGGGCTGCCGTTCGGCGCCGCCCATTTCGATGACGTCTTCGTGTGCTTCGTCCTGGAGCACCTGGCCGATCCGGTCGGCGCCCTGGCGGCCCTGCAGCGAGTGCTCAAGCCGGGCGGGTCGATCACCGTCATCGAGGGCGACCACGGCTCGGCCTACTTTCACCCGGACAGCGGCCCGGCACGGCGAGCCATCCAGTGCCTGATCGATCTGCAGCGGCAAGCTGGGGGCGACGCGCTGATCGGGCGCAGGCTGTACCCGCTGCTGACGCGGGCCGGCTACCGCGATGTCCGGGTATCCCCCCGGATGGTCTACACCGACGCCACCCGGCCGGAACTGGCCGACGGGTTCACCCGCAAGACGTTCACCGCGATGGTCGAAGGGGTCGGCGAGCAGGCGGTCAGCCAGGGGCTGATGGACGCGGCGAGCTGGTCAGCCGGGATCGGTGACCTGTACCGAGCGGCCGACGAGGACGGGACGTTCTGCTACACGTTCTTCAAAGCGGTCGGGGCCAGGTAGCAGCATGGGCGGCAGGCCTGAGCGGGCCCGGACCCTGGAGTCGCTGGCGGGCGAGATCCGCTCGCGGCCGTGCTCAGGTCCGGTGCGGCTGGTGGCCGTGGACGGGCGGTCCGGCGCGGGGAAATCGACGCTCGCCCGGGCGCTGGCCGCGGCCTGCGGCGGCGCGCCGATCGTGGCCGTCGACGACTTCCTGTACTGGCGGGACATCGAGCGATGGTGGCCGCGGCTGGAACGTGAGGCGCTGCGGCCGCTGCTATCCGGCTCGGCCGCCCGGTTCCGGGTCCGCGACTGGGCCAGTGATCCGCTGGGCCAGGGCCTGGGCCGGTGGGCCGAGGTCGCGCCCGAGGACGTGGTGATCGTCGAGGGCGTTACGTCGTCGCGCCGGGCCATCGCCGATGACCTCGTTATGGCCTTCTGGGTGGAAGCTCCGGCCGCGGACCGGCTGCGCCGCGGGATCGCCAGGGATGGCGAGGAGCGCAGGCCGCTGTGGATCGAGTGGATGGCCCTGGAGGAGGAGTTCTTCGCCCGGGACGGTGCGCCGGGCCGGGCGGACTACATCGTCTCAGGCCAACCCGGCCTGGCCCACGACCCGGCCCGCGAGGTCGTCCTCCTCGACAGGCGCTAGCGGCGCATGCCGCGTGGCCGCCGTAGTCGCGCCCGGCGACCGGGCCGTCCGGCCGGCCCTATTGGGCACGGCGGGCGCGGGCCCGGCGTTTGCCCTCGTGCATGGCCTGGACCCGGGCGACCGGGATCGCGCGGCCCTCCTCGATCAGCTCAGCGCTCAGCTGCTGCGGCGCGGGCATCTGCTCGGCCCACAGATCACGGTCGGCGACCAGCCCCGGCACGGTGTGCACGGTAAAGTCGCCGGGCTGCACGCGGTCCAGCTCGTCCCAGGCCACCGGGAACGATACCGGCAGGCCGGGCCGCAACCGCGGGCTGTAGGCGGCCACCACCGTGGCCCCGCCCGCCCGGGTCGAGTCCAGGAACACCTTGCCGCCGCGGTCTTCCCTGATGAACGCCGTGGTGGCCAGGTCCGGGTCAAGCCGCTCGGCCCGGGCGGCCACCGCGCGGGTCGCCGCAGCGGCCTCTTCGAGCGTGGTCTGCGGACCGGCCGGCACGAAGACGTGCACGCCCTTCGCCCCGCTGGTCTTCACCGCGCCGGTCAGGCCCACCTCGGCCAGGGCCTGGCGGACCAGCTGGGCGGCGCGGACGGCCAGCGGGAACGCGTCGGCGGACGGCGGGTCGATATCCAGGATCAGATGGCTGGGGTGATCCCAGTGATCGGCGCGGACCAGCGTCGGGTGGTACTCCACCGCGCGCTGGTTGGCGAACCAGAGCAGCGTCCGGCGGTCGTTGCACAGCGCATACGACACCTCCCGCTTGGAGGTCTCCGCCCACAACCCCACCCTGCGCACCCAGGACGGGGTGTACTTGGGCACGTTCTTCTGCATGAACGGGGCCTGGCCGCGCAGAACCCTGATCACCGAGAGCGGCCGGTCGGCCAGCACCGGGATGATGCGGTCACGGACTGCGTCCAGGTAGTCGACCAGGCCCCGCTTGGCCGCTCCCGCGCCGTCAAAGAGCGGCTGATCGAGGTTGGTCAGCGACACCCCGTCCCGCACCTCATCGCCGCTGATGGGACCACCTCGCTTTCCGCACCCGAGGATAGTAACGGCTAGGAACGGACCGGATCGCCCGGCGGGCGGCCCGGGTTCATCGGTCCCGCTGGTCCATCATCTCGCGGAACCTGACGGCTGCCGCTTCGCTTGGCGGCCGGGCGGAGCGGGCAGGTCTTCGGCCATGACCACCAGGGTGCTGTATGTGATCGCCGGTGGCGCGCCGCCGACGGCGGACGTCGGCCGCCTGGTCAGCCTCGCTCAGGACCGCGGTTGGGATACCTGCGTGCTGGTCACGCCCGCGGGCCGGCGGTTCGCCGACGTCGCCGCCCTGGAGCGGCAGACGGGTCATCCGGTCCGCAGCGAGTACAAGAACCCCGGCGAGCCCGATGTCCTGCCCGACGCGGACGCGATCATCGTCGCCCCGGCCACGGTGAACACGATCAATAAGTGGGCCGCCGGGATCTGTGACACCCTCGCGCTGGGCATCCTGGTGGAGGCGATCGGCAAGCGGCTGCCGATCGTGGCGGTGCCGTCCAGCAACCGGGCGCACGCGGCGCACCCGGCCTTCGCGGAGAACCTGGCCAAGCTGCGGTCCTGGGGGGTGGCGGTGCTGTTCCCCGCCGACCTGGCGGCCCTGCCCGAGCCTGGCGCGCCCGCGGGCGGCCTGCAGCCGTTCCCCTGGCAGCAGGCCATCGAAGCCATCGGGGCCCGCGCCGCCCGTCCGCCGGCCCGGCCGCTCGATGACGACCTACGCGGGCCGCGCTGAGGCCGTCCTAGAAAGGCCGGCCTAGGGCCTGTTTCTTGGATCATGCGACGGAGTCTTTGAGCCAGATCCTGATTGAGGCGACGTCGACGGTGCCCTGGTAGATCCATTCGTGCTTGTCGTAGCGGGTAGCGACGGCGCGGAACTGCTTGAGCTTGCTGAAGCAGCGCGACGGTGCTGCGCTGCCGGTACACCGGCCCGTCCCTGCCCGCTGCGGTCAGCCGAGCAGCCCGCGTTTGTAGGCGGTGGCGACGGCGGATGCCCGGTCGCGGACGCCGAGCTTGGTGTAGATGTGCAGCAGGTGGGTCTTGATCGTGGTCTCGCTGACCAGCAACTGGCGGGCGGCCGCCTGGTTGGTGGCGCCGTCGGCGACCAGCCGCAGCACCTCGATCTCCCGCGGGCTGAGCGCGTCGGGACCGCGGTCACCGGCCAGATCGATCAGGGCGCCGGCCACCGAGGGAGCGAGCACGGACTTTCCGGCGTACGCGGCACGCACGGCGCGGATCAGCTCGTCCCGGGGCGCGTCCTTGAGCAGGTACCCGGTGGCGCCGGCCTTGATGGCGGGCAGCACGTCCCGGTCGGTGTCGTAGGTGGTGAGGATGAGCACCCGGGCCGGGTGCCCCAGCTCCCGCAGCCGGGTGATGGCCTCAACGCCGCCCATGGTGGGCATCCGCAGGTCCATCAGGATGACGTCGGCCTCGACCCGCTGGGCCAGCCGGACGGCCTCGGCCCCGTCGCCGGCCTCGCCGACGACCTCGAAGCCGGGGTCGTCGCTGAACACGCCGCGCAGCCCGTCCCGCATGATCGGGTGGTCATCGACGATCAGCAGCCGGATGGCGCTCATCGGCTGGCTCCTTCCCCGGGCCCCGCCAGCGGCACCGACGCGTTGAGAATAGTCCCGGAGCCCGGGGACGACTCGACGGTCAGCGTCCCGCCAACCCGGCTCAGCCGCTGCTGCATGCCGACCAGGCCATACCCGTCGGTCGCGGCACTGGCGTCGAAGCCGGTTCCGTCGTCGGCCACGTCGAGCAGCAGGGTATCGCCGAGGTAGGTCAAGGTGATCTGCACCTTGGTCGCTTGAGCGTGCTTGGCCACGTTGGACAGCGCCTCCTGGGCGGCGCGGAACACGGCCGCCTCGGTGTCGGGGCCGGCCCGGAGGACGGTGCCGGTCGTTTCGAGGTCGGCGGCGATCATCGATCCCTGCGACCAGCTACGCGCCAGCGTGCCGATCGCTTCGGGCAAGCTGGCCTCCTCGAGCTGCTCGGGACGAAGCGCGCGCACCGAGCGTCGGGCCTCGGTGAGGTTGGCGCGGGCCAGGGCCCGGGCCTGAGCGACGTGGCGGGGCCAGGTGTCCGGGTGGTTCCGGGTGTGCTCGGCCGCTTCGAGCTGGGCGATGATCCCGGTGAGGCCCTGAGCCAGGGTGTCGTGGATCTCGCCGGCCAGGCGCTGCCGCTCCTCGACGATGCCCGCCTCCCGGGCTTGGGCCACCAGCTGGGCGTGCAGTTCGGCATTCTCTGCCATGGAGGCTTCCAGCCGGCGGTTCGCCTCGGCCAGTTCGCTGATCATCCGGCCGCGCTCTTGATTCTGCTGCAGCACCCGGTTGGTGATGCTGGCCGAGTTCAAGGTCAGCGCCAACAGCACCCCGGCCACTACCAGGAAGGTAACCGTCTGCCCCGCATTCCCCGACGGGTAGCCGCCGGCCATCGCCGCGGACACCACCAGCGCGGTGGCTGCGAAGCCGACGGTCCGCCACCGGCTGTCCAGCCCGTACGCGAGCAGGAACCCGATATAGGCGAATATCCCATAGGGAAGGCTCACCCAGACCAGGAACCCGGCCAGCGCGGTGTGTACCGCGAACACCGTGAGCCGCCACCCGGTGGAGGCGTCCGGGCGGACCCGCGCCGTCACGACAGCCCACCAGACGGCCGTAGCGGCCAGCGCAGGGAGGCCGAGCTCGAACCGCGCCCACGTGTGCTGCCTGTCGGTTACGAAGAGGGCGACCATCGTGGACACCAGCAGCAGCGGCATCGGCAGCAGCCGCCGCATCCGGTCCATGCGCGCCTGCCACGGGTCGTCGATGGCGGCCTCAGGCATGTTTCCCATCGTGTCACCCGCCCGGAACCCGGCTGATCACGGCCGCGTCCCAGGCCGGTATCGCGATGCTGACCATGCCCGTCTCCCGACGGGTCGGCGCCGCCAGCGCTCCTGCGGCTGGCGGCGCATCCGGCGTTCACTTGGCGGCGAACAGCGACCGCAGGTGGCTGCCGTTCACGAGCACTGCGACGCCGATCATGAACAGGCCGGCGACACCTTGCTCGGCCTTCATCCACAGCGGGAAGCTGCCCGGCAGCGCGATGATGACGGCGATGGCCGCCACCAGTGCCACCGACATGATCCGGAGCCGCCGGTAGGCACCGCGGGAGCCGCGGGCCGCGCGGACGGTGACGGCGAAGGCCACCAGGGCGCTGGCGGCGACGATGATGCCGTGCGTCCAGACGGCGGAGTTCACCTCCGCGGAGTGGTGGCGCAGCAGCACGATCGCCACCACGGCCAGGGCGCTGATGCCCAGGTAGCCGCCGACCAGCAGCTTGATCTTGCGGAAGGCCGCCGCGGTGCGCGGGTGGTCGAGAGCCGCGGCTGGAGTGGATGTGCGCAGGGTGGTCATGGTGATCGTTTCCTTTGCTGGCTGGCTTGCCTGGGTATCGCCGGGCGGAGGGGTTTCCCTCGTCACCGGCTATGTCAAGGATTCGTCACCAGTGGTCCAGGGCACATCGACCGGCCAGGCGCGGTTGGCCGCCGCATCGGGCAATGGCCGCATCCACCGATCAGAGGATGCCCGGCACGGCGGGCCGCGGAGCAAGCTCCGCGAGCAGCTACGGCGTATTTCTTGGATCATGGTGGGTCGCGGAGCCAGATCCTGATGGAAGCGACGTCTACCGTGCCCTGGTAGATACGTTCGCGCTTGTCATACCGGGTCGCCACCGCGCGGAATTGCTTGAGCTTGCTGAAACAGCGTTCGACGCTGCTGCTTGTAACGGCCGGGGTCGAAGCCCGGCGGGCGGCCGCCGTTGCGGCCGCGCTTGCGCCGGGCGGCTTGCTGGTCTTTCTTGACCGGGATGACCGCCTGGATACCACGACGGCGCAGGTAGGCACGGTTGGCTGCCGAGGAGTATGCCTTGTCGCCCATGGCGCGCCCCGGCCGGGTCCGCGGATGGCCGACGCCACGGCGGGCGATGCGGATCTGGTCCATCAGCGGGATGAACCGCGGGCAGTCGCCGTGCTGGCCAGGGCTGATGATCCGGGTGATGGGCCCGCGACGCGATGCGGACGCTCAGGGCCAGCCGCATGCCGAGCCAGCCAGCCGGGACGCCGGCCAGCACGCCGAGCACGACGTTTCCGGCCGCGATGGTCACGGCGGCGGACAGCACCAGGCAGGCGCTGCCGCCCAGCAGCGCCCATTCGGCCGGCTTGCGCGCCAGGCCCGCCAGCTCAAGTCGGTGCGCCATGCCCTGCTCGGCGTGGCTGGAGTGGAGCAGTTGCGCCGCCCAAGAGGCTGGAGCGTTGCCGCGCCCTGGCTCCCGCTGGGTTCTTATTTGGCTCTGCCTGCCCGCTCGCCAGGAGACTGCCCGCCGCCATCTAACCCCGGGAGTGAATGCCTTCCCGGAGATCATCTAGTCGCGATCTCCGTTAAGTCCATTTTGTAGGGAAATCGGACGCACATTTCGTCGCTAACGCGATTAACACCCTAAACCGTGCCCAGTGGGGGGAACCGCTATGCCGATCCGTCTCGCCATCGTCGATGGCCACACCCTGACCCGCTACGGCCTGCGTCAGCTGATGGCGCAGCATCCCGACATCGAGATCGTGGCCGAGTGCGCGTCGGCCGCCGACACCGCCCGGGCGCTGGCCGCGGCCCGGCCCGACGTGGTCACCGTCGACGTCGTCTTACCCGACGGCGACGGGATGCAGCTGGCCAGGGAGCTCCGGGATCGCCACGCCGACCTTGGCATCGTCATCCTGACCTCCCAGGGCCAGGATGACGTCTTGCTCCGCGCGCTGGAGACCGGCGTGTCCGCGTTCGTCGCGAAGACCGCCCCGGTGCAAGAGGTGCTGGTGGCGATCCGGCACGCCGCGGTGGCCGCTTCGTCCTTCACCGCATCCGCTCAAGCGGACGAATGTTTATGCCGATCCCGACGACCTCGCGCTGATCAAGGAGATCGCGGCCCGTCGCGGTGTGCCCGAGGCGGAAATCATCCGCGAAGGCATCCATCTGGCGGCGATGAGTAACCGGGTGTGGGACGACCGTCTCGACTGGCCCACCTTTGAGGGCACCGGCGAGACAGTAACTAGCGCGGACGTGACCGCTGCTGTGGCCAGGACAGCCGCCGACCGGTGATCGTCATCGCCGACACCTCCGGCATCATCGCGGCGTCCGATCGCAACGCGCGCGAATCGGCCGCCTGCAGGCAAGTCCTTCAGGAAGCGGGCACGGTGATCATGTCACCCTTGGTGCTCACGGAGATTGACCATGTGGCCACGGATCGTTTCGGATCCGAAGCGCGCACCGCGATCATCGAAACCATCCTCGCTCAGGCCCGTCGGAACCGGCTTGAGATCCCAGCGACCGGCGTTGACATCCTCGACACCGCCCGCTTGGTCCAGAAGCGCTATGCGGGCCTCGATCTCGACCTGGCCGACGCCGTCAACGTGGCGCTGGCCGCCGAGTACCGGACCGATGCAGTGCTTACCCTCGATCGACGCGACTTTCGCGCCATACGCCCGCTCAGCCCGCACAAGTGGTTCCGGCTGCTGCCCGACGATCTCTGACCGGAACGCGCTTGACCCTGACGTAGCGTCAGGCGGCACAGTGGGCTCCGTGAACGAGTACACGGTCGGTGAGGTGGCCAGGCTCTCGCACGTTTCGGTGCGGACCCTGCATCACTACGACCGGCTCGGCCTGCTGACCCCGAGCGGGCGGAGCGCGGCAGGTTACCGGTTGTGCTCGGACGCGGACCTGCGGCGGCTGCGCCAGGTGCCGTTCTACCGGGAGCTGGAGTTCGGCCTGGACGAGATCGCCGAGATCCTCGCCGACCCGGACCGCGGCCTATACTGGCCAACGCCGACCGATTTCCATGATCATGGGTGTCACCGGCGGCCGATGAATAGCTCGCGGGGTAGGCGGTCGTCGGAGGTCTCCTCGGTGACCGCGTGCGGCTCGAATCCCGCGGCCGCCAGCAGCCGGAGCCAGGTCCCGCGGTCGAACAGGCCGAGCCGGTGCGAATCGTGCACGGCCTGGACGCTCCCGTCGGCCTCGCGGAGCAGGAACGCGTACTCGGTCACCATCCAGGTGTCGGCCGGGTCGGGGTCGAAGGCCCACTCCAGGTACCGGGCGCCCCGGCCGTCGGGTGCGTCGCTGCCGCCCCAGCTGGTCCCGGGCAGGAAGGTCTCGGCCAGGTGGTCGGGGACGAAGACGCCCACGCCGCCGGCCCGGCAGTGCGCGAAGGCCGTCCCGATCGCCTGGCTGAGGTCGGGCTCGGTGGTCATGTAGTCCACGGCGTCGTGAACGAACACGACGTCGAAGGTCCGGTCCAGGCGGAGCGTGCGCATGTCGCCCGCGAGGTGCTCGCATTCTGGGTTGAGCTGGCGGGACTGCGCCACCATCTCGGCGGAGATATCGACGAGCGTCATGGCGAACCGCTGCTTGAGGAAGCTGGCGTTGTGGCCGCCGCCGCTGCCCAGCTCAAGCACCTCACGAACCGGTCCCGACGCCAGGCCGAACACCTTCGCCGCGAACGCTGCCTCCTGCGCGTACTCCCGGGGCGGCGAGATCAGCGGCCACCAACTGGCCAGGTCCTGGTAGAGGCGGTGCCCGCCGGGCGGCTGCGCCATCAGCTCGACCTCACTTTCCCGATCGGGCCGCACCACAGTCCGGTGACTGCCGCACCGGCATCCTGCGCGTGGCCAGCATGGAGGGTATCTGCTTCGCCGCGACCGGCGCCGCCGTCGGCGGGCCCGGGCGCGAATTGCGATAATCGCAGGGTGACCGATGTGCCCGGGGCCGGACGTGACGGCCTGATCACCCACCCCGAGAAGGTGTACTTCACCGAGCGCGGCGAGACCAAGGGCGATCTGGCTGAGCACTACGCGCGGGTGGCTGAGCCGCTGATGCGGGCCATGGGCGGCCGCCCGGTACTGCTCCAGCGCTTCCCGGACGGCGCGGGCGGTCCCTCGTTCTTCCAGAAGCGGGTGCCCAAGAACGTCCCCGGCTGGCTGCAGACCACCATCGTTTCCACGCCCAACGGCACCACCTCGCAGGCGCTGATCGCCGCCGACCTCGATCATGTGCTGTGGGCGGTGAACCTGGGCTGCCTGGGCTTCCACGTCTGGCCGTACCTGGCCGCCGACCCGGAACACACCGACGAGCTGCGGATCGACCTGGACCCGAGCCCGGGCGTGGACTTCGGCCAGATCCGCCAGGCCGCCCGCGAGCTCGAGCGGCTGCTCGCCGAGACCGGCATCACCGGATACCTCAAGACGACCGGCAACCGGGGCCTGCACGTGTACGTCAGGCTGCAGCCGCGCTGGGACTCCTATCAGGTCCGCAGCGCCGCCGTCGCCATCGCCCGCGAGCTGGAGCGGCGCAGGCCCGACCTGATCACCGCGGCGTGGTGGAAGGAGGAGCGCGGCGCGCGGGTGTTCATCGACTACAACCAGAACGCCCCGCACAAGACGGTCTTCGGGGCCTGGTCGGTCCGGGCCCGGCCCGGCGCGCAGGTCTCCA
Source organism: uncultured Actinomycetota bacterium (assembly GCA_963775745.1). Taxonomy (GTDB): domain Bacteria; phylum Actinomycetota; class Actinomycetes; order Streptosporangiales; family Streptosporangiaceae; genus DATBGO01. The sequence goes on from CAVZKE010000021.1 coordinate 160,641, forward strand.
CCCCGCTGGACTGGGCGGAACTGGACGACATCCACCCGGACCAGTTCACGATCGCCTCGCTGCCCGGCCGGCTGGCGGCCGTCGGCGACCCGTGGCAGGCCATGAACGACCGGCCGCAGTCCCTGGAGCCGCTCCTGGAGATGAACGCCAGGGACCGGGCCAGCGGGCTCCCGGACGCCCCGTGGCCGCCCGTCTATCCCAAGCAGCCCGACGAGCCCCCGCGGGTCGCGCCGAGCCGAGCGAAGAAGGCCCCATGACCACAGCACCGCCGGATGCCCCGCCCGCGACCGTCGAGGTGAGCGACGGCATCTATGCCTACCTCCAGCCCGACGGCAGCTGGTACCTCAACAACACCGGGTTCATCACCGGCCGCCAGGGCGTGATCAGCATCGACACCTGCTCCACCGAGCGGCGCACCCGCGCCTATCTGGAGGCGGTCGCCGCGGTGAGCCGCCAGCCGGTGCGCACGCTGGTCAACACCCATCACCACGGCGACCACACCTATGGCAACTGCCTGCTGCCCGGGGCGACGATCGTGGGCCAGGCCCGGTGCCGGGATGAGGTGATCGCCAGCGGGCCGCCCGCCAACATCGGCATCTGGACCGAGGTCGACTGGGGCGACCTGCAGGTAGCGCCGCCCTTCCTCACGTTCGAGACGGGGGTCACGCTCTGGGCCGACGAGTTGCGCTGCGAGGTCCGTTACGTGGGCACTGCGGCCCATACGACGAACGACTCGATCATCCACATCCCGGATCGCTCGGTGCTGTTCGCCGGTGATCTGCTCTTCAACGGCGGCACGCCGTTCCTGCTGATGGGCTCCATCACCGGCGCGATCGAGGTGCTCGAGCAGGTCGTCGCGCCGCTGGGCGCGCAGACCATCGTGCCCGGCCACGGCCCCGTGGGCGGGCCCGAGCTGATCGACGAGGTGCTGGGTTACCTGCGCTTCGTGCAGGACCTCGCCCGGCGCGGCCGGGACGCGGGGCTGCCGCCGCTGGAGGCGGTCCGGCAGACCGATCTCGGCCGCCACGCTGGCCTGCTTGATCCCGAGCGCACCGTCGGGAACCTGCACCGCGCGTACGCCGAACTCGACGGCGCCGAGCGGGGCGCGCCCGTCGACCTGGCCGCCGCGGTGACTGACATGATCGCCTACAACGGCGGCCGGCCGCTGACCTGCCACGCCTGACCGGTCCGGCTCGCGCCCTGATCACGGCCAGATGGCCCGCAGGCTGGCCCGGGTGTCGGCGCGGGCCAGCCGGTGCAGCGTCGATTCCCTGGCCAGGCGGGCCACCACGGCGCGGCGCCCGGGATCCATCTGATTGGGCCCGATCACCGCCGCGTCGGCCATGGTGGGCTGGAAGGCGATCACGTGCGTGCCGCGGCGGCGGAGCCGGTGCGCCTCGGTCTCCAGGACCAGCCGGGACCATCTGCGGACCGGCTGGTCGAGGGCCAGCCGCAGGCCGGGCCCGACCACCGACATCGGCGAGCTCACCACGACCAGGTCCAGGCCCAGGCCAGCCAGCACGTCCGCGTTGGTGGGCGAGTGCGCGCCGCCGTCCACGTACAGCTCCCCGTCGATGCTGACCGGCCGGTAGAAGCCCGGGATCGCACACGACGCCGCCACCGCGTCCGGAATCGGCGGCCGGGCATCACGGCCGAACACCACCAGCCGCCCGTCGCGCTGCCGGACGGCACACACCCACAGGCGGCCGTCCGGCCAGGAGCGCAACGGCAGCCCGGCGATCGCCGTCGAGATGGCCTCGGTGCCGACGCTCCCCTCGGGCATCAGCGCGGCCGCCAGCGCCAGCGGCCGGGCCTCCAGCGGGCGGGCGGCGGCCCGGGCCAGCCGCGCGGCGACGTCCGCGGGCCGCCGGGCGCGGCCGCCGGACCGCAACGGGGGCGGCCTGCGCGGCGGGCCGACTCCCGCCATCAGCCGCGTCCCGGCCGGTGACATCGGCCGGCCCTCGGAACGAGCCATCAGGTCAGCGGCGGGCAGACCGGCTATTAACGAGGCCGCGGTGATAGACCCGGCCGAGGTCCCGACCAGCACCGTGGCGCGCCGCGGATCCCAGCCGGTCACCTCCGCGAGGGCGGCCAGCACGCCGGCGTGAAACGCCCCGCCCGCCACTCCGCCGGCGCCGAGCACCAGCCCGACCCGGGGGGTGCCGGCGCCGGGAGTGCCAGCACGGGGAGTGCCAGCGCCGGGAGTGCCAGCACGGGGAGTGCCGGCGCGGGGGGTGTCGGCGTGGGCGGGCGGCATGGATCTGTTGTACCCGACCGCGCCGAGCAGCCGTTCCGCCGTTTACGTTTTGTACCGTTGACACCGGCGCATAACGGCGGGAAGTTTGAGCACGCGGTGTCCTTTCTCGATACTGGCGGCCCGGGCAGACGCTCTGGCGGCGCCCCGATTTTCGCTCGGCCGGAGGTTCGCATGAGTAAAATGGCGCGGAGCGAAGCGGCCAGGAAAGCTGACCGGCGGCGCCTGCTGCGCCGGCTGGCCCCGGTGGTGGCCGCGCTCGGCACGCTCTGCCTGGCGCTGGCCGCGGCCGCCCCGGCCGGTGCGGCTAGCAGCGCCGCCGCGCAGCCCGCGGTGACCGCGCCCGGCGGCCCGGGCACGATGTCCTACTTCGACCTGGCCCGCAAGGACTGCGTCGGGACCGCGCGCAACACCGGCTCGAAGGTCTGGTACACGGTGGCCGGCGGCGTGCTCTCCGATGTGTACGAGCCAACCATTGACAACACGAACGTCGCCACCCTGCAGTACATCGTCACCGACGGCGCCACCTTCACCGACCTGCAGACCAGGGACATGACCTACACCGTGGCCGCCGACCGGTCCGGGATGGCCTGCACGGTCACCGCCAGCGACGCCAGCCACGGCTACCGGCTGGTCACCACCTACCTCACCGACCCGGCCCGGGACACCGTCCTGATGAAGACGCGGCTGGAGAGCCTGCCGGGCTCGCACACCGCGCTCAGCAAGCTGCACGTGTACGCGCGGCTGGACGCGCACGTCAACGGGGACGGCGGCGGCAGTAACGGCGGCAGCAACCAGAACGCCGGCGGCAACACCGGGACCATCGACACCTCGACCGGATCCCCGGTGCCCGTGGTGTACAGCACCAACACGGTGACCCAGGCGGTTAACCGCAGTTACGCGGTGCCCACCTACATGGCCCTGCGGCCGTCCAGCGCGGCCGCCGCGGCCAGCGTCGGCTACGCGGGGACGGCCAGCGACGGCCTCACCCAGCTCGACACCGCGCACTCGCTGACCAGCTACGACTCGGCGCCCGACGGCCACATCACGGCCACCGAGGACGTCACGCCGCGCCGCGGTAACCAGGTGACGCTGGCCCTCGGGTTCGGCCGTACCCAGGCGACCGCGATCGCCACCGCCGGAGCCTCCCTGGCCAGGCCGTTCGGGCAGGTCGAGCAGGACTACACCAGCGGCTGGGCCGCCTACGATCGCGGCCTGCGCCGGCCGCCGTCGAGCTACCCGGGGCTGTCCCGCCCGCAGGCCGCTGACCTGCAGCGGCGCTATTACCTGTCGGCGAACGTGATCAAGGCGAGCGAGGACAAGACCTATCCGGGCGCGATCGTCGCCTCGCTGGCCAGCCCCTGGGGGCAGGCCGTCGCCGCCGGGACGCAGGTGAACGGCAAGCCGGTGTACTTCGGCTCCTACCGCGAGGTGTTCTCGCGTGACCTCTACGAGGGGTTCACCGGGCTGCTCACCGACGGCGACCTCGCCACCGCGCGCGCCGCCACGTTGTTCCTGTTCGACCGCCAGCAGCTGGCCACCGGCCAGTTCCCCCGCAACTCCCTGGTCAACGGTCAAGCCGCGCCGGACACCGGCGGCACGCAGCTGGACGAGACCGCCTACCCCATCCTGATGGCCCTGCAATCGGGCCTGGCCGGGGACACGGCCCTGTGGCAGCAGCACATCAGGCCCGCCGCCGACTACCTGGTCGCGACCGGGCCGTCGTTCGGCGCGGAGCGCTGGGAGGAGCAGTCGGGCTACTCGCCTTCCACGATCGCCGCCGAGATCGCCGGGCTGACCGCGGCCTCGGTGATCGCCGCCCGGCACGCAGACCCGGCCCGCGCCCAGCTCTACCAGGCAACCGCCGATGACTTCCAGCGCACCATCAAGACCTGGGACGTGACGACGACCGGCCCGGACGGGCCGCGTTACTTCATCCGGCTGTCCAAGACCGGTGACCCGAACGCTGCCATCACCTACAACCTGGGCAACGGCGGCCCGACCGTGGACCAGCGCGCCGTGATCGACGGCGGCTTCCAGGAACTGGTGCGCCTCGGCGAGCTCCCGGTCAGCGATCCGGACATCCAGGCCTCCCTGGGCGTGCTCGACAAGCAGATCTCGGTGACCACGCCCAGCGGGACCGGCTACTACCGGTACGGCACCTCAGCCGCGGCGGGCAGCGCCGACGGGTACGGGGACTGCTTCCAGCCCAGCCAGACATCCTGCACCACCGAGGGCCAGCCGTGGCCGACCACCGACAAGGGCACCGGGCACCTGTGGCCGGTGCTGTCCGGGGAGCGCGCTGAGTCCGACATCGCGTCCGGGAAGCTGACCGGCGCGACCGCGCTGCTGGAGGCCATGGCGCAATTCTCCTCCGGCGTGGGCCTGGTGCCCGAGCAGGCCTGGGAGGACCCGGATCTGGCCGCCTCGCCGTACGGCAGCGACCCGACGACCGCATCGATCGGGTTCACCGACGGGAAGGCCGCGGGCTCGGCATCCCCGCTGACCTGGGCTCAGGCCCAGGAACTGCGGCTGGTCCTGGCGGTCGGGGCCGGGCACACCCTGGAGACCCCGGCCGTGACCACCCAGCGGTACGTCAGGCACGGGCCGCCGGGCGCGATCCCGGTGACGCTGACCGCCCCGGCGCCCGGCACCACGGTGACGACGGCCACCGCGGTCACCGGCACCACGGTGCCCGGCGCGAGCGTCGTGGTGGAATCCTTCGACTCCACCACCGGGGCCAAGGCCACCACCAGCACCACGGTGGCGGCACCGGACGGCTCGTTCTCGGCCACGGTGCCGGTGGGCTTCGGCGACAGCGTGCTCACCGTGTCCGCCACCGCGTCCGGTAACCGGACCGGCTACGCGCAGACCTCGGTGACCAGCAACGTGACCAGCGGCACGACCATGCTCGACGTCACCGACCCGCCCGGCGATGACAACGGTCCCGGCACCTACCAGTACCCGACCGCCGCCGACTTCCACGCTGGCGCCTTCGACCTGACCAGGTTCCAGGTGATCAGCGACGGCACCACGGTCTACCTGCAGGCCACGCTGGCCAACCTGGACCCGACGTTCGGCGCCGCGATGGGCGCCCAGCTGCTCGACGTCTACGTGCACAACCCGGCCGCCGCGGCCACCTCGACGGCGGCCGCCTTCGCGACCCGTAACTACACCATCGCTCCTGCTGAAGCCTGGAGCGAGCTGGTCGAGGTGCAGGGCTTCGCGTCGCCGGTCTGGCAAGACCCGTCCGGGAACTCCCTCGGCACGGCCTCGGTGGCCGCCTCCCAGATCAGCAAGACGATCACGATCGTGCTGCCGCAGGCCGCGTTCGGCACCCCCGGGCCGGGCTGGTCCTTCGCGGTCGTGCTGACCGGGCAGGACGGGTTCAGCGCCGACCAGGCCCGCGGCTTCGCGCCGACCCCGCAGCAGTTCCAGTTCGGGGTATGCGGCGTCGGCGGCAGCGGCCCCATCTGCTCGGCTAACCCGGCTACCGTCCCGAAGGCGATGGACATCATCACCCCGGCCGGGGTGTCCCAGGCGACCGAGCTCGATCCGACACTCGGAGCGGTCGTCATCCAGGGAGTTACCGTCCCCTGAGCCCCTGCCCCTGAGCCCCGCCGCTGAGCCCGGCCCGGGCTCGGGGGCTGGTCAGCCGGCCGCGGCGGCCATCGCTATCTGGCTGGCTTCCTGCTCGGTCATCGGCGGCCCGATGACGGGCTGCCCGGTGTCCGCCGCGATCTCCGGCATCTCCTCGAACGGGATGCTCAGCTGGGTGGTGACGGGCAGGCTGCGCGTGGTGGCCGGGAGGCCCACGGCCCGGATGAAGCGCAGGAACGAGTCATCCTCGTGCACCTGCAGCATGCGGGCGGGCTGGCCGCCGACGACCCGGAATGTGCGCGGTATGCCCTTGGGCAGCACGACGTAGTCGCCCGGACTGGCCAGGAACGTATGCTCGCCACAGCGCATGGCCAGCTGGCCGTCGAGGAGATAGAAGCTGTCATCGAGGTCGGGGTGAACATGCAGCGGCGCTCCTCCGCCGGGTGCCACGGTCATCTCGATGACCGCAGGCGACGTGCCGGTGACCGGCGTCCGCAGGACGGCCAGCGAGTCGAAGAACCAGTACGCAGGTCCCTCACCGGCGGCGGTATGGGTGAGGCGGTCCGGCAGCTGCCCCGTGGGCCGGGCCGCGCAGGTGTCCGGTGTAGCACTTGTTGTCATGATCCCCCTCCTCATGGCCGTGCAGTTGGATCTTCCGTGGTGTGCTCGCGCCTGAGCTCGGCGACTAGGACGTCTAGCGCCCAGGCGATCCCGCGCTGGGCGTCCGCCGCGGACAGGCCGGTCTCTTCGCTGATGGTTACCCAGGCCGCCAGGCTGCACAGGTAGGCGATCGCGGCGGAGCGGCGCCGTGCCTCGGCGGGCTCCAGGTGCGAGGTGACGTCGGCCAGCGCCTGCGTGATCGCCTGGATCCGGCGGCCGCGGTGCGCAGAGCGCGCCCGGCGGCCCAGGCTGCTGTACAGCATGGACTTGATGAGCTGCGGGTGCTTCGCGCCCTGCGCGGCGGACTGGAGGAAGGTCGCGGTGATCTCCTCCGCGCTGGCTATCTGGGCAGGCAGGCCGAGCCGGGCCACGATGTGCTCGCCGGCCGCCGCGAACAGGTCTTCCCGCGTGGCGAAGTAGCGGTAGAGGGTCCGGATCGAGACCCCCGCATCCGCCGCGACTTGCGGGAGCGCGATGTCGTCCGGGTGCTGGGTCTCCAGCAGGTCAGCCAGCGCGTCCAGGATCGCGTCCCGGACCACCGCCGCCTGCCGTTCGCGCAGCACGGACCTGTCGTTGATGTCATGAGCATGACATCAACGACAGATGCATGTCAAGATCGTCCGGTCCTGCCGGATGTCCTCCGCCTCGCGCCCGGGCAACCGCCGGTTTGCGGTTAGGGCCCGCTGGGCGGACGCGCGGCGCGAAAATACAGTTGACCTCACATTGATGTGAGGGTCTAACCATAGTCGCATGTCCAGCTCGCCGACCGCGCCCTCCGCCGGATCTGTCGCCGCCCGCCCCGCTCCGCCCCGCGCGGGCACGCCGAGATCGCCGGTGTGGGGTCTGCTGGCGTTGTCCACGGCGGCCTTCACCGCCGTGGCCACCGAGCAGCTGCCGGCCGGGCTGCTGCCGCAGATGAGCGCGAGCCTGCACGTCGCCGTGGGACCCGTCGGGTTCCTGGTGACCGGCTACGCGGCGGCCTCGGTGGTGGCGGCGATCCCGGTGACGGCCGCGCTGCGTGGCCTGGCCCGGCGCCCGGTGCTCATCGGCGTGCTCACCGGCTTCGCGCTGTGCAACGTGGTTACCGCGGTCTCGGCCAGCTACCCGCTGACCTTCGCGGCCCGGCTGCTGGCCGGGGCCATGGGCGGCACCATGTGGGCCATGCTGGCCGGTTACGCGGCCCGCATGGTTCCCGCGGAACGCCGGGGCCGGGCCATCGCCATCGTCCTGGGCGGCATCACCGTGGCGCTCGCTCTCGGCCTCCCGGCCGGCACCGCCCTGGCCGCTGTGGCCGGGTGGCGCGCCAGCTTCGCCACGCTGGCTGCCCTGGCCGCGATCCTGGCCGGGTATGTGGGCTGGCGGGTCCCCAACTTCCCCGGTGAACGGGCCAGCGAGCGCCTCCCGTTGCGCGCCGTCGCCGCGCTGCCGGGCCTGCGGGTTGTCCTGGCCGTCACGCTGCTCCTGATCCTGGGCCACCAGGCGATGTACACCTATCTGGCGGTGTTCGCGCAGCACGGCGGCTTTGGGCCCACCGGCCTGGTCCTGCTGGTGTTCGGGCTGGCCACGGTGGCCGGGGTCTGGATCGTCGGCACGCTGGTCGACCGCCACCTGCGGCCCGCCCTCCTGGGCGCGCTTACCATGATCGCGGCCGCGCTGCTCGCGCTTGGCCTGTCCGGGGGCGGTGCCGCGGTCCTGCTGACCGCGGTGGCCCTGTGGGGCATCGCGTTCGGCGCGGCGCCGACCTTGCTGCAGACCGCCCTGGTCGACGTGTCGGGCACCAGCCACGCCGACCTGGCCACCTCGATGCTGACCACCATCTACAACGTGGGCATCGCGGCCGGGTCACTGGCGGGCGGAGTCGTGCTGGATGGCGCGGGCGCCCGCGCGCTGCCCTGGACCGCGTTTCCCCTGGTCGTCGCGGCGCTGGTCGCCGTGGCAGCGGCCCGCCGCCTGGCCTTCCCTGCGCAGCGCCGGCTGACCGAGCGCACCGTGGTCCCGAACCGGCGCGCGGCTGAGCCGCACGGGCACCGGGCCGCCCCGCACCGGCCCGGGGGCGCCCCGCACGGCCGCGCGGCCGTCCCCAGCGGAGCTCCCGGCCAGCTGAGCAGATGCCCGGCCAGCTGAGCAGATGCCCGGCCGGCTGAGCAGATGCCCGGCTGGCCGCACCGCTGCCCGGCCGGCTCAGCTGTTGCCTGGTCGCGTGCCCGATGCCGGCTGGCCGCACCGCTGCCCGGCCGGCTCAGCTGTTGCCTGGTTGCGTGCCCGATGCCGGCTGGCCGCACCGCTGCCCGGCCGGCTGAGCACTGGCCCGGGCGCTTGAGCAGAGCCAAACGTCCTCGTTGACGGGACCATGGCCCGGGGAGATCCGGGTCGTCCCCGGCTTACGATTCGCTGGGGAACGTGGCTGTGGTGTGGTCACCCCCACCACGCTCGGCTGGAGCGGGCCCAGTACGGCCCGGGGAGCAGCGCTATGGACCGGTTGAATCCGCTGGACGCCTCGTTCATCGATGCGGAAGACGAGGACCAGCACACGTCGATGGCGATCGCGCTGATCGCGGTATTCGAGGGACCTGCGCCTTCTTATGACGACTTCCTCGGCTATCTCGAGGGGCGGCTGCCGCTGGTGCCCCGTTACCGGCAGAAGCTCCGCCAGGTCCCATTCCGCCTCGGTCCCCCGGTCTGGGTTGACGATCCATCGTTCGACCTGCGATATCACGTCCGCCAGACCGCCTTGCCGGCTCCGGGCGGCGACGCCGAGCTCGGCACCTTGATGGGACGCGTCATGGCCCAGCGGCTCGACCGTGACTATCCGTTGTGGGAGTACTGGCTCGTCAAGGAGCTGGCCCGCGGCCGCTGGGCGCTGATCTCCAAGGTCCACCACTGCATGGTCGACGGGATCTCGGGAACCGACCAGTACCGGATGATCTTCGACGCGACCCCGGAGTCCGCGCCGCCGGTCCCCGACGACCGGATCGTGCCCGCTGAGCCGTCCGGCCTTTCGCTCGCCGCTCAGGCGGCCGTGGACGCGATCTTGCTTCCGGCGCGGGAAGCCGGTGCTGTACGCGCCGCGCTGGCCAGGCCCGGCGATTGTGCCCGGCGGGCCACCGACACCATGCGCGGGCTGGCCAGGCTGATCACCGAAGCGCGGCCGGCCACTCCGTCCTCGCTGAGCGGCCCGATCGGCCAACAGCGCCGGTACACGCTGGCCCGGGCGTCGCTGAGCGACATCAAGACGATCAAGCAGGAACTCGGCGGCACGGTGAACGATGTGGTGCTGGCCGCGATCAGCAGCGGGTTCCGGACGTTGTTGCTCGCCCGCGGCGAGCAGCCAGCGGTGAACATGGTTCCATCGCTGGTCCCTGTCTCGGTCCGGAGCGCGGGCGAGGAGGGCATCTACGAGAACCGGGTGTCGGCGCTCGTGGCCGAGCTGCCGGTTCAGGTCGCCGATCCGGTCGAACGGCTCGCCGCCGTCCAGGCCCACCTGGCGGACCTGAAGATGTGCAGGGAAGCAACAGTCGGCGAAACGCTGGTCGCACTGGGCCGCTACACCCCGTTCCCGGTGGCATCGCTGGCGGTCCGGCTGGCCTTCCGGCTGCCGCAGCGGGAGATCGTTACCGTGACGACCAACGTGCCAGGTCCCCGGCAGCCGCTCTATGCGATGGGCCGCAGGCTCGCGGAGATCGTACCCTACGTCCCGATTTCCGCGACGCTCCGCGTCGGCGTCTCGATCTTCAGCTATTGCGACAACGTCTCGTTCGGCCTGACCGGCGACTACGCGACCACCCCGGACCTTGAGGTGCTGGCCCGTGGCATCGAGCACGGCGTCGCCGAACTCCTGGCCGCCGCGCGGCACCGGGCACGCGTAACGGCGGGCGACGGGCAGCCTGACTCGGCGCGGCCCGGCTCCGCGCGCTGAAGGCTGACCGCGACACCGTGATGGCGCCGCGGTCAGCCTCCCGTCATCGGGTCCATCAGGGCAGCGTGACGTGGCCTCAGCCGGCCAGCTCGCCCTTGAGGATCTTGCCGAGGGTGTTCCTGGGCAGCGCGGCGGTGAACTCCACCACCCGCGGGTATTTGTAGGCGGCGAGCCGCTCCTTGCAGTAAGCGATCAGCTCGCCGGCGGTCAGCGAGGCACCGGGCCGCAGCGCGACCACGGCCTTGACCTCCTCGCCCAGCCGGTCATCGGGAATGCCGACCACCGCGGCTTCGAGGATGGCCGGATGCGCGTGCAGCACGTCCTCGATCTCGGCCGGATACACGTTGTAGCCGCCCCGGATGATCAGCTCCTTGATCCGCCCCACGATGAACAAGAACCCGTCCTCGTCGATGTAGCCCAGGTCACCGGTGTGGAACCAGTTCCCCGTGAACACCTCGGCCGTGGCCTCGGGATTGTTCAGGTAGCCCTTCATCACGTGCATGCCGCGGGTCACGACTTCCCCGACGTGGTCCTTACCAGGTGGCAGGACGTTGCCCTTGTCATCCCAGACCTCGGTCTGGGTACCCCAGATCGGCTTGCCGACGCTGTAGACCCGGCGCTCTTCGACGCTGATGTTGAAGGTGGTGGTCGAGGCGGTCTCGGTCAGCCCGTAGCCCTCCAGGATCAGCACCCCGAAATGCTTCTCGAACGCGTCCAGCACCGGCCCGGGAATCGAGGCGCCGCCGGAAATCGCGATGCGAAGCGAGGAGACGTCATACTTGTCCAGCTCCGGGTAGGACAGCAGGCCGATGAACATGGCCGGCACGCCGTCGAAGACCGTGCACCGGTCTCGCTCGATGGCGGCCAGGACCGCGGCCGGATCGAACCGCGGGATCAGCGACATCGTGCCGCCGAACCGCACGCACAGGTTCAGCACGCTGGATAGCCCGTAAACGTGGAACAGCGGTAGCACCGTGAGGACGATGTCATCGTCCCGGACGCCGAACAGGCGGCCGGGGATGTCGGCGTTCATGTACAGCTGCAGGTGAGTCAGCTCGGCGCCCTTGGGGCGACCGGTGGTGCCCGAGGTGTAGATGATCACCGCGGTGTCGGTCGGCAGCCGCGAGGCCAGCCGGGGGCCGGTGGTCAGCTCGAGCAGCTGCTCGAACGGGTGCGCGCCCGGCGCTCCGGCGGCGTGGCCGACCGCGAAGATCTCCTCGACCCCGGCGGCCTCAGCGCCCTTGGCGGCCTCATCGAGCACGCCCTCCCAGGTGATCAGGACCCGGGCCCGCGAGTCACCCAGCTGGAAGGCCACCTCCGGCGCCTTGAGCAGCACGTTCATCGGCACCGCCACCGCGCCGGCCTTCAAGATCCCGAAATAGCCGATCAGGAACTGCGGGATGTTCGGCAGCTGCAGCGCCACCGGGTCCCCCGGCTCGATCCCGGCCGCCTCCAGGCTGGCCGCCACCCGGTCCGACAGCTCATCCAGCTCCCGGTAGGTCAGCTGGCCCCCGTCGTAGATAGTGGCCGCCTTGTCCGGCGAAGCCGCCGCCGTCTCGCCCAAGATGACCGCAAGATTGAAGTTCATCGCTTCGCTCTCCCTTCCTCTCCCACCGCACTCGCCGAGGCCGGGATCCCATTCACGGAACGGTCGCCGCCTGTTGGCGCGGAGCAGCCGTCCTGGCCATCCACCGCCGGCTTATTCCAGGCTCTGGCGCGCCTGGGGCCGTTGATAAAGGCTTTCATCCTGACCAGCAGGGACCTTCGCCTCCTGACCGGAAATTGCCCGATGCGCTTAGCGCCTGACGGCGATCTGGTCGTCGTTGTCTTCGGGGCCCGTGCTCAGAAGCTCCCCAGCATGGCGGCCACCTGATCTTCCAGCGGCACCGCCGCGGTGAGGCGGTTGTCGATGGCCAGGTGCGGGGCAGCGGGCCTGGTGCTGAGCCGCATGCTGGCCGTGAACGCCGGGAAATCCGCCAGCTTGGCCGAGTCGCGCTCCGAGCCGCGGGCGGCCAGGCGATGCTGGAGGGTCATCGCATCTGACCGGACCCAGACCAGGCGCACCGGCCCGCCGCCGAGGTCGGCGACCCACGACCGCCACCGGCCGGCATCGTGGATCTGCTGGGTGAAGGGAGCCGACAATACAACGGGACAGCCATGCGAGCGGATCTCACGAGCGGTAGCGGTGATCCCGGCGTACTCGTGGACCTTGATGTGCTGGTCATACCAGGGGCCCTCGCGCTCCCCGGCGAGGCGCCCGGCCGCCGCGAGCGTGGCCGTGACGAACGACCCGTAGATCGTGTCTTTATCAAGCAGCGCCAGCGCCGGCGTGAGGCTGGCGAGCATGATGCTCGCCACCGTGCTCTTACCGGCGCCGGGCGGGCCAGCCACGACCCATGCGGGCGCAGGGACGATCATGTTGCGTTATTGTTCCCCAGGCCGGCCGCCGCGTGCGGGGCGCTGGCGCGGCGGCCTTCAAGACCTCCAGGTCGGCCGTGGGAGCGGACCGTCATCGGGCAGGCGGCGAGCTGCCCAACGGGTTGACGCGGCGGCTGGCGGGCTTGCCGCCCGGAGTGCGGCCGGCGGACGTAGTGTCAATGATGGAGGGACGACCATCTGCGCCGTGCGATCCGGGCGGGGCGTAGCGCGATACCGCAGTGGAGGCGCGGCGTGAGCATCGGGGAAGCGCTCGCCGAAGCACGGCGCCAGGCCAATCTGACCGTGTCCGAGGTCAGCGACAGGACCCGCATCAGAGAAACGATCATCAACGGCATCGAGGATGATGATTACTCAGCGTGCGGCGGTGACTTCTACGCCAGGGGGCACATCCGGGCCATGGCCCGGGCGGTCGGGGTTGATCCAGAGCCGCTGATCCGGGAATATGACAGCGCCCGGCTCGGGCCGGAGGCCATCCCCGAAGACGTGACCGAGCCCGTGCCGCCCGTCCGGGCCGCCAGGCGGCATGGGCGCGGCTGGGCGGCAGCGCTGGCTCTGGTGCTCGTGGCGGGGATTGGCTTCCTCGGCTATCACCTAGCCACGAGCCCGGACCCGGCGACGCGAGCGGCGCCGTCGGCGCAGTCTCGCCCGGTGACCCATCCCGCGCCATCGCCGTCGTCGTCCCCATCGCCACGAGTGACGCCGACGCCGACGCCCACGCCCACCACCCCGGCCGCGATCCCGGCGCAGTCGCTCCGCCCGGCCAGGGTGGCGGCGTTCGGTCCCTACGGCTCCGGCCAGGGCGACGGCCCGCAGCTCGCCCACCTGGCGGTCGACCGGAGCCGCGCCACGGCCTGGCATACGGACTGGTACACCACGGCGCGCTTCGGGAACCTCTACCCGGGCACCGGCCTGCTCGTGGACATGGGGCATCCGGTGACCATCACCGCCGCCCGGATAACGCTGGGCAGCGCGCGCGGCGCGGACCTCCAGCTGCGGGTCGGCACCGCGCCCCGGCTGGCCGACCTGCCGCCGGTCGCGCGCGCGGCCAACGCCGCCGGGGTGCTGAACCTGCGGCCCGGCACCCCGGCGCGGGGCCGTTACGTACTCATCTGGTTCACCGGCCTGCCCCCGGACCCGGCGGGCACCTTCCAGGCCCGCGTGTATGACCTGCAGCTGACCGGCCAGCCCTGACTCGAATCGGGCCGCCGGCGTGTGGTGGGCCGCCCCGGCGGCTAGCCCGGCCCCAGCCCAGGCTCAGCCAGCCACCGAGCCACCCCAGCCACCCAGCCAGACCCACCGAGCCACCCGCCAGGCCAGCCCAAACCCCCACCCCGCCCGGTATGCCCCGGTCCGTCCCGGCCGGCAGCATGATCATGGGCTTTTAGTGAACCCGCCCACCAGCAAACACCCACGATCATGAACACCGGCTCGCGGGCGCTCAGGCGAGGCGGTCGTCCAGGGTGACTCAGCCGCCCTGGTGTTGCGGGACACGCCGTGGCCGGGGTGTTGCGGGACACGCCGTAGCCGGGGTGTTGCGGGACACGCCGTAGTCGGGTACTGGCACGGCTGGTCGGTAGTGACTCAGCCCTCGCGCTTGAGCTTGCGCCAGCCGCCGGCCCGGTTGTTGACGATGATCTGCCGGAACATGGCGGTCAGGGCGGTCGCGTTGATGGCGTCGCCCGGGCCGAAGGCCACCGTGCGAGCGGTCTTGTTGTCGTGGCCAGCGGTGATGATGCCGTCGGGATCCTCGACGATGCCGCCGTCGTAGAGGAACACGTTGACGTGGTCCTTCGCGGCGAGCAGCGCGCAGATGTTGCCGTGCAGCACGAAATACGGCTGCTTGGAGCGCTTGATGGTCTCGGTGACCTCAGGGTCGGCGGCATGAACCAGGTCGCGCACCTCGTGGCAGATGTCCTGCTGCCAGCCGGGCAGCGCGTCGATGTAAGCGTCGACCCGCGGGTCAGCTGCATACGTCATGCTGATCCACGGTAGACCCTCAGCTGGCCCGGTACTGCACACCGAACCCGCCCGCGCGGGTAAGCCCAGGAAAGGGCCTGGTTGTCGCAGCAGATCATGCAGGCGCCGCACTCCAGGCAGCCTTCCCAGTTGACGGCCATGCCGCCCGCCGCGTTGATCTCGAAAAGGTCGGCGGGACACACCGCGAGGCACACGCGGCTGGTGCAGACCGTGGCGCAGATCTGCTGGTCGATGACGATGTGCGGCTGACCGTCGAGGTTGAGCAGGTCCTGCGCCAGCTTGGCATCGACCTTCATGCGGCCCCCTCACACCTTTCGCAGTGACCACAGGTCTTTGACGGTGGCCAGCTTCAGGAAAACTCGCCGGAAGGCGCTCATCGTGCGGCCCGACAGTTTGCTCGCGGGCTCGGTCCCGACGGTGAACAGGTCCGTGAAAAGCCTGCAGACCACGTCCGGGTAATGGGCGGACAGGCGGGGGTTCTGCATGACCTTAGGGATCGCCCTGCTGGTCTCGAGGTCGCGCAGGACGAAGCTCTGCCGCAGCCGCTTGGCGTATCCAGCCAGGCCAGCAGCCGAGGTATCCCCCGCCGTTATCGCTCGATCGCCGCTTGCGCCGCGTGATAGCGCTGGCGATCGCGAAATCCATCCCGCGGAACGTGCTGAGAGCATTCAGCGAGAGGCCCGCCGTATCACCGGCGAGCAGGTAGCCGTCACCGAACAACCGGGGACGTCGGCGATCCCGCCCTCGGCGATCGCATGCGCCGAGTGCTCGGCAACGGTCCCGCCCGCGACCAGCTGCCAGACGGTCGGCAGCTGCTTGAAGTCGTCGAGCAGCTGCCAGCTGGCCAGCTCGCCGTCCCGCGAGCGCAGTTGCTCCATGCCGATCACGAGGCCGAGCGAGACCGATGCGGAGTTCGTGTACAGGAAACCGCCGCCCATGGTCGCGACGCCGGGTCAGAAGGGTATGAACGGCAGCAGCATGCCGGAATGCTCAGCGCGGATGGTCGCCTCCGGCGGGGCCTCCCGCCTGATCTGCTCGGCGAGGTCCCGGGCGTCGTCCTCGCTGGTGGCGCCGACGACCAGGAACCGCCAGCGCCGCACGACCGCCCGGCTTTCGCCGCGCAGCCGGTTCGCTAGCTGGACCGCCGCGCGGTGCGAGGGGAACTCGACCCGCACCGCCCATTGGGCGACGCCGGCCGCGACGGACTCGGCGGTCTCGGCCTCATCAAGCCGCTGATGCTCGGCCTGGACCTCGGCATCGGTCCGCGGCAGCGCGACCCCGGGGTCTTCCCACTCCTCTTCGATGGGATGCCAGCGGTGCAAGGCGAAGTCCGCCTGGATGCCTTGCTGGCTCAGCACCTCACCGGCCACCCGCTCAGCCTCCCGGGCCGCGACGTCGGTGCCCGCATACAGGAAGATCTGCGCGTCACCAGCGCCGACGGCGATATTCCGGCCGAGCCGGCGGCGGACATCTTCTTCCACCTCATGCTCGGAAAAGGACCGCCTGGCCTGGTCCGCGTCTGCCGGGTCAGTCAGTGAGATAGTCACGCGCCAGTCATTGCTGTCGGTCACGGCGTGACTCTAGCGCACCCGGCTTTCGGCCGGCGGCCGCCTGACCGGTGCGGCTGATACGCGGCTGTCCTAGCCGGGTGCCTGGGGCGAAGCCCGCTAGTGTTCTGGCGTCATGAACGCTCCACGCGCCGTACCCGCAGTGCACGGCAGCGAAGTGATCACGGTCTACGCGATCGGCCTGTTCCAGGGCCTGAGCCTGGTCGCCTTTCCGGCCGCCGCCATCGTGCTGACCTCCGCTACCGGCTACGGCCTGACCAAGAGCCAGTACGGTTGGCTGTTCCTCCCGCAGGTCGTACTGGCTATCACTGGCTCGCTCGCGCTCCCGGTGCTAGCGCGCTGGCTGGGGCTGAAACGGGTGCTCCTGTCGGGCCTGGTGGCCGACTCCATCGCCATGGGCCTGCTGGCCGGCAGCTATCTAGTCCACGCCGACGCGGCTGCCTACCCGATGCTGCTGCTGGCCACGGCCGCCCTGGGCCTGGGCTTCGGGCTCACGCTGGCGTCGATCAGCAGCTACGCGGGCGCCTTCCAGCCCGGCCGCCGGGCCGTGGCTCTCACCGCGCTGAATGTGCTGCTCGGGCTGGGCACCGCGCTGTCCCCGCTCCTGATCGCCCTTTCACCAGCCTGGGCCACTGGTGGTACCTGCCGCTGCTGGCGGCAGCCGGGCTGGTGGTGCTGATCGTGGCCACGCTGGCGCAGCCGATGAGCATCCCCGGCCCGGCGGCCCGGCCGGGCCGGGCCCGGATTCCCGGCCTGTTCTGGATGTTCGCGGCCGCGCTGGTCAGTTACGGGATAGCCGAGACCATGTTCGGCAACGGGGGCACGACCCTGCTGGTCAGCCGGGGAATCAAGGCAGCCGCGGCCAACGTCGCCCTCGCCGCGTTCTGGGCGGCGGTCACCGTCGGACGGCTGCTGATCGCGCTGGGTTCGGGCAAGATCCGCTCCACGCGCATCTACGTGGTGCTGCCCTGGGCCATCTGCGCTGCCCTGCTGCTGGCGCCCGCCGCGCGCGGCGCGGGCGCCGGCGTCGGCCTGTTCGCCTTCGGCGGGCTGGCCTGCTCGGGTTTCTTCCCGATGACCGTCGGCTACGGCGAGTCGATATTCCCTAGCCTGGTCGAACTGGCGGCCGGCTGGCTGATCGCCGCCTACCAGCTGGGCTACGGGCTGGCCGCCTTCGGCGCCGGTGCCCTGCAGAACGCGCTCTCGCTGGCGGCCATCTTCCGGCTGACGGCGGTGTCGGTCGTGGCGATGGCGGTGCTCGCCGCGATCATCGCCCGGCGATCACGCTGAACGCTTCATGAGCCCGGGCGCTCCGGTCAGCTGACCTGAGTGACGATGCCGTACTCGTGGCTCTTGCGGTAGATCGTGGCCCGCGACATCCCGAGCGACTCGGCCGCCTTGACCTTGTTGCCGTCGTGGTCGAGCAGGCTCTGCACGATCGCGTCGCGCTCCATCGACTCAAGCGGGCTGAGCAGCCTGCAGCTCACCGTCCAGCACTCCGGCGGCAGGTCGCCCGGCTGGATGGTGCCGGACCTGCGGCGGTGGACGACCTGCCTGATCACCTGCCACAGCTGCTCAGCGTTGCCCGGCCAGCTGGATCGCAGCAGCAGCTGCATCGCCTCGGACGAGCAGCTCAGCGGGCCGTAGCTATTGAGCTTGGCCAGGAAGAACTGCACGAGTTCGGGCCACCTCGCCGAGATCCGGCGGCGTGGGCCGCCTTGCTTGGCCCGTCGTTCGTGGCCGCGGTCGCCTATGTAGATCCCGGTAACTTCGCCACGAACTTGTCCGCCGGCGCCGTGTCAGGGTACGCCCTGGCCTGAGCGATCGTCGCGGCGAACCTGATGGCGATGCTGGTGCAGTACCTGTCCGCGAAGGTCGGCGTCGCCACCGGGAGGGACTTGCCGCAGCTGTGCCAGGACGTCCTGCCGCGGATGGTGTCCGGCGGGCTGTGGGTCCAGGCGGAGCTGATCGCGATGGCGACCGATCTGGCTGAGTTCGTTGGCGCCTCGATCGGGCTCAATCTGCTCTTCGGCACGCCGTTGCTGGCCGCCGGCCTGATCACGGCGGTCGTCGCGTTCGCCATCCTGGCGCTGGACCAGCGCGGCTACCGCCGCTTCGAGCTGGCGATCGGGGCACTGCTCGGAATCGTCTTCTTCGGCTTCGCCTACGACCTGGTCGCAGTGGGCGCCCAGCCGGCCCCGCTGGCCGCCAGCCTGCTGCCCGACCTGGCCGTGCCCGGCGGGCTGCTGCTGATCACCGGCATCATCGGCGCCACCGTCATGCCGCACGTGGTGTACCTGCACTCGGCCCTGACCAAGCGGCGGGTGGTGTGCCGCGACGATGCGGAGCGCCGCGAGCTCATGCGCTTCCAGCGGCTCGATGTGGTGCATGGCCCTGGGCACCGCTGGCGTGATCAACCTCGCGATGCTGTTCGTCGCGGCCGCGGTGTTCAGCCGGGGCGGCAGCCACGCCGCCGACCCGATCGTGGCGGCACATGCCAGGCTCGGGCGCCTGGTCGGCGGCGGCGCCGCGCTGGCGTTCGCCGTCGCGCTGCTCGCCTCCGGCCTGTCCTCCTCCAGCGTGGGCACCTATGCCGGCCAGGTGGTCATGCAGGGCTTCATCGGCCGCCGCATCCCGTTGTTTACCCGCCGCGCGGTTACCATGCTTCCCGCGCTCATCGTCCTCGGGGCGGGGCTGCCCGCCACCGAAAGCCTGGTCATCTCACAGGTCGTGCTGTCCTTCGGCATCCCGTTCGCGCTGATCCCGCTGGTGCTGCTGACCCGGCGGGCCGACATCATGGGCTCGCTGGTCAATAGCCCCCTCACCACCGCCGTGGCCGCCTGCGTGGCCGCCTTGATCGCGGCCCTGAACCTGTCCTGCTCACTGCCGTCTTCGTCGGCTGACCGCCAGGGCCTAACTCAGGTATGCGCGGGGACGGCCATCTCGCCGAGCAGGGACCAGTCGTCCTGCGGGATCTTGAAGTTGACGATCTTGGGTGTCTCGGCGAGGTAACGCGGCAGCGTCTGCTGCGCGTTCCTGAAGTGCTCCGACTGCACATGCGCGGCGGCGGCCGCGTCGTCGCGAAAGGCCTCGACCAGGACGTATTCCGCCGGATCGGCCACGCTTCGCGACCAGTAGAACCACAGGCAGCCGGGCTCGCCGCAGGTCGCCTCGGGTGAAGTCAGTCAGCGATGTCCGGCCACTGATCGGCGTGCTCGGGCAGTACCCGGAACTTGGCGGTGATGAAAATCATGGGGCTCCCTCGTGCGGCTGCGCCGGAACCTAGTTTCCCGCAGCGCCTCGCCGGGCAAAGCGGGCGCCCGGGTTTCAGCCTGCGGTGGCCCGCGCGGGCCGCGGCCGGAGCCGGGCCCGGACCCGGGCCAGCAGCTCGGCGAACTGGTAGGGCTTGGCCATGCAGTCGTCCGCGCCGCCTTCGAGCGCGGCGACGATCTCGGCGGGCGAGTTCCAGGAACTGAGCGCGATAACCGGCAGGCGGCTGTGCTGGCGCCGCAGCTCGGCCAGGACAGCCAGGCTGGGCCGCCCCGGCAGCGCGAGATCCAGCAGCATGAGGTCGAACAACAGTGACCCGGCCAGCTGCAAGGCCTGGTCACCGTCGGTCGCGACCGAGGCGGCATAACCCTCCGACGGCAGGCCTCTGGCCAGGAACCGCGCACTGAGCGGCTTACTGTCAGGGATGAGAATGCGGTTCATGTCGGAGCTCCGTTACGATCACCAGGGCATTCTGCGGCCCGCGGTGCTGCGACCCGAAGGCGCGATGCCAGCCGGAGCAGACTTACGCTGCCAGCATCGGCGCGCAGCCTGACCAGCGACCTGACCGCCGCTATGAAGGCGCTCTGACCTGGCGGCGCCGAGCTGACCGCTACCGATGGGCTAGCTGGCGCTCGAGGCGGCCCAGATGTTGATGCCGACCTCCACCGCCTGGCGGTCGATGGCGGCGAGTTCCTCGCTGCTCAGCGGCGGGCCATGCACCGCGGCCAGGTTCTCCTCCAGCTGCGCCACGCTGCTCGCGCCGATCAGCGCCGAGGTCACCCGCTGATCGCGCAGCACCCAGGCCAGCGCCAGCTGGGCCAGTGACTGGCCGCGGGCAGCGGCGATCTCGTCCAGCGCCCGGACGCGCGCCAGGTTCTCCTCGCTGAGCTGGTCGGTCGAGAGTGAGCCGTCCCGGCTGGCCCGCGATCCAGCCGGTACTCCGCTGAGGTATTTATCCGTCAGCAGTCCCTGGGCTAGCGGCGAGAAGGCGATGCACCCGATGCCCTCGCGGTCCAGCACGTCAAGCAGGCCGCCCTCGATCCAGCGGTTGAGCATCGAGTAGGAGGGCTGGTGGATCAGCAGCGGGGTGCCCGTCTCGCGCAGCAGTGCGGCCGCCTGGCCGGTGCGGTCCGCCGAGTACGACGATATCCCCGCGTACAGCGCCTTCCCTGACTTGACCGCGGTGGCCAGCGCGCCCATGGTCTCCTCCAGGGGCGTGTCCGGATCGAAGCGATGGCTGTAGAAGATGTCGACGTAATCCAGGCCCATGCGGGCCAGCGACTGGTCAAGGCTGGCCAGCAGGTACTTGCGCGAGCCCCATTCGCCGTAGGGCCCGGGCCACATGTCGTAGCCCGCCTTGGTGGAGATAATCAGCTCGTCGCGATGGCGGCGCAGGTCGGTGCGCAAGATCACGCCGAAGTTGGCCTCCGCCGAGCCATACGGCGGACCGTAGTTATTGGCCAGGTCAAAGTGCGTGACGCCGAGGTCGAACGCGCGCCAGATAGTCTCCCGCTGCCTGTCGAGCGGCGTGTCGTTACCGAAGTTCTGCCACAACCCAAGACTGATCTCGGGAAGTTTCAGGCCGGATCGCCCGCAACGGCGGTAGGCCAGGCGCTCATACCGGTCGGGGTCAGGCACATAGGTCGAGGGGGTCATCGGCCAAGTCTCCCATGGTCACCCCTACGACCACGAGATCGTGGGTTGGGCTGAGGACTTGGACGTCTCCGGATCGGTCGGCAGGCTCCTGATCGGGATCCTCGCCATGTTGCCCAATTTGAGCGCGAGATGATCCAGGCCCAGTTCAGCCGCCAATCTGGAACTCGGGATCAGCAGCGGCCCACAGTTGCTCAAAACGCACCTTCATGTCCTTGACACGCGACGGCGTCGGCACCAGGCTAATCCGAAAGATAATCGGCCGGAAGCGATTGTAATTGAATGAGGTACCAGGCACCAGCTCGTAGCTTACCTCCTCATCGAGGATTACATATTCGAAGATCATCCCGTGCAGCCATTCCGGGATAAGCTGAAAATCAAGCATCCGGACATCGATCCCAACATCACGCTGCATCTGCACAATGCGCAGAAAGATCTCGTCGCGCGCCCGGTCCGCATCGTCGAAAACAAAGACTCGTCGAATTGAAAACACCTCTGTCGATGGCTTGCCGCTGCAATTCTAAATAACGCACTCCCAGGTCAGATCTCCACAGCCCGCCGTGAACACCGTGCGGCATGACATTCATAATTGACAGCGAGATTGCTTCGATGGAGTGCTGAACCTCTTGAGCAAGGCCGAGTAGCCATTCCCGATCTTCGCCATCGTAAGCGATCTCTCCTGCCACGAGGCAGATGTTGCATGAGCGAGGTCACACGCTCGATCTCCCGCCGTGCCAGACGTCCGAGGAGAGAGTTGGCGCTGCCACTGGCCGCATCCGCGGCTTCCAGGAAATCGGACAGTACCCCGGGCTGGGCTCCTGTGATGCCGGTACTGGCCGCTCGTGCGCGTGCCGGGTCCAGCCCGGGCAGGGCTAGCTTCTCGAGCGGTGGCCGCGGACGATCAGGCTCGACTCGTGCTCGGTCCCAGCCTGCCTCATCAGGATCCGGACTTCGGGTTGCTGCTGTCAGATGCTCACGGACCTGGCCACCGGCGAGGCCTGACGTGGTAGCGGACCGCCAGCCGGTTCCAGGCTTGCTCCACCGATGATCAGCCTGGAGGTCGACCCCGCAGGCTTCCGCGAAAGTCAGCAGGAACGCCTTGCGGGGAAAGTCTGCCCGGCCAGCACATCAGCGATGGTGGCCCGTTTCAGTGGAATCCTGCGCAGATCCGTGCCGGGCAGCATTCCCTCGGCATGAATCGTGCGTCTTCTCCAGCTCCCGGTAGGTGGGCATGTCAGCTAACGTCCGGAGGTGCCGGAGACACCAGGCGAGATCGTCAAGGCTGGCAGCTTGAGTGGGGTCAGGCTGGTCCATTTGGGTCTGACATAGCCTCCAGCGAGGCTGTCCGATGGTGTCCGCTCTTGTCCGTCAACGGTACACCTGAGCATGCCCGTCACTGCCTTTGTCCGCACGGCGCGTCACGCGGTCCGGTGCCCCTCACGAAATGGCAGCTGAGTGGCCCAAACTTGGTGCCGTCCGTAGCCGGACGTCATGCCCGTGTGGCTTGCTGGAAGCAGCCGTGTCAACCAGAGCGGCACCTGTCCCAAACAGTGTCCACGCTGGGGCCATCGCACAGTCGCAGCGTGGGCGCCGCAGCGGTCCTCCCAGACGAAGGGACCGATCCCATGATGTACGAACTAGACCTGCAAGCGGCGGTGCCGTCTGAGTCATTCACCTGCCCGCGCTGCAAGGCGGTCACCAAAGACCTGGCGCTGGCAAGGCGAGGCTACTGCGATAACTGCCAGGAGTTCACCGGCCTGTGCGGTGCCGCGTCCCTGGCCGTCGCCCTTCTCGCCACCGGTGTCGTGAGAATGCCCGGCTGGCCCTACCCCTGCACCACGGCGGGCACGGAATGCTGGCAGTGGACCGGCGCAGACGGCGCGGTGACCGGCATCCTGCTCTGCGCGTCACACGGGGATCGCCTGCGACGCGGAGCCACATCGTGGATGGCGAGCCGGGGCCTGAAGCTGGCGTTCGGGGGCACCCGCCGATCCTGTGCGGTCGGGTCACGAACCATCCGGACTGGCAGGGCTCGCCGACAGCGGCATCGAGTCCACGGGTTGACGAAGCCAGGGGGTCTCTTCGACTAGAGGAGGCCGCCAAGCCCGCCCCGCGTCGAGCCCGGGACCGTCGACGTGTCCGTCAGCGACAGTCCCGTGGGCGGCTGCGGCGGCCGCGACGTAAGTCAGGCGGAAGCCTGCCATCACGGTGACGTCAGGAAAGCCTGAGCGTTCGCCCAGCGGACCCGCAGCTAACCTTCCTAGTCTGGGCCAGAACACGACGAGCCGAGCTGACCAGGAAGGACTGGAACGGTGCGCGAGGATGTGACCATCTCGTACCGCGGAGCGAGCTACGAGATCGGACAAGGGCCGCGCTTCTACGGGATCTGGGCCGCGGGAGCGCCGCGGTCGCAGCCCGCCCAGTGGTGGCCCGAAACCCCGGCGGGGTGGTCCGCCGCGTGGTCCAGGTTCACGCAGATCGAGGCCCCGGGCACGATCGTGGCGGTCGGCCGGGCCAGCGCCGCGTCCGGCTGGCGCACCGCCGGCTGGCCCGCCGCGCGCCAGCCAGCCGCCGATCTGCCCGCCGCGCCGGTCCCCGCCGGGAGCAGGCGCGCGGTGATCCCGGCGGCGTTGCTCGCCGTCGGCGTGGCCTGCGGGATCGCGGGGCTCTTCCCCGCTTATCTCGCCGGGGCCAGCCTGGCCGCCGAGCCAGCCGAGCTTGTCCCGCACGCGATCTATCTCGCGGTCTGGGCGGCCAGCGCGCTGCTCATCGGCCTGGGCGGCGCGCGCCTGCGGGTCGGCGCCCTGCTGGCGACCGGGATGACCGTCGTCTCGTTCGGCTTCTTCTTCGCCGACGCCGGCCAGGCGATCACCGGCGGTGCCCACCTCATCGGAGCCGGGCTCGTGCTCAGCCTGGCTGGCTGGCTGGCCTGCGCGGCCGGATCCGCCCTGGCGTTCCTGCTCCGTCCGGCGGGCGGGCCAGGCCGGCCCGTCGGTCACGAGATCGGCATCGTGCTGACGCTGGCGATCGCCGCGCTGGGCGCGGCGGCCGCCTTCGCCCCATCGTGGGACAGCTATACCCTGCGTACGGCGGCCGGGGCCAGCCAGTACCTGACCGCGGGCAATGCCTTCGCGAACCCGGCCCCCGTGATCGCGGGAAACGTGGCAGTGATGGTCGCGCTGGTAGCGGTGGTCGTCGTGGCCGCGCTCTGGCACCCGATCCGCGTGGGAGCGGCGCTGCTCGCCGGGGCCATCGTCCCGATGGCGGCTCAGCTGATCTCGGCACTGGTCATGGTGGGCGAAGCCGTCTCGCCCGCCCAGTTCGGGATCTCGCCGACGCAGGCGGCCCAGGCCGGGCTCACGATCAGCTCCGGTCTGACGCCCGCGTTCTGGATCTACTGCGTCTTCGTCGTGGCCCTCATCGTCATCGGCGCGTGGCTGCTCATGGCGCCGCAGCCGGCCGCGCAGCCGCACCTCCAGCCAGCCGGCGCTACCCGGCCCGGCCCGGCACCGTACCCGCCCGGCCCGGCACAGTACCCGCCCGGCCCGGCCCCCCACCCGGCCGACCAGGCCAGGCCCGGCGAGCACGACATGCTCGACCAGCCCGTGCCGGCGGCCGCTCAGGAGGACCCGGCCGGGTGAGGCGGCCGGGGCGGGGCCGGCCAGCTGACCGCGCCTGGCTCAGGCGCCGGGGGCCCCGGCCCGACGGCCGCGGCCCGACGGCCGCGGGCCGGGCATTTGCTAAGACCAACCTTATCAGTTTAGCCTTAGTGCATGCGCCAGGATCTCGATGTCGATCAGCTGGCCGGGGCGCTTCGGGTCAGCATCGGCCTGCTGCTGCGGCGGATGCGCCAGGTACCGGTCGAGGGCGAGCTCACGTTGCCGGAAACCGCGGCCCTGGTGCGCCTGGACCGCGGTGGCCCGGCCACGTCAGCCGCGCTGGCCAGGCTCGAGCAGATCAGCCCGCAGTCGATGGGGGCGACGCTCGGTGCGCTGGAGCAGCGCGGCCTCGTCGAGCGGCGGCCCGACCCCGATGATGGCAGGCGGGCCGTCCTGTCGGTGACCGAAGCCGGGCTCCGGGTGCTGCGGGACAAGCGCAACGCTCGGACGCAGCAGCTGGCCAGGGCTCTCTCGGCCCATTTCACCCGCTCGGAGCTCGATCAGCTGCAGGCGGCCGCACCGCTGATCGAGCGGCTGGCGCAGAGCATCTGATGCCCGCGGCCGGGCCGCGCCGGGCCGCACGACGCCTGCAGGCGGGGGCGGACGACCGCTACAAGTGAGTGGCCCTGACGAACACGACCGCCGCCGTGTTCATGTCCCCCTGCTGGACGGATCCATCGTCATCATCGCGCTGCCGGCGATCTTCCGGGGGATCCACCTGGATCCGCTGGCGCCGGGCAACATCGCCTACCTGCTGTGGATGATCATGGGGTACCGGCTGGTCCAGGCCGTCCTCGTGGTCACCGTCGGCCGGCTGGGCGACATGTTCGGCCGGGTCAGGATCTACAACAGCGGCTTCGCGGTGTTCACCGCGGCCTCGGTGCTGCTGTCCTTCGATCCGTTCTTCGGCACCCGGGGCGCGCTCTGGCTGATCGGCTGGCGGATGCCGCTGTTCCAGATCAGCCTGTTCCGGATCCGGGCCTTCACCGCCGGCAACCTGGCGGGCCTGGGCGTGTCGATCGCCCGGGGCGGCCTGCAGTTCATGCTCATCATCTGGCTGCAGGGGATCTGGCTGCCGCTGCACGGCTACGACTACAGCGTCACCCCGCTGTGGGCCGGCATCTTCCTGCTCCCCCTGACCGCGGGCTTCCTGGTCTCCGGTCCGGTTGCCGGGACTCTCTCCGACCGGTTCGGCACCAGGGGGATCGCCAGCGCCGGCCTGGCGGTGTTCGGCGGTAGCTTCATCGGCCTGATGCTGCTGCCCGTCGACTTCGGGTACTGGGCTTTCGCCATGCTCATCGCCGCGAACGGGATCGGCAGCGGGATGTTCGCGGCCCCCAACTCCTCCTCGATCATGAGCAGCGTCCCGGCCAGGTACCGCGGCGTCGCCTCGGGCATGCGGGCGACGTTCCAGAACTCCGGCACCGCGGTGTCGATCGGGTGTTTTTCTCGCTCATGATCGCCGGGCCGGCGAGCAGCCTGCCCAGCGCGCTGACCAGCGGCCTGCAGCACCAAGGGGTGCCGCAGCACGTCGCGCATCACGTCGGCGCCCTGCCGCCGGTGTCGTCGCTCTTCGCCGCGGTGCTCGGCGTGAACCCGCTGCAGCACCTGCTGGCCGCGAGCCGGGTACTGGCCGCCCTGCCCGCCGCGGCCCAGCAGACCATCACCGGGCGGGCGTTCTTCCCGGGCCTGACACCGAGCCGCGCTGGTCACGATCGACCGGGAGAAGGCAATCCTCGCTCTCCCCGCGGAACATCCCGTCGATGACATCGTGCAGCGGCGGGCGAGCCTGGCGATGGGGCCGCCCTGAACTCATCAATAATCACTCCATTCGCACATGCCCCGTCAGCACCGCTGCGCCGCTCACACCTGGCGAGCAGGCTCGGAACGCTCAGGCTCACTTGTACCGGATTACCGTCGTTTGGCCGACCTTTTTACGTACTATGTCCTCTACAAATCCGGTATAAGTGATGACAGACTTCCGAAGCAGGAGAGCTATCGTCCTTAAAGTTCCTTCTGTCGTATTTGGGAAAATGAGCAAGAGCGTGCCGCGCGCCCAACTCGTGCAATCCGCCGGGCCGGGGCGCGCGCGCCGGCCGCCCGCCGGCCGGGACCGCCTCACTGCTCGGCGAGGATGGCCTCGAGCTCAGCCAGCGGGTCGCGGACCACCGGGCCTCTCGTCTCGATCACGGCCCGGTGAATCGTCCCGGGGAACGGGAACGGCGCGGTGTAGCCGGCACCGACCGCGGGTCCCCATTCATAGCCGCAGGTGAGTCCGGCCCCGACGCCGTTGAAGCCGGACGGCGTGAATCGCGGGATCACCTCGCGCCCGACCTCCTGCCCGTCGCAGCTCAGCACGCCGACGCCGCCCAGACCCTCATCCTTGGTGAAGACATACTCGATGTGGTGCTCGCCGGGCGTGACCGGCTCAGCCGATTCGACCGTGTCCCGCTGCTTGCCGTAGAGGTTGTGGACATAGCGGATCTTCGCGTCGATGATATGCAGCGACCAGCCGCCGAAGGCGGAACCCATGGCCAGCAGAACGCCGTCCGTCTGGCCCGGATCAGTAATCCTGACGTCGACGATCAGCGCATGCGAGCGATTCCGCACGTTCACGGCGACAGACTCAGGCACCTGCGCGCCCCCGCGGAAATAGCGGAACCGGTCAGCCGGCGGCCGGTGATCGGGCTTGCCGTGCACGAGGGCCCACAAGACCCGGTTGTCCAGCGGCAGGACCTGGTTCCGCCGGGCTTCCCGCCACCAGAGCCCGATCAGCTCGGCCAGCAGATCCGGATGGTCCTGAGCGAGATCCCTCGACTCCGATAGATCCTCCTCGACGTGGTAGAGCTCCCACACATCCTCGTCAAACGGCGCGTTCGGATCCTGGTCGTCATAGAGCGGCCCGACCGGATGAAACGCCACGGCTTTCCAGCCCCGGTGGTAGATCGCCCGCGATCCGAACATCTCGAAGTACTGCGTCTCGTGCGGCCCGGGAACCGCTTCTGCGCCCTCCGGCAGCAGGCCGGCGAAGCTCTGGCCGTCGAGGGGGGTCTGCTCGACGCCGTCGATCTCGGCGGGGATCTCGACGCCCAGGAGCTCAGCCAGGGTCGGCACGATGTCGATGGCATGGGTGAACTGGCGGCGGATGCCGCCCTGGTCTATCGCGCCCCCCGGCCAGCAGATGATGCACGGATCGGCGATCCCGCCCTCGTGCACCTCGCGCTTCCAGCGGCGGAACGGGGTGTTGCCCGCCATGGTCCAGCCCCACGGATAGTTGTTGTGAGTGAGCGGGCCGCCGATCTCCGCCAGCCAGGCGTACATCTCCTCGCCCGGCGCGGGATCGAGGTTCAGCAGGCGCACGTCGTTGATGGATCCGCAGGCACCTCCCTCAGCGCTCGCGCCGTTGTCCGAGACCACCACGATGATGGTGTTGTCCCGCTCCCCCAGCTCCGCCAGGAAGTCGATCACCCTGCCGATCTGCTCATCGGCATGCGAGAGGAAGCCGGCAAAGCACTCCATGAAGCGGGCCGCGACGGCCTGATCGCGCTCATCCAGGTCATCGGTGGCCGGGACCCAGCTGGGCCGCTCGGACAAGACGGTGGAGCCGGGGAACAGTCCCGCGGCCAGCTGGCGCGCGAAGGCCTGCTCGCGCCAGGCGTCCCAGCCGAGGTCGAATCGCCCGCGGTAGTGCTCGCGCCACCGTGGCGGCGGCTGATGCGGGGAGTGGCAGGCACCGGTGGCGAAGACCAGGAAGAACGGCTTACCGGCGTCAGCCGCCCGCAGGTCCCCGAGGAACTCGATCGCGCGGTCAGCAAGGTCCTCGGTGAGGTGATCGTCGCCCTGGCCACCTTGGTGTGGGGCGGTGACTTTCTCTGCCTCGTCTGCAGCTTTGCCGCCGTCCACGCGGCGGTCCCCTGGGATGGCGTGCTGCTGGCCTACGGCGTCGCTCAGGTCGCTGGCACCCTCCCCATCGTCCCGGGCGGCATCGGCATCGTCGAGGGCAGCCTCGCGGTGATCCTGGCTGCATACGGTGCGGGCCGGGTGCCCGCGGTCGCGGCCGCACTCGCCTACCGCCTGGTCAGTTTCTGGCTCTCCATCGCGGTCGGCTGGATCGCCGTCGCGTTGATCGCGCATCACCAGCGGCGGCGCGGCCGGCCCGACGCGGGCTCTGGCCCCGGCTCCGGCCTGCAGGCCAGGGACGCTCTCCCCCCACAGTGACGTTGTCCCCGTCCGGGGCTATAGCACCGTCCCGGGCCTGGCCCGTGGCGCCGCGGGCGTGGCCGGGCTGGTTGCGATACCGTGGCGCCCCAGCCGAGGCACTGGGAGACAGAGATGCCGGATATGGACTTTGCTGACCGGGCAGCGCTGGTCATCGGCGCGGCGGGGGCGCTTGGCGCGGGGCTGGCGGCCGCGTTTGCCGCGGCGGGCGCGACGGTCACCGGCGTCGACAAGGCGCTGCCCGCGGCTGGCCGGCGGCTGGCCGGGGTCAGGTACCAGGCCGTGGATGTGCTGGATGACGCGGCGCTCGGCGCACTGTTCGACCAGGGCACCGCCGCCGTGGGCGGTGGTCAACACGGTCGGCGGGTTCGCCGGCCACGCGCCGCTACCGGACCTGGATCCGGCCGTGCTCACCAGCCAGCTCGAACTGAACCTGGTCAGCGCCGCGCTGGTCACCAAGCACGCCTTGCGGCGGATGGCGGAGGCCGGCGAAGGCCGGATCGTGCACACCGCCAGCCGGGCGGCGCTGGCCACGAAGGGCTCCGGCTTCGCATACTCGGTCAGCAAGCTCGGCGTGCTGCACCTGGTGTCCATGGCGGCCGACGAGACCAGGGGCACCGGTATCACGGTGAACTGCGTCGTGCCGAGCATCATCGACACCCCGGCCAACCGCAGCGCCATGCCCGGCGCCGGCCATGCCTCCTGGCCCAAGATCGCCGACATCGCACCGGCCTATCTCTTCCTCGCCTCGCCGGCCGCCCGGCTCATCTCCGGAGCGGCCGTCCCGGTCTGAGCCGATCGCCGGGCCGGGCAGGCCCGGCACGTCGCTGCTGTCTAGGATGCGGAGTGGACGACGTGAGCATCGCCCCGCCCGGGGCTAGCCGTTGCGGAGGGACATGTCCAGGGCCGCCGACCCCACCGGGGAGCAACCAGTCACCCGAGCCGTGCTCCTCGACGCGCGATTGCCACAGGTCAAGGAGACTGACCGGGTCGAGATCCGCGAGATCCGGATCCTGCCCGGCCACGCGGCCGGGCTGCACGTGCACAACGGTCCGGTGGTGGGGGGGATTCTGGCTGGTTCGGCCGTCTACCAGATCGAAGGCCAGCCGGCGACCGTGCTCCGGGCCGGCGACGTGTTCTTCGAACCGGAGGGCGAGCGCATCGCGCGGTTTGACGCGCAGGACGATGGCGTCACGTTCCTCGCCTACTTCCTGCTCTCCCCCGGCCAGGAACCACAGCTGGCCTGGCCCGGCCAGCCCGGTTGAGCCCATCAGGGAATTGCCGCAAGCCCAGCACGCCAGCTAGCGCGGCAGACGTGTTCCTGCGCCCCGAACACGGTTAACATGCAGACATTTACCTAACTAAGGGGTGGTCCGCAGGTGACCGAATCCAGAACCGCGACGGCCGCCGTCATCGAGGCCGAGGTACGTGAAGGTACATACGGTGACAAGGTCGTCGCGGTAGAGCCAGGCGGCGCCGAGTTCATCCCGCTTCGTGATCGTCATGGCCAGCCGCACCAGCAGTTCTGGACCTGGGTGTCGCCGAACATGGAGTTCGCGACCATCTTCGTCGGCATCATCGGCGTCTGGTTCTTCGGCCAGTCGTTCTGGATGGCCACGCTCGCGATCGTGCTCGGCTCCGCGCTCGGCTCGCTGTCGATGGGGCTGCTCTCCGCCCGGGGGCCGTTGTACGGCGTGCCGCAGATGGTGCTGTCCCGGATCGGCTTCGGCTACCTGGGCAACATCCTGCCCGCCGGCCTCAACGCGGTCGTGGCCGGCATCGGCTGGTTCGCGGTCAACAGCGTCAGCGGCGCGTTCGCCCTGAACGCGCTGCTCGGCTGGAATGCGAAGATCTGCCTGCTGATCATCGTGTTGCTGCAGGTCGCGGTGGCCTTCTTCGGCCACAACCTGGTGCACATGTTCGAGCGCGTGGCGTTCCCGTTCCTGGTGGTGGTGTTCGCCATCGCCTCGGTCGTGATCCTGTCCAAGGCGCACCCGGGCGCGCACGTCACGGGGGTTCCGGGTGGATTCTTGATCACGCTGGGAGCTGCGTTCGGCTACGCGGCCGGGCTGGAACCCGTACGCCAGCGACTACACGCGCTACCTGCCGCCCGACACCAACCGGAGGGCGACCGGCCTGTGGGCCGGCCTCGGGCGTGTTCCTCTCCTGCGTGGCGCTGGAGGTAGTGGGGGCGGCGGCGGCCACGATCACGAGCCCCGACAAGTTCGCCGCCAACCCGACGGCCGGCTTCACCTCGCACCTGCCGACCGGACTCGCCGACGTCACGCTGCTCGCGATCGCGCTCGGCGCGGTCTGCGCCAACGCGCTCAACGTCTACTCGGGCTCGATGTCCTTCCTGGCGCTCGGCATCCGGCTCCCGCTCACCCTGCGGCGGGCCATCGTCGCGCTGGTGTTCGGCGTCGCCGGGTTCTTCCTGGCCCTGTCCGGCCTCCACGACGCGGGCGCCAAGTACAACAACTTCCTGCTGGTCATCGCCTACTGGATCGGGCCGTGGCTGGGCGTCTTCTTCACCGACCAGTTCCTGCGGCGCGGCAAGCGGGTCGATGGGCTGCTCTTCGACCGCAGGCACCGGCCGTGGGCCGGCTTGCCGCGATGGCCATCGCGACGGCGGTGTCGATCTACTTCTTCGCCAACCAGACCGAATACATCGGCGTGGTGCCCAAGCACGTCGCTGGCTTCGGTGACATCGCCTTCGAGGTCGGCTTCGTGCTAGCCGCGTTGCTCTATGCGCTGTTCTTCAAGCTGCAGGGCGAGGGCAGCGTGGAGGAGGCGCTGCACATCCCGGACGAGCCGCTGGCCATGCCGGCTGATTAGGCACGCGCGCTGACCATCCCGGGTCCTGGACCGGGGCGGCCCAGGAGCCGGGCGCGGGTCAGGTCCGCAGGAAGGTGACCTGTTCCTCGGCGCCGTGCCAGATCACCGTGTGCTGCGCAGGCGTGCACCGCGCCACCACCTGGCCGCCGCGCAGCACCAGCGTGCGCGGCGCCACCAGGCGCAGCGCGTCGGCCTCCGACGGCGCATCGAAGACGACGAGATCGGCCGGGCCGCCCGGCCGCAGCCCGTAGCCGGGTACGCCCAGGGCCCGGGCGGGATTCGTCGTGATCATCTCGATGAGCCGCCGCAGCTCGGCATCGCCGGACATCTGGCCGAGGTGCACGAGCACGAACGCGGCCTGCAGCGGATCGCCGTACCCCAGCGGATACCACGGGTCCATCACCGAATCGTGCCCGATGCAGACGTTCACGCCCGCTTCCTGCAGCTGCTTGACCCGGGTGTGGCCGCGCCGGATCGGGCCGGTGTCGAAGCGCCCCTGCAGCACCGAATTGTCCAGCGGGTTGGTCACCATGTGCAGCCCGGCCCGGGCAATGTTGTTGATCAGCCGGTAGGCGTAGGCGTTGTTATAGGAATGCATCGCGGTGGTGTGGCTGGCGGTGACCCGGCCGGACATGCCCCGCCTGATCGTCTCGGCCGCCATCACCTCGACGAACCGGGAGTGGTCGTCATCGGTCTCGTCGCAGTGGATGTCCACGCGCAAGTCCGTGCTCGTCGGCCAGCGCCATCGCGAACTTGACCGACTCCACGCCATCCTCGCGGGTCAGCTCGTAGTGCGGGATCCCGCCGACGACATCCGCGCCCAGCTCGACGGCCTTGCGCATCAGCTCCCGGCCGCCCTCGAAGCCGAGGATGCCCTGCTGCGGGAACGCGACGAGCTGCAG
The DNA here is from genome assembly GCA_963775745.1 of uncultured Actinomycetota bacterium. GTDB lineage: Bacteria > Actinomycetota > Actinomycetes > Streptosporangiales > Streptosporangiaceae > DATBGO01. The sequence goes on from CAVZKE010000021.1 coordinate 193,592, forward strand.
GTCGATCATGCCGCGGACCTCCTCGCGCAGGTCCACCAGCGCGCGGAGCGCCCGCAGCTCCGGGTCGCACACGTCGACATGGCTGCGGACATGCTGGACGCCGTTGGCGAGCTGCCAGCGCAGGATCTGCCGTACCCGCGACTGCACGTCCTCTACGGGTCAGGTCAGCGACCCGCTCGGCCCACACCGCGATGCCCTCGAACAGCGAGCCGGAGACATTCGGCCGCGGCTGACCGACGGTGAGCACGGCATCAAGGTGGATGTGCGGTTCGACCAGAGGGCGGAGTGACCAGCGCCCGGCCAGGTCGATGACCTCGGTTCGCGGCCGTGCCGTCCTCGACGGTGACGATCCTGCCCGCCTCGACGCCGATATCACTGAGCGCGTCCTGTCCGGCCAGGCGGGCATTGCGGAGGATCAGATCGACCATCTGGCTATCATGGCGTGACCGGCCGCTCGGCACGGCCGCTGCGAATCCGGCCAGAATGCGGGCGTTCAGCAGGGCCAGGCGGCCGCGGTCCGGGCCAGCCGCCGGTGATCCTGGCGCAGGCGCTGCCCGCGCCTTGCGGCGGGCGCACCCTCGCGCCTACGCTTCCTAACGTCACCGGCCTGATGTCATGGGCTATTTTTCTACCGACAGACCACGAGGCTTCCGGCGGTCGGCGCGGGGGGTTCTGGAGCGCGAGGTCGTGCCGCACGCGGCGCAGTGGGAGGAAGCCGGGGCGTTCCCCGCGCATCGAGCTGTTCAAGGTCCTGGGTACGGCCGGTCTGCTGGGCCTCGAATACGACCCCGCCTACGGCGGCCAGGGCGCCGATCACTCCTACACGGTCATCCTCGGCGAGGAGCTGGGCCGGATGGGCTGCGCCGGGGTCGCGATGGCCATCGCGGTGCAGAACGACATGGCCACCCCGTCCCTGCACCGCCACGGCAGCCACGAGCTGAAGCAGCGCTATCTGGCCCCCGCCCTGCGCGGCGAGATGGTCACCGCGATCGCCGTCACCGAGCCCGACGCCGGCTCGGACGTGGCGGGCATCAGGACCCGGGCCGTGCGGGACCGCGATGACTGGGTCATCAACGGATCCAAGCTCTACATCACCAACGGCACGCAGGCGGACTGGCTATGCCTGCTGGCCCGGACCTCGGCCGAGGACGGCTACCAGGGGATGTCGCAGATCCTCTTCCCGACCTCCACTCCGGGGTTCTCGGTCAGCCGGAAGCTTCGCAAGCTGGGCAACAACTCTCCGACACCGCCGAGCTGTCCTTTACCGACGCGCGGGTGCCGGTTTCTCACACGATCGGCCAGGCCGGGCGCGGTTTCCGGCAGCAGATGCAGCAGTTCCAGAACGAGCGGATGATCGCCGCCTACACGGCCGTCGGCGCGATGGACGCTGCGCTCCGCCGCACCGCCGACTACCTTCGTGACCGCCAAACCTTCGGGCGGCCTCTGCTGTCCCGGCAGTACGTGCAGTTCCGGCTGGCGGAACTGGCCGCCGAACTGGACATGCTGCGCCATTACAACTATGCGTGCGCCGAGGCCTACCTGCACGGCGAGGACACCACCGGTTCGCGACGATCGCCAAGCTGAAGGCCGGCCGCCTGCAACGCGAGGTCGCCGACACGTGCCTGCAGTTCCACGGCGGGTTCGGCTATATGGACGAGGCCTGGGTGTCGCGCTTCTTCAGGGACAGCCGCCTGCTGTCCATCGGCGGCGGGGCCGATGAGGTCATGCTCCAGATTCTGGCCCGCCTGGACGGCTTCGCCGGATGAGCGGAGAGCGGCAGGGCGCGGCGGGCCCGCCGGAGGGGTGGCCGCGGAGCGGGCCCGGCTGAGTCAGACCGTGATGAAGGCCCCGGCGCCGTCATGTTCCGGCGCGGTCTCGTCGTCGAACCACACGCCCGCCTCGGCGAGGTAACGGAAGCAGAGCGTGCTGTGGGCCGGGACGCTGACCGCGGCGCTGCGGGTGCCGTTCCGCGCCTGCGCAGCGGGTGGGCGAACGGGTTCCAGTCGTTGAAGTCGCCCACCACCGATACGGCGCCGGGCGGCTGGTCGGCTGGCAGCACGAAGGTAACGCGAACGACGTTGTTACGGTCCGGTCTGGTCGTCTTGATCAATGGCTGCTCCGCTCCCGCTCCGCGTGCTGGCGGCCCGGCGATCGCCCAGCCTGCCCACTGTCTGTATCGGCGCTGTCGGTGCAACATCGCAGTGAACGAGCCGCTCGCAGCCGTCGCGCCACCGGCGCTGCGCAGGCAGCCCGGCGTGCCGCGGCACGTTGCCCGCCAAGGTCCACGGGGTTACCGGTCATGACGGCTTTCGGCGCTCAGTCCAGGACCTCCGGAGGCGGCCTGCGGGCGGTTGCCGCAGCCGTGCGCGCCCGGCCCAGCTGCAAGATCATCTGCGGAGCGCCGGGGAGGGCCAGCCGGGTGCGGACCTCGGTCCGCAGCGATGGCACCTCCAGCGGCTGGCTGTGCAGGCTGGCGAACACCCAGCGGCTGGCGGCGTGCAACAGCAGCCGGTGCAGCGCCTGTCCGGCGCGCAGCCAGTCGGCCGGCTCGTCCGTGGCGGTGACCAGGACGGCGGTTGCGGACGGAGTCTGGCCGCTGGTGCCGAGCAGCCCGAGGTCGCGCCCGAGGTCGCGCCCGAGGTCGCGCCCGAGGTCAAAGTCGCGCTGGGCCAGACGGCCGGGCTGCTGGTACCGGGGCGCCGGGATGGCATGAGCGGGCACTCCGTCGCGGGCGGCGTCTCCGCCGGGGCGGGTCCAGCCGCGGGTCTCGCCGCGAACGGCCGGGTCGGCCTCTTGCCGGCGGTCAGCCGCGGCCACCAGCGCGGCGAGCTGCTGGTAGTGATCAGGCTGCTCGACGTAGCACAGCGTCGCGCCTTCCGCGGCCGCATCACGCCGCAGGCCGGCCAGCAGGCTGGCGGTGACCGGGCCGGGTTCGAATGCGCCCCGGTGCGTGTGCCGGTGCGGCAGGGCGGCCAGCAGCCGTCGTTCGTTATTGGTCATCGGGGCTGGTGCGCCCAGTTGCACGCGAGCCAGCACCGAGGGCTGGTCCGGGTCGGGCAGCAGGCCGACCACGGGCAGGTAACCGGCCTGCCGGACCGCCAGGCGCAACCCGAAGAGGGCCGCGCCGCAACTCACCAGCATCTCCCGGCCAGTCGGGTCGAGGGCAGGCAGGACGCGGTTGGGATCAGCGATCAGTTCAAGCCCGTCCGAGCCGGTGCGGAACCGCCACGGCTGCGTGTTGTGCAGCGAAGGGGCCCGGCCCGCCGTGGCCACCAGGGATTCCACCAGCCCGGCGGGCAGCGGCGCGGCCGGGGGAAGGGGGCCGCGCGCCTCGTGCCCAGGGCGCGGGCCCGGCACCCGAACCTGCGCGCGGGCGCTAGCCTGCCGCTCGCGGCCTCGCTCCGGTGGGAGGATCTCCGACATGTCTGTCACCTGCCGTCGGCTAGCGGCCAGCTTGCACCGGCCGCCGCCCGGCCGGGCAGTGCCTTTCGGCCCGTCAGGCGAGGCCCTACGGCTCCGCCCGTCCCGGCTCGCCGGGCCGGGGCAGGCAGCCAGCCCCCGGCCCGAACCGCAGCGACGGCACATCGGCGCGCAACAGCAGCAGTGTCTATATGTGCCATTGTTGAGCTTCGTGATCTTTGTTGCGGAAGTACCCCGCTCGCCAACGGGGTAATCACTGGCCCTCGGCACAGGGCCCCGGCGGCCGGCGGCTCGTTTGACCCGAGACACAAGTTTGGTCATACTTTTGACTATGACCATCTTGCCCCTGGCGGAAGTCAAGAGCCACCTTTCCGAACTCGTGGGCCGTGTCCACGACCACCATGAGCGGGTGACCGTGACCGTGCACGGCCGCCCCTCCGCGGTCCTGGTCGCCATCGAGGATTTGGAGCGGCTGGAGGAAACCCTGGCGATCTTGCGCGATGCCGACACCATGGGCCATCTCGCCGCTTCTGACGCGGAGCTGGCACGTGGCGAGACAGTCTCGGCGGAAGAGCTTGCCGAGGTCATGCGGCGCCGGCGCTCCTCCGCTGGGTGAACGAGCAGTCGCAGGACAAGCCTTATGTGCTGCGGACTACGCCGACCGTCAAGCGCACGCTAGCTCAGACTCTTCCGGAGGCAGTCGCCGCCGCGGCATACGAATTCATCACCGGTCCGCTGCTGGAGCAACCGCCCCGTGTCGGCAAGCGCTTGCTTCCGCCGCTGGATGACCGGTTCAGCGCGCGCCGTGGCACGTACCGGATCATCTACCGGATCGATGAGCGGGCCCGCGTGGTCACCGTGGTGGAGATCGGCCACCGGCGCGACGTGTACAGAATCTGAAAGGGCACCGTTGCCTGGGGAAATTGGCAAGGGTTGCTGGCGAATCCGGACCGGCCGAGATGGCGCGGCGCGGGCATGATGTACCTGGTGCGTCACGCGACGCCAGCCATCGACACTGATGTGGATCCCTCAGCGCGGTCGCTGAGCGAGGACGGGCGGCGGCGGCGCGGAGACTGCCGGTCCGTGCCTGTGGTCTCCGGACGGATCGTGGATCCTGTGTTCGGACAGTCTCAGCCAGCGCGCTGCATGGGCGCTAGCCCGCGTCACTGGCGGGCCATGGTCAAGGTATCCGCGCCGGCTGGGCTTCCTGTCGCGTGGCTGCCGTAGCGAGGCAGCCGGCGCTGGCATGGCAGCCCCTTGCCGAATGACCTGCGCATGGTTCCTGCGGTTAGCGGTACTGTCGCCATGCCGTAAGGACGCCAGGTACTCACCACGATGCGAGTCAACAAGGAGATCATCGAGCGCGCCCAGCTTGCCGCTTGATTCATGATGAGTGCCTGAAGGGCGCCATCGCCACTATTTGAGCCGAGCCGACCCGAATGGCGCACCGTTGCGGCCGCTCCATGATGATCGGGGAGCCTGGCAGGCCCTAGCCTTCGCTGCCGGGGTCCTCGACCCGCACGCCGCCGAGCTGCACGTCGAAGATGAAATGCGGGGCCGGCTCGTCGGCGCAGTAGGCGAACGTCTGGGCGATCGTGCCGATCCCGACGAAGGTGGTGCGGTCCGGGACGACCGGATGGCGTCCGGCGCCGTTGTCAGCGATCTGCCACCAGGCTCCCATGCCCACCTGCGTCGGGTCGCTGGACGCGGTGATCGGGCCGCCGATCCAGGCCCGGTTGCCGCTGACGGACATGCACGTCACCGGGCCGCTGAAGGTGGTCTGCTGGCCGGCCTCCCAGTAGTCGTATCTCCAGTGACCGCGGACCGTACCGTCGGCAAACTTGGTCGCTTCATACGCCAGCGGATCCTGCTGGACGGTGACGCCGAAGACGTCCGGCCCGAGGAGTACGTAGGTATCACCGGCTACTCGCCGGCGACCGCGAGGCCGGCGACCGCGGGCCGGCGGTGTGGTGCGCCGGGCTGGCCGCCGCGGCAGCCCCGCCGGTGCTGACCGCGCTCGCCGCAAGGACCAGGGCCGCCATCCACCTCATTCGTGACATCAGAACCCTCCGCTGGTTGGACATCTGTTCTGGCGGGTCTCACAATGGGCGTCTGACCAGCGGTTGTCTTGCATGGATGGTGCGGTTTGGCACAACCGCAACCTCGAACCTGAACGTGGAGGCGGGATGTCAGGCGCGGCTGTCCCCGTCACCCTCGGGAGTAACTGGTCCCGTGGTGCGGACGTGGACGGCTTCCGGGTCACCTGGGTGCGCTTCCCGCCACTGCTCAGGCTGCCGCTGCACACGCACGATCGCGCCACCGTCGCGGTCATCCTGAACGGGTCCTTTGACGGGCTGATGCGCAGCAGCAGCCATCCGTGCCCGGCGGCCAGTGTCTTGACCGAGCCGCCCGGAGAACCGCACGGGAACCTGTTCGAGCGGGCGGGCGCGGACGTCCTGACGGTCCAGCCCGACCCGGCCCGGCTGGAGTTGCTCGAGCCGTTCGCCGGGGTGCTGGGCGAGGTAAACCATGTGCGCGATTTCGTCGTGACCGCGCTGGCCAGGCGGGTGGCCAGGGAGCTGCAGGCGCCCGACGACGTCACCCCGTTCGCCATCGAAGGCCTCATCCTGGAGCTGCTCGCGCTGACGGCCAGGCTGCGCACCGTAACCGCGCCGGCGGGCGCCAGCCGCCCCGCTGGCTGGGCGAGGCCAGGGCGCTGCTGCATGATCGTTACAGCGAGCGGCTGCGGGTCACCGAGGTGGCCGGGGCGGTCGGGGTGCATCCGGTGCATCTCGCCCGGGTCTTCCGGCTCCATTACGGGACAGCAGTGGGTACCTACCTGCGCGGCGTGCGGCTGACCTGGGCGGCCGGAAGGCTTACCGATTCCGATGACACGATCGCGCAGATCGCCCTGCAGGCCGGGTTCTTTGACCAGAGCCATTTCACGCGCACGTTCAAGCGCCAGTTCGGGCTCACTCCCCTGGCCTACCGGAAAGCCGCCGGGCGTAGGTATCCGCCGCGCCGCGGGCGCGGTCGCCCAGGGCGTGCACGGCGTCGGCGAACACTGACATCGGCGGGGTGACCAGGCCCGCGCCGACCTGGCCGACGCCCGGCTCACGGCCGGCGATGCCGGTGTTGACGATGGGTACCACGCCGCTTCTGACCACCAGGGTCGCGTCGATGCCGGTCGGGGTGCCGCGGAAGTTCAGCACCGGCACCTGGTAGACGGGGTGCTCGGCCAGCGTGATCTCGTACATCTGCAGGGTGTTCCGGATCGCGTCGGCAGCGTCGCCGCCGACGAAGCGCACGATCGCGGGCGCTGCCGCCATCGCGAAACCGCCGACGCCGGTCGTCTCGGTGATGGTCGAATCGCCGATGTCCGGGTTGGCGTCGTCGGCCCCGAAACCGGGCAGGAACAGGCCCTTGACGACCGGGGCCGGGGCCGTGAACCATTCGTCACCGGTACCGGAGACCTGGATGCCGAAGTCGGTCCCGTTGCGTGCCATCGCCACGACCATCGGTGGAGCCGGGGATGTCCCGGGCGGCGTCGGCGGCGACCTTCCCGGCCGGCATGGCCAGGTTCAGGAAGAAGTGGTCGTTGCCCGAGATGAACCGGAACGCCGCCGCGACGTCCTGATCCGGCGCGCCGATCTCGAGCAGCGCGGGCGTGATCTCGCGCAGCAGCAGCGAGGTCGCCGCGCGGTTGCGGTTGTGGCACTCGTCGCCCATCTGCAGTGCCTGGGCGATCAGGCTCCGCACGTCGACCGGGCCGCGCGCGGTGCAGCATCCGGGCCAGCAGCGGGCCGAGCATCTGCTCCAGCCAGCGCAGCCGGGCGATCACCTCCGGCGAGTACGCGCCGTAGCGGAGCACCTTGCCGAGTCCCTCATTGAGCGTGCAGTAAGCGCGGCCGCCGCTGGAGGTGTCCTCGAGCACCGAGACCGGCATCGACGCGCTCACCACCCCGGCCATCGGGCCCACCGCGCCGCGCGAGTGGCAGGGCGCCAGCGACACGCCGCCGCTGGCCGCGATCCGGCCGGCCTCTTCCACGTCGCCGGCCAGGCCCTCGTACACCATGGCCCCGGCCAGTGCGCCGCGCAGCGGCCCCGACGCGTCGGCCCAGCTGACCGGCGGGCCCGCGTGCAGCAGCTCGCGTGGCGACAGGCCCAGGGCCTGGCGGGCCGGGACAACGTCCACCCAGTGCGGGCGGGCGGCGGTCATCCTGCGGACGGACTCGGCGCCGGCGGGGCCGGCCGCGGTCATCGGCCGCGATGGCGGCCAGGCCGGCTTCGGTTCCCGGGGGCGGCGGGGCCCACCGCACCTCGCGCGGCGCGGCGGCCTGCGCGCGGAGCGCGTCCGCGAACAGCGACGTGCCCGCCGTGACGACCACCGGCGGCTCGTCGAGCTCGAGCTCGATCACTGGCCTGCTCCCTTGACGAGGGCCACCGCAGTCGGGCCGCGGCGGCGTTGGACAGGTGCACGCTGGCTCCGGCGGCGGCCAGCGCCCCGGCCACCGCGTCCCGGCCCTGCGGATCACCCGCCGAGCCGATGAGTGACACGACCACGGCCAGGTCGCGGCCGTCGCGGCGGCCCGGTCCCGCGCCTGGGCGATGGCGGGCGCCAGCGAGCGGGCGGGGTCCTGGTCGGCGCCATAGCCGAGGACGACGTCCAGCAGCAGCACCGCACAGGCGGGGTCGGCGGCCGCCTCGGCGATGCGCTCGATCCGCAGCGAGGGGTCGATCATCGGGTGCGGCCGTCCCCTGGTCAGCTGGTCATCACCGAAATCGATCATGAGATGACCCGGCGAGCGCAGATCGTCCCCGATCGCCCAGTCGGGCTCGAGCGGGATGTTCGAGGCGATCGGCCCGAGCCGCTCGGCCGCGATGACCATGGCTTCATCGCACAGCGTGCCGCCGGAGAAGAAACCACGCAGCAGCCCGGCCCGGGGCGCCCGGTCGTAGGGGGCCGGCCATTCGGCCGGCCGGACCGGTGGCGCGCCGACGGCGGCCAGCACGTCCTGGGTCACCGCGGTCAGGTCGGGCTGTCCCCGGCCGACGAACGCGACCAGCGCCGGGGTGCGCAGTTTCGCGGCCGCGGCCCGGAGCCGGTCGGCCACCTCCGGGTCCGGCGGTTTCGACAGCACGACCACCAGCTCGGTTCCCTGATGCGCGTCGAGCAGTTCCAGGGCGGCGAGGGTCGAGCGGCCCGCCACGGCGGCGGACAGGTCCCGGCCGCCCACCCCCAGGATGGCGGTAACGCCGACCCCGGCGGCGTCGAGCAGGCAGCTGACCTGCTGCGCGCCCGTACCAGACGCCGCCACCATCCCGACCGGGCCGGGGCGCAGCGCGTTGGCGAATCCGAGCCCGAGCCCGCCGACCACCGCGGTTCCCGCGTCCGGGCCCATGACCAGCGCGCCGTGGCCGGCCGCCGCGTCCTTCAGCAGGATCTCCTGCTCGACCGGGACGTTGTCGGAGAAGAGCATCACCGAGATGCCGCTGCGGACGGCGTCCATGGCCTCAGGGAACGCGTACTGGCCAGGCACCGAGATCAGCGCGAGGGTGCCGCCGCCGCGCAGCGCCGAGCCGACCGTCTGCGGCGGCGGCGGCGGCCCCGAACGCCTCAGCGCCTCGGGGCGGCGACCGCGGTAAGCTGTGCCTCCACGCTCGGACAGGGCCGCAACCAGGGCCGCCTCGTCGCCGGCCCGGACCGCTACGAGCAGGTCGTTCGGGCCCCGCCTCGGCGGCCGGGGCCTGATCGAAGCCCAGCCGTTCATACAGTTCAAGATTCAGCGGGGTGGCCATGGCCACGATCGCGGCGCTGACGCCATCCAGGCTCGCCACCGTCTGGCTGACCCGCATCAAGGTCACCGAGTCACGATAGATACCGCGCCTGATTTCTACCTGAGTATTCATCGTCCGCCCATGCTGGCCAGGGCGCCGGCCATCCCGGCGCACAGATCGTGGCCCGATGTCGAGCCCACGCGGAACAACTCAGCGGCCGCGGCCAGTGTCCGGTCCGGGGGGCCGTCCGCCGCCAGCAAGGTCAGCACGCGGGCGGCCTGCGGGATCACCTCGCCCCGTCCGGCCGAGGCCAGCAGGGCCGCCGACAGCCCGGTGGTGTGGGTGGCGGCCCGGATATCGATCGCGCGCCGGACGGATTCATCCAGGCGGCCGGTCAGCGCGAGCACGGCCAGCGCCCCCGCCACCACGTCGTCGGCGGCCGGGGTGAGGCCCGGGCCCAGCCCGATAACGCCGATCGCCGGCGCCGGGTCGCCTGCCGTCAGCGCGCTCGCCACGGCGAAGGCCTGGGGCCGCGGCAGGCCGAATGCCGCAGCGGGCTCGCCCAGCACCGTGCCGAGCAGCCGCGGCCCGTGCCGGAGCAGGTCCCGGGCGGCCAGCCGCGGCCGCGGGTCCCACCACCGCACCGGGCGCCAGGCGCAGCCTGCCGCCGCGGCCACCCCCTGGCCGATCCGGACCGTGGCCCCGGCGTCCGGCAGCTGGCCTGCGGGGACGCAGACGCCCAGCGGCAAGCGAACCGCCCGCTGGCTCAGCAGGGCGAGCACGACGGCGGAGCCCCGTTCTCGCTCAGCCAGATACGCGGCGACCCCGGTGGAGGCCAGAACGAACGTGTCCCGCGGCGGGCCGGCCAGCAGGTCGCTGACGGCCGTGCTCGCCCAGGCTGGCTGCACCATGATCTGCGTTTCCTCCGATCACCGCCCGAGCGGCTAGAAAGGCGGGTAGTAACGGGCGGCCGGTGCCAGTCGGCCGCGACGAGGCGGCCAGCAGCGCGAGGCGCCAGTTGTGGCGGCACCGGCGCCGGCGGCTGGTGCCAGACACCGGTGCCGCCCGGCCGCGAGATGGCGTTCGCTATCCAAGATCGACGATCGCGGCGACGGGACCGCCGCCGGCCGGACCCTGATGACTCGCCGCGACCGACACGAAGATGGCCGGATCACCAGTCACCGCGGCCGCGACCCCGCCGACGCAGGCCTTGATCTGCCGGTGCCAGTGCACGTCGGAGTCATCCAGCATGATGTTCCGCTTGCCCCGGACCCGGCCGGATGGGTCGGCCTCGCACTTGAGGAAGACGTTGACCAGCCGCCCGGCGAGGTGCCGCGGGTGCGGGCAGTCCGCGGGCAGGTCGTCCAGGCCCGCGCCACGGATCGCGGTCCAGATGCCGTCCATGTCGAGCGCGTCCTTCATCACCGAGTGCCCGATCCGGTACCGGCCGCCGATCCCGCGCACGTTGCCCACCAGGACGATCTGCGCCCGGTCGAGTTCCACGCCGGAGGAGCAGGACGCCACCGAGGAGTACAGCGACAGGTCGGTCAGCACCTGGTCGTCGGACGGCATCTCGATCTCGCCGAGGCCCACTGCGATGCCCAGGCCGGTGGTGCCGTTGGACAGGTCCATCGACCGCAGCGTCTCTTCGGTCCACACCGTCTGCCCGCGCCGCTTGGCGTCGTTGATCGTGTCCAGGGTGAGCAGGGGCGTCTTGGTCTGCACGTAGTGCACGTCGGCCGGGTCGGTGATGCCGGCGATCGCCATTGCCTGGCGCACCCCGGCGGCCACCTTCTCGATCATCGCGACCCGGCCGATGTCCTCGGGCAGGATCCGGTCGCTCATGGCGACGCCGACCGAGACCCGGGGCTCGTCGGTGACCGGCGCCCGGTCGGCCGGGATCCTGGCGAAGATGGTGGCGTGCGGGCTGAGCACGCCGTCGGTGCCGCCCGACCAGGCCAGCGGGATCTGCATGATCTCATCCCAGCTCCGGGTGCCCCGGGCGGCCAGGACCTCGCGGAACGCCCGGTCGGCGAGAATGCGCGTGTAGTCGTTCACGCCGCCGTTTCCCTCGGTCTTGCCGACGACCGCGATGACCTCGTCAGCTTCGAACACACCCTTGTTGATGAGTTCCTCAAGTCCCGATGCGTCGGTTACCTTCTCGAGCGGGACCTTGCGGACTTCGATGGGCTGTGGCATCTGAATGTGCGCCTCCTTCGGCTGCGCGTGGCTGCGGGGTGGAAGCGGCGGCCGGTCGGGCCGGGCGGCCGCCGGTCAGACGGCCACCGTCTCGGGGATCTTCAGCTGACGGTTAGCCTCGACAATGTGCTGCGGCACGTCGAAGTTCAGGTCCGCGCCTGACATCTGGCGGACGTAGTCCTTCACGACCGAGTCCCAGTACTTCTTGGTGACGTAATAGACGCGGGCGCCGCCGAGCTCGTGCTGGTATTCGGGCCACGGATAGGAAGGCTGCGCCATGCCGACCGCCCACCGGTGCCAGCCGTTGTAGCTCTCGTAGGTGGCCCAGAACTCCTTGTTGCCGAGGATCTCGAACGCGTACAGCGCCTTCGCGTAGTACATGATCGCGCCGATCCTGGCCCCCCTGGCCAGCGCCATCGTGTGCAGGCTGATGTTGATGTCCTCATTCATCAGCCGCCCGTTCGCGAACCCCACCCAATGGCCGTCGATCAGCCCGACCAGCGTGTACGGGTCCTTCAGCCGTTTGCGGTACCAGCCGGCGAGCTCGGCATGGACGCGGGCGCCGACCACGTCGTAGAAGTCGTGTCTCGGCCTCCATGACGCGCTTCATGTAGCGCATCATGTCCGGCGCCTCCTCCAGCGTGGCTTCGCGGATGTACATCGTCCGCCCGTCCTTGAGCTTGATCGTGGCGCCGGGCCACCGCTGCATGCCCATCGCTGGTGCCTGCAGCAGCGGCTCGATCTCCCGTACATCCAGGTTGATCTCGCGCTGGGAGACCTTGGTCGGTGGCTCGAGCAACATGTCGACCTCTCTTCTGTCCCGTTCCGGGTTTGCGTGTGTGCTGCGGATGCTGGCAGGTACTGGGCAGCCGGCGGCAGGCCAGCGTGGTTCACGACGAGCCGCGACGAGCCGAGCGCGCGCCGAACGCGACCCCGGCCAGCGCGATCGCGGCGCCAACGGCCACGGCGGCCAGCGCCGTCCACCAGGCTGGGGCGGGCTCCCGGGGCGGCGGGGCCGGGCGGCGGAAGACCGCGCCCATCGGCGGCGCCGCGGCGGCGCCGGCCATGGTCGCCACGGCGGGCCCGGTCGCGGCCCCGGCGGCCGGACCGGCAGCGGGACCGGCGGCTCCGGCGGCTCCGGCGGCCGCGGCGGTCTGCGCCGCGGCGGGACCGGCGGCAGCTGACGTGGCTAGCCCGGGCTCCCCGTTAAGCAGCTCTCTGTCCACCGCCGCGAAGAACTCGCCGGCCATCTTCCTGGCCACCCCGGTCAGCACTCGCTGGCCTACCCCGGCGATGGTCCCGCCGATGCGGGCGTCCGCGTCGTACTGCAGCTCGGTGCTCCCGCCGCCGCGGTCGGCCAGCGTGATCCGCGCATCGGCGTCCACGGTTCCGACCGCGCTTTGGGCCGATGCCTTCAGCGTGTAGGCCTGCGGCGGGTCCGGGTCGACCATCCGCACGTTGCCGAGGTAGGTGCCCTTGATCGACGCCACGCCCGCGTTGATGGTCATCTGGTACTCGTCCGGACCGGTTACCTGGAGCTGCTGGCAGCCGGGGATGGTGCGGACCAGGAAGTTCGGGTCCTGCATCGAGTCGAAGATCAGCTGCGCGGGCGCGTGCAACATGGCGCTTCCGGAGAGCTTCATTGGCTGGCCTCCCTGCGTAGGCGGAAGATGTCATCGGGCGTGATGGGCACGCGAGAGATGTCGAATCCTTCGGCGTCCTCGACCGCGGCGATGATGGTGGCCGCGGCCGGGATGATGCCGGCTTCGCCGACGCCCTTGACCCCGAGCGGGTTGAGCGGCGACGGGGTCTGCAGGTGCCCCATCTCGATGCGCTCGGGCACTTCGGTCACGAACGGCATCAGAAAATCCATGAAGGACGCGTTCTGCAGCTGGCCGTCGTCGTCATAGGCCATCACCTCGTAGAGAGCACCGGCCACTCCCTGGGCCACGCCGCCGTGGAGCTGGCCCTCCACCACCATCGGGTTGATCATGTTGCCGCAGTCATGCATCACCGCGTACCGCAGCACCTTGATCTCGGCGGTCCGCGGATCAGTCTCCACGATGGCGGCGTGCATGCCGTTCGCCCACACGCTGCTGATCGGTGAATAGAAGCCGAACGCCTCCAGGCCGGGCTCTGCTTCGTCCAGCGGCGGGGTGTCGAACGACGAGGGCATCGTGAACTGGGTCGCCGCCTGCGCCTGCTCGTCGAACGCGTACCGGAGCGGATTCGACAGGGTCGCGACGATGCGGACGTCCATGGCCACGTCGGGATGGCCGGCGGCGACCACGATGCCGCCCGAGATGTCGAGTTCGGCCGGGTCGAGGCCGAGCGCCTTCCCGGCGACCCGCAGCGCCTTGACCCGGACCTTGCCCGCCGCGAGGGCCACGGCGTTGCCCGCGGTGACGGCCGAGCGCGAGGCGAACGTTCCGACCGCGTAACCGAGGCGGCGGGAGTCCCCGGTCGTCACGGTCACGCGATCAAGGGGCACGCCGAGGGCGTCCGCGGCGATCTGGGCCAGGATCGTCTCGTGGCTCTGGCCCTGGGTGGACAGGCCGGTCGCCACCAGGACCCGGCCGCTCGGCTCCAGCTGGACGTAACCGCCCTCGTAGGGGCCCAGACCGGTGCCCTCGACGTAGCAGCCGATGCCGATGCCGAGCTTGCGGCCCTGCTCAGCGGCCTGGGCCCGCAGCGCGGGGAAGTCGTCCCAGCCGATGAGTTCCTTGATCATGCTCAGTGATGCGGGGAAATCGCCGGAGTCGTAGACGGCCGGGCGGCCGTCCTGGAAGATCAGGCCGGTGTCCCAGGGCATGTCCTGCGGCTGCACCAGGTTGACCCGCCGCACCTCGGTGCGGTCCTTGCCCAGGTACTGGGCGATGCGGTCCATCGTGCGTTCCATGCACCAGACGCCCTGCGGGCGGCCGGCCCCCCGGTAGGGGGTCACGATGACGGTGTTGGTGTACAGGACCGTGAACTCGACGCGGTAGTTGGGCAGCTTGTACGGCCCGGGCAGCTGGGTCGAGGTGATGATCGGGACGATGATCCCGTACGGCGTGTAGGCGCCGGTGTCATGCAGGAACCGCACCGACATGCCCAGGATCCGGCCGTCGTCGTCGAACCCGACCCGCACGAAATGGACCTGCTCGCGCTCGTGCGAGGAGGAGATGAAGTGCTCGCGGCGGTCCTCGGTCCACTTCACCGGGTGGCCCAGGAGCCGGGCCGCCCACGCCACCAGGATTTCCTCCGGCTTCGGGTGGTTCAGCTTGGTGCCGAACCCGCCGCCCACGTCGGGGGCGATGACCTCGACCTTGCTGAGCGCCAGGTCGAGCCGGGAGGCCAGCGCGGCCCGCACGCTGACCGGCAGCTGCGATGAGGTATAGACCCGCATGCTCTGGTCGGCGGCGTCCCAGCGGGCATGGACCGCCCGGCCCTCGAGCGGGCTGGAGCAGCTGCGGGTGATGTCCCAGCGAAGCTCCAGGGTGTGCGGCGCGGCCTCGATCGCCGCCGCCGCGTCACCGGCCTCTTGCACCATCCGCGCGGCCACGTTGTCCGGGACATCCTCATGGGCGGCGTGCTGCGCGGCGGCGGCGTTCTCCGCCCCTACCACCGTGGGCAGCGGTTCGTAGTCAACACTGATCAGCTCGACCGCGTCCTCGGCGGCGTAGCGGTCGGTGGCCACCACCATGACCACGGCCTCCCCGACATGGTGCACCACGTCCCTGGCCAGCGGGTAGCCGGTCCGCGGCGCGAACAGGCACGGGTGCGGGATGAGCAGCGGCAGCACCGCACCGACCCGCTCGGGGAGGTCGTCGTGGGTATAGATGGCGACCAGGCCGTCCACCTCCAGCGCGGCGCTCACATCGACCGAGATCACGCGGGCGTGCGCGTACGGGCTGCGCACGAAGGCGGCGCCGTAGGCGCCCCCGTCGAGGTCGTCGGTGAACAGCCCCTGCCCGGTGACGAGCCGGCGATCCTCGCGCCGTGGTACCCGCGCGCCGACGTGCGGCTCGGCGGAGGGCAGGCCGACTCCGGCGGCGGTTTGCTCGATCGTGGTCATCGTGGCACCTCCGCGGTGTCTGCTCCCGGCGGATTTCGGCGGCGCGGCGGACAGCCGATTTGATGTTCTGGTAGCCGGTGCACCGGCATAGGTTGCCGCCGATGGCGTCGGTGATCTCGTTGTCGGACGGATCGGGGTGGTCGGCCAGGAACGCCGTGATCGTGGTGAGGAATCCCGGTGTGCAGAACCCGCACTGCAGCGCGTGGCATTCGATGAAAGCCTGCTGCACCGGCGACAGTTCCCCGCCGGGCCCGGCCAGCCCCTCGACGGTGGTGATCCGGTGACCGTCCGCCTGGATGGCGAAGATCAGGCACGAGCGGACCGGCTCGCCGTCCAGGAGCACGGTGCAGGTACCGCACACACCGTGCTCGCAGCCCACGTGGGTACCGGTCAGGCCCAGGTCGTGGCGCAGCGCATCGGACAGCAGCCGCCGCGGCGGGACCGTGGCCTGGCGGGGAACGCCGTTGACCTCGAGCGTTATCTGGTGCAGCGATCCGGTGGTCACGCCACGGCACCTCCCTCATCCGGCCCGCCGGCCCGGCGCGCCGCGGATTCCAGCGCCCGTTCGGTGAGCACCATGGCCAGTTCCCGCCGGTACTCCGCGCTGGCGTGGATATCCGCCTCCGGCGAGACCGCCGACCGGGCGAGCCGCCCGGCCGCGGCGTAGTCGGCGGTACCGGCCGGGCGGCCTGCGACGGCCTCGGTCAGGTCGAGCACCAGCGGCGTCGGGGAAACGCTGACGTACGCCGCCCGGGCCGCCACGATGCGCAGATCGTCGTCCAGCGTGACGGCCGCGCCGACGGCGCACAGCGCGTAGTCGCCGCGGCGCCTGGATACCTCGAGGAATTCCGTCCCCGACCGGCCGCCGACCGCCGGGAACCGCGCGGCCACCACCAGGTCACCGGGGCCCAGCGCGGACTCCAGCGGGCCGAGGAAGAAGTCGGCCGCGGCGACCTGGCGGATCGGCTGTCCGGCCTGCGCTACCTCGACCGACCCGCCGAGCAGCGCCAGCATGGCCGGCAGCTCGCTGGACGGGTCGGCGTGCGCCAGCGCGCCGCACACGGTCCCGCGGTTCTTCACCGCGGGGTGCGCCACGAAATGCAGGGCCTGGGCCAGGGCCGGGCAGGCCCGGGCGGTTACCGGCGAGTGCTCGACGCGGGCGTGGCGCGCCAGCGCGCCGACCCGCACCCCGCCCGCGCCGTCCCGCCGCCGACCCGCACCCCGCCCTCGCCGCCGCCCGCCCCCCCCCCCGCTCGAGCGTGTCGAGTTCGGCTACCCGGTTGATGTCCACCAGGTGGCCGAAGGTGGCCAGCCGCATACTCAGGATCGGGATCAGGCTCTGGCCACCGGCCAGCACCTTGCCGTCTGGTCCCAGGTCAGCGAGCACCCGCAGGGTCTCGCCGACCGTCGTCGGCGCCGAGTAGGCGAACGGGCCTGGCTTCATGACTTCCCACCCCCTCCAGGTGAGCGCTGCGGACCGGGGCTCACGAGGGCTGCATGGGTTCCTGCCGCGGGCCGCCATCTGGCTGGCCGTCGGCGCCTCCGCCGCCGGTGCCGCCGTCGGCGGGCGCCGTGCCCGCGGTGGCAGCGGCGGTGAGCGGAGTACCGGCCGGCGACAGCGGCTGCACAGCCACGCCACGCATCAGGCCGTACCGCGCGCCGACGTTCATCACCTGGTAGACGATGATCGTGGCGAACGCGCCGATCGCGATGCCGTTGAACGACAGGTTCCCGTGCGACCAGGTGTAGTTGGCTGCCCCGGCGATGAGGCCGATGGCCGCGGGGAAGAGGTTCACCGGGTTCTTGAAGTCGACCTTGCCTTCGACCCAGATCCGGCCGCCGAGGACGGCGATGAGGCCGTACAGGAGGGTGGTCGCGCCACCGAGGACGCCGATCGGGATGCTGACGATGATCGCGCCGAACTTCGGGATCAGGCCCAGGCAGATGGCCGTCAGGCCGGCGACGCCATAGGCGGCCGTCGAATACACCTTGGTGGCCGCCATGACGCCGATGTTCTCCGCGTAGGTCGTGGTGCCCGATCCGCCGCCCAGGCCCGCCAGCATGGTGGCGGTGCCGTCACCCATGAAGCCGCGGCCCAGCGACCGGTCCAGGTTCCGGTCGGTCATGGAGGCCACGGCCTTGATGTGACCGGTGTTCTCCGCGAGCAGCACCACCACGACCGGCACGATCAGGCCGATCGCGCGCAGCGTGAAGGTCGGCGTGTTGAACGGGGGGAAGCCGAACCACTTGGCCGCGTTCCAGTTCGCCGCCAGGACGAGCTGGTGCTGCGGCCAGGCCACCAGGTAGCCGATGATGACACCGAGCAAGATCGAGATCCGGCCGAAGAAGCCGCGCACCATGACGGTGATCAAGACGATCGCCGAGATGGTGATGATCGCGGTCCAGGGCTGCACCTTGAATTCCGACCACGCGGTCGGCGCCAGGTTCAGGCCGATCAGCGCGACCACGGCGCCCGTGACCACCGGCGGCATCAGCACGTTGATCCACTTCGAGCCGAACCGGTCCACCAGCAGGCCGACGATGAACAGCACCGCGCCCGCCGCGAAGATCCCGCCCAGGGCCACGGCTATCCCGCCGTGCGCCTTGGCCGCGATGACCGGCGAGATGAAGGCGAAGCTGCTGCCGGTGTAGCTGGGCAGGCCGAGCCGCTGCCCGCGGCCCCTGGTCGCCAGGATGAAGACCAGTGTCCCGATGCCGGAGAAGAAGATAGTTGTGGTGGGCGGGAAACCGGTCAGCACCGGGACCAGGAAGGTCGCGCCGAACATGGCGATAACATGCTGCATGCCGATGCCGATGGTCCGGTTCCAGTCCAGGCGCTCCTCCGGGGCCACGACGTCCGTGGGCCCCAGGTGCTTGCCGTCACCGTGAACGGTCCACAGCAGATGCTTCGGGCCTTTGGCTGGCCCCGGACTCTGATCGTTGTGGACCGGTGTCTCGTATCCCATCGTGACCTCCTCGCTGCCCAATCCTGTGCGCCAGGCACTCGCCCGGCACACCAAGCCACTCACACCGTGCGTGGCCCCCTCGCCGGCCCGCCGTCGGGGTCAATATGATCTTGGCGGGGTGACGCTCCCGGACCTTCGGGGTCGGGTGCCTGCCTCGCCAGAAAGGGGCATTGCCGCCAAATGCGGCAACGAAGCGCATGACCGCACGATCGGACATCTGCCCGCGTGCTGGTAGAGCCTTTGGTCGCCAGCCTGATGGGACTTGCGGCCTGTCCAAAATGCGCCCTTTGGGTCATCCGCTGCAGATCGACCCGATCGGGGGCCACCAGACCGCGGCCTGCCCTCCGGCCCGCGAGCCGGGACATCCAGCCGGAACCGCCAGTCGGAACCTGGTTACGATCAGCGAAGTCGAGACCCTGCGGCAGGTATGCATGCCAGACAAGATCGCCCTGGCGGGGACGGTGACGGTCATCGGCGAGGCCATCATCGATCTGGTGCCCGGCCACGAGCCGCGCTCGTTCCTGGCCCTGCCCGGAGGCAGCCCGTACAACGTCGCGATCGGCCTGGCCCGGCTCGGGCATGACACGACGCTGATGGCCCGGCTGGCCGGCAACGCGTTCGGCCGGCTCCTGCGGGACCGCGCCGCGGCGGAAGGCATCCGGCTTGACGCCGCGCCGCTGGCCAGCGAGCCGGCCACCCTGGCGGTCGTCTCCCTCGACAACCAGGCACGGGCCAGCTACGACTTCTACCTCAACGGCACCGCGGACTGGCACTGGACCAGCGAGGAGATCGGCCGCGCGCCCGCCGCTACGGCGGTGCTCCACTTCGGATCGATAGCATCCTGGACCCCGCCCGGTGACGAGCACATCCTGGGCCTCGCGAGCCGCCTCCGCGACCGGGGTGACGTGCTCGTGAGCTACGACCCCAACATCAGGCCCGGGCTCATCGCCGATCATGACCAGGGGCAGCGGATGGTCGAGCGCGGCGTCCGGCTGGCCCACCTGGTCAAGGCGAGCGCCGAAGACATCTCCTGGCTGTACCCGCGCCGGACCACCGATGAGATCGCCCGGCATTGGCTGCGGCTCGGTGCGGTGGCGGTCGTCGTCACCGACGGGGGTAACGGGGCCAGCGCCTTCAGGGCGCAGGACCCGCCGGTCCGCCGGCCGGCCCGGGAGGTCACCCTGGTCGACACCGTGGGCGCGGGCGACTCGTTCACGGCAGGCCTGCTCGGATCGCTCATCCGGCGGGACCTGCACTCGCCGGCGCAGCTGGCCAGCGGGCCGGCCCGGCAACTGTCCGACGCCGTGGACGACGCCATCCTGGTCGCGGCGCTCACCTGCCAGCGGGCGGGCAATGACCCGCCGACCGCTGCCGAGGCGGCGGCCGAGGCCGCGGCCGCGGGCCCAGCGGCCGGGGCGAGTCCTGCGCCGGGCTAACGGCCAGACAGAACCGGCGTTTCCGTCTCCTGCACCCCCGCCGCCGCTGGCAGGGTGGAGGCATGGTCCTCTCGGTGGTGTTCGCCCTGGCTGCCGCCTTCTCTAATGCGGTCAACGTGTTTACGCAACACTGGGCGAGCGCCGGTGCCCCCAAGCGCGAGAAGGGCTGGCGCCTGGTCACCTACCTGTTCCGGCAGCCGCTGTGGCTGTTCGGCTGGGTGGCCGCCGTGGGCGGATTCGCCTTCCAGGCGGTCGCCCTCAATTTCGGCGAGCTGTCGGTGGTCCAGCCGCTCCTGGTCACCGAGCTGGTCTTCGTGCTCGTGCTGCGCCGGATCTGGATCCGCCAGGACGTGGCGGGCGCCGCCTGGGCCGCCGTCGTGGTCGTCTGTATCGCGCTGGCCGTGTTCTTGACGATGGCCGAGCCGATGGGCGGACGGCCCGCACCACAGGCGGCGGAATGGCTGTCCGTCCTGGTCACGTTCGCGGCGGCCATCGCCGCGCTGACCGTGCTGGGGATGCGAGGCTCCCCCGTGCGCCGCACCGCGGCGTTCGCGGTGGCCGGCGCGCTCGCCTGGGCCCTGATGGCCACCTTCATCAAGACCGCGACCCAGACGCTCAGCTCGTCGGGTATCGGCGGCATGCTGACGCGCTGGCCGGTGTACGCGCTGGCCGCCGCCGCGGTAACCGGCACGCTGCTCGAGCAGGCCGCTTTGCACGTCGGGCCGCTGAGCGTGTCCCAGCCGCTGCTGGTCATCGTCAACCCGTTCGCCAGCATCGCGCTCAGCGTCTGGCTCTTCGATGAGCGCTTCACCGACAGCCCGGCGAAGATCGCCATCGCGGGCCTGGCCTTCGCCCTGATGGCGGCCGGAGTGGTCGTACTATCGCGTAGCGCACCGCAGGATCTCACCCCGGGCGAGAAGGGCTAAGGGGTAACGGATGCCACGGCCCCGTCGGCCTCTCGGCGGGCAGGCTGCCGCACCGGATCGGCGGGCCGGGCCGCGGGGTGGCCGGTAGCTTGGTGGCTTGTGACCGAAACAGAGCCCGCGCGGGCTGCTTCCTTCCGGCAGCACCGATTCGAACTGCCGCCCGAGGCGATGGATCTCCTGCTGGTCCGGCACGGCGAATCGGAAGCCTACCGAGACGGCACGCCGTTCGCGCTGGTGGGCGGGCACAGCGATCCGGCCCTGTCGCCGCTGGGCCGGCAGCAGGCTGACCGGATCCGCGCCCGGCTGGCGACCGTGGGCATCAATGCCATCTACGTGACGACCTTGCGCCGGACCGCGCAGACCGCCCAGCCGCTGGCCGAGCGGCTCGGTCTCGGCCTGCGGGTGGAGGCGGCCCTGCGCGAGGTATATCTGGGCGAGTGGGAGGGCGGCCTGTTCCGCAAGATGGTCGCGGCCGGCCATCCGGTCAGCCAGCGGATGTTCGCCGAGGAACGCTGGGACGCGATTCCCGGTGCGGAGCCCGCCGCCGCCTTCGCCGACCGGGTACGAGCCGCGATCACGCGGCTGGCGGCCAGCCACCACGGCGAACGGGTCGCGGCCTTCACGCACGGCGGGGTGATCGGTCAGGCGCTGGCGCTGGCCAGCAGATCCCGGCCGTTCGCCTTCATCGGCGCGGACAATGCGTCGGTCTCCCGGCTCGTGATCTCCGGGGACCGCTGGCTGGTGCGCGTCTTCAACGACACGGCGCATCTGGACGGGCTCGCCTAGAGCCCCCCAACCTGGCCGAGCACCGGCGAGACCAGGTCCTGTCGTCTCACCCGGGCTGGGTGATGCCGGTGACCCTGCTACCCGGCGATGCTGAACCTGCGCCGGGCGCGGGACCCGCCGGGCGCGGGACCGCCGGGCCGGGCCCATCCCGGCCGTGTCCCCGGCCGAAGGAGGGGGAGGAATGGTGCTGGCTGCTTCGTCATCGTCGTATCCGCTGCTGAACCTGTTCTGGACGATATTCGTGTTCTTCCTGTGGGTGATCTGGATCTGGATCCTGATCATGGTGTTCATCGACATCTTCCGCAGTCCCGACCTGTCCGGGTGGGCCAAGGCGCTGTGGTTCTTGTTCGTGCTGGTCATTCCGCTCATCGGCGTCCTGGTCTACCTGATCGTTCGCGGCGGCTCCATGCACGAGCGGGCCGCCCGGCAGGCTCAGCAGCAGGACGCCGAGTTCCGCCGCTACGTCCAGCAAGCCACATCCGGCTCACCGCCCAGCACGGCGGACCAGCTGGCGAAGCTGGCGGAGCTACGCGACCGGGGAGTCATCTCCGGTACGGAGTTCGAGCGCGAGAAGCAGAAGCTCCTGGCTTCCTGACTCGGCGAAGCGCCCGGCGGGCGGTCCCCGGTACCTGACTACGGCCGGCCGGGTCGCCAGCTCAGCGCTTCCCCGGTTCCTGGCGTCCAGGATGATCTGGGTCACCAGATAGGTGCTGATGCCGAGCTTCCGCGCGATCTCGTCGGGCCGCAGCCGTTGCTCGTTATACAGCAGGGCCAGCTTCTCCTGGGACTTGCTCCACGGGCGCCGGGGCACGCTGCGGCCGGCCCGGCGGCCGTCCGGGGCAGCCTGCTGACGGGCGGCTCCAGCGGTACGGGCCGCGGTGCTCGCCGTGGCGGGCTTGGCGGTGCTCGCAGCGGTCGCGGCGGTCGCCGCGCTGGCCTCGGTCGTTCCTCCCGTGGCGGGCTTGGCGGTGCTCGCGGCGGTGGCGGTGCTCGCGGCGGTGGCCGCGGTGGCCGCAGTGGCCCCGGTCGCCGCTCCCGTGGCGGCCGCTGGGGGCCGGGCTGACCGGGCCGGGGGCCCGAACGAGCCTCGCCGCTGATCGTGGTACTTCCCGCTGGCCAGTTCCTCGCGGGTGCGCTCGTCGAGAATCAGGTATTGCTCAGCGGATTTATTGACGCCGACCGCCACCATGGTCAGGCCCTTTACATTCTTCTCCTGACATTCACGCGCCATGCAGTAGTTGTATTTTTGCGCGCGCTCGGGGTGCAGCTTGCATCCGCAGGTCACGCATTGCGGCATTACGTTTCTCTTTCGTGGTCGTGGCCAGGCTCACACCAGCTCAGCACGGCCTGGTTGGGTACCGGCCCAGCTAGAGAAAACCGCAGCTGCACACACGATGTTCCCGGCATGAGGTTCCCGGCATGAGGTTCCCGGCATGAGGTTCCCGGCATGAGGTTCCCGGCATGAGGTTCCCGGCATGAGGTTCCCGGCGTGTAACTGGATAGGTGGCCTGTCTCGTTGTTACGCCGCAGCGGGGACCCAGGCCGTTCCGGTGGCCGCTTGGGTGAGGGCGTCGAGGATGCCGATGCCGTGCTTCTTGGCGGCGGACAGGTAGGAGCGGATAGCGCAGATGTTCTCGGCGTCGGCCATGGACCGCATGCACCCGGAGACCTTGACCCGCAGTTCTCCCATCCTGATCTCGCGCTCGGCCGCGTTGTTATCGAAGGTGCCCGGCGGTCAGCGGTGAACGGCAGGTAGTCGTCCTCGCGGTCGCGGTGCCGGCGGCCAGGGCGTGGCGGTTGCGCATGAGTGGCCCGGCGCGCGCGGCGGTCTGTGTCTGGCCGATCAGGACGGCGGAGCGGAATTCGTGCCGGGTAGCGGCCATGCGGCCGGGGTCGATTCCGTTCAGGGTGCCATCCATCGCGAGCGCGGCGCGGGCCAGGTCCTTCATCTGGCGCAGCGCGTCAGTAGCCTGCGGCCCAGCACCATTGCCCGGCCGGGGACGCGTCGGTGACGGCCTTCAGTTCCCGCAGCGCGTGGGCGTTGCACAAGGAGTGCCCGGCCACGCCAGCGTAGGTGTCGTAGTGCTCACGCGTCATGAACGGCTATGCCGGCGAACTCAGGAAGCACCCCGGCTGCGTCCATGCCTTGCGTGCCCAGCTTCGGTGCACGGTGATCAGCGCGTAGTTCCCGGCCGATGCGGAGTGGACCCGGGCGAGCTTGCCGGCGACCCGGAACCCGGTCTCATCGAAAAGCGCCACCAGGGCAGCGACCTCATCGGGGGGCAGACGACACATCGGGCACAAACCATCAATGATCATCGTCGGCGGAACGTATCAACACGACACGCCGGGCCTGCTCCCCAAGATCCACCGGCGGCGCCTCACCCCCACATCCCGGCGCTGCAACCTATCTGTTACCCGCCATTCATTATGAACACAGAACGTCACTGCGAATGGACATGACGTTGTGCAATACGGGATGGTGGCCTGCCGGCGGGGTGTGTGCCAGCTGCAGTAGCTCGTTGACGGACCAGTGGTCGCTGGCGTGCCGGCCGTATTTGGCGGCCCGTATTCGCCCGTCTGGCTCGATGAGGAAGTCTGCGGGCAGGCCGAGGGCGGTGTCCCCGTGCCGGGGGGCGGGCGATCCGCCGGCGCGGATGCCCCTCAGGATGATGGGGTATACCCGCGGATTCAGCGGTGCGGTCCAGGCCTTCGGGTGCAGCACCGCCCGCGGTGAGGCGGTCACGCCGAATTCGTCGTATAGCTTTCTGCCGGGATCGGCGACCGCGGCGAACGGAAGCTGGCCCTGGTAGGGCAGCATGTCCTCGGCGGTGGAGTGAAACACTACGATCTCCTGGATTCCCGCGGCGGCGATCTCATCGTGACGGCGGGCCATTGACTGCAGGTGCAGGTTGCAGACGGGACAGCCGGCGTAGCGCCGGAACTGCAGGTGGGTGAGGCTGCCGGGAGCCGGCAGGAGGATGCGCTCCGATTGGATCGTCGTCAGTTCGCGGGCAGTGATGGTGTCGCCCGGCACGATGCGGGCTGCGCTGCCAAGGCTGTCGGAGGTGCGCTTCTTCGTCATTGTTTCCTGCCTTCGCTGGGACCTTTGCATCCTGAGAGCACCTGGCAGCCTGGAGTGTGACACCGGCCCTGCCGATGTCACACTCCAGGGCTGGTGATGCTCTTGCCCTGGAAGCCGCGCGCCGCGGCCGGAGGAGGAATGCGTGATGTCCGGTATCCCAGCCGACGGCCCGCCCGGAGCACCGGGGGGAAACCCGGCGCAGACGGCGACGCGGGTCTTCGTCGAGCACCGCGAGCTGCTGTTCTCCGTGGTCTACAACATGCTGGGCAGCATCGCCGACACCGAGGACGTGCTGCAGGACACCTGGCTGGCGTGGGCGGCCCGGACGCAGGCGGCCTCGGGCGAGCAGATCACCAGCCCGCGCGCATACCTGGTGCGGATCGCGGTCAACCGCGCGCTGGCCCGTCAGGCGAGCATCAGCCGCCGCCGGGAGGACTACACCGGCCCCTGGCTACCCGAGCCGCTGATCACCGAGGACCAGGCGGGCGACAGCGCCGAGGCGGGCCGAATCAGTGTCCATAGCGCTGCTGGTGGTGCTGGAAACCCTCACCCCACTAGAACGCGCGGTGTTCGTGCTGCATGAAGTGTTCGGCTACGCACACACCGAGATCGCCGACATCCTGGACCGCAGCCCGTCGGCGATCCGCCAGCTCGCCCACCGCGCACGCGAGCACGTGCACGCCCGCGGTCCCCGCTACCGGACCGATCCGCAGGTCCGCCAGCGGGTCACCGAACGGTTCCTCGCCGCCGTCATGGGCGGTGACCTCCATGCCCTCATGCGGGCCCTGGCGCCCGACGTGACCGTCTGGGCCGATGGCGGCGGCAAGGCACGGGCGGCGGGCACCCATCCGGTACACGGCCGGGACAAGGTCGCCCGCCTCATCATCGGCGACGCCTTCCGGCACCCCATCCCCGATCTCAGCATCCGCTACCGCCGCGTCAACGGCGAACCCGCGGCTCTGCTGCTGTCGGGCACCACCCCCTACATGCTCGTATCCCTCGACCTCATCCCCGACGGCGACCAGGTACGCGGCATATACGTGGTCACCAACCCCGACAAGCTGTCCCGCCTCGGCTGAGCGCCAGAGATACCGACGCGCTCAGGAGGCGAGGCGGGCGGGGAAACCGCCCGTGGCGACCGGTCCCCAGTGCTGGGGCGTGATCTCGGGGATGTTCACGGCCTTCGCGCGCTCCGGATAGGTCGAGATGACCACGTGTCCCTCACGGTCGACGCCGCAGGTGACCGGGGAGGCCTGCACGGTCCCGCTGGCGCGGCTGGTGAGCAGGATGGCGCGGTGCCGCGGCCGGGCGAATTCCAGCAGCCCGGCCCGGTCGACACGGGTATTGGTGGCGATCTGAGGTGACATGGCGGCGGGCATACGCCGCCCCGTCACGCAGTCAGCCGATCCCTGCCTCGAAGCGGTCCACCAGCTCTGCGGCCAGCGCCAGCGATGAGGTGGCCGCCGGAGAAGGGGCATTCCGGACGTGGGTCGCGCCGGGCGTCTGCGAGATCACGAAGTCATCGAGCAGCTGGCCGTCACGACCGACGGCCTGGGCCCGGACGCCGCTGGTCACCTGCCGGTCGACCTTCATCGAGCCGATGACCGGGACGTACTGGGAGCAGGCCCGGATGAAGGCCTTGCGGCTGGCTGCCATGGTCAGCTCGCTGATCCCGGTGCGCCAGAAGTTCTTCGCGACGATCCAGGTACCTGGCCAGCTCAGCGTGCTGAACAAGTCCTGCGGCCGGAGCCTCCAGACGTCATACGCATCGCGGGCTCCCACCAGCATGGCGGTCGGCCCCAGCATGACGTGCCCGTCGATGTGCCTGGTCACGTGGACCCCGAGGAAGGGCAGCTCGGGGTCGGGCACCGGGTAGATCATGCCGCGCACCACGGACGGCTGACCTACCGACAGCCGGAGATACGCGCCGCGGAACGGCACGATGCGCGGATCCGCGGGCGCCCCGGCCGAGACGGCCAGGCGATCTGACCACAGCCCGGCGCACAGGATGGACCGGGCCGCGCGGTAAGCGCCCGCGCGGTGCGTGATCACGGTCTGCCCATGCTCGCGCCGGACCGCGCTGACCGTGCAGCCGAGCGCGAAGGTCACGCCGCCGCTGCGGAGCCCGCGTTCCATCGCGCGGGCCACCGCACCGAAATCGACGATTCCGGTGGCCGGCGAGTGCAGCGCGGCCACCCCCCGGCACTCGGGCTCGATATCGGCGATCTCGCCCGCCGCTACCCGGCGCAGCCGCGGGACGCCGTTGGCGTGACCGCGGGCCTCAAGCTCGGCCAGCCGGGGCAGCTCATCGTCTGCCGTGGCGACGATCAGCTTTCCGCTGCGCTCGTAGCGGATCGCGTTCGCGTCGCAGAACTCATACATCAGCCGGGCGCCCTCGACGCACAGCCGGGCCTTGAGCGAGCCTGGCCGGTAGTAGATGCCGCTGTGAATCACGCCGGAGTTGTGGCCGGTCTGGTGATAGGCCACGCGGTCGGCCTGGTCGATGACGATGATCTTCGAATCAGGGTGGCGGATCAAGTACTCGCGCGCTACGGCGAGACCCACGATCCCGGCACCGACCACGGCGAGGTCGTACCGTTCTGAATTCACGACGCGGCCCTGGGCCGGGCGGGAAAGTTCGTAGTCACCGGTCAGCACAATAGCGGGCCGGCGACCGCGGGCCGGGCGGGCGGCGCGGGGCGGTCTGCGGGGCGCCGCGGCGGGCGCCCCGCATGGCCAGCCGCTAGGGCATGACCTGGTAGACGTCGACCACGGTCTCCTGCGGCGGGGACTGGAATCCGCCCGCTATGCCCCGCTGCATCCTGGGCAACAGGACGCCGTCACGGAACTGTTCCCAGCTCTGCTGCGAATCGTGCACGGCCATGATCGTCCAGCCGCCCGGCGAGTAACCAGCGGCGTGGAAGACCTGGCCGTCGGGCAACGATCCATCGCCCGGATGCACCGCCGCGACGGACGCCTCGTACTGCTCGCTGGTGCCCCCCGGAAAGAAATGCACCACCCCGTAAGCCATGATTGCCCCCTTATCGGACGCGTTTTCTCATGCGTCGCGGAGACGGGAGACTATCACGCCGTTCTGCTCCGCGGCCCGATGGCGACGCTGACCTGAACCTCCCGCTGGCCGCCGCCTGTCAGGACGACGTTCCCGGTCTTCTGCTCCGTCTCCACATACTTGGTCGCCTCGATCACGTCGGCCAGCGCGTAGCACAGATCGATGACCGCCCGGTATTTCCCGGCCTCGATGAGCTGCTTGAGGAACAAGACGTCCGGCTTGGTGTATCGGGGGGATCGGGAACACCACCCGCTTGGCTCGCGGCGCGGATCTTGATGAGGACCTCATCATCCTGGGGCACGGGCCGCTCGACGTCATCAAGACGCAGGACCTCCGGCGGCCCGTACCTGTCGCAGACCACTGCTCTCATGGTCCCTCCGCACGCGCCTGCCGGTTACCGGAATCTCAGCGCTCAGGCGGCTTGTCCGTAGGCTGCCAGTCCGCGATGATGTGCAGGGTTATGCGCTATCGATGCGGATGGAGGACTCATTGCCTCGCTTTCAGCTACGTCTGACGGCACGTCCCTTTGCGGTTCTGGCCGCATGCGCCGCGGCAGCGCTGGGGTTCGCGCCAGCCGGCTCCGCGGCAGTGGCCGCCAGCAGCCTGCCGGTACCCGTGCCAACCGTCGCCGAGTACCAGTTCCTGTCCGCCAGCACGACGCCACCAGCACAGTCTGACTGCGCGGCGGCCGGACGCCGGTGCTTCACTGCCACCTCCATGCAGAACTCCTACAACCTGCTTCCGTTGTATGCGGCGGGCGATGAGGGGCAAGGCGCCACGATCGCCATCATCGACTCGTTCGGCAATCCCAATATGGCCTCCGACCTCGCTAACTTCGACACCCAGATGGGCCTGCCGCACATGTGCGGTGAGCCAGGGCAGGCCTGCGGCGCCGGGGCGCCCACGTTCCAGCATGTGTACTGGAACGGGAAGACCGAGGTGAAGGCGCCCCCGCCGGGCAGCCACGGCACCGGCCTGCAGGATCGCAACGCCTGGGCGCTGGAGACCAGCCTCGATGTCGAATGGGCGCACACCATCGCCCCGCTGGCCAACATCATCAACGTGACCACTAATCCCGCCGAGACCCAGGGCGTGCAGGGGTTGCCGGCCATGATGAACGCTGAGCAGTTCATCGTCGATAACCACCAGGCCACGGTGATCACGCAGAGCTTCGGGGCGACGGAAGAGGGTTTTGGCAGCAGCCAATCGATACAGAACCTGCGGCACGCGTTCATCTCCGCCGCCGCGGACGGCGTCACCGTACTGGCCAGCTCGGGCGACGGTGGCACGGCCAACTCGAAGAAAACGCCGGTGAAGAACCCCTCGACCGTGCCGTACCCGACCGTGAACTGGCCGGCCTCTCGATCCGCTGGTGACGGGCGTCGGTGGTACCTACCTATGCACTGACCCGGTGACCGGCGCGGGTGTGGACACGACCGACCCGCCCGTTAACTGCCAGGCGAGCCCAGGGGTCAGGGAGATCGGCTGGATCGATTCGGGCGGCGGATTCAGCCACGTCTTCACCCGGCCCAGCTACCAGGACACCCTGCCGGCCGGATCGACTCCGATCGGCGCCATGCGGGGCGTCCCCGACATCGCCTTCCAGGCCAGTTCCCGGACCGGCGTGCTTGTATACGACACCGCTCCCGGGGACGCGCAGGGCGGACTTGGCTGCCCCACCGGGAACCCGTGCAGCGCCGGCTGGTATGTGGTCGGCGGGACGTCCGCGTCCTCGCCGCAGGTGGCCGGGCTGGTCGCGATCGCCGACCAGATCGCAGGCCACGGCCTGGGCCAGATCAACCCGACTCTGTACCAGCTGGCCGACGGGCCAGACTACGGTAAATATTTCTACGACGTGACCACCGGCAACAACCAGGCAGACCCCAGCATCCCGGGCTACCCGGCGACCACCGGGTGGGACCCGATCACCGGTCTTGGCACGCCTAATGCCGCGATGCTGGTTCCCGCGCTAGCCGGCGGGTAGCCGTCCCGGGAGGATTGCCCGCAGTGGCCGGGGAGCAGCTACGGCGGCTCCCCGGCCACTGCGGCCAGGGCCCGCGCGGTGTCAGGCGATCTTGCGGGCGCCCGGGCCGGGCACCGGGCTGACGTCGCGGGCTGACTCCAGCACATGCCCGGCGCCGCAGGCCAGCTGGAGCCGCACCGGTTCCCCGCAGTCGCGGTGCCTGAGCAGGACCGGCGGGCCGTCCGGCCCGGCCGCGTGGCGGTCGCCCCAGTGCATCAGCGCGACCAGCACCGGGTACAGGTCCAGGCCCTTGTCGGTGAGCCGGTACTCGTGCCGGGTGCGCTGGCCGCTGTCTCGATAGGGAACCTTGCGCAGCAGTCCCTCGTGCACCAGGCGGGCGAGCCGGTCGGCGAGCACCTGACGGGGCATTCCGGTGCGGCGCCGCATGTCATCGAAACGGCGCACGCCATTGAAGGCCTCGCGCAGCACCAGGAACGTCGGCCGCTCCCCGATCACGGTCACCGCCGCGCCGATCGCGCAGTTGGCTGGGTCGTACTCCAGAATCGCAGGCCGTTCCATACCTCCATGCTAAATCTATTTGACAGACCCAGCAATCTGGGACCACGCTGAGTCTGTGAACCGAACCCAGGATGCGACCACCCTGACCCGGCCTGCGGGCCCGGCGGACCTGGCCGCGCTCAGCGACTTCTTCGCCGGCCTGTCCGTCCAGACCCGGTACCGGAGATTCTTCGCCGCCATCGTCCCGACCGGCGCCATGCTTCGCATGCTGGCGGGCGGCGCCGTGAACGTCGACGTCGTGATCGCCGTCCGCGAGGGCGTCATCATCGGCCACGCCATGGCCAGCGACCGGACTGGCCCGGGCGGCACCCGGATGACCGATGTCGGCGTGGTGATAGCCGACGCCTGGCAGGGCCACGGCGCGGGCTCGGCGCTGATCAGCACGCTGATCAATCGGGCCCGCTCCCGCGGGGTGGCCTGTGTCACGATGGACGTCCTGCACAGCAACCGGAAGGTGCTCGGGATGATCGCCAGACGCTGGCCTGCGGCCCGCGCCGGGCACGGCAGCGACTTCGCCACCGTTCACGTCTGGCTTCCGGTCGCCCAGGGCCGCGCTACGGCGGGAGCATTCGGGGGTCGCGAGGCGGCAGCGGTGCGAGGGGGGGACGTTGATGCCAGTCAGCCGGGTCGATACGCGGGAACTGCGGGGCAATCGGCTGGTGCGGTGGGGCGAGCGGCGCATCGAGCGCCATTCGAGCGGACGGCTCGGTAGCTGCTGGCCGCGTATGCCCTGGCCGACCTGTCGGCCGGCTCCGGCAACGGCATTGCTCAGCATGTGACCTATCGCCTCCGTATTCACCAGCCCGCCATCGCGCTGGTGGATTCCGCGTTCGGCAGCGAGGCCAGCAATGCGGCAGCCGCATCGGTCGTCGGCCTGCTGGGATTTCTCGTCTTCGGACTCGGGCTCGGGAAGATCCTCCAGGACGTCTACGCCCGGGCCTGGCGCATCCACGCGGGCTCGCCGGCCGACCGATGGCGCTTCGCGATCTGGTTATCGTCTCGACGATCCTGTTAGGACTGCAGATCACCGAGGAATCGGCGGTGTCGGCGCTGGGCTGGGTGCTGGTCAGCCCCATTGGATTCGCCATCCTGGTCGCATTCTGGCTGTGGACCCCGTGCTTCCTGCTGGACCGCCGGATAACGCCTGGCCCGGCTGTTGCCGGGCGCTTTGCTCGCCGCGGTGACCTACATGGGGGCGACGACCGTCTCGGAGTTCTTGCTCGGCTACTGGGTCACCGACAACGGACGTCTTTTCGGCTCCTTCGGCATCGTCCTCGCCCTGCTGGCCTGGGGCCAGGTCCTGGCCGGGATCTGGGTCACGTGCGGCATCTTCTCGCCGGTGTACGCCGAGTGGCGTGAGGGCTGGAAACGCACCGGAGCCTCGCCTTTCCCCGGCGCTGCTATTGCTTCCCTTCGTCCGTCCCGTCGGGACCCCGGCCGGCGGCCGCTCGGCTTCTGAGCTCGAGCTCAAGGGCGGCTACCAGGTCCGGATGCGCGCTGAGGCCCAGCAGGACTTCCGGCGGAATCCCGAGCTGCCGGGCCGCTTCGGCCACCACTGACTGGATCATGCCCAGCGCCTTCGCCAGTTCCTCATCTCGCTTGTAGGTAACCGGCAGGTCATCAAGCGAGAGCTCGGCTGGCCGGTGGAATGCCCCGTCCGGCCCGGGGAGCCAGGCCGCGCCCATCGCGGCCTCGCCCATCACCGACCTGATGTTCTCCCGGCTGGAGTCCATGAACTCCTGGCGAACTGACTTCTCGACGACTCCGGCCACCAGATGCCGGTTCGGCGCGAGCAGGACATTCCACACGTATTCCGATCGAGCCTGGCCAGGATGATCCAACGCGAAGTCCAGTCCCTCGATGCGCGCGCCAGGGTCAAAGCCCCCGATGCCGCGTTCGTGACGGGCGAATTCGTCGGCCACGATGACATACCCGAGCTGGTCGCCGTCTCGCGCGAGCAGCGTTACGTCATCCCGGACGCCCACGCCGCGCAACTGAACCAGCCACGGCCCGTAGGAATCGTCAGCGAACCAGGCGCCGGGGTTCCCGGCGAAATAGAGTTCCAGGTCCTTGGTCCGCTGGTACAACATGGCCGGCACCATGAGGTGCCGCTCCCCCGTCGCCGCGTTCTCTCCGACGAGGAAGGCAGTTTGCTGCAGCTGCGCATGCAGCTCCTGCCGCTGGCCGGCGGCCGACTCCTCCAGCGCCAGGAAGATGCATTCAAGGTCGGCTTGATGCTGTGCCGCGTCCAGGTCCGCGACGTTCAGTCCGTCGTACCGGGGCAGGATGTTGTCGAGCACGTCCGCCACTACGTCCGGCTCGGTGAACCGCAGCGCTTCGAGGAAACGCCGGGCCGCGGGCACCTCGGCGACGGCGCGGCGCACCGTCGGAAGGCCGGTCCCAGCCGGTCCCGGGAGGTAGGCAGCCGGGCGGTCCCCGGAGCCGAATGGTGTGACCTGGCTGCCGTCCTCGAGCCGGATGATCGGCTTGGCCCGCGCCTGCCCGGGCTGCTCGCCCGGGGATTCCGGCGGCAGCCACAGCGCGGAGTGGTGATGCAGGAACCCATAGAAGCGGCTGATCCACGCGTCTGACTGCACCTCGAGGAATTCGCGGGTGACCTTCGCGACGACTGCCTCCGGCGTCACCGCATCGATGCCGACCTCTTCGGTGAGGTACCGCCACAGCGCGGCCGCCTGGTGCTCGGTGATCGACTCATCCGCGAAGGTCAGCGGGTGGCCGGTTCCGTAGAGCACGCCGAGCTGAGCCGGGCCGAGCAGCTCGCTGATGGCGGCCCCGCCGGCCAGTTTCACCTCCCCGGCAGCGCCGTAGCCATCCCCGGCCAGCGGAATGAGCCGCTCCCGCGCCACAGCCGCGCGAACCGCGTCGAACAGCGGGCGGAACATCGTGCCGGCCCGGAACCGCGCGGCGTCCAGCGGCAGCGCCTGCAGCACCTCTACGGTGAGGAGCCCGCCGTCGCGTAGTTCCCTGAGCACCTCGGTGAGCAGCTCGGCGGTCTCGCGGACCAGCGCCTGGTTCGATGGATCGTGTTCAGGAACGTTGTCGCGGGCCGGCGTGGTGCGGTACGGACCCTGGACCAGGAAGCCGAGGCAGGTCTGTTTCTGGGTAGGGAAGAAAACGACCAGCGGACCGTTGGACTGCCGCACGAGCCGCAGCCCGCCGCCGACCGCCTGAGCGCGGAAGGCTATCTCGACCCGGTGGAGCGGATGACCGAGTTCGCCGAGCTGCCGGTGCCAGACGAGCCACTCCTCGTCCTCACGACGGCTCCCGGTGGCCAGCCTGACGTGCCGGCTCGACCCCGTGCGGCTGACCGCCGTGCGTTCGAGGACCGCGCCGGCGACCTGAACCCCGCCGACCAGCAGGCGCTCGATGTTCCTGAGGAACAGCAGGGTCCCCGGCTCGAGCTCATTCAGCGCCGCGGCGATCTGGCGAACGGCTGTCGCCGCTGACACGGTGTCATGGTCGAACGGGAAGATGAACAGGGTCCCGGATGCGGGCTCGTCTACCGGCTCCGCGGCCGACGGACGGACGTACCTCTCGATCCGGAAATGCTCACCGGAACTGTGGATGCGCGGGGTCTTGGTGTAGGCGTACACCGACTTGAAGCCGATGCCGAACTTGCCGATCTTCGTGAAGTCCCCGGCCTTCGCGCTCTTGCCCACCCCGCACACGCCGCGCACGTCGGCCTCGGTGAACGGCCGGCCATCGTGCTTCACCTCGAGACGGTCCTCGAACAGCTCGAAGGCCAGCTGGGTCGCACCTGCATCCTCGGCGTTCTGGATCAGCTCGAAGATGAAGTGCGTGCGCTCGCTGTAGAGCTGCCCGAGCAGGTCGAGCACGGCGGTGTCCCAGCCGTACCTGGCGATGTTCTCATCGCGGATCTTCTCGTAGTCGGCTGGCACCCCGTGACCTCCATGAGTCCTGTCCTCGCCGTCCCGCCGGAGGCAAGACGGCTACAGTGGCCAGGCCTCCTGACGTTAGCCCATGTCCCAGACCAGCTGGTCGGCGACGGCGATCACCTCGAGAGCCTCATCGCACCGGGGGCGTCAGACCAGCGACTCCAGTGTCGCTCGGGCCCCGCGCTCGTGCAGCGAGGCCAGCACGGACCGGTAGGCGGTGACGAAACGATGGTCGTCGGCCAGGTCCCCGAACACGTCACGGTTGGCGATGAACGCGTCGGAGTCCGCGCCCTGACGGCGCGCCAACTGCACGAGGCTGTCCCGGAGCCGGTCGACCACCTCGATCGGCTCGCCCTGCTCGTCGACACCCTCGGCGTAGCGTGCCCAGCTCGCCACCACCGCGGCCGAGCGCCTGATCTCGCCGCCGGTGGCGAGCTGCTGGCGGACCACGGGCAGCAGCCATTTCGGGATCCGGTCTGAGCTTTCCGCGCACAGCCGGGCGATCGTGTCGCGGACCTCGGGGTTGGAGAAGCGCTCGATCAGCGTGTGCTTGTAGGCGTCCAGGTCCACCCCCGGCACGGCGGCCAGGGTCGGGGTGGCCTCCTGGTCCATGTAGCCCATCAGGAAGGCCCGGAACACCGGGTCCCGAGCCGCCTCGTGCACCAGCCGGTAGCCGGACAGGTAGGCGAAGTAGCACATGGCTTGATGGCTGGCGTTGAGCAGCCGCAGCTTCATCAGCTCGTAGGGCTCTACCTGGTCGACCAGCTGCACCCCGGCCGCCTCGTACGGCGGCCGCCCGGCCGTGAAGGCGTCCTCAAGCACCCACTGCGTGTAAGGCTCGCAGACGACCGGCCACCGGTCCTCGATCCCGAACCGCTGGCGGACCTCGGCGCGGTCCGCGCCGGTCGTCACCGGCGTGATGCGATCGACCATGGAATCAGGGAAACCCACTTCGCGCTCGACCCAGTCGCCGAATTCGGTGTCCCGGAGCCGGGCGAAGGCGGTGAACGCCCGCTTGGCCAGGTGCCCGTTGCCCTGCAGGTTGTCGCAGGACATGATCGTGAAGGGCGCCAGGCCATCCTTCCTGCGGCGCCATAGCGCCTCGGTGATCAGGCCGAACGTGGTCCGCGGAACCGCGTCAGGTTCGAGATCGTGGGTCACGTCCGGGTTGGTCACGTCGAACTCGCCGGTCGCGTCATGGATGTTGTACCCGCCCTCGGTAACCGTCAGCGACACGATCCGGGTCGAGGGCGCGACCAGCTTCTCGATGACCGCTTCCGGATGGTCGGGCGCGAACAGGTACGCCACGATCGATCCGATCACCCGCGGTTCGTAGGTCCCGTCGCTGTGCTTGAGCACCAGCGTGTACAGGCCGTCCTGCGCGTCGAGCGCCTCCTTCATGGCCCGGTCCGCCGCCATCACCCCGACTCCGCAGATGCCCCAGTCCAGCGCCAGGCCCTCGTTCATCAGGCGGTCGTGATACATCGCCTGGTGCGCGCGGTGGAAGCTGCCGACGCCGAAGTGGACGACACCCGGCGTGACGAGATCCCGGTCGTAGGCGGGTACCGCCAGCCTGCCGCCCCAGAACTTCAGCGTCCGCGCGTTGAGCGGTTGCGAGACACCGACGGGACCGGACATGTCCTGCCTCAGCGCGCCGGAGCGGCCCGGCTCGGGCGCGTGACCGGGCCCGGGTCCCCGTTCAGCCTGTCCCATGGTCATCGCCTCCATCTGGTCGCGGGTCAGTGCCCGCGCGGACCCAGGTGCGGGTTGGCCGGGGCCTCAGGACGACCGGGATTCGAGCACGTCGAAGTCCCGTTCGGCGTACAGCCGGTGTTCCCACTCCTCGTTGAGGATGGCTCCTAGGCAGCGGCGTACCGCGAAACTCTCCGGGGCCGGATAGCCCGGCTCTTTGACCGGTTCGGTCTGGCCGGCCAGCTTCTCGTCGGTCAGGCCGGCGATCACCTCGCGCACGGTGGCCATGCGGTCCGCGCGCAGGGCGAGCACCTCCTCCAGGGACGGCCGGGCGCCGCGGTCGCGCGGGACGCTGGGCTGGTCGCGCAGGTCGTCGTGGGGCAGATCCAGCGGGTCCCAAGGCGACGGCTCCCCCAAGATGGCGCGCTTCACCCAGGCATCCGTGGCGAAGACGAGATGGCGCAGCGTCTCGATGAAGGACCACTCTCCGTCGACCCGCTCGTGGAGCAGGTCCGGGGCCATCCCGCGAGCCCGCTCCACGGTCCGCTGCCACAGCCGCTCGAGGATGTCCCATGCTTCGCGGAACCCTTCGGCATCGGCAGGCCGCATCTTCGCGCGGTCCGGATAGCGGCGGTCGAGCTCCGCCTCCACCAGGGGCACCACATCGACGCCGTTGATCCGTAGACCGTTGATGTCGCCGCTGATGTCCATGTTCAGCAGGGCCGCGCCCCGGATCACGACCCCGGTCAGGTCGACCAGGTCGAGACGCGCGTTGGTGAGGTCGACGTCGCGGAATCGGGCGCCGGTCAGGTACACGTCCTCGAATCGCGAGCCGGCCAGGTTCTCCCTGATGAAGTCAGCCACCCAACCACCCTGCCACGAAACGCTGCCCCCCACCCCTCCCTCACCCCCCGCAACCCCCAACCCCCGCACCCCCCGCAACCCGCACCCCCGCAACCCCGGTCGACCATGATCATGGTTTTTTGGTGGGGTCAGAACCCCACCAAAAAGCCACGATCAAGAAAAGGGCGGCCTGCTCGCGCCGGGGCAGGCCGCGGCGGGCGCGCCTGAGCGCGCGGGTCGGTCCGGCTGGTTCGTGACACGTGCGCGTTGCTAGCCTGTGACCAGGCCAAATGATGTCCGCGACCTCCCTGGGTCGGCAAAGTGAACCGGCGCCCGCGAAGGCAAACCGATCTCGCGCCGACCGTGGCCCGAGCGCAATTCCCCGATGCCCTGTCCTACGTGGTCGGGACGCCGGCGAGGTACGGGTTCGCGGTCCGCAACGGCCGGACGCTGGCCGACAACGCACCAGAGGCGATGTTCTCGCTGGTCATCGGCACGGGCGTGACGGCCGGCCGGTCACCGTCGGTGGCCGAAGGTCTCCGCGCCGCGGACTTCCCGTACGTCGTCGCAGCAGATCGACCGGCTCACCGTCGGCGAGAGCGCAGATGGCCCGGACGCGCGCCGTGAGCCAATAAAATACCCAGGCGGTGCCGCACTTGACTGGCGGCGGCCAGGTCATGCGAAAACGGAGCTTAGGGATATTGATTCACAAAACGGGTAAGGGTGGGTCCCGGCGGCCGGGTTCCCGCGGGCGCCGCGGCCCACCTGACGCAGGTGACTGCGCCGCATGAGCCACGCCAGGGACCCAGGCTCCCGGGCCAGCGGAAGGCTCTCCGGGCGGACCACGGCCGTGCTCGCCACGTCCGCGGTCCTCGTGGCGGTGGCCACGGGCATTCTGCTGACGTCCGGGCCCTCGCCTTCTGGCGCGAGCGGGCCGGGGCCTCGCGCCGCCCCTACCTCGCCGAATGGGCTCCCCGCCAGCCGCGGCCCGTCAGCGTCCGCATCCGCCCGGGTACCGGCCCAGCACGAGGACCCGTTCTCGGCGTCGTCCTCGTATGTCAGCAGCCGAAGCGATACCGTCCTGGCCGCCGTTTACGACATCGGTACTGGCCAGACCTGGACCCTCGGGCGGGGTCGGCCCCAGGCGGAAGCCAGCATCGTGAAGCTGGACATTCTGGAGACCCTGCTGGCCCGACGGCACGACGCCGGTCACGGTACCGGGCTTCCGGCCACGGAATCGGCGCTCGCGCAGCGGATGATCGAGGACAGTGACAACGATGCGGCCACGAGCCTGTGGTACGCAGGCGGCGGACCAGGCAGGATCCGGGCGTTCGACTCGGCGGCCGGATTAAGGCACACCGCGCCATCGAGCTGCGTGCAGTGCCCGGGATTCCCCTGGCCGGGATGGGGCCTGACGACCACGACAGCGGCGGACCAGATCACGTTGCTCCGGCAGCTCTTCGCGCCAGGCTCGCTGCTGACCCCGGGGCAGCGCAGCTACGTCCTTCAGCTCATGGAACACGTGACGTCATCGCAGCGCTGGGGCGTCTGTGGCGGCGTGCCGCTCCGTACCACCGTGGCCCTCAAAAACGGCTGGCTCCCACTCGACGCCAACGACACCGATTGGCAGGTCAACAGCATCGGCTGGATTTCAGGGCGAGGGCGAGACTACCTGGTGGCCGTGCTGACCACCGGCAACCCAACCGAGCAGTACGGGATCGACACGATCACCGGCCTGTCCGCCATTATCTGGAAGGCGATGCGATGACCTTGCGCGCCGACGGGCAGGGTCAGAGCTTGTCCTGCTGGTAGGTGGTGAGCTTATAGCGCACGGCCAGCGGATTCCAGAGCCGGAGAAACGCCTTCTTGTCCGCAGTCGCGCGGAGATCGGGGCCAGTTGCCGCCTGGAAGTGCGGGTCTGGCTGGTTCGGTATGCACCCACTGGAGACTTGATCCTGCGCCCAGGCTTCGAAATCCCGGTCCGCCGCTACCGACGCCTGCCAGGCGCCGGTCAGGTCCCGGAGCATCTGGCTGGGCAGTGCCGACTGCGACGGCAAGTCGGCCAGCTGCTGCAGCAGTCGCTGGCGTGACTGGGCAGAACGCCGGAAGACCTGGGCATCCTGGTCAAGGTTCGCCCCGCACTTCGCCACGTCCTGGGCGGCGCCTTTGACCGAAACGCGATCGTCCGCGCTTTCGCCAAGTAGCGCAGCCAGGCTGGCGGCCGCCTGCTGCTGGGAGGACACCGATCCAGATGTCGTGGTGGGCGCGGGCGACGGTGAGGTGACCGCTGGCTTCGTCGACTTGGACGCGGCCGGGGGACGAACAGCGGGGTGGCCGAACGGGTGGACGACCAGGATGACCACCGCGGCTATGGCCGCAGCCATCGCCACGACGAGGCCGGTGATCAGCCAACGGTACTGGTGCGGGCGCGGCTGACCCGGGCGCGGCTGACCCGGGCGGCGGGACTCATCCGGTCCGAACTCGTCCGGCCCCGGCTGATCGGGGCGCGGCTGACCCGGGCGGCGGGACTCATCCGGTCCGAACTCGTCCGGCCCCGGCTGATCGGGGCGCGGCTGATCCGGGCCGAGCTGCCGCCGGACCTGCTCGTCGGCCTGCGGTAATGTCCGGTATCCCGCAGTCTCAGGGCCGGAGAAAGCCGCCTCGGCCTCGGCTGGCGGCCGGCGGTCTTGCTCAGTGCGCGGGCGGCCAGCGGCACGTGGCCGGGGCGGTGCAGGCCAGGTCGCGGTGGCCGTGAAGTCAGGATGACCGCTGTCCCCGCCTCCCTCAGGGGCCGGATCCCCGGTCATGGCCGCAGTATGGCCGCAGCCAGTACAGAATCGCGTTCCCGGCCGGAGTTCGCGGCCGCAGTTAGTACAGAAACGCCGAGGTCCCCCCATACATCTCCCGTTTAGTTCGCAGCTACCCCAAAAGCGGACAAGGAGCTAATCGGTACAATTACCCGCCTACCGCCCTCACCCATGTGCTGCAGTGCCACGATAAGCTCCGCGTCAGCCCTGATTTACGTCTATTCAGCGTGATCGGTGTATCTGTGTCAAGCGGAACTCTGCCTTATTCTGGCCGCCCGTGGCCAGTGTCCGCTGGCTGCCGGTCGTCAGGGCGATCCTCGGCCTCGTTGGAGCGGTCGGCTTGTTCGCGGAACAGGCCGAGGGACTGCCGGTAATAGGCGACAGATTCGCCGTGTTGCCCAGGTGGTGGTAAGCGTAGCCGAGGCTGTCCAGGGTGGCGGCTTTGCCGGCGCGGATGCTGGCGGCGGCGTCGCCGGTGTCGAGGGTGTCGAGGCGGCCGGCGGGGTCGCCGGTGTCGAGGGTGTCGAGGTGGCCGGCGGCGTCACGGAGTCCGGTGGCAAAGCAGACAGCGGGAAGCGGGGGCAGGCGCCGACACGGGCGGACGCGATGGCCAGGGCGAGCGGCAGGTGCGCGCACCGGGCAGCGACCTGGGTGACCCCGGCGGGCTCGGCGGCAGCGCGGCTAACCCACCAGGAAGCGCAGGATCGCGGCCAGCAGGGCGGCGGCTATCTGCTTCTGAAAGCGTGCCGAGGTCAGCAGGGCGGCATCAGCGGGGTTCCTCATGTTGCCGCATTCGATGAGCACTTCAGGCACCCGGGTCAGGTTGAGCCCGGCCAGGTTGTCGCGGCGGATGAAGCCATCGATCCCGTCATAGGTGCTGACCGGCATGGCCGTGTACCGCAGGAACGCCGTCCGAACGTCCCGGCCCAGCCGCAACGAAGCGCTGATCACCTTGTCATTCGGGCCGTCAGCGACCGGCTCCAGGACCGTGAACCCGCGCCCGGACGAAGGCCCGCCATCGGCGTGAATATCGACCGCGACAACGGCGTGACTGTGGTTGATAATCTGCGCGCGACGGTTCACGCACGGCCCGACACCGCTGTCGCTGGACCTGGTCATCACCACCCGCGCGCCGTCGCGCCGCAGATCGCCGCGCAGGTACAGCGCCACATTGAAGTTGAACCTGGCCTCGGTGTAGCCGCCATCGGTCTCGGTACCTGTCGTATTACATGTCTCCCATTCGCGGCCATTCCAGATCAACTGCCCGATATAGGAGGGGTCGGCAAAATTGCCGCCGTTATGACCGGGGTCGATGCCGACAGTTTTCCCGGACAGTGGCCTGGCCGCGGGACCTGCCGTGGACGAAATGGCGTGCGGCGAGGCGGTCCCCGGCCGGACCCGGGTCGGGACCGGGGCCGAACGGCGCTCCGCAGCCGGGACCCGAAGACCGGCGCCAGCGGCGCAGCCCGACGCCAGTACGGCTGTGGTAGCCACCGCCGCGAGCATCCGCCAGGAACCGCGCCGACGCCCACCAGGACTATGAGGATCGCGCAAGGCCCTTCCTGACCGGCTCTGCCCAGCAGCCATCACGCGCCAGGTTCATTTTCCAAGTTCAGGCACCACCGTACCGGGGCGACCATGATCGTGGTTTTTTGCTGGGGTCAGGACACCACCAATCAGCCACGATCAAGAAATGCCGACGCCCATGCCTCGGCTAGGCGAGCGCGCCGCCGGCCAGGTGGAGACCGGCTGTACCGCGGCGGGATGCCTCGTCCCCGGTTACCTGCTTGCCTCGAGCACGTCGGTGGCCAGGTGCCCGCGGTTTACCCCATCGACCAGGACAACGTCGCTCTGCGAGTTGTCGGTGCGCAGCGCCAGGATCTCCTGGTAGCCGTCCGACTGGTACCAGGCGCGAGCTTGCTCGTAGTCGGGGAACTCGATGACGATGAGGTGACCTGGCCAGCTGCCTTCCAGCACCTCGACCTCGCCGCCGTGCACGATGAACTGGCCGCCGAACGGCGCCAGCGTGGCGTCGATCCGTTGCAGGTACTCCACGATTTCCCGCCCCATGGTGACTTGGCGCATATGGGCCACGGCATAGGCAGACATGATCCTCCAGGTGTCTTGCGCTGATTTACCTCTTCCGGCACCACGATGGCGGGCCATGCGCACATCCGCAATTACCTCGCAGGTCATCAACGAGCCACCCGGGCCGCGGCGGGTGGTGGCTCGGCTCGACCGGCGGGTGTACTCCCCCTTGTGCCTGGCGCTGGCCGGCCTGTCGGCGCTGTCGGCGCTGCCTGACGACGGCTTCCGGC
This sequence comes from uncultured Actinomycetota bacterium, assembly GCA_963775745.1. GTDB lineage: Bacteria > Actinomycetota > Actinomycetes > Streptosporangiales > Streptosporangiaceae > DATBGO01. The sequence goes on from CAVZKE010000021.1 coordinate 235,434, forward strand.
GGGCGTGATGCACCACTGCGACGCGCAGGACGGCGGTCCGGCTTGAGCGATAACGCCGAACGGGGCGAAGTCTTAAGATCGAGCCGATGCGACGCGAGTCTTCGACGGTGGTCGTCCTGATCGGCGAGGTAGATGACGGACTGCTCGCCGAACTCGACCGGTCTGCTCACATCTCGGTTGCCCGGGCCCCCGCCACGGCGGCCGCCGGCCCGGTGCCGGCGGAACCCGCTGCGCGGCCCGGCTGGGAAACCGGAGCCCTGGCCATGCGGGAGGCAGCGCGGCGGCGGTCGACGTACGTGATGGTGCCCGATGACCCGCTGGCCGATGTCGCAGCGCAGTGGCAGGCGATGTGGGATGTGCCGGGCGGATCCCCCGGGGCAGCCGGATTCGAGGCGCAGGCCGCGGACGCGCTGGCCGCCTGGCGAGGCAAGCGATTCGAGCTGCCTGACTATTACCTGGTCATGGCCCCGGCCCAGCCCGGCGGTGCCGATTCCGGCCTATACCTGGGCCCGTTGCGCGCCGTGCGCCCGCGCCGGGTCGCTGTGGCCGTCGTCGCGGACGGCCAAGCCGCCCGGGCGAGCCGCGTTCTGGACACGCTCAGGTCCTTGGAGCACGGGCCGTGGTGGCCGCCGCTGGATGAGGTACTCGAAGCAGCGCGCCGCTTCTACCCGGGTGGCCTCGCCGAGACGCAACCCGCCCCGCACTCGTGAAGCCGCAGCCTGGTGGCGGGCGGACAGGCACGGCCCTGGCCCTCAAACGAATCTGAACACCAACCTGGCCGCCAACCGGGCGCCCGCTGCCGCCGAAGGCCGGGTGGGCATGGTGGTATCGGTATTACTTCGCCACGGAAAGAGGCGTGCCCGGCCTGAAGGAGTGCCAGGTAATTGCCGATCACGATGCTGGCGTAATCCGGATTGGTCAAGGCCGTGCCCTATGGCTTGGGTCAGGCCGTCGTCGATGTCGAGCATTTCCGACCGGCCTTAGCGCGGCAACTGTCGATAATCTCCGGCGACCGCGTTCTTTGGGGCCCGCGGAGTGGCGCGGGCAGCCTTCATGTTCGCTTATGCTGATGGCATAGGTATAAGACGCAGACCCGAAGCGGAGTAACCAACAGTGGCTCAGCGGACACAGATCCTGTATGTCGATGACATTGACGGCAGTGCGGCCGAAGGAACCGTAAGGTTCGGGCTCGACGGCGTCGACTACGAGATCGACCTGAACAAGAAGCACTCGGACCAGCTCGCCAAGGCCTTTCGCCCTTACCTCGATGCGGCCCGCAAAGTGCCAGCATCCCGGCGGGCGGCACGAGACTCGCGTCCGGCGCGGCACAACCAGTCCGCCGTCCGGGCCTGGGCCCGCAGTCAGGGCCTCAAAATCTCCGACCGGGGGCGCATCCCCGCGGACGTGCTCGCCAAGTACGGGTCGGCGCACTAGCCGAACGGGGCCGCGCGGTTTGCGCCGCGGGACCGCGCGGTTTGCGCCGCGGGCCATCTGTTAGCACAGCACGATCCCGGCGCTATTCCGGCCATTGTGCGGAACATCGATGACGTTCGGCCCTGCTGGTCCTCGCGCCCGTCGCAGCACGATGGAGGGGAAAGCGAGTTTATGACTGGGGGTGACAACCATGCGAGCTGTGGTGGTCTATGAGTCGATGTACGGCAACACGCACCTGGTTGCCGAGGCCATCGGAGCCGGCCTCGGAAGCGCCTTGGAGGTCAGCGTGGTACCCGTGGCGGAGGCGGGTCCGGCGGTTCTCGCCGATGCCGGCCTGGTCGTCATCGGCGGGCCGACCCACGCGCACGGGATGAGCCGCGCCGCTACCCGCAAGGCGGCGGTGGAGGCTGCGGACAAGCCAGTCAGTCCTCTGCACGTTGAACCAGGCGCGCTCGGCCCCGGGCTGCGTGACTGGTTTGGCTCGCTCGGCCAGTACCCGGCCCAGCCGGTCAAGGCGGCCGCCTTCGATACCCGGGTGCACGGGCCTGCCGCCCTGACCGGACGGGCCTCGAAGGGAGCGACCCGCCTGCTGCGCGCGCACAGGTTCAACGTCATCGCAGAGCCGGAGAGCTTCGTGGTGACCAAGCAGGACCGGCTCGAGCCGCAGGAGACGGCGCGGGCGCGCAAGTGGGGGGCGAAGCTGGCCGAGACCCTCGCACCGAGCTTGGCACCAGGCCCACGGAGCTGAGAACCGCGCGCTGAGGTTCCCGCTGGTCGCCCTTCAGGTAGTGCCGGACGGCCAGCGGCCCGACCAGTGATCCCTCCGACCTTCAGGAATCAGGCTCTTGCGGCATCGCCAAGGGCTGAACTCACCATTAGGGGTCGAACTTACCACTTATACCGGATTTGATGACCATAAAACCGGCATTCCGGACCCAAAAGCTCAACTGATCCGGTAAAAGTTGGTCAGCAACGCTGTGGCGGCCCAGGAGGCGACGGCCGCCCGAGGGCAGGTCCCTGCGTTCGGGCCAGGGGTTCCACGGGCGCAATCGACTCGCCCGCGTGCGACCCTGGTGGTAGCGGAAAGAGGCAGACATGAAGCTGACATTTGATTCAGCGAGCGATCTGGCGCGGGCCTTGCAGCGCGCGGCGGACGCATACGGCAGAGCCCAGGAGCGGACCGGGCGCGCCGACCCGGACTGGCCAAGCTGGTACGCGCTGTATCTCGAGCGGGAGCAGGCCGACCGCGAGCATGAGCTCACCTCTCCGGCCCGGACGACAGTTCCGGTAGCGGTCGTGCCCAGCCGGACCGAGGCCGAGCTGATCGTCGGCATGCTGCGGAATCACGACGTCCGAGCAGCCGCGCTGGCTGACGATGCAGGGCGGGCTGGAGCCGGCGCTGCAGGTGCAAGGTGTCCGCGTACTGGTTGCCCCCTCCGACGAGGCCTTGGCGCGCCGGCTGATCGCCGACGTCAATGCCGTACAGATACCGGAAGACCGGACAGATGACGAGGTGCCACGATGAGCGAGACCACCGAAAAGGCCGTTCTGGCCGACGGGTGTTTCTGGGGAATGCAGGACCTCATCCGTCGCCGCCCGGGCGTGCTGGCCACGAGGGTCGGCTATACCGGCGGGGACGTCCCCCACGCGACGTACCGGAATCACGGGTCTCACGCTGAGGCAATCGAGATCGTCTTCGATCCCGGGCAGATCTCCTACCGAGACCTCCTGGAGTTCTTCTTCCAGGTGCACGACCCGACCACCAGGAACCGCCAGGGCAACGACATCGGCCTCAGCTACAGGTCGGCCATCTTCTACCTGAATGACGAGCAGAAGCGGATCGCCTACGACACGATCGCCGACGTCGATGCCTCCGGCCTGTGGCCGGGAAAGGTGGTCACCGAGGTCGAGCCAGCCGGACCGTTCTGGGAAGCGGAGCCTGAGCATCAGGACTATCTTGAGCGCTATCCCGACGGCTATACCTGTCATTTCGTCCGGCCAGGCTGGAAGCTCCCGTATCGGCAGCAGGCTGTCGGTCACTGACGACAGACTCAAGACGGAAACGGGCCGGCCCGCCCGCGCGATACGACCGGGTCTCGGCCGGAGGCCTGCTGGCCGAGCGCTTCGGCAATGACCGGGGCTGGCGGGCGGTTACGACCATGACGGGCGGAGGCGAGGCGGATGGGCTGGATTCAGTCGGGCCGGGCCTGGGGTGAGCGTGCGGCCGACTGGGCGTACCTGGTCGAGCCCTATGCGCGGCGCGTCAACGACGCACTGTTCGACCAGGCCGGGGTCGGCGCGGGCACGCGGCTGCTGGACATCGCCTGCGGTTCTGGTTACGCCGCTAGCGTCGCGGCCGGCCGCGGAGCGCAGGTGAGCGGACTGGATGCCGCCGAGGCGCTGATCGCGATCGCCCGGGCGCGGACCCCGGCGGGTGACCTCCGGGTCGGCGACATGTTCGCGCTGCCGTTTGGTGACGACAGCTTCGACGTGGCGACGAGCTTCAACGGGATCTGGAAGGGCTGCGAGGGCGCACTGATTGAGGCGCGCCGGGTAGTGCGGCCCGGCGGCCTGGTCGGGTTCACCTTCTGGGGGTCACCCAAGCGCTTGGGGCTGCTCCCTTACTTCGCGGTCCTGGTGGAACTCTCGCCGGCCGATCACGTCGAGGCGACCGCCAACCAGGGCGATACCGGGCGGCCAGGGGTGGCCGAGCGGATGCTCGCTGAGGCGGGCCTGGAGTTCGCCGGCCGAGGTAGCGCGGAAGTCGTCAATGAGCTGCCCGACCTCGACCTGGCCGTCCGGGCGCTCGCGGCCGCCGGGCCATCCTGGCCAGCCCTCCAGCACGCTGGCTACGACCGGTTCGCCCGGGCCCTGCGCGAGGCACTGGTCCCGCTGTACAGCGAGGGCCTCGGGGTCCGGATCGTCTCGGAGTTCGGCTGGGTCATCGGAAAGGTACCCAGCACCTGAGGGCCGTCCCGGCCTGGCCTCAGTCCCGGTGCGCCGCCTGCCAGGCGGCCCAGATCTCGGGCCGGAGCTTGCCACGGCCGGGAACGGCGAGACCGGCGGCACGCGCCCAGGCCCGGACTTCGGCGGTGGCGGGCCCAGGTGCGTCCGGCGCCTGGCCGAGCTCGGTCGTGGCGGCTGCTGCGGCCCATGGTGCAAGCCGCTCGATCGAGGCGGTCTCGGTGTCGGCCCACGCGCGGGCGGCAGCCAGGAACCGGGAGGTCCATTGCTCGGCGAGCTGGCGGGTCTCGCAGAAGACGACCGGGACGCTAGGCCAGCGGATCTGCAGTTCGGCGAGACCGTCAGCGACCAGCGCGGGCCGGACCCGCTCCAGCTTGAACACCTGCGAGTAGCGGTCCTCGACCACGACCGCGGACCGGGGCAGCGCCGAGACCGGGTAACAATACAGGGCGCTGGTGCGCGGCCAGGTCGCCGAGGTGCGGAACACCATGCCGCCGGCCAGGGGCAGCAACAGCAGATACGGCAGCCGGGAAGCCGGGTCCGGGTTGCGGGCGATCAGCAACTCCACCCTCGTCAGCCTTCCACCTGATCCGGATTGCGGGCCACCTGGCGGGCTTCTAGGCCGGGGCGCAGGCCCCGATGCCCATGCCACGAGGTGAGCAAGGAGCGCAGCCTCGCGCGGCCACGCTGACCCGCCCGCGCAGCGAGACTAGCGGCCGCCGAAGCGCGGTTCGCGTTTATCGACGAAGGCCAGGGCGGCCTCGTGGTGATCCTCGGTGCGGCCGGTGTGCACGTGGTGCGTCGCTTCAATGTCCATGCAGTCACCCAGCTCGCCGGTCACGGCCCGGTTCAGGTTCTCCTTCATGTAGCGGTAAGCGATCGAGGGTCCTTGGGCCAGCCGGCGAGCCCGCGCCATGACCTCCCGCTCGAAGTCGGCCGGCGCGAAGATGGCGTTCACGATCCCGAGCCGCTGGGCGTCCTCGGCGCTCAGCCGCTCGGAGAAGTAGTAGAGCTCTTTGGCCTTGCCGCTGCCCACCAGCCGGGTGAGGAACCAGGTCCCGCCGTAGTCTCCGGCGAACGCGACCCGGGCGAAAGCAGTGATGAGCACTGCGCCCGGGACGGCATAACGCAGATCGCAGGCCAGGGCCAGCGACAGGCCGGCGCCGGCCGCCGGCCCCCCGATGGCCGCGATGGTCGGCTTGGGCATGCCCCACAGGCGGCCGCTCGTGGCGCGCTGGTTCAGTCGCTGCCGGTGAATAACGGCGTCGAGGCGGCCAGGCGCCGGCGCCGCCATCCGGCGGCGGACCGGCCATGCCCTTGACGTCGCCGCCAGCGCAGAAGGCACCGCCCGCCCCGGTGAGCACCACGCAGCCAACCGCCTCGTCGGTCTCCACCTGGGCCAGGACTGTTCCCAGGGCGGACATCATGGCCTGTGAGAGGGCATTTCGCCGATCGGGGCGGTTCATGGTGATCACCGCGACGCCGTCATCGATCTCTGCGCGCAGATCGTCGGTCCCTGTATCGAGCGCGGTCATGTCATCCTTCCTCGCCGGCGAAGCGAACCCCGCCGATCACCCATGGCCCGCCGACGGGCAGCCCGGCGATGGTCACTGCGGTGATTCCCTCGCCATGACCGGCCCGGGCAGGCCCGAACCGCAGCAGCTGGCCCGAACCGGGTAGCCGTATGACGGCGGCATCACCGTCGTCGGTGGACACCCCGAGTACCGCGGCCCAGCGTTGCGCCGCGGCAGGCGGGTCGTTGACCTCGATCGTCAATCCGGTCACGCCGCCGGCGGGATACCCGGGCGCCCGGCCCGTCCACAGCGGGCCCGCCCACCGCCACGATTCCGCCGGGTCCGCCCAGTCCAGCGACACGATCGCGCCTGGTACGTCCCCCGGGTGCAGGTGGGTGCCTGCCATATCGGGCAGGTCGGCGGTCCACACAACCCGTATCCCCAGCTCAGCGAGCCTGCGGCGAGCCGCCGCCAGATCCGGGACCTGGAATATCGCCATGTACCCGCCATCACCGCCGCGCCGCTCCAGGTACCGGCCTGCGGTCGTATCCGGCTGCAGCGGCGCCACCACCTCCACGAACGTGTCGCCCGCCGCGAACACCGCGTTAGTCAGGCCGAACTGTCCCACCCCCGGGTCGTGGAATGGCTCCGCCCAGCCAAAAGCCTGACGTAGCTCACTGGCCACCCGGCCGCAGTCGCGCGCCACCATGGCCACCTGCCGCAACCGGGCTCCGGTCAGCACACCCCCACAATAAGAGGCCTGCTCAGGTCCGGCCGCTTCCTCGGCGTCACGGCCTCGCTCACCTGCCCGCCTTCATCGTGTATCTAGGCCGCGGCTGCACGCTCCTATTGATCGGCAGCAAACGACCGTGGGGGTGGCGATGAGCTGGCGGGCTGGGCCGACCTAGGAGGTTCGGGCCAGGCCAGAGCGGCCCGGCGTGAGCCGATCACGCATCGCTATCTGTGCCGAACGGCCCGCGGCAGTCCCGGCGGCCCGGCGCCCTTCAGCGGCTCGCAGATGGTTTCGGGGGGATCAGCATGAATAGCCGCAAGATCGTGATGAGCGTGGCCACGACGCCGGAACCGACGACCGGGCGCACCGGGCGCACCGGGCCAGCGTCACCTGCCGGGCCTGGGCGGGCCGATGCTGCGCCTCGGCGGCCGGCCGCTGGCCACGATGAGCTTCAGGTTCCGGCGGGGGGCTGGTGGCGGGCCTGGCGGGCCCGCTTCGGGCTGGCCGAGGTGTGCGGCACCATCGGTGCGGTGGCCGGTTTCGCCGCCGGATACCTGCCCGCCGGGTCCCTGCTGACCGCGGCCGGGCTGGCGACCCTTTGCGAGGCCATCGGGTTCTACGGCTGCATCGGCGTGCAGGCGGCCCGGACCGCTTGCCGGGCGACGGCTCACCTGGCCGGGTGGCGCAGGCTGGCCGCGGGAGCGTGTCACGCGGTGAAAGAGCAGCTGACCTCGTGTGCTGCCGCAGAAGCCCTGGACCTCCTGCTGATCCGCCCGGGCTGCATGGCCGGGGCCGCGTGGCTGCTGCGGCTGCTGCCCGGCGGGGTGTGGGTTGGCTTCCTGGTCGGAAAGGCCGCCGCTGACGTGGCCTGGTACGGCATGGAAGCCTCGGCCCGCTGGGGCGTGGTCCGGGCGGCCGCTCTCTCCCAGCCTGCGCGCCCCTACCTGCAACTCGACCTGGAGCAGGCCAGGGAGAGCTACCGGGAGCTAACCGCCGCGCTGGCCGGGGTCGCGGTGCACTACGCGGTCAAGGCCAACCCGCATCCCCGCCTGCTGGCCTGCCTGCACGGTGCCGGGTGCCGGTTCGAGGCCGCATCCTGGGCTGAAGTCCGGGCCGCGATCCGAGCCGGCGCGGCCCCGCCGACCGTACTGTTCACTCACCCGGTCAAGCTCCCCGGCGACATCGCCAGGGCGTGGCGGGCGGGGGTGTGGCGATTCGCTGCCGACAGCGACACCGAACTGCACAAGCTGGCCCGGTACGCCCCCGGGTCCGCGGTAATGCTGCGCCTGGACACTGATCCAGGCGGCGCGGTCGGTGACCAAGGCAAGTTCGGGGCGCCGCCCCGGCAAGTCGCGGAGCTGGCGCGGCTCGCCAGATCATTGGGCCTGCGCCCGTACGGGCTGGCGTTCCATGTCGGCTCGCAGATGGTGGAGCCCAAGGCGTGGAACGGCCCGATCCGGCAGTGCGCGCAGATCATGACCGCCCTGGCCAGCGACGGAATCAGACTGGCCATGCTCGACGTGGGCGGCGGGTTCCCAGCCCGGTACGACACCGAGCCGCCACCGTGGGCGGAATACGCCGCCGTGATCACCGAAGCGGTCGGCCAGCTGCCCTACCCGGTGCAGCTGGCCTGCGAGCCCGGCCGGGCGATCGCCGCCCCGGCCGGGACCATGGTCGCGTCGGTGATCGGCGCCGCATGGCGCCACGGCAGGTTGCGGGTCAGCCTGAATGTGGGCGCGTTCCACGGCCTGATCGAGGCGCTGGAATCCGGCCGCGAACTGCGGTTCCCGGTGGCCATACCCGGCGCACGCCAGCGCACGCTGGTCCCGTGCACGCTCACCGGGCCTAGTTGCGACAGCCAGGACACCATCCTCGACCACGTGTGGCTGCCCAGGCCCCGCACTGGTGACCGGGTGCTCATCGGCAACACCGGTGCCTACACGACCTGCTACTCAGGCCGCAGCGCCTTCAACGGCTACCCGGCCCCGGAGGTCAGGATCACAGGCAGGACCAGCCGGCCGGCGCCCGACCGGTCATCGAGTCCATAGCCACCCCAGCCACCTGGGCGGCAACGCGGCGGCGGGCGCCGTTGCCGCGCGGCTCGGGGTTCGCCGAGGATAGAGGCATCTAATACAGCGTGGAAGTGAGGACCATGAATGGTGCGCGGCCCGGTCGCGGCGGCGGTCCCGGCGAATCCAGCAGGCCGGAAACCAGCACGAATCAGCAGGGGCCTGGGGCCGTTCATGCCCTATTCCAGCGGCGCGTTGCGGGAGACGACGCGCTGCTGCGACTGGCCGGGCTCCGCTTCGCCCAGACGGGCCTGGCCGCCGAGGTCTACGCCGGAACAGTTGACGAGCTTGAGCATGTGCTGCAGTTCGTGCCGCCCCATCGGCACCTGCCTCTGGTCCACCTGAGCCGCGGCATCAATGTGCTGCAGGAGCAAAGCCGCGCCGCAGTCTGGGAATTCGCCCGCCGGTTCGCGGGCCGCATCGCCGGCCTGGTCGTCCATGACAAGGGTGAGATGGCGACGCAGACCGACCATCTGCTCACCGTGATGCGCGAGCTCAACGCGCGCCTGCTTGAGCAGCCGGACGGTCCCGTCGTCTTTCTCGAGTACGCCGCCGGCCACGAACTGGGCTGGTTCGTCGAGGTAGCGGAGCGGCTTCAGGCTGCTGAACGCGTGAGTTGCTGCCTCGACATCGGCCACATCGGCATAAGGCAGGCGTCCGCCCGGTTTGCGCGCGGCCATCCCGGCCTGCGCCTGCAGGACCTCAACCCGCAGGACGGCCGGTTGCCCGATCTGGTCACGGACGTCCAGGACGCGGTGGGAAGCGCTCTGCAGGACGTGCTTGACGTCACCCGGGCCGTCGGGCGGCTCGGCAAGCACGTGCACTTCCACCTGCACGATGGGCATCCCCTGGTCTCGGGTCTCGCGGATCACTTCAGCTTCCTGACCAGGCTGCCCATTCCCTTCAGCTACCAGGGCCGCCGGTCCTTGAGCATGCTGTACGGGCCGGGCGGCCTGGCTTCGATCAGGTCGGCGGCTACGGAGGCCTGCCGCGGGCCGGGAGTGTCCTTCACGCTGGAGATCCATCAGGTCGACGGCCGGCTACCGCTCGCTGACGCTGCACCGCTGTTTGGGCACTGGCGGGACACCACCAATGCCGAGCGGATGAACTACTGGCTCTCGGTGCTGAGTGATAACGCGATGCTCATGTCACCGGGGATCGCTGAGCCATCCAGATCTAGCGACCGGGCGCCAGCCTGACCCTGCCGCGCGGAGCTGGCCACGGCCGGGAGACGGAAGATGTGGATCGACTGATCCTTGGCCCGGCAGCGGCGGTCCTGTTCCGGTTTGGCCTTGTCCGAGACCATGACCACCTGGTCCGGTGCCATCCATGACACTCCCTCGGCCGTCCCGTAGAGGATGCTGCCGTCCGCATCCCTCGGCAGCGCGTAGCTCGTGCCGGTGCCGGTGACCTCCCAGCCGGATGGCGCCAGGCGGCCAACCCACAGCGCTGATGAGGCCTGAGATACGACCGCGATCCGGTCGCCGTTCACCGCGATGCCGCTGTAGTCCACGAAGCGGACCGTTTCCGGCAGCCGGATCTTGCCCACGCGGTCCCAGTGGCGACTGCCGCGCCGGAACACGTGGATCCGTCCGCCACCGGGGACGCGGCCCGCTGCCCCCCCTTGGCACCTGTTGCCCTCGCAAAGCCCAAGCAGGTACGTCTGCCCCCGGCGGTGCACGCAGGTCAGGCCCTCCAGGCCCTTATTCGGCCGGTCGAGCGGGAAGTCGAGCCAGGCGGTGTCGAGGTATCCGAAGTTGATGTCGTACTCCTGTACCGCCGCCATGAACTTCGCCCGGCCGCGAGGCAGTGATTCGATCAGGACGTAGAAGCGGTCATTCCACGAGTCGTACGCGATGTCCTCGAAGCCGCTGCGGCGGCCCCTGTCCTGCTCAATCACGTGATTGGCCACGGCGGCCGAGGAGAGTTCGGCGCCGACGCAGGCAATGTGCGGGAGGTTGTCGAAGATGACGTAGAACAGCCCGTCCTTGGCGAGCACGCCGCTGGCTTCCAGTCTCGGATCCAGCCTGTCGCCGAGGATGTCGAAGACCTTCGCCTCCTTGACCAGCTCCAGTTGCGGCATGGGGGGTTGGGGGGCAACCATGGCCGGACCTCCTGACGCTGCCTGGTCACGCCTGCCGCGGCAGCGGTTCCATGGTGGCCGGGAAGCTCGCTCCGTCGGCGGCGGGCGGGATGCTCTTGCGCAGCTCGTCCAGTTGCTGGCGCGCGCTGTCGCGCCGCATGCGGACGTAGTGGACGATGCCCTCGGCCTTTTCCTGCCCGTGCCGCAGCTCGTTCTGCTTGCAGCCGCTCTGGTAGACCTCGTCGTTGGTGAACTGGCGGCCGGTGAACGGCTGGCCGTAGGGCGTCGTGGATTCGAGGTAGGCGGCCTGACCTACCCGGCCCCACAGCCCGTCGTCGGAGTCGGCCGCGATCAGCTCGCCGAACGCGTCCGGGTTGAACTGAGTATCGAGCAGGAATTCCAGATGGTCCAGGTAGTACCGGCGATAGTCGGAGTTGCGCAGCAGGTTCTGCACCAGCGGTATGCGCGAGGAGGCGTGCTCCCGCCAGTAGTGCCTGGTGTTGCTTGGCCAGTCAAGAATATCGGTGTACTGCCATTTCGTGCCGAAGTAGTCGATGCCCAGGCAGTTGTCGTAGTCCCACGGAATGAACGTGAAATAGGGAGAGCGCATGAAGTCGTCTTCGGCACCCAGCCGCCCGGAGTTATAGAGGTAGTAGTTGGACGGGGTCGCGTAGTAGTTGTCCCAGCTGCCGAGCAGCAGGTTGACGCTCGCCCACCGCAGGAAGGCGCGCACGTTCATGATGGCGTCGACCGACTCGCGGAATGCATCGGTGTCGAACCGGCCATCCCCGCCGGCCAGCCCCGCGCCGTTGATCGTCCTGATGAGGGTGGCCAGGTCATCGTAGGTGCTGGCGCTGCAGTCGTCCTCGTTGGTCTTCAGCCGGTAGGTGCGCTCGTCGTCGTCGGCCCGGAAGTACTGCCGGCCGCTGTCGTCGCCGTCGGGACCGGTGCGGTGCTCTAGAGTGGCGCATCCGACGTCGCCGCAGTAGGCCTTGTAGAGGTTGCCGTGGCTGTTGTCACCGAAGTGATCCTTCAGGAATCTCTTGTCGACCTGCTCGATGACAGAGAATAGGCCGTAGTAGGTCGCGTCGAACGCGAGTTTCGCGTAGGTATGCCGCGCCGATGGTACGCCCGCATTGCGGAAAAGGCGCCAGGCCAATGCCTCCCGCATCTGAGAGGGATCGTTGTACATCGACTTGAGATTGACGCGTGCCATTCCGGCCAGGTGGTTTCCGCCCGCTCCGTGCTCGAGGGTTACTTTCCATGATCGCTTCGGGGCATGCAGCGTCCGGTTGCCGCTGTTCGCGAGCGAGAAGCCCGGCGTGCTGAGCGCGGTGCCCTCGGCGCCCGGGCCGGGAATGTGCCGGCCGTCGGCCGGGTCGGTTCGCCACACCTCGAGCCGTGCGCCGCGCGGCGCGACCGCCGGGCGCCGTACCACACCGGGTTGCTGCGGGAAGCCCGTGATGTGAAACATGTACATCCCCGCGGCGAAGAACTCGTCCTTAGCGCGCGCTATGTGGTCCGCCCCGTTATTCGTATCCATACGCCCCTCCTGGCTCAGCGTGCTCGACCGTAAGGTGCACCAGCACGCTCGCTGGTCGCCGATCCCTATCCGGTAAGAGACAGCCACCGCCGTTCTGATACCCCGTTTACGCCGGCGCGGCACAGGAGTGGCCTGACCGCACCCCGGCGCGGTGCCCGGCCGCGGCTCGCCCTCCGGTGCCGCCAATGCCGATCGGAGCCGGGGACGTGCTCGTCGGCGCCGTCGGGCACGCTGCCGGCGGCCGGTTCACCGCGTGACGGGCGGCCGGTGAAATCGTCGGGCTGAGCATCAGCGACCCCAGGCACCCGGCCTGGGCGGACTGCGCGTGACACTAGCCCTGGGCATCTATTAGATACATACTTTTAGTAAGCGTAATTCCGGGTCGAACTAGGGCAAACTATGCGCAACCACCAGAGTCGGAGGCGTCGTGCGTTACGCTCACAACGCTGCAGCATACGAGGCCGAGGAATGGTCGCGTCCCGATGAGATGGCCCTTTTCAACCTGTTGTGGAGCACGGCGAGGCGAGAACTAGATACGCGCCCGGCAAGCAGGGTGCTCGATCTGTGCTGCGGGAGCGGAATGTCACTTCTCGGAATTGTCTCCCATCCGCACGTTGATCAGGCGCTAGGTCTCGAAATCGCCGCTCCTCTAGTAGAATTTGCCAGCCTCCGCTATAGACCATTTGGCAATGTGGTAATTCTTCAGTCCGATGCCATATGCCCGCCGTTCAGGTCGAACTCCTTTGACATTATTGTCGCATCCTCTGCCTACCACCATATCAGGCATCAATTTAAGCGTGAATTTCTGCGGTCCTGCGTCCGTCTGCTCAGGCATAACGGTGTTCTTCTAATGGCCGAGAACGTGCTGCCGCCCTACTCTGGTGGTGAGCATGAATACGACGGCGCAGTGCGGGAACTCTACGGTGAAGTAGTGAATACGGCACTAGACTATTATCCCGCCCTGCCGGCGCAGATTCGTGATATGATTGACGAGAATGTGATTTTGAGCCTCCGCCGCGAGTATGAATTCAAGGTGTCACGTGACCAGCTTCTGAGCGACGCCGATCACGTCGGCCTTGTCCTGCGCAGCGATGTGCGGGCATGGCCTTCGGATACCGAGCTTATCGGACGGACAGGAGGAAATTTCCTGTTCACGTTTGCCCGCCGCTCAGCAGCCGGGCCAGCTTGGGGGAACAAGGACTGATGCCAATCAGGCGGACTACGGCCAACGAGGTATGGATTGCCACCGGGCTGGCCGGGGTGGCAACCGCCGTCGGCGTCAAGGTGGCGGAGGTTTCGCATCTTCCGTTAGCCGCTGGAATAGTCGTTACCGTGATATTCCCCGCCACTTCGACGCTGCTGGTGACCTTTACCTTCGCGCTGCTCCACAACACCGAGCGCGGGCGGCGGTGGCTAGCGGCAGCCAACTGGATCGAAGGCTACTGGCACATCGTGACGCTCAGCGCGCAGAATGACGAGCGGCCGGTACCGTCGGGACTCATGTACGTGCACTATCAGGGCGCGAACAACGACCTCGTGGTTGTCGTGTACCGGCAGCACTCAGATCAGGGCCGACGCGTCGTCAGCTCCAGCGAGTCAACGCTCGCCTTCTTCCGGGACGGGGACCACAGGTTCATGAACGTGTGCGTACAGCGGTGGGGCGGCCACGAGGACCAGGCAATCGGCGTCGGAACGTTCCTGCGCGACGGAACTTCACAGTACCCGACGTTCTACGAGGGCTGGATGATCCGCGCGACTGAAGGTGTCTACCGCAGGCAGCTTGCCTGGCGGATCCCGCCGGAAGTAATTGCGTCGGCCAAGAGCACTCATGGCGCCGGCATGACCTGGATCAGCCAAGTCATCGACGGTCAGGACAAACTGGCCAAGACCACCGGCAGGATACGGAGTCATCAGGAGCGCGGAACGTAGTCGATAAGGAGGATGTCGCGTGTTCCTGATGGCCTGCCGGGCTGAACCGCTATCTCGTCCACGGCATGCAGTACTCGGTCATCATCAATGACGAAGCAGTCACCGGGCTCCGCGAGAGTGAATTCGGATATTTCCCGTTCGGCATTGTCAGCAATGCGATTAGCACCACCGACAACGCTGTCACGGGCGAGCAGATGAACGGAGATGAAACGCTCGCCGTCGCGATGGTAGCCGGCCGGACTGTCGCAGGCAGGCCCGGCCGTGCTAGGTAGCGGATGTGGTGCGCATGTACTCTGAATGTCATCGACCCGCAGCGGGCTGATAAGGCCGGGGCAGTCCGCCCGAGAATCTCGATCAGCGCAGCATTATTCGGCTTGAGCACCCGGCTCGGCGGGTAGGTGCGCGATATGTCACCAAGCTCGGGATTAAATTCAGCGTCCTGCCTGTAGGCGATATCAACAGCCACTGCCTCCAGGCTGGCGGTGTCCTGAGACACGCATTCCATGATGTATACGTTGAACGTCCTGCGGCGGCCGGCCTCTATCGCGTACTCGTCGGGCGGCAACTGCTGTGATGCCCGCTGCAGCATTCGCCAGTCTTCTGTTTGAAGACTCTCGTCTGGAAGGCGCCCGAGCCAGAAGCCGTCGCTCTCTAGCGCGGCCCGAAGGGGCGGATTGTCCATAACAGGGAATATCATCATAATTTGGCAGCACGACCTTTCGCTCTCGCAGTGCTGTAACAAGGGGTATGCGGTACTTCGCGCCCCATTATTGCGCGCCGGGCTGCTGGAGTCGATAATCGGCTCTCATGGGCATGCTCGACGGTCCCCCGGTCATTGCTGAGGTACCTCCCGACTCGGCCGAGGGGCGCGAGGTGCTCAGGGCATACTTCAGCGAAATCGTAGGCCGCCTTTACGGCCGGCTGGCGACCACTGCCGAGGTTGACGCTGCGATGGCCGAGGACCCTAGCGACGCCTTGGCGCCCCCGACCGGCCTGCTGCTCGTGGCGAGGCAGGCGGGAACAACCGTCGGCTGCGCGGGATTGCTGCTCCTGCCCGGCCGGATGGGTGAGGTCAAGCGGGTGTTCGTCGCTCCACTGGCGCGCGGCCGCGGAGTCGGAACGTTGCTGATGCGGGCCATTGAGGACGCGGCGCGGAACTGCCAGGTCGGCCGGCTACGGCTGGACACGCGGAGCAATCTCACCGAGGCCCGCCGCCTCTACGAACGTGAAGGCTATGCGGAGGTGGCACCGTTCAGTGATGATCCACTAGCCGACCATTGGTACGAAAAGACATTAGAGTGACTGGCCGCGGGCCTGCGAGTTCGCGGGGATCACGTTCGCCGCCTGTCCTTTACTGGGCAGGCTCGGCAATGTAAGCCTGGACGGGTGATGCCGACGATCAGGTACTGCGCCACTCCCGCGGGCCGCATCGCGTACTCGACGACGGGCGCTGGCCCGGCGCTGTTGTGCGAGTCGGGCTGGGTTACTCATCTGCGCGGGCAGCTGGAGCTGTTCTCCTTCAGCGCCTTCTTCGAGCGCCTGGCCGAGCGGTTTACCGTGATCCGCTACGACAAGCCCGGGTGCGGCCTGTCCGACCGGGACGGGATCGACCTGTCGTTCGACGGGCAGGTGGCGGCGGCGCTGGCGGTGGCCGATGCGGTACGCGCGGACCGCTTTAGCCTGTTCGGTGCCTCGCAGGGCGGTCAGCTCGCGGCCGCGCTCGCGGCCAGGTACCCGGATCGGGTCGAGGCACTGGTGCTGTACGGCACGTGCGCCAGCGGCGCCGATCTGGCGCCTGCGGAGATCAGGAACTCGATCGTGGGGCTGGTGCGTGCCCACTGGGGGCTGGGATCGAAGGTGCTGACCGGGATCTTCGTTCCCGACCCCACGGCCGGGGAAGTCGAGGCGTTCTTGCGGTTTCAGCGGGCGAGCGCCTCGGCCGCCGTGGCTAGCCGGCTCCTGGAGGTCTACTACGAGACCGACATCAGGGCCCTGCTCCCGACGATCCGGGCGCGGACGGCGGTCTTGCACCGGGAGGCCGACCGGGCTACCAGCTTCGAGCTGGGGCGAGAGGTCGCCGCGCTGATCCCCGGCGCGGCGCTGGTCCCGCTGCCGGGTTCAGGCCACCTGTTCTACCACGGCGACTGGGGCGAGGTCCTGGCGGCGATGCTCGGCTTCCTCGCGCTCCCGCGAGTTCGGGGCCGCGGCTCACCGGCCGTGAGCTCGAGGTGGCCACGCTGGTCGCCGAGGGGCTGACCAACCATTCCATCGCGGTGCGCTTGTCGGTGGCGCCGCGGACGGCGGAAGCGCATGTCGAGAACATCCGGCGCAAGCTGCAGGTCCACTCGCGTGCCCAGATCGCGACGTGGGTGACCGAGCACCGGCTTCGCCCATGAGCGCCTAGGTAGTTCGACCGATATCCGAAACGGGCAAACTGGTCCTGGCCAGGAAACCGCTTCGGCGGCCGGCAGTTCACCCGATTGCCGCTGCGACCTGGGCGATCTTAGCGTCAAGGCATGTCGCACGCCACGAAGCCTGGACACATCCCGGCGGCCGCCCGGCCCTCATCGCCGGCCAGCATTCCTGCGTTGCTCACCGTCGGGTACGCGGCCGCGGTGTACCTGTTCTTCCTGGCCGTGTTCGGCTATGCGGTGGGCTTCTTCGCCGGCGTTGGCGTGCCCAAGGGCATCGACCAGGGGACTGGATCCGCTGTGCCTCTCGCGGTGGCCATCGACCTGCCCTTGCTCTTGCTGTTCGCGGTCCAGCACACCGTGATGGCCCGCCCGTGGTTCAAGCGCCGCTGGACTTCGATCGTGCCGGCGCCCGCCGAGCGGGCGACCTTCGTGTTGTGCGCCAGCATGGTGCTGGCCCTGCTGTTCTGGCTGTGGCGGCCGATCCGCGGGACCCTCTGGAGCCTGTCCGGACCGGGCGCCGACGTGCTCTGGGCCGGGTACGCGGCCGGCTGGGCGGTAGCCCTCAGCTCCACCTTCCTGATCAGCCACTCCGACCTCTTCGGGCTCCGGCAGGCCTATCTGCAGGCCCGTCGCGTCCGTTACCGCCCGCCGCCTTTCACCGAGCGCGGCCTGTACCGGCGCATCCGCCATCCCCTGATGGCTGGATTCGTGGTCATCTTCTGGGCGGCGCCCACGATGACGATCGGCCACCTGCTGTTCGCCGTCGGCGCGACCGGCTACATCCTGGCCGGCATCGCATTCGAAGAACATGACCTGAAGCTGTCCCTCGGCGAGACCTACATCTGTTACCAGGCCCGCGTACCCGCGCTGATCCCCCGCCCTGCGGCCTGGTCCGCGCGGCGCACAGAAAACGAACGGGAGAAGACGACATGAACAGCAGGTCAGAGATCAACCCGGCGACCGGGCCTGCGGACGCGGGAGGCCGCGCGGCTGCATCGGCCCGGATCGGCATGTTCGCGCCGTTCGGCCTGCTCGAGCAGGGCCCTGAACCGGCCCGCGCGTTCCTGGCCCAGGCAGCCAGAGCGGGCATCGACCACGTCTGCTGCGCAGACCACGTGAGTTTCGCCGGACTGGGATTCGACGGGCTCGTGCAGGCCACCGCGCTGGCCATGCTTCATCCCACGTTGCCCGTCCATACCGGCCTGTACCTGCTACCGCTGCGCCATCCCGTGCTGGTGGCCCGCCAGCTCGCCGACCTCGACCAGCTGGCCCCCGGGCGGCTCGTCTTCGGCGTCGGAATAGGTGGTGAGGACCGCCATGAAGTGGCGATCTGCGGGGTGGACCCAGCGACCCGAGGCGCGCGGATGAACGAATGCCTCACCATCTTGCGCCAGCTCCTGACGGGCAAGCCGGTCACGTTCCACGGCAAGTTCTTCGACCTCGATGAAGCGGTCATCGCCCCCGCACCGGCCAGGGCGATTCCGGTCATCATCGGGGGGCGGTCCGATGCCGCGATCCGGCGCGCGGGCCAGCTCGGCGATGGCTGGCTCGGCATCTGGAACTCGCCCCGGCGTTTCGCCGCCGCCGTCGAGATGGCCGCGCAGGAGGCCGCCCGCATCGGCCGGCCTGACCCGCCGCGCCGTCATGCGATGCAGGTGTGGTGCGGGCTCGCTGACTCTAAGAAGGCTGCTCGCGCCTGCCTCGCGCCAGTGATGGAAGCCTTCTATCAGCTACCGTTCGAGCGCTTCGAGCGCTACTGCCCCTACGGCACCGCCGATGACGTCGCCGAGTTCCTGGCGCCCTACGCCGCGGCGGGCTGCACCGAGTTCAACCTCATCCCGCAGTCGCCCGACCCCGGCCGGGCCATCACCGGCACGGCGGCCGTGAAGAGAATGCTGGCCACGACATGACTGATTCCCTCGTCATTGCGGCCCGCTTCTGCGGCCCGCCCGACAGCGGCAACGGCGGCTACGTGTGTGGACGTATCGCGGCGTACCTGGCTGACGCGGCCGCCGTTACGCTGCGCCAGCCGCCTCCCCTGGCGACACCTATGGCCATAGAACGAGACCAGGGGTCGGTCCGCGTTCTGGACGGCGAAACCCTGATCGCCGAGGGAGCCGCCGGGCCGGACCGCCTGCCGCTGGACCTTCCGGACCCGGTCTCGATCCCCGAAGCTCGCGCGGCTGGCGCCCGCAGCCGGTTGCGGGCCTTCCCCGAAGAGCATCCGTTTCCGACCTGCTTCGTATGCGGGCCGGATCGCAGGCCCGGCGACGGACTGCGCATCATGGTCGGACCGGTCGCGGGCCGCGATCTGTCGGCAGATGTCTGGTGTCCCGACCAGGCGCTAGCGCAGTCAGACGGCTATGTCCGGCCGGAGTTCCTGTGGGCAGCGCTCGACTGCGCGGGGGGCGTCGCCGCCCTCGGGGATGCCGCCCCCGATGGCCAGCCATTCGTGCTGGGCCGGCTCTCGGCCCGCCAGCTCGCCCCGGCCCAGAGCGGCGAGCCGCACATCGCGGTGGGCTGGCGCCTGGGAACAGACGGCCGCAAGACGACAGCTGGCTCTGCCCTATTCACGGCCACCGGACAGGCGGTTGGCGTCGCCCGCGCCACCTGGATACGCCTGAGGTGCGCTCCCGGACAGGGCCGAGTGGCCCAGGAGCGGCCAGGCAACTGCGGCGGCTTAACAGTTTGATCATGGGTGCGGCGGTTAGCATGTGGCGCCATGCGATCCATGGGCGATTGCCGGAGAATCCTGGCCGTTCTCGGTACCGGGCTGGCCATGGCCGCCTGCGGCGGGACCGCTTACCAGGCGAGCACAGCCCGCCCGCCGAGCGCCACGCGAACGACATCACCCACTCCAGTCGCCACGCCAGCCACACCGCAGGCCGTGGCATCAACACCGGCACCGTCGCACACAGTGGCCGCGTCGCCACCGGCCATATCCAGCCAGCCGCTGCCCAGGTACGGCAATCCGGATGGTCACGTCTACGTCCCGGTTGCGGCCCGGGCGGTCAGCACGGCTCACCCGGATCACGTCATCGGCCACGGCACGCCCGCCAGCTGCACCTCCGCTGCCGTGGTCCAGGCCGTGGCCACGGGCGGCATCATCACCTTTAACTGCGGGCCGAAGCCCGTCACGATCACGATGAGGGCCACGGCGAAGATCGTGCACGGTCAGCGCATCGTCATCGATGGCGGCGGTAAGGTCACGCTGAGCGGCGGCGGCAAGATCCGTATCCTGTACATGAACACCTGCCATAACTGCTGGGAGCAGCCGGGGCCGCTGCTCATCGTGCAGAACCTGAGGTTCGCCGATGGCTACTCGGGCGCCCATCAGACCAGCACATCAGCGGACTACGGCGGCGGCTCCATCTTCGAACAGGGCGGCCAGCTCAAGGTGGTCAACTCCGCGTTCGTCGGCAGTCGCTGCTATCAGTACGGTCCTGACCTCGGCGGCGGGGCGATCCGGGCGTACGGCATGGATATGAGCACCCCGGTCTACCTCACCAATGACACCTTCCGCGGCAACACGTGTGCCAATGGCGGCGCGGTGAGCGGCCTGTACGCCAACTTTGTCGTGATCAACAGCCTGCTGACCGGTAACCAGGCGGTCGGCTGGGGTCAGAACCCCGCGCAGCCCGGCACGCCAGGCGGCGGGAGCGGCGGCGCCATCTATACCGACGGCAACAGCTACAACCTGATCATCGACGGCACCGTCATCCGTTACAACTCCGCCCGCGAGGGCGGCGGAGGCATCTTCTGCGTAGTGAACAATGATCACGGCGCTTTGACCATCGAGCACTCGGCCCTGTACAGCAACCCCAGTGGCCAATTCCAGGACGCCCCTGGCATCTTCGACAGCCGCAACGGACGCGACGTTCAACCGGTAGTGATCGACTCGACCATCAGCTGACGCAGCGAAGCCCATCCCCTCCTCCGCTGGTTCAGCCAGCGGCCGACATGCCTAGCTCGGCCGTCAGCTCAGTGAGGACGATCGACTGGCCCGATCTTGCCTCCCAGCCGCCTGCGGCAGTCAGCGCCGCCACGACACGGCCCGAGAAGATCGGCTCGCGCCAGCCAGCGAGGTCACCGAATACCTCTGGCTGCGCCAGCACGCCTTCCGTCAGACTCGCTGGCGGCCAGACCTCGATGACGGCGATACCTGTCCCGGCGAGCTCGACGGCCATGTCGGAGGTGAGCCGATGCAGCGCTGCTTTACCCACCGAGTACGGCATGATCGCCGTCGATCTCGCAGACTTGCCTGTCCCGGCGGCATGCGAGGCCACATTGACGATCAGGCCATGGCCGCGCTCGATCATTGCGGGCACCGCGAATGCCGATGCCACGTAGTGTGACCTGACCCCGACATCGATCAGGTCATCCCACAAGCTGAGGGGAATCTCCCAGAACCTGCTGCCGCTCCACAGGACCCGCTGCTCGGGACTGGCCTGAGCGGAGTTGACCAGCACATCCACGCGACCCCGCTCCCGGCGTACCTGGTCGAAGACGCCTGCGACCTGCTCGTCCACGCGCTGGTCGCAGGCGACGGCAATGCCGCGCCCGCCAGCTGCGGTCACCAGAACGGCGGTGCGGTCCACCGTGCCAGGCTGCGTCCCTGGACTGTGGTCGGTCGCCCGGCCCAGCACATAGACAGTCGCGCCCAGCTCGCCGAGGGCAATGGCTACCGCCGAGCCGATGCCGCGGCTCGCGCCGCTAACCACCGCGACGATATCTCGAAGCTCATCCACGCGCTGCTCCGGTCACAACAGCAGAAACAGGGCCGTCAAGATCGTACTCGCGCCACCGGCGGCCAGCGCGAGGCGCACTCGCCCGAAGCTCTCGATTTACCTGGCCGCAGGCCGCGGACGGTCGAGACCGAGTCCAGCTCAGTCGGCCTGCCGCCGCGGGCCCGGGGTGGCTCATTGTTTGACGCGGTAGTCGACGAACGTCGCGAACGGCGACTGCCGGGCACCAAGGTTCTCGAGTTCGAAGGAGTGCGTGAAGCCCTCGAAGAGCCGTTTCCCGCCACCGAGTACTACCGGAGCGATGATGATCGTGAGTTCGTCGACTTTCCCGGCGGCGAGGGCCTGGCGGATCGTGTCAGCGCCACCCATGACATTGACGTCCTTCTCGCCTGCCGCGGCCTCCGCTCGTCTGACCGCCTCGTCCAGGCTGCCGACGAAAATGAAGTCGCTTCCTGGCGGCTGCTCACCGGGCCGGTGGGTGACGATGAAGAACGGAACGTGCCACGGGTTGGTGCCGCCCCAGTGCCCGGCCGCCTCGTAGGTTCCCCGTCCGCCGATGACAGCGCCGGTCCTGGCCATGGCCGTGTCGAACCAGGCCTTGTCATCGCCAGCCGGCTCGCCCCGGCCGACCGAGTCATAGCTCCAGGGCCCGCCGAAGACCCAGTAGTGCAGCCTCTCGCCCCCGGTTCCCAGCCCGCGGCCAGGGCCGTCATCGGGCCCGGTGATATATCCGTCGACAGACATAGTGATCCCAGCAGTGACCTTGCTCATCATCTGCCTCCCTAGGCTGCTCAACAGGATGATCCGCCCCTCGCACCGCGACCCGCCCCCTCGCACCGCGCCTCCGGCGCCGCGCCCGGCTGATTTCCATGATCGTGAAATTCGGGACTGGGATCGCCGTGCACGAGCGAGAAGTCGGCGGGCCCAAGCTGCATCATCACCTCTATGACGAGACCTTCATCATCCTGGAGGGCCGCGTCCTGGTCCGGGTCCGGGAGGAAAGAATCGAAGGCGGCCCCGGCGACATAGTCATCGGCCCGCCCGGCATCCCGCATGGCTTCACCAACCTCGGCCCCGGCCAGGCCCGGCTGGTCTGCATCCACGGCGCACCCGCCATGAGAACCGAGTTCATCGAATGACCCGCGCCCTCTGGGCAGCCCGGCGAGGTGCTATTCGGGCGTGAAGAGCGTCAGCTGTATCCCGTCTGGCGCCTGGACCCGGGCGTTGCGGTCGCCCCATGGCGTCATGACCGGCGGTGCCACCCGCAGGGCGCCGGCCGCGACGAGCCGCCGGGCCCGGTCCTCGCTGTCCGCGACCTTGACCGCCAGCCGGACCGTCCCGGACACCCGGTGGCCGGCCTCGATCGCGTCGACCGCCTCGGCCTGCGGCTCGTCGAGCAGCTCGAGCGTCGCCCGGCCTGCGTCCAGGACGACGACCCGTCCGCTCGCCGAAGTCCAGTCGGCAATCTGATCGAGCCCCAGCGCGTCGCGATAGAACGCCAGCGCATGGTCGAAGTCCTGCACCGTGAGCGCGACACGCAGCTCCGTCACACTAGCCATGGCCTACTTTCTAGCAGCATCTCGGCAACGCTGAGCGGCCAGTGTTCCCCGCGCCTGCGGCACTCGTTGTGATAAGAGCTTCTCCACAGCGCACATAAGCGGTCCGCATGCCGTGCCCAAGCGACCCGGGGTGGAGCCGACCCTGGCCGGCCGGGTCCGCTTCGTCCAGACCGGGATCGGTGGTGTCGACTGGCCGGCCGGCGGCTGCAGCATCCGGCGCGCACCGATCTGATCGGGGGCTCCGGCGCTGAGCGTTTGCGGTTGCGGGGAGGCGGATCAGCCCGGGATGGTAGGCAAGGTGACCGGTCCGGTGGCTGAGGGCATCCGCATCGGCTGGGAGGACGTTCCTGAGCCGGTGCGCGCGGCGATCGAGGGCGTGTGTGGCGCCCGGGTCATTGAGGCATGGACGCAGCCGGGCGGTTTTAGCCCGGGTCTTGCCGCGCGTGTCCGGTGCGGGAATGGCGCACGATTCTTCGTTAAGGCGGTGTCGGCGCAGGCCAATCCGGATACGCCTGGGCTGCACCGGCAGGAGGGCCGGGTCCTCGCTGCGCTGGAGCCGCTGATCACTAGCCGGCAGTTGCCCATTCCGCGGCTTCGCGGGGTAGTGGACCGGCCGCCGTGGATGGCATTGATCCTTGAGGATGTGGCTGGGCACCAGCCGGCGCTGCCCTGGCTGGCGGACGAACTCGCGCAGGTAGTGGCCGCCCTGGATCAGCTGGCCGATGCCCTGACCCCGGCGCCGGTCGGCGTGCCGACCGTGGCTGAGCGGCTGGGCAGCGAGTTCACGGGCTGGCGGACACTGGCCGCCTCCGCTAGCTATGGCAGCCTGGACCCGTGGTCGCGCAACCACCTGGACCAGCTGACGAACGTGGAAGCAACCTGGGCGGCCCATGCGGCTGGCGACACGCTGCTGCATGCTGATATCCGCGCTGACAATCTGCTCATCGCCCGCCGGGGCCCGGTGATCGTGGACTGGCCCTGGGCGTGCCGGGGCGCGGCGTTCGTGGACCTGGTCCTGTTCGCCCCGAGCGTCACCATGCAGGGCGGCCCGCCGCCTGCTGACCTTATTGCCTCGTCCCGATCTTGCCGAGCTGCCGACCGCGAGTCCTTGACCGCGCTGATATGCGGCCTCGCAGGCTACCTCACCGAGCGGTCATTGCGGCCACCACCGCCGGGGCTGCCGACCGTTCGCGCCTTCCAGGCCGCGCAGGGCACCATCGCCCGCCGCTGGCTGGCCGAACTCATGTAGCGGCCACCGCCCCGGTGGTGGCCCGGACCGCCAGCCGCCGCAAGAGCAGTCCGGTAGACGGTGCGGGGTTCGTGCTGCGGGCCGCTGGGCCGCTGTCCGCATGCCTGGTTAGGCTGGCGGCGTGTCGGGTTCCAGGCCGCCGGGCGTGACATTGTCGAACTGGGATCTGGGCGGCGAGCCGTCGGCGTGGGCCTACCTGCATGCGGGTGAGTTGCTCCCGTCGGTCGAGATTCCGGTGGCCCGGCGGGCTGCTGTCCTGGACCATGCGGAGATCGCTCAGATCGGGCAGTTCCCGGTGCAGCCAGGCGTGACCCTGGACGAGTACATAGCTAGCGGGCCGGTGAGCGGCGTCGTCGTCGTCCGGGGTGGCCCGATCGTCTTCGAGCGCTATCCGCAGATGCGGCCCGGCGAGCGCCACCTGCTGGTGTCGGTGACAAAGGTATTCACCTCGGCCGTGGTCGGGATCCTGGAACTGCGGTGGCCTGCTTGATCTCGCGCAGCCAGTAGACGCGGTCATCGGCGAGCTGGCCGGGTCGGGATGGGCCGGGGTACTCGTCGGTGACGTGCTGGACATGGCCTCGGGCATCGACTGCCGCGAGATCGACGTGCCGGGGGCCTACGACGATCCCGGCCACCCGTTCTACCGGTTCGAGGCCAGCCTGGGCTGGCGGCCCGCCGTGGACGGGACAGTACCGTCGCCGTATGAGTTCGTGGCGGCCCTGCCATCTGGCCGGCGACCCGGTGAGGTGTACGAATACTCCGGCGTCAACACCTTCGTCTTGTCGTGGCTGGCCGAGCAGGTTAGCGGGCGACCATTCGCCGAGGTGCTGGGGCGCGAGATCTGGGCGACGGGCGGGTTCGAGGCGCCGGCCCAGCTATGCGGTTCGGCGTCCGGCGCCCCGGGCAGCCACGGCGGGCTGTCGACAACGCTGCGGGACCTGGCCCGGTTCGGGATGCTGTTCACGCCGAGCGGCCGGCTCGTCGCCCAATCCCCCGTGATCAGCCAGGAGCATCTGCGGCGGATCCAGACCGGAGGCCGCCCCGAACTCCATGACGACCGGGGTCCCCGGCCCGATTACGTGACCGATGCGTATGGCAGTGACCGGCCGCCGGCCAGCCGCCAGTGGAACTTCGCCATGGCGGACGGCGACCTGTTCAAAGGCGGCTTCGGCGGTCAGGGACTTTACATCTCGCCCGCCCGGGATCTCGTCATCGCGTTCGCCGGGATACCGCGCCCCGATGGCTCGGCCAGCTGGCTGCGCTGGTTCAGGCGCTCGCCGCTGCGCGTTGCCGCGCCGATGTCGCTGTGCAATCGTCGGCGCATGGCCAGACGCGCGGAACTCAACGATGTGATCCCGGTCCTGCCCGCTCGGGACGTGAGCGAAGCCGTGCAGTTCTATGTCGAGCGGCTCGGGTTCGAGCTCCTGTTTCAGGACTCGGACCATCGCCCGCAATACGCGGGCATCCGTCGCGGCGCCGTAGAGC
This sequence comes from uncultured Actinomycetota bacterium, assembly GCA_963775745.1. Taxonomy (GTDB): domain Bacteria; phylum Actinomycetota; class Actinomycetes; order Streptosporangiales; family Streptosporangiaceae; genus DATBGO01. The sequence goes on from CAVZKE010000021.1 coordinate 261,155, forward strand.
TGCACCTTCAATTCCAGTTCGAGAAGGACTTCGAAGCGGGCATAGCGGGTCAGGCGATGCTACGGCTGGCGGTTGACGATCCTGACGTGCTCTTCGAGGAGTACGAGGACAGGGACGTCTTTCACGACGGAACGCAGCTGCGCGATACCTCGTGGAGTACGCGGGAGTTCGCCTTCTGGGACCTCAATCACAACGGCTTGACGTTCATGCGGGATCTGTGAGGCCTGCCGGTGGGCGTCGCGGTATCGACCGGGTGGATGGGTCCCGTCGCCTTGTCCCGTGCCTGCCTGGTCCTCGATGCTCACCGGTGCCGGCCTCGTCGGGTTCACGAACGGGGGCCTGCCGAAATGGACAGCCCACAGGCACAATGCACGCAAGCACGGGCAAGGAGAAACGGACGGGTTCCCGCGAGGCCGGCACCTCGCCGGGGAATTGCCTCAGCTGCCTAGCGCTGGTTCTCGTCCAGGCCCAGGAACCGTTCCATGGTCTTGCGCTGCGCGTAGTTCATCTCGTCCACCACGCCGGCCACGCGCCGCGCGATCCGCACAATCGCGGTCATTGCCGTGCTCCTCTCTTCGCACCGACCGCCTCTCCGGTCGTAGCTCAAGCATCGCCGTAAGGCCCCCGGCGCCGAATCAGGCGAATGCCTTAGTTCCTGCCCAGCACTAGCCTTAGGCCGGGTAACCCGAAAGCAGGCAGCCGCGGGACGATCACGCACCCTGACAGTGCGTGATCAGCGTTCGGCCGCCGGGGAGCAGGATGCTGGCGAGGATGCGCCTGGTGCGACCTGGCGCAGGGGCCTAAGGCGCAGCAGAGTACGCGAGGCGATCTTCGGAGACGCGGCATGGACAGCATCGAACGGTTCGTCGTCGAACAGCTGGCGGCCTGGGAGGTCCCCGGATGCGCCGTCGCCGCCGTCCGGGATGGGGACGTCATCCTGGCCGCCGGGTGGGGCCGGCGTGACCTGGGGGCGGAACTGCCGGTCACCTCGGGCACATTGTTCGCCATCGGGTCGACCACGAAGGCATTCACGGCGGCGACGGTTGGCGCCCTCGTCGATGACGGCCTCCTGGAGTGGGAGCGCCCGCTCCGTGACTACCTGCCGGACCTCCGGCTGCACGACCCTGTGGTGACCGATCGTCTGAGCGTCGTCGACCTACTGTCCCATCGGTCTGGCTTGCCTCGCCACGACGTGGCCTGGCTCGGTCACCCGGACAGGTCCCGCGCCGAGCTGGTCCGCCGGCTGCGGTTCCTGCCCCTCAGCAGTGACCTGCGCCGGGAGTTCCAGTACTGCAATCTGGGCTACCTGGTGGCGGGGCACATCGTGGAGGTACTCTCAGGCTCCCGGTGGGAGGACTACCTGCGATCCCGGCTGCTAGCACCGCTTGGGATGAACCGCTCGAACCTGTCGGTCACCGATCTGCGCGCCGACCCAGACCATGCCAGCGCCTACGAGCGCCGCCAGGGCGTCGTCGTCCCAGTGCCACCACGCCCGGTGACGGCATTGGCTCCGGCCGGCGCCATCAACTCGTGTGCCGCCGACATGGCCCGGTGGCTGCTGACGCAGCTGGGCGGAGGGCAGATGGACGGCAAGACGGTCATGTCACCCGGCACGATGGCCCGCCAGCACGCGCCGCACATGCTGATACCGGAGGACCGGACCTTTCCCGCGTCCACCCGGCACGCCTACGGACTGGGCTGGATGATCGGCCGGTACCGCGACCACCGGCTTGCCGAGCACGGTGGTGGCATCGACGGGTTCCAGACCGAGTGCATGCTGCTGCCGGACGACGGCATCGGCGTGGCCGTGATGACGAACACCTCTTCCAGCGCCATGGCACCGGTCGTCGCCTACCGAGTGCTCGATGAGCTGCTCGGTCTGGAGTCCCTCGACTGGTTCTCGGGCTTCAAAGCCCGATACGACGCGGCCACGACCGGGATCCGGGAGGCCCGCGGTGCCCGCCACGTCGTCCCGGACGCCCCGCTGCCCAGGCCCCTGGACGCCTACGCCGGCCAGTACCAGCATCCGGGCTACGGCGCCCTCACCATCACCGTCGAAGGGGGCACCCTCCAGCCGCGCCTCGGCACGATGGACCTGAGCCTCGCGCATCGCCACTACGAGACGTACGACCTCGAATGGCACGAGCTAGGCGACGAGTCCCACCTCTTCCCGCTCATGTTCCTTTCGGATCCCGACGGCGACATCACCGCCCTCACCGTCCCATTCGAGCCAGCTGTCGAACCGCTGCGGTTCGACCGGCTACCTGACGCCCGGGCGCAGGATCCGGAGGTTCTTCGCCGACTGTGCGGTACCTACACCATGGGCCCCATCGAGGTAGTGGTCGCCCAGAAGGATGACCGGTTGCTGACCGTCGCTACGCCCGGCGCCCCGCCCTTCGAGCTGCAAGCGGGACGCGGCCTGCGCTTCAACGTGAAGGGACAGCCCGGCATCACCGCCGAGTTCGAGCTGGACGAAACCGGCGCAGTCGCCCGCCTCGTGGCCCAGCCACTGGGGATATTCCACCCCAAGACATGAACAGACTGCCCTCGGACCCGGCGAGCCGCTCGTCAGCGTCACGCGGGCGGAGGCGGGGCGCGCACGATCAAGTGATCCGGGCTTGGCTGCAGTTCACGCTGCTCCAAGAGTAGGCCGACAGGCAGAGCCGGCCGCGCGACCCGTTCCGCTTGTCCAAGGCCGACCGCGGGCACTGGCCAGACCAGCGCCTTCTCCCGGTCACCGGCGACGGTGCGGCGGGGGGCGCGAACGTAGGACCCGTTTAGCCAGCGTCCTGCGCGGGCCACGTTGTCGGGGGCGGCCGCGCTGGTCAGGGTGCGGTTTCGCTCCTCCCGGCGGACGGCGACGGCCACCACGCCGGTGATTCCTGCTACGACGCCGGCGGCGAACAGGAAGATTGCCGCAACGGCGATCAGAACGGCCATGACGGGTCCCCAAACTTGGAAGGCTGGCAAATGCCCGGCCGAACTGAATCACCGGACGCCATATCAGAGGCATGCATAGCCGCTCAGATACACCCGCCCGGCCACGTCCTGCGGACCGCCTCAGCTGATCTGCACCTGCCCGATGTTCTCGATTCAGCCACGCCGCATCCGAACAGCCACCACAGCAAGATCAGAACGATAACATGATCCCGAAATCAGCCCTGATCATCCTGTCCGCCCAAGCGGAGTAACCCCGGCGAGCCGTGGCACCAGATAGTCAGGGGTGTGCGGATGCCGGGCAGGGGTTGGGGCGGGGAACGCCTTCGGCGAAGGGGAATCAGGTGAACCTGACCCGTGTGAGTGGGCTGGGCGTGGCTGTGGCCGCGAGCCTGGCAACGATCGCAGCAATGCTCGCGCCCGCAGCGGCGCAAGCGTCTGCTTCGGGGGGCAGCCCGGCTCCCGCAGTCACGCACTACACCGGTATAGCGGGGGTGGCCCGGCTGGTGCCCAGGCAGAAGCCGGCTGTCGGAGCGCCGTCGGCGTCGCAAGTGGTCCCGAGAGGGGCCCGTCGGCTGCGGTCGGGCCACTTCTCGGCGGCGGAGGCCGTGCCCGGCGCGCAGGCGTCGCGGTCAGCGGCCGCGGCGGCGACGGCCACGAATTCAGCCCTGGTCAACTTCAACGGCGTCAGCAGCCGGGACAGCCAGGTCACCAACTTTGAGCAAACGTTCGAACCGCCGGACCAGGGGCTGTGCAAGGGCAACGGCTTCGTGCTCGAGGCGGTCAACTCCGCATACCGCATCTACCGCACGACCGGGAACTCGCTGCGCGGGCCCTTCAACATCAACGATCTGTTCAACGTGGGCGGCAAGGAGTTCACCAGCGACCCGCGCTGCTGGTTCGATCCCAGGACCCAGACCTGGTTCGCGACCATCCTGTTCCTGAACGACTCGTCCACAGCGTCATCCCTGCTCATCGCGGTCCGGCACAACCCCGACCCGCGCGGGCTGTGGAACGAGTACTCGATCGACACGACGGACCCTGCGGGGAACGGCTGCCCATGCTTCGGTGACCAGCCGAGGATCGGGATCGACCAGACCAACCTGTACGTCACCGCTGATGAGTTCTCGATCCTCGGTCCGCAGTTCAACGGCGCGGAGCTGTGGGCGATCGACAAATCCGACCTGGTCAACGGCGTCGTGAGCCCGCACGTCGTGCTCTTCCCCCACCTGACGACCGACACCGTGGCGCCCCAGCCCGCCCTGTCCACGGGGCAGCCGAACGCCGGGTACTTCCTCAGCTCGCTGGACTCCAGCGGTACCGGAGACAACCGCATCGGTGTCTGGGCCATGACCAACCGGGACCAGGTGGGCCTGGGTGGCCTGCCGGACCTGTCCAGCGTCGTCATCAACGCCGAGGCGTACGCCGTCCCGCCGCCGGCTCCGCAAGAGGGCGCCAAGAGCAAGCTGGACTCCGGCGACGACCGGATGCAGCAGACCGAATTCGCCGGCGGCACGGTCTGGGGTGAGCTGACGACGGCGGTGCAGCCGGCCGGCGACAGCTCGGTACGGGCAGGCGGCGCCTGGTTCCAGGTGAAGCCGAAGCTCGGCAGCGGCGGGATCGCCGGTGCGTCGATCGTCCGCCAGGGCTACATCGCCGCCGCTGGCAAGTACGAGATCTACCCGGCGGTGCAGCCGGACGCGGCCGGGAACGCGGCGGTCGTCTTCACCCTGACCAACAGCGCGCGGTTCCCGGGCGCCGCCTATGCCACCCTGAAAGCCGGCGGCAGCAACTTCGGGCCGGCGGTCGTGGCGGCAGCGGGGGCCGGGCCCTACAAACGGGCCGCGACCAACGCACCGCGCTGGGGTGACTACTCGTTCGCGGTCCCGGACGGCACGTCGGACGCCGCGTGGCTCGCCACCGAGTACATCCCGCCCAAGCCGAGCCAGACCACGACCGGGATCCGGAACTGGGGAACGCGCGTCATCGAGGTCCCGCTCGGCTGACGATCAGCGAGTCCCCGGGACATGTCCCGGGGACTCGCTGATCTCGGGCCACGCCGTGCCCCTACAGAACCTTGAAGTACCTGACGGCGGGCAGGGCGGTGTAGCCGGCCTTCTGGTAGACGCGTCGGGCGGGGGCGTGTCCCGCGTCACCGCCGGTCTCGATCATCGCCACGGCCATTCCCGACTGCCGCAGCCAGCCGGCCGCGATCTCGGCCAAGGCCGTACCGATCCCTTGGCCCTGGGCGTGCGGGTCGACGGCGATCATGTAGATTTCCCCGATACCACTGTCGGCGTGCAGCCGGGCAGCCACGAACCCGACCGAGGTGGACGTGAGCCCACCGCGTCGCCCGCACACCGGGCGGCGGCGCAACGACGCAGCGCAGGACGCGATCCTCGACGCCACGTTCCGCCTGCTCAGTAACCCCGGGACCGAGGGGCTGACGATCGACGCGATCGCCGCCGAGGCAGGCGTCGGACGGCAGACGATCTACCGCTGGTGGCCGTCGAAGGGCGCCGTGGTCGCCGACGCCCTGGTGCGTCACGCGCGGGTGGCCGTCCCCGACCGGGACACCGGATCGTTCACCGGGGATCTGGAGGCGTTCCTCGTGGACAGCTTCGCGGGCCTGGAAAACGAGGACCTGGCCAGCATGCTGCGTCAGATCGTCGCGGCCGCGCAGCAAGACGAGCATGTCGCGCAGGTACTCACGGGCTTCACCGCCGTCCGGCGGGCCGCGCTGCGCGCCATACTGGAGCGCGGCCGGGACGCCCGGGAACTCGCCCCGGACGCGGACCTTGACTTGCTGGTCGACATGGCCTACGGAGTGCTTTACTACCGGCTCCTGGTCGGCCACGCACCGCTGGACGAGAAAGCGGCGCGGTCGCTTGCCGCTGAACTCACCAGATCCGGCAGGTAGCGACGCGTGGCTACCCCCGCGATAAGCGACCACCGGCTCGAGCTTGCCCACTGCTACCTTCTGCAACCAGTTCTGAGCGCCGTCGAACCGCCGACGGCTGGGACTCGTGCATAGTTTCGGGGTCGATTTTGCGGCGGGGAACGGGGCTCTCATGCAAGTGCGGCTGCTCGGGCCGGTTGATGTCATGGCGCCCGGCGGGCCGCGGCAGGTGCGCGGTCTGCGGCGCAAGACGGTGCTTGCTACCTTGGCGCTGCATCGTGGCGAGATCGTCAGCACCGGCCATCTGGTGGATGTCGTGTGGGGTGAAACCGCGCCCGTGGCTGCGGTGAACACACTCCAGAGCCATATGTCGCACCTGCGCACCGTGTTGGGGAGCAAGGCCGCGATCCTCGCCCGCCCGCCCGGCTATCTCCTGGACCTTGACGGTGACGGCACCGACGTACAGCTCGCGGAGCGGCTGCTACGGCAGGGCACGCAGTCAGCAGATCCCGTCGACGGCGCGCGGCACTTGCAGTCCGCGCTAGCGCTGTGGCGCGGGCGGCCGCTGGCTGATGTGCCCGGTCTGGCCTGGCTGGAGGAGCAAGCAGAGCGGCTGGATCACCTCTGGCTGCAGGTCAAGCGGGCCTTGGCCAAGGCCAGGCTGGCTGCCGGGGAGCATGCGCACCTGGTGCCCGATCTGGAACAACTGGTGGCCGATCACCCGCTAGATGAGCAGGTCCACGCCCAGCTCATGGTCGCGCTGTACCGCAACGGCCGGCAGGCCGATGCGCTTGGCGTATACCACCGGTTGCGCAAGACGCTTGATGAGGAACTGGGGATCGACCCCAGCCAGCCGCTACGCGACCTGGAAACGAGCATCCTCCGGCAGGATCCGGCCCTCGAGGCGCCGACGTCGGCGGTCACGGTGTCGCCGGCTTTGCCTGCCGCGCCGATTCCCGCGCAACTGGCGCCGGCGGTGCCCGCCTTCGCCGGCCGCAGCGCCGAACTGGCCAGCCTCGACGCGATCTCTGCATCCCGTGGCCAGGACCGGCTCGACGGGCCCTGCCCATGTGATCATTTCGGCAGTGTCGGGCACCGCCGGAGTGGGCAAGACCGCCCTTGCCCTGCATTGGGCGCACCGCGTGGCCGCGCAGTTCCCCGACGGGCAGTTGTATGTCAACCTCGGCGGTTTCGATCCCGACGGGCACGCGCTTGAGCCGGAAGAGGCGGTGCGCGGGTTTCTTGACGCGTTCGGGATTCCGGTGGCGCGGATCCCAGCGGGCCTGCCAGCCCAGGCCGCTCTGTACCGCAGCCTGCTCAACGGCAAACGGGTACTCGTGGTGCTGGACAACGCGCGAGACGTCGAGCAGGTCCGCCCGCTGCTACCCGGCTCGTCGGGGTGCCTGGCCATCGTGACCAGCCGCAACCACCTCACCGGCCTGGTCGCCACCGAAGGGGCGTACCCGCTGACGCTGAACCTGCTCACTGCCGCCGACGCCGGTGACCTTCTCGCCCTCCGGCTGGGAGCCAGCCGGGTCGAAAGCGAGCCGGAGGCGGTCGAGGACATCATTGCCGCGTGCGCGCGGCTGCCGCTGGCCTTGACCGTCGTCGCGGCGCGCGCCGCCATCAACCCCGGCTTCCCTCTTGCTGCTTTCGCCCGCGAGCTAAACGAGGCCGCTGGCACGCTCGATCCCCTCAGCGGGGGCGACCTCGCGAGCGATGTCCGGGCGGTGTTCTCGTGCTCCTACCGCGCCTTGAGTGCCGAGGCGGCGCGGCTGTTCCGGCTCCTTGGCCTGCACCCCGGCCCGGACATTGCCCTCACCGGAGCGGCCAGCCTGGCCGCGATCCCACCAGACCGTGCCCGCGCCTTGCTTTCGGAGTTGACCCGCGTGCACCTGGTCGCCGAGCACGCCCCCGGCCGGTACGCCTTTCACGACCTGCTCCGCGCCTACGCCACCGAACAGATGCGCGCGCACGACAGCCAGGACGTCCGCGACGCTGCAGCGGGCCGGATCCTCGACCATTACCTGCACACCGCATGCAGCGCTGCGATGCTGATGCAGCCGCACCTCGACCCGATCGCCCTCGACCCGCCGCAGCCATGGGTCACCCTTGACGCGCCCGCCACTGCCGAGGGCGCGCTGGGCTGGTTCACCGCGGAGCACGCCACGCTGCTGGCCGTCGTCCGAGTTGCCGCCGAAGCCGGTTTCGGCACCCGCACGTGGCAGCTCGCGTGGGCCCTGAACACCTTCCTGCTGCGGCGCGGGCTCTGGAACGACCAAACCACGGTGTGGAACGCTGGCTTGGATGCTGCCCGCCGTATCGGCGACAAAGCCGGGGAGGCCCACGCCCTGCACGGCCTCGCCATCGGCTACGCCAGGGCAGGCCGCCTCCGCGAAGCCTCCCCGCTATTCCGGGACGCCCTGCGGCGATTCGAAGTGATCGGCGATCATGTCAGCCAGGCGACCATTCACAACGGCCTCTCGGTACTGGCGGAGCGGCAACAGCGCCCCGCCGATATGCTCAGCCATTCCCTGCAAGCCCTCGACCTGTACCGTGCGGCAGATCACTTGGCAGGGCAGGTGTGGGTCCGCAACAACATCGGCTACAGTCACGCCCTCCTCGGCAACTATCAGCAAGCCATCACCTACTGCCAGCGAGCCCTGGCCGGGATCCAGGAGCTCGGCGAACGCTGCTGGGAGGCCGCGACCTGGCACAGCCTCGGATATATCCGTCACCAGCTCGGCAACCACCAACAAGCCGTCAGCTTCTATGAGCGGTCCCTGGCCATCTGCCGGGAACTCGCCGACCGTTACAACGAAGCGGACACACTCGATCACCTCGGCAACGTCTACTACAGCGCGGGCGACACCGATACCGCCTGCCGGACATGGACGCGTGCGCTGCGCATCTTTGACGAGATCGGCCATCCTGACCGCGACCGGGTCCGCGCCAAGCTCCGCCCTCGCGGCGACCAGCTGCATACCGGCCCGCTTAGCCAGCCGCTCGATCGCCGCGCCGAACGCCGGGCAGCAGGTAATGTGCATGTTGCCTGAGAGGGCAAACTTACTCGGGTTGCGTCATGGTAGGCGGGCGCCTTTCCGGCTGTCCGCAAGCGTCTGGCCGGGTCCTGTCGCGGACCCGGCCAGACGCTTGCCTGGAGGCTTACTGCAGATCAGTAGGGTCAGTCAGCTATCCAGAACGATCTTCCCCAGCAGACCATGTTCCTCGCCGCCTGGGCCCGCGGTGAAGAGCAGCTCATTGGTCTTAGCGGCGTTCCCGTTGCCGAACCGCAGGCTCCACAGGCCCTCGATGACGATCGGCTTACCGTTGGGCTGGCGCAGCTGGCCCAGGTGCGCGCCAGTGACCGGATTGTAGGCGTTGATGTGGCCGTCGCCGAAGTTGCCGACCAGCAGGTCCCCGCCGAACCTGCCGAAGCTGGGCGGGGCCAGGGCGAGCCCCCACGGCGAGTTGAGCGCACCACGGGTGACCAGCCGCCGGACGAGCGCGCCGTCGTTGGTGAAGACATCCACGAACCCGTTGCCCGGCCCGGCCACGTCGTCTTCGAGGCCATCGTCCTGCTTGGCAAAAGTTACGTAGAGCTGGCCGTTGAATTCCTGGATGTCGAACGGGCCGTAACCGGCCGGCAGCCGGTGGTCCACGAATAGCCCGCCAGGCAGTACTGTCGGCTGGAAGTCACTGTTATAGACCTCAACCCGGCCGGACCTGAAGTTGGTGGCATACAGATACGTCTTGCCGTCGGACGCCTGAGCCTGGGCCAGGCCCTTATAGACCGCGTTGGCACCGTTTTTGACCGGCGTCTCGGTCACCGTGGCGCCCACCTTGGGATTCCAGCCGTCGATTCCACCGTTTTCCGATGCGAAGAGGAAAACAGCTGGAGCCGACACGTCACCCGTCTCGTTATGCAGCACAAAGTCGCTGGTGTTCGTGTCGGAGTTGTTGACCTGGCCGGTCGGTGCACCAGAGGTAATCGTCACCACCAGCTTGGACTTGGTGACCGTCGTCGCGGTGCTGCCCGCGCTGTACAGGGTGGTCCTGTCGGCGTGGTTGTCCGATACCCAGAGGGCTGAGCCCGGAGCCTGGTCGGTACCTGGCGAGGCAGAAACACCCCAGGAATTGACCAGATCAGGATCGGTCTGGGCGGCCAGGCCAGGAATATCAGAGACCATGTTCACCTGGCGGTATGCCGAGTCGCGCGTCCCCGCCGATGCGCCACCAGCAGTGATGACCATCGCGGTTCCGACGGTCGCAACGGCGGCTAGGTATCCTGCGCTTCGCCAGCCGCGCCGTTGCCGCGCTGTGGCAATCGCCGAAGGTTTCGCTCGTGTCATTGTTGAAACCCTCTGCGGCACGTCGACGGTGCTACGCGCGGGATCGGATTCTTTCCTCATCATGGCTCCTCGTGGCTGTTGTCTTCTTGGTCGTGGGCGGAGCTTGATCCTGTAGTCGGCCGTTGAGCAGGAACATCACGCCGCCACTGTGGCATCCACCGCTGGAAGGGGCCTGACGTGACGCTGGAACGAGCGCAGCCGGGGGGAAGATAGCGCCGGGCCGGCTGTCGGCGGCCGGACCTATCGGACGGGAGCTGGTTGTGGTCACAGTAACTGTGGAGTCGGTCATGCTGGAGTTTGCCTTCACGCATCATCGAAGTGTTCACGCAGGGCCTGGACACCGAGCGCATGGTCGAGGCCACCAGCGCACTCTCCGGGGCAGGGAGACGCCCTCGCGCCGCCCGCTGCCGGTGTGGTGGCCGTCATAGGAACCGGCACCCAGGCTTGGTTCCAGCTCTGGGCGCTGTCCGCTGTCCGCGAGCTGCGCGAAGTTCGCGCCTACTCCCCAGACGCGGCCCGCCGGGCGAGATTCACCGAGCGGCTGGCGTCGACGAGCGACGCCGTCTGCCGGCCTGCGCCGGACGCACGCTCCGCGGTCGAGGGCGCGGAAATCGTCATCCTGGCGACCAGCAGCGCCACGCCCGTCATCGACGCGAGCTGGCTCACAGCGGGCGCCTACGTCACGACCCTCGGCCCCAAGCAGCGAGGCCGGGCAGAGTTCGGGCTGGATCTCCGCGCCGCCGCCGGGCTGCTCGTCACCGACTCACTGGCCCAGATCGACGCCTACGACCCACCGAACATCCTCGTCGGCAGCCCTCACCGCGGCCGGCTGGTGTCTTTGGGAGCGGTCCGCGCCGGGCAGGCAGCCCGAGCAGCCGGGAACGGGATCATCCTGTTCTTCTCCGTGGGTCTGGCCGGGACCGAGGTGTTCCTCCTCGACCGCCTGGCATCGAACCTCTGAGGCCGCCTCGGCCCGACCACCGCCCGGATGCCGCCGCGTGGTGCGAGTCCTCAGCCCGGCCACCTCAGCTAGGTCCAGCTACCCGGGGCGGCCTGGACGCTGCCCTATCGCTGCGATCGGCCGCCACGTCGGCTGCCGTGGGGAGGTTCGGTCCTGGGCCCTCGTCCCGGGCGGGTCGGGCCGGCTCGGTGATCTCGCTGAAGCCGCCGTCGGGGCTCATCACGATCCGCCCGGTGGGGTGTCCGTGCTCGGCTTCGTCGCGGTCCCGGCGGGTCAGGCCGCGGCAGATCCGCTGGGTGAGGGTGTAGGCCAGCGGCGGGCCTGCGATCACGGCGACCCGGAAGAACCAGGTGACGGCGTAGAGGCCCAGGTGGAGGTGGTAGGCGACCTGGTCGTTGGCCGCCGCGGCCCACAGGACCCCGTAGAAGGTGATCCCGGCGGCGCCGGCCGCGGTGCGGGTGGCCCCGTCGCGGGGGCGGCCCGGGACGTGGTGCAGGCCCTGGCCGCCGGTGAGCCAGCGGTCGAGCAGCGGATACGCCGCCAGCAGGGTGAAGAACGCGCCGGGCACCAGCAGCCCGGGCACCAGCACGCCGAGGGCCAACGGATGGCCGGCGACCGGCAGCTCCCAGGCCGGCATGATCCGCAGCGCGCCGTCAAGGAACCCCATGTACCAGTCCGGCACCGAGCCGGTGCCGATGCTGCCCGGCTGATACGGCCCGGACAGCCACACCGGGTTGATCTGCGCTATCGTGCCGCCCAGGACCAGCGCCGCGCAGGTGAACAGCGGCAGCGGATCGGGCCGCAGCCGGCGCGGCCACCGCAGCGACGGCCGGAAGCTGGCCAGCAGCAGCGCGCCGGTCAGGGCCGGGAGGACCAGGATGTGCACCCAGTAGTCGCGGCCGATGATCTGATGCCCCGGAGGCGCCCCGCCGAAGATCCAGAACACCAGGTGCGTCCCGATCACCGGCACCGACAGCAGCACGCCGGTGATCACGCTGAGGCTGCCGCCCGACAGCCCGTCATCGGGCAAGATGGTGCCGGTGTAGGCCGCCAGCATCCCCAGCGGCAGCAGCGCCACCCAGATCAGCCAGCCCGGCAGCGCCCGGCCGGAGAACCGGCCGCGGAAGAACGCCCGCAGCAGCCGCAGGCATACCGCCGCGACAAACACGTCCGCCGACCAGTGGTGCACCTGCCGGATCAGCAGCCCGCCGCGCACGTCGAAGCTGGTGGCCAGCACGGACCGGTACGCCCGGCTCATCGTGACGCCGTCCAGCAATCTGTAGGAGCCGTGATACGCGAGGGTGGCCATCGACGGGCGGAAGAACGGCAGCAGCAGCACCCCGGTCACCACCGCCACCGCGAACGAGTACCCGGCGATCCGCCCGAACACCGCAGCCCAGCGATCCTCCGGATCCCGCCGCAGCGCATCACGAACCAGCCGCCGCGTCCTGGCCGCCGGCCGCTTCACGGAGGGCCAGCCGGCCGGTCATCATCAGCGGGTTCGGCCACGTCCTTGGCCGCGGCGGCGGCGTGCTTGAGGCGCTCATCCTGCCCGACGTCGGACAGCGCCGTTCGTGCCCTCCCGGCGAGCGACCTCACGCGGTGCTCTTCGGTGTCAGCCACTGGCCTCACCTCCTCGGCATCCTCCGATCGGTCCCGGCGCCCGCCAAAGGTGACGGCGTAGAGGGTCACAACCCATTCGGGGCCGTTTGCCGGTGGCTCGTGGTTTTGGCGTTCTCCTGGCCGGTGGCACCACTGTCGCGCTTGCCTGCGAGGGTCGCCTCCGTGGGAATCCCTAGTGGGTCACAACTGGGGATAACCGTCATCGCCGGTGACGCGTGAGCCGACCGTTGTCCCGCGAACCCGGCGTCAGATTCGCGGGACACCAGGGGGCCTCGCGGGTCATCCGGTGGCCTGGACGGCCTCGAGGATGACGCGGGTCACGACCGACGGGTTGGAGATGAGGGACAGGTGCCCGGCGTTGACGTCGGTGATGCGGGCGCCCGCGCGCTGGGCCATGAACGTCAGCTCCGCGGGCGGGATGACCTGGTCCGCCGTCCCGATCACGGCCCAGGACGGGATGGTTTTCCAGGCCGGGGGCCCGGACGGCTCGGTGAACGCGCTGGCCGTGAGCGGCCGCTGGGTGGCCGCGATGACCGCGGCCTGGCTGGCGGGCAGGCCGGTGGCAAAGCATCCGGGGACCAGGTTCGGCTTGATGTAGAGGTCGACGTCACCGGGCGGCCCGCCGGGGTAGGGCACCGGGTTGAAGACTCCGGCGCCGTCCAGGCAGGATCCGGGCGGCGCGCTGGCCAGGCCGCCGATGGTATCGCCCTGGTCGGGGATGAAGGCGTCCACGTACACCAGGGCCCTGACCTCGGGGTCGCCGACCGCGGCGCTGGTGATGACCGCCCCGCCGTAGGAGTGCCCGACCAGCACGACCGGCTGCCCTTGGAGTGCCGCGTTCTGGGTCAGGAACTGGTGCAGGTAGGCGGAGTCCTGCGGCAGGCCGCGCAGCGGGCTGGGCGGCGCGTACACGGTGAAGCCGCGGCGCTGCAGCCGGCTGATGACGCTGCTCCAGCTCGAGGCATCCGCCCAGGCGCCGTGCTCAAGCACGATCACGGGCTTGGCCGGGTGCCCGCCACCTGCCGCCGCGGCGCCGGCCGAGCCGCGGGGTGGCGCGGGCAGGCGCGATCGCTAGCAGGGCGGCGGCCAGAACGACCGCCAGGAGCGCGGGCAGGCTGATGCGCCGCGCCGTGCGACTGAGTGACATGAGTGTTTCCTCTGCTGGGTGAAGCCGGGTTATTGGGGTACTGGGTCCCAGCCGCGCAGGTGCTTGACGGACTGGCGGTATTCCCATTCGATGGCGTCTTTGAGGAGGTGGGCCAGCCGCCCGCCGGTGGTGATGCCGGCGATGTCGGCGACCGCGCGGCGGGTGCCGACCGACACGACGAATCCCTTGTCGTGGAAGGTGAACGCCTCCAGGGGCCGGCCGGTCAGCTCCGCGTGCAGGTTGCGGGCCACGGTCTCGCCTTCTTCCAGCGCCACCTGGGCCAGCGGGGGCAGCACGTGCCCGGTGCCCGGGTCGGTCACCGAGGCCAGGTCGCCGGCGGCGTAGATCTGCGGGTGGTCGAGCACCCGCAGGTACCGGTCGACCTTGACGCGGCCGTTGTGCCCGGCCGGCAGCCCCGAACCGGCCACCAGGGCGGGGGCTTGCACCCCGCCGGCCCAGACGAACACGCCGCCGTGCACCAGCTGGCCGCCGGCGAGCCGGAAGCCCGCACCGGTCGCGGCGGCGACCGCCGCGCGGGTGCGGACCTGGACCCCCAGGTCAGCAAGGATCCTGGTGGCCTTGCCGATCAGCTGCGGGGACGAGCCGGCCAACAGGCCCGGGCCCGCCTCGACCAGCACCACCGCGGGCAGCCCGGGCGCCAGCCCGCGGCGGGCGGCCGCCTCGGGCAGCACCTCGGCCAGCTCGCCGGCCAGCTCCACCCCGGTGGCCCCGCCGCCGCCCACCACCACGGTCGCCAGGCGGCGCCGCCGCCCGGGGTCAGCAGCCGCCGCCGCGTCATCAAGCGCCTTGCTCACCGCCGCCCACACCCGCTCGGCGTCGCTGGCCGAATACAGCGACAGCGCCCGCTCGGCCAGCCCGGGAATCGCGAAATCGTTGGGCCGGCTGCCCAGCGCCAGCACCAGCCGCCCCCACCCGACCGGCCCGGCCCCGGTCAGCAGCCGCCGCCCGGCCAGGTCAACACCATCGATCCCGGTCTGCACGAAACGAACCCGCCCGGCCAGCACATCCTCGATCGGGATGCGCACCGCCCCGGCCGCCCGGGTACCGGCCGCGACCCGCGGCAGCTCGGTCAGCGCCAGATGATAGTCATGCCGGTCAACCAGCACCACCTCCACCCCCGGCCGGCCCCGCAGCCTGCCCGCCAGCCGCAACGCCACATGCAGCCCGGCATAACCCGCCCCCGCGATCACGATCGGGCCGCCACCGTTACCGGCAGATACATCCACGGCGTCCTCCATGGGTATAGCCCCCCTTCCCGGGGAGATGAGATGGCTGCTGGCTGGTTCATGGTTGTTCTGGCCGCATCAGGGATGCGTCGCAGGGGCTGATCCGTCGGGTGACTGGCTCATCAGCTCCTGGACCCGGACCTTGTTCAGGTCCTTTCCGTCCGCTGCCGTCTGGATGAGGTCAGCCTCGGTGATGATTCCCACCGGCGGGTTGGACCCGTCGCCATCCAGGATGAGGAGAGCACTCGCACTGTGGTGCCTCATCAGGTAGGCGGCCGCGGCCGCGTGGTCGTAGCGGTCTACCGTCACGGTGGACGCGACGGCCAAGGACCACTGATTCGTGGCAAGGCCCAGCGCCTGGAGCGCTTGGCCGGGACCGTGGCTGGCCGGGACGGGAACGCCGTCGGCGATGGCGGCCCGCACGTGTCCGCCGCACGGTGTCCGCCGCACGGCGGGTGATGGCGTTCGACCTGCTCATTGCTTCCCTACCTTCTTTCGTGACCCGGCCGGTGGGGGCTCCGTCCACGATGGGTTACCACGCAGCGTCCCTCCCGCTGCGGGACGCTCGCATCTGTCGAAGTCCCCAGCGCGGATGCCCGGTCCGAGCTCACCCCGGCGATGCCTTCAGGCGACGCGCCGGTCGATTAACGCCAGGCGGTGCCTGAGCTGCCGGCGGGAACTGATGCCGAGCTTGGAGAACACCTTGTGCAGGTGGTACTCCGCGGTCCGGGGGCTGATGAACAGCTGGGCGCCGATCTCCGGGTTCGTGTGGCCCTCGGCAGCAAGCCGGGCGACCTGCGCCTCCTGCACGGTCAGAGCGTCGCGCGTGTCCACGGTGCGCTTGCGCACTGTCTCGCCTGTCGCCTGGAGCTCCCAGCGGGCCCGTTCGGCGAACCCCGCGGCCCCGAACCGGCCGAACATGTCGTGGGCGGCCCGCAGGTGCTCGCGTGCTTCCGCTCGCCGCTGCTCGCGGCGCAGCCACTCGCCGTACACCAGGTGGGCGCGGGCGAGATGGACGGCGATGCGGCTGCGCCCGAGGCGGTCGATCGCCTCGCGGTACAGGGCGTCCGCGGCCGGGCCGTCGCTGAGCAGCGCACGTGACCGGGCCTGGATGCCAAGTGCCCACCGCGACCCGGCGGCGCGGGTCCGCTCGCCGAGCTGCCGCAGGGCCGCCGACGCCTCGTCGCTGGCGCCACTGCGGGCTCCCGCCTCGACGAGCTCGGCCAGGGACCATCCGAAGAAACCCAGGTCGTCGTGCTCGCATCCCCGCCGGGCGCCGGCCAGCGCGGCCTCGTAGCCGCCCAGGCCGTTGTACAGCACCGCAGTGGCATACCCGGCGGCCCCGAGCACCCTTCCCTCACCCCTGGCCGTCGCGTCCCGGACGACGGCTTCGATCAGCTCCAGCGCCCGGCTCTCCTCGCCGCGCCAGGCGGCGAGCACCAGTGAGGTGTACCCGAAAGGCGCGTTGCCGGTTGCCGCCGTGATCGCATCGGCCTCCTCGAGCAGCCCGGCCGCGGCACCGAACTCTCCCGCGTGCACGTGCACGGCCGCGCCGTAGATGAGCGCGACAGGAAGAACGGCGAGCGCGCCAGCCTCACGAGCGAGTCCGAGCGCACGGGCGGTTAGCTCATGCCAGGTCGCGTCGTCCCACAGATCGGGCGCGATGGCCAGCGGGAGCCAGCCCATGATGTCAGCCTCGCTGCGGCCGCCGTCTCGCCGGAGCGCATCCAGGGCGCGCCTGAGCGGCGGCATGCCCGCGACGTAGCCCTCGGTCAGCCGCGTCACGGCCCCGTCCAGCAGCAGGTCCATCGGCCGCGGCGGCTGCGGCGCCGGCGGCGCCGCCGTCCGGGCAGCCTCAGCCGCCTGCCGCACGGTGAGTCCGCGGCCGAGGCGACCGGCGAAGATCGCCGCCCGGACCGCTTCTAGGTAGGTCTCCCGCGCCAGCCCGCTGTCGAGCGCTCCGAGCTTCTTCGCCGCATCGAGCAGCAACCGCGGAGCGTCGCTCCCGCGCCGCTGCGCAAAGGCCATCTGGGCGCGCAACCGCGTCAGCTCGGCGCGCTGGAGCTCGTCCAGCCGGCCGAGTTCCGCCATCAGAAGGAGCTCACAGGCCGCATCAGGTGCACCGGCCGCGAATTTGGCTCGCGCGGCGGCCAGCGCGCGCGCTCCACGCCGCGCCGGGTCCGGCGTCAACTCGGCCGACCGCTGCAAGAACGCGGCTGCCGCCGCGACGCCCCCGCGGCCTTGCGCTCCGGCGGCCGACCGCTCCAGTTCGCCGGCCACGGCCTCATCGGGCCCCGTGGCAGCGTGGGCACGATGCCACGCCCGGCGGTCGGGATCGGCGGCTGGATCGGTCGCCTCAGCCAGGGCCCGATGCACCTCCCGGCGGTCGGGCAAGGCCGCAGCCCGGTAGACCGCGGCGCGGAGCAACGGATGACGGAAGCGCACCCGGGCACCCAGCTCGATCAACCCGGCGGCCTCGGCGGGGGCCGCCGCTTCCGCTCCGACGCCGAGCCGCCCGGCAGCGCGCCACAACAAGGTCACCTCGCCGGTCGGCTCCGCTGCCGCCGCGAGCATGAGCCGTTGCGTCTTGACCGGAAGCGACTGGAGCCGTCGCAGGAAGCCTTGTTCGATGCGGCTGGCCAGCGGCGCGCCGGGAAGCCCGAACCCGCCGGCCAGCTCCGCGGCGCTCAGCCCCCGGGGCAGCTCCATCAACGCCAGCGGGTTGCCGCGTGTCTCCGCGACGATGCGGTCCCGCACCCGCTCATCCAGTCGTCCCGGGGTCACCGAGTCCAGCAGCGCCCGCGCGTCACCCTCCGGCAGGCCTGCTACCGCCAGTTCCGGCAGCCCGGCCAGTTCGTCGCCCGGAGCGTGGCCCGCGAACACCAAGCCGACCGGCTCGGCCGCCAGCCGCCGCGCCACGAACCCCAGGGCCTGCGCCGAGGCCCTGTCAAGCCACTGCGCGTCATCGACAACGCACAGTAGCGGGCGTTCCCCGGCCACCTCGGACAGCAGGCCCAGCACCGCCAGGCCGACCAGGAACCGGTCCGGCGCCGGTCCGGCGCTGATGCCGAACGCGGTCCGCATCGCCTCACGCTGCGGAGCAGGCAGGCGTTCAGCGTGATCCAGCAGCGGCGCGCACAGCTGGTGCAGGCCGGCGAAGGCCAGCTCCATCTCCGGCTGCACACCGGTGGCGCGCGCTATCCGGCATCCCGACGCCCGCCTGGCCAGGTAGTCCAGCAACGCCGTCTTGCCGACCCCAGGTTCACCGCGCACCACCAGCACTCTGCTCCCGCTTGCCCGGACAACGTCCATGAACTCGCCGAGCACGCTCAGCTCGCGGCTGCGGCCCTTCAGCGGGGCGGCGCGGTCCTGCCGCCGGGAACCTGCGGCCATCGCTGCGGCACTACGCCGTGTCCGTGGTGGCTGGTCGGCGCGGCCAATCACCAACGAAAGACCTTGAGAAGCTGCGTCGCGTCCGGACTCGTGGAGCGGCAGAGATGCCTTGCCCGGAAGAAGCTGGGCACCCAGACAGCGTCCGACGGTCGTCGTCGGCAGCGGAACTTCCCCGCGACGGAGGTCGGCCATGGCGCCTCTCCTCGACTGTGTGGGCAACGGGCTTGCCCCCTACTCTCGTGCCGCCGCCACGCCCAGTCGTTAGCCAGATCGGTCTAACCCGGGCCGCTGATTTGTCCGTTCCGGCCTATGCCGGCGAGCCCTCACCGCCGTCTGTGGCCTTCGACAAGGTCCGCCGAGTCGCAGAGCCGGTCAGGCTTGTTCGGTCCGGCGAAGGCTCTCAAGGGTGAGCCAGACGGTGGTAGCCAGGTGAAGGTCCAGCCGGGCTGAGCCGTCGTGCAGGTCGCGGCCCAGGACTTCCCCGATTCGCTTCAGGCGGTACTTGAGGGTGCTCCGGTGTACCGACAGCGCCGCTGCTGCCCCGTCGTAGCTGCAGCCGGTGTCGAGGTACCGCGCGAGGGTGAGGACCAGACTGGAGCGGTACTGCCTGTCGTACTCGAGCAGCGGGCCGAGCTGCTCGTTCATGAATCCTTCGATTCCGGCGGGGTCGGTCACCGACGAGAGCATCCGGTAGACGCCCAGGGACTCGAAGTGCAGCACAGGCACGGCCGGATTGGTCAGGGCAGATGAGGCGAGGTTCGCCACGAACTGTGCCTCGCGATAGCTCACGGAGACGTGCCAGGCGGCGGGGTACCGAGATCCCACGGCGAGCCGACATGTGCCGCTGGGCAGATCGCCGGTGATGGCCGCCTGCAGCTTGGCCCAATCGGCCTGGCGGTAGGCAATGATCACGACGTAGTCGGTCCGGGCCACCACTAGCGAGCCGACATCGAGCCGGCGCACGTGCCGGACGACGGCCTGGAAGAACCGCTCGTCGAGCCCGCCCCGCGGCCCGCCGGTGGCGATGATGACCCGGTGCGGGCGGTGCGGGTCGTACCCGAGAACGTGCGCGGATGCTTTGACCGTTGACTCATCCGCGCCTGCGAGCAGCTCCTCGGCGAAGTTCCGTTGGCTGCGCAGTTCCGCCTCCGCGACGCTCTGCAAGCGGGCGAGGTCCACGCTCAGCACCGTCGCGGCGTACTCAAGCGTAGCCAGGTCGGTCTCGCTCGCGGTGCGCGCGGGGTCAATGAGCGCGATGACGCCAAGGACGTCGGCGCGCGGGTTCGCCAGGACCATCCACGCCCGTCGGTGGTAGACCGCGCGGTGCGCAACCCTCAGCCGGTGGATGAGCTCCCTTCGCTCCGCCGGTTGCTCCTTCTGATACTGATCAGTGGGCGCCTCGCCGGCGGTGGCGCGGGTATTGCCGTGCACATCCTGGATGAGCACCGGGAACGCGGTGAGCCGGTGCAGGGTCATGGCGATACCCGTCTCCCCGGCGGTAGCAACGATCTCGTTCAGCCGCCGATGGGTCTCCATGATCTTCGTCAGCGTCGAGACCGTCGACTCGAGCTCGGCGTTGAGGGTGGCAACCCGCTGGATATTCGCTCGCTCGGCCGCGATCAGCTCCAGCTTGGCGATCACGGTGCCGCATAGTTGTGCGAGCACCGACAGCAGGAAGGTTTCCTCGTCAGACGGGGGCCTGGCGCCGGCGGTCACCAGGAAGACTGGGCTATCCGCTGACGGGGGCCCGAGCGGAAACGCCCACCACGAGGAAAAATCTCCCATCTCGAGTTGTACGGGTGCCGTCAGCCCGGCCAGCGCGTCGCAAATGTTGTCCGGGGCGCGCTCGTAGTAGGCTCCCGACCTGCTGGGATGCCAGGCGAGCGCCTTGTGGCCGGGCGCGATCGCTGGGATCCCTGTAGTGACCAGGCGCATGACCTGCCCGGGCGAAGTCGCCTGGGTCAAGATCAGCGACAGGGTGAAGACTGCGTTGACCGAGGACAGCCTCGCCTGGACGGCCGGTTCCCAGTCGTTCGCGCCCGGCCCGCCGGGCGCGTCTGAGGTCATAGGCTCGCGAGGAACTGGCTCGCCGAGATGTAGTGCGGATTCGTGATGATCAGCCCGTTGACGAAGATCCGGGGATGAGTCTGGAGCACGTACATGACCAATTCACCATCGAACAGGTCGAGATTGTACAGGCACATTATCAAGTGCAGGTATTGTGTCCCGGCCTCAGTTGCCCACGATTCGGCAGCGAACCACGACTTTACGTCGACCCCTCTTCGGACAACAAAGCTGTCATCGCCCAGCAGCCAGGTCCGTTCGTACCCTTCGGAGAATGCCTGTTTGCCCATCGCCTCCACTCTGCGGATGAACGCATCCTTAGCGAAGTACCCTTCAGGCATGTACCCCTCGTCCGCTGTGAGGATTTGCAGGATACCCTCGCGCGACACGAGCTCGCGGGGGATCCGCTCTCGGACCGAGGACGGCGTATCGATCACGCAGACGCATTTGTTCCCCGCCTGCAGACCTCTAGTAAGGTAATCCACCACGATATCATCGCGGGAATAGCCGCCTTCGCTATAGAAGGCGCAAACGTGATCGCCGACCTGGGATCCGAGATCAGCGACGTCCGGTGCTGGGTTCATAGTGCACCTCCCAAACCGGCATAAAGCTTACACTGGCCGAGTTAACGGGGCCACGCGTGGCCCGCCATGATCGCCAGTCACCGGCTCCGCGGTCACCATCCCGGCCGTCGCGTCCCTGGTGATCTGGAGAAGCCTCCGCCGGTCCGCCATTGCCGCGTCCGGCCGGTCGGGTCCGGCCAGCCCGGGCCTGCGCCATTCAGACCGGGGCACCGCCAGGGACTTCCACGGATGCGACCGGCCGCCGCGATGGGCAATCGTCGATGCCCGAGACGATGACGGCATCAGCACGCATCCGCTCACGCCGCCAGCTCGGCGCACATGATCGTCCGGTCCGGCGAGCCTGGGAGGACTGGTGCCGGTGCCACCAGCCGCTCCACACCCGCAGCCGCGCCCGCCTCAGGATCGATCCTCAGGTTCCGGGCCGCGTCCCAGATCAGTGCGGGCTCCCCGGTCGGGTCGGCGTCGGCAGACGGCCGGACGTCTGTCGGCGTGCATCTTGGGTTGTTCCCATCAGGATCGTCGCCGCGATCATCGAAGCGCACACCGCCGCGATCGCCCCTATCACGCCGTCCACTCCGGTGACCTCCGCTGAGAGCGGCACAAGCAGAATGACGGCGGCGCCGCTGAGAATCACGATGGGTCTGACGACCGAACGACCCACGACGGGCGCGGATACTGCCCACACCAGTACGAGGAACAGTCCGACAGGAATCGCGACCGCGTAGCTCACGGCGATTGACGACAACCGAATCTGATTCCAGGTCTGTTCGATAGCAACTTCAAGCCCGGCACCCAGACTCGCGAGGGCCGCGAAGACGCCGTATTGGCCGAAGCCCCAGAGCAATGCCCGATCGCGGTTGCGGGCAAGCCCCTGCCCCGCGGGCTCGAGAAAGTAAAGCCACCAGAGTGCAAAGATCACCACGAGGCCCGCGACCGCGATCGTCACCAACGCAGCGCTGACTCCTCTATCTGCCATCGCCCTCTCAATCTCGGACGACGCGGCGAGGATGATTTCACCGAGGAGGATGATCGCGAACAGTCCGTACCGTTCGGCGATGTGACGCGGGTGCCAGTTGGTCCGCCCCTTCCGCTCCGACCAGGGCGGCACCGAGAGCTCGAGGACGACCAGACTGACGAAGATCGCAGGCAGCAGGCCCTGCGGCAGCACTCCCGACTCTGCGAAGATGAGGCGGAGCACCCAGGCGACCTCCAAGCTGGCGATCCCGGCTGCGTAACGCAGGGCGGTACCGCGATTCGCCGGATGCTCGATCGCGGCTCTCAGCCAGAGCGCGATAAGGCCGGCCCGCATGATGAGATATCCCACTGTGACGGCGAGGAAGTCGTTGTTGTTCAACGCGGCCGGCACCCCCGCCGCAAGTACAAGCACGCCGGCCATCTGCAACAGCGTCAGGAGCCGATAGACGACGTCGTCATTGTCGTACGACGAAGCGAACCAGGTGAAGTTCATCCAGGCCCACCAGATCGCGAAAAAGACCTGGAGAAACGGCATCAGTGCTTGAGCGCCCTCACCGTTCGCGATTCTGTCCGCGAGTTGTGGCGTGATCCGCGAGATCGCGACCACGAACGTGAGGTCGAACAACAACTCGAGATGACTTGACGCGCGGTGCGGTTCATCGGTCGCGCGCGCGGTCATCCGCGCCCGGATCTGGCTCATGCTCGGAACCGATCTGAATGCCCAGCCCTTGATCTCCGAAGCCGCTCGTGGAGCAGATCCGGATGGACGAGGACCACGGTCGCATGCGCGCCCGTTGCTCGCATCCGTGGAACACCCCAGTCGGGCTTCGCCGGGCGGGACGCGGGAGTCGTGGCAGTTGCATGGCAGGAGCGTGCGCACGGCGCACCCAACGAGCGCTGAGGCCGGACTAGGGAGTTCCACGGATGCGAGCACCGTCCCGGGCACGCGACCGTGGTCCTTGTCAAGTCCTCGCCTGCAAGGAGCAGATCCATGAGCACCATCACGACCGAAGACGGCACCGAGATCTACTACAAGGACTGGGGCGAAGGCCCGGCCGTCACGTTCTCGCACGGATGGCCGCTAAGCGCCGACGCGTGGGACGGGCAGATGCTGTTCCTCGCCCAGCACGGCTTCCGCGCCATCGCACACGACCGCCGCGGCAACGGCCGGTCCAGCCAGACCTCGGCGGGCAACGACATGAACGGCTACGCCGATGATCTCGCCGCCCTCATCGAGGCGCTCAGCCTTCACGACGTCACGGTCGTCGGCCACTCCACCGGCGGCGGCGAGGTCGCGCGCTACATCGGGCGGCACGGAGCCGCGCGCGTCGTGAAGGCCGTCCTGATCTCCGCGGTACCGCCGAGTCTGGTGAAGTCCGAGGCGAACCCCGATGGTCTGCCGGTCGAGCTGTTCGACGGTCTGCTCGCCGGCATGTTCAACGATCGATCGCAGTTCTACCGGGACTTCGCGAGCCAGTTCTACGGCGCGAACCGGCCCGGCGCCCACGTATCGCAAGGCGTGCTCGACCAGTTCTGGGCATGGAGCATGCAATCAGGCCTCAAGAACTCCTGCGAGTGCGTCAAGGCCCTGTCCGAGTCCGACTTCACCGAAGACCTCGAGCGCTTCGACGTCCCGACGCTGCTGATCCACGGCGAGGACGACCAGGTTGTTCCCGTCGCCAACTCGATGCGGTCGGCGCGCATCATCAAAAACGCCAAGGACATCTACTACCCGGCCGCGCCGCACGGCCTCACCGCGACGCACCAGGACCAAGTCAACTCCGACCTGCTCGCCTTCTTGCAGAGCTAGTCGCGCCACCGACACGAGGAAGGTTCATGATGAAGATCGTCGTCATCGGCGGGACCGGGCTGATCGGTTCCAAGCTCGTCGCCAAGCTCATCGCGCGCGGTCACGATGCCGTGCCCGCGTCCCCCGCCATCGGCGTCAACACCCTCACCGGCGAGGGCCTGGCCGAAGCCCTCGCCGGCGCGGACGTTGTCGTCGACGTGTCGAACTCGCCGTCGTTCGAGGACACCGCGGTACTCGAGTTCTTCGAGACATCGACCCGCAACATCCTCGACGCGGAGGCGGCAGCCAGCGTGGGACATCACGTGGCGCTGTCGGTCGTCGGCACCGAACGGATGGCCGAAAGCGGCTACATGAGGGCGAAGATCGCGCAAGAGAAGCTCATCAAGAACTCGTCGATCCCCTACACCATCGTCCACGCGACACAGTTCTTCGAGTTCGCCGTTCGCAGCGCCGACGA
Source organism: uncultured Actinomycetota bacterium (assembly GCA_963775745.1). Taxonomy (GTDB): domain Bacteria; phylum Actinomycetota; class Actinomycetes; order Streptosporangiales; family Streptosporangiaceae; genus DATBGO01. The sequence goes on from CAVZKE010000021.1 coordinate 285,604, forward strand.
GGCGAGTGACGGCGGCACGGTGCGGGTTCCTCCGGTGCTGATCCAGCCGATGGCAGCTGACGATGTCGCCGCCGCGGTCTGCACCCTCACGCTCGCTGCCCCGCCGAACAACACGATCGAGATCGCCGGGCCGCAGCCGTTGCGGTTCGAGGACTTCGTGCGGCAAGCGCTGCGCGCCGCGGGGGATCAGCGCGTCGTGATCACCGATCCCCAAGCTCGGTACTTCGGGGCCCGGCTGAGCGAGCGCACCCTCTTGCCCGGTGATGGCGCTCAGCTCGAGCCGACCCGATTCGACGACTGGCTCAGCCAGCAGGCACCAGGCCGGTGATCCGCCGACTCGGTCACGACAGGAGCGTGAAGGCCGCTCTTCCGATCGAACGGATCGGAAGAGCGACCCAGCGCACACCAACCCGCCAGGAGCGTTGAAATGTCCGCGACCTTCACTCCCTACTTCGAAGGTCAGGCCCATCGCGACCCGACCGACTCCGGCGCATACATCCGCGTTCGCGTCCCCGACGGATCCCGTCCCCACGGATCCATCCTCGTCTACCTTCCGAGTGGGACAGGGCTTGTTGTGAACAGCAACCAGCTCCTGCACCTCGATGCAGGCCCAAACCGTCCCGGTGAGTCGCAGCGCCAGACTTCGACCGCCCTGGGCACATACGGGAACGGCCGGCGACCGGCCGGATTAGGTTCGCAAGGCAGTGGCCAGCAGTTCGTTCATGAGCTGCTCGTGGAGGGTACCCGAATCCAGCCGGCGCGGCGAAGGCGGCCTGCCGTTCAGTAGTACCAGTAGAGCCAGGCTGGTGGCCCGGTGCTGGGGACTTTCTTGCCGACCCACAGGAGCACGATTTCCAGCCCGTCGGGATCGTGCATGGTGATGCCGTCGACTTCCGCGTCGCGATGCCGCCGGTAGGGCACCTGCTGCCGGGTCAGGAGTTCCTCGGCGCTGTCCAGTTCGGCGGGGTCTCCCGCACGCCAGAGGACGCGCGTTACCCCGGCTTCGCCCATCTTGTGCCGGGTGGCCTTGCCGATCTCCCGGATCACCAGCGAGTCGGCAGGGGCCAGGCGGCCGTGCAGTACCGCCAGCGCGCCGTCGTTCCACACCACCTCCAGCGCCAGCACGTCACGGTAGAACGACAGCGAGCGGTCAAGGTCACCAACCTGCAGATAGACGCCGAAGAGCCCAGAAAGCTGTGGTGTGTTGTCTGTCACCGTCTGCTCATTCCCGGCCAGTCAGGAGTCCATTCCACGACAGGTTAGCCCGAGTGCCGCCGCCGCGCCTTCTCGGCGGCGGCTCGTGCCTCAGGGCTGAGGCCGCCGTATCGCTCTACCGCCTCAAGCAGTACGCGCCGCGCTTGCAGGTCCGGGCCCGATCCTAGCGGCGATCCTGCCTGCGGCTGGTACGGGCCGTGGGAGAAAGCGGCCTCCAGCCGCTGCTGCTGCACCAGGGCGTCAGCCCGGGCCACCTTGGCCGCGCGGCGCTCGAGTCCGCGCTGCCGCCGCGCCGTCGGCGCCCAATGGTTCAGGCCAACCCTGCCCGTGGCAAGCGCCCAGGCCAGGTAACCCAGCCACGCAGCGCCCGCCACCGCGGTGATCACGAAGTAGATATCGGCCGTGACCCCCAGCCCGGGGCCAGCCACAGCGCGAACACCGTGATAACCACGCCAACGACGATGACGTCCCGGATCCGTCTGCGTCGGCTGCTCAGGGGGCTCATGCAACCGCCTTTTCCGCCGCTGCCTCCTGACGCAAGTATGTCACCCGCTAACCGGCCCGAGCGCGCCTCCCGTCCATCCCCCAGTTGTGATCTCCCCGTTACCGTGGAGGGGTGGCGACGCGGAGGGAACCGTCCCGGCAGCAGGCCGCCGCCCGCGGGTGCGGGCCAGGCCCGGTCAGGCGCGATGAGGTGCTGGGCCAGCTGCGCCGCGCCGTCGATCAGGCCATGGCTGGACGGGGGCACCTGCTGCTGTTGGCCGGAGAGGCGGGGATCGGCAAGACGACGCTGCTCACAGAAGCGTCCCGTTATGCAGAATCCCGGGGTGTCCGCGTCGCCTGGGGATGGGGCTGGCCGGGCGAAGGCGCGCCCGGCTACTGGCCCTGGGTGGAGGTCATGCGGGCGCTCGGGCTGGACACGGCGCTCTCGGCCACCGTGCTATCGACCACTGGGGGCTCGCCCGATGTCGACGCCGCGCCCGCGTCGGCCCGGTTCCAGCTGTTTGACGAGGTGACCTCGGTGCTGCTGGCCGAGTCGCGGATCCAGCCGCTGCTCGTGCTCCTCGATGACCTGCAGTGGGCCGATCAGCCCTCGCAGCTGCTGCTGGACTTCCTCGCCCGGCGCCTGCCCGCGGGCGCCGCGGCCGTGGTGGGCGCCTACCGCGACGTGGACCCGGCCCTAGGTCCCGTGCTGGCCGCCCTGGCGGCGCGCACCCCGGTCCTGCCACTCACCGGACTGACCGTCGAGGCGGTCACCGAGCTGATCGGGGACGTGCTGGGCCAGGAGCGGGCCAGGGACGTCGCCGCCGACGTGCACAGGCGCACCGGCGGCAACCCGTTCTTCGCGCAGCAGGTGTCCTGGCTGCTGAAGGACGGCCGGGAGGGGGTGCCGCCGGGCGTGCGGGAGGCCCTGGAGCAGCGTTTCGCGGCGCTCCCTGACGCGTGCACCGCGGCCCTGCGGGCCGCGGCCGTGGCCGGGCCGCGGTTTTCCGTTGACCTGGTCGCCCGCGCCGCCGGCCAGCCGCCCGAGGCGATGGCCGGGTCGCTGGCCGAGGCCGCGCGGGCCCGCGTGCTCGGCCAGGGCGGCCCCGGCCGTTACCGCTTCGTCCACGACCTGTTCCGCGAGTACGCCTACCACGAGCTGCCGGCCGGCGACCGGGCCCGGCTGCACCAGCGGCTCGGCGTGGAGCTCGAGGCCGAGCGGGCCCGCGGCGGTGATGTCTCCCTGGGCGAGCTCGCCCGGCACTTCGTGCAGGCCGATCCCGGCTCGGCGCGGGCGTACCGCTACTGCGTGGCGGCGGCCAGGGAGGCGACCCGCCGGCTGGCCTACGAAGAGGCCGTGCATCACTGGGACGGGGCCCTGACCGCGGCGGCAGGCCATGACGCAGGGGACGCACAGGGCGCAGCGATGCGGATCGAGACGCTGATCGAGCTCGGGGAAGCGCAGCGGCGGGCCGGGGGCGGGTGAGCGCGGTGCCTGAGGCGACGCTGCCGGGCCTGGTCGCCGACCTGGTCGCTTCGCGAAGCACGCCCTGGACTGGGCAAACTCCTCACCGTCTGGCTCTGGCGCATACCCTGGCATCCGGGCTCCTTCTTGACGTTCTGGTCGTGGATAACCAGGAACGTAACCGGGAAAGCCCTCTGCGCGCAGCGACACGAGCAGGGTAACCCCGCAAGCCGGTCAGCGGGAACTCACCCCGGGAGCGCCGCGCCCATCTCAGCCACGACGTTTTCCTTCTCATGGTGCTGGCAGGCGGCCCCCGGGATGCGGGACCGGGCGGCCAGCCTTTTCGTCAGGACAGGATGAGCGCGGCGCATAGGGCCGCGACGGCTGCGGTCTGCAGCGCCGCCCGGGCGTTGATGACGTGGTCCCATTGCCGCTGCAGGGCCCGTGCGTCACCCGGGGTGCGTCCGTCGTGGGCGGCGGCGGTGAGCTGGCGGTTGACGGGGGCGCTGACGTTCCGGTAGATGAGCAGCCAGGCGGTCATGGCGAGCACTGCCGCGGCGCTGGCGACGGCGGCGCCGGGGTGCCCGGCCAGGGCCGCCACGGCAGTGCCCAAGACCGTGGCGGCCAGCCCGATGGCACCAGGTACGGGGAGGCGCCGGTCGGCGTAGTCGTGCATGTAGCCGGTTGCGCCGGTCAGGGTGCGGTCATCGACGTGGGCGAGGGCCGGCCGGAGCACGATCGCCGCGAAGACGTCGGTGCCGTAGATGACAGCGGTGGCTACCAGGGCCGCGGCGATGAGCAGCTGAGCCAGGACGGTCATGATGTTGCCTGCGGGGCGGCCAGGTCGAGTGCGGGGATGACGCCGAGCTGCTGGAACACCTCGAGCAGGTTGAGTTCGTCCCAGTGTTCGGCGAACTCGCCGTCCTGGACCCGCCAGATGTCGATCGACCGCATCTGGATCGGCCGGCCGGTAGGGGGAATGCCGTAGAACGGCCCGCGGTGGGTGGCCCGGTAGGTGAAGCGCCCGGCCACCCGGTCACCGGCTCCGATGAGGTCGTCCATGGTGGCGGTGAGGTCGGGGAAGGCGGTGAAGAAGGCGGCCCAGAAGGCGCGGTTGGCTTCGCGGCCATCGGCGACGAAGGGATTGTGGTTGATGTAGCCGGCGGCCACGAAGCCGTCGACGGCGTCGGGGTCGTGCTGGTTGAGCATGGCCAGGTAGCGCTCAGCGAGCTGCTGGTGGTCAGTGGTCATGGGGAGGCTCCTTCCGTTCCTAGCGACGCTAGCACTACTAGCAACGACATGTCTAGCGGCGCTACCTTATCTAGGGACGCTATAGTGGCTGCCATGACCCTAGCCGAGCGCCAGCAGCGCGACCGGGCCCGGCGGCGTCAGGCCATCATCACCGCCGCCCGCCAGATGGCCGAAGCCGAGGGCTGGGACGCCGTCACCACCCGCCGGCTGGCCGACCGGATCGAATACAGCCAGCCGGTCCTCTACAGCCACTTCCCCGGCAAAGGGGGCATTATCAACGCGGTCGCCGTCGAGGGATTCGCCGAACTGCGCCTCATCCTGCAAAACGCGCGGCAGGCCGCCGGTTCCCCCCAAGCCGCGCTGGGAGAACTCGCCGGGGCCTACGTCGGCTTCGCCCTGGAGCACCCGGCCCTCTACGACGCCATGTTCACCCTCAGCACCGAGCTGCCCTTCGGCCGGCCCGAGACGCCCCGCGAGCTGCACGCCGCCTTCGCCGAGCTTGTGGAAGCCGTCACGCCACTGGCCGGCGGGCATGACCCCGACACCCTGGCCGAGGTTGCCTGGAGCGCGCTGCACGGCATCGCCACCCTCACCCGTGCCCGCCTGCTCCGCCCGGACTACCACCAAGCGCGCCTGACAATGCTGATCGATCAACTCGCTGGCATGCCCCGCTGATATCCCTCAACATCTGAGACTTCAGGAACCTGCCGATCTGCCCGGTCGCCGCCGCCTCGGGGTGCCCACCATGATCGGGTACACGTGCGGCAGGCCGCCGCCAACGGCGCCGACGCCGTCCCTAAGCTCCGCCCCCTCGCTGCCAGCGGCGACTTCGACGACTACCGGGCCTATCACTCCGGCAAGAACACCAGCGCACCCACCAGGCCCGCTACCGCGACAGCCTGAGCCTCGCCGCATGATCAGCTCACTTCAAAAGAGCCGCACCCCTCTCATTTCCGAGGTCAGGCCCATCTGCTCTCCCATCGTGCGCTTCGGGATCGACCACCGCAGCGCTACGGCGTACTGATGCCGGTGCGGCATGCACCTGACGGCAGAGCACCGCATATTAGGAAACGAAGGCATTCCCGAGCGTAAGCACATTGTTGCCTTCTGGTTGCTGATTCTGCGTGTTGAGACCGGTGCAGCTGACCTCAAGCTGAGTGACACCAGCAATGTTCAGCGTCACGGCGGCCGGATGCCCGAGGCTGACGACTATGGGCTTGATGAGTTGCACGCCCGCCTGATTGGCGAAAATCACCGTCTCGTCTAGGCTGGTGGCATTGGCCGTGTTGTCCGGGATGCCGACCTCGGCCTTGAAAAGCGAATGGCCAGCCACATCGAACGCCTCATCAGGCTGGCCATTGCCTTGCGGCCCGTAGCAGTAGAAGGTGTTGCTGTCGGGATAGGCCTTCGCCGACATAGTCTGCGATCCGGTGTAGCGGTCCGCGTTGTCGACCGTGGGCTGCATCGCCGAGAGGTAGACGCCGCCAGAGGGCAGCGCGCCGCCGCTTGACCCCGATGTGCCTCCGGTACTGGACGAGCTAGATCCGCTGGCGGCCTGCTGGTGAGCCTGCTTGAGTTGTTGTTGCTGTTGCTTGACCACGATGGTGAGCTGATTCACACGGCTGGTCTGATGCGCCGCAAGCACTGACGCGCCGGCTGCCACGATAGTGGCTATGGACGCGAGAATCCCGCTGAACGAGGTTAGCCAGCCTGCTAAGCCGCGGCTTTTCTTCTTGGGCGTTGCCTTCTTCTGATGAGTAGCTGTCATTCCCCCACCCTGATGGATCCAGCGATATGTTCACGCGTTTCACTCGGTTGCATTCGGAGCTAGCCACGAGCCGAATGCTGGTATTTAGCTTGCCAGGCGATCTACGGTCTGCCATGATCCCGGCGTCGCGTTGACTCCCGGCAAATCTGCGAAAAAGGTTACTGGGAAACCTAGTCTGCCACCATGGTTGGCTTCTGGCCAGACGAACTCAAAAGATGATGAAAAGGGTGAGGCGGCGTGCTTTGAGGGCCCAGATGCGGTAGTCGTACCAGCCCGCCAGGCCGGCCAGGATGCCTGCTATCAGGAATGACCCGAAGCTGGCATGAGCCAGGCTTACAAGAGCGCCGACACTAAACACCAGTGTCCACAGGGCCCAGCAGATGCCGCAGGTGATCCGCCAGCCGGTCATCCGCGGCGTGGTGAGCCTGCACACGGCGTCCTTCTGGCCGCGCTCGTAAGCGAGGCGCTCGGCAGTCGTGCCCGGTGAATAGGCCGCGGGGCCCCCAGAACCCATGCCGCCGGATGAGCCGCCAAGCGGGTTGCCCTCTAACCGCGCCTGCTCGACGTGGTCGGGGATGCCTCCCGCCTCCCCTGGCCCCGACCTGTTCCAGGTGCTGTTGGTATCCGTCATCGTGCGCCCTCCTGGTAGCCGTGGGATTAACCCCTGCCTAAGACGCCCACCTACCATGAACGGTTGACTACTTGGTCATGTCCAATAATCCAATCGCATATCTGCCAGGGGCCTACGCAGCCATCGCGACCCGACGCCCATGAGCCTTGACAGGGCCGGCTCGGGGTTGACCATCCCCGTTAGGCGCCGACGGCGGGCCAGAAACCCACAGCCAGCGCATCGCTGACAGCGACGCGACATCAGCCATCCAGGCCGACCGGTGCTCATCGGCCAGATGACGCGCGTGTTTACGCGCCAAACTGGCTTATACACTGTCAACGTCGCCCGAAAACTGACCCGGCGGATTCAACTGGTCAGCGCAATGCCTCGGCGAGTCGAGAAGATTCTCGATGAGCTGAGGAGGTTGCGGGATGCCCCCACATCTGACGGCAGAGCAGCGGCAGCTGGCGCTGCGGCTGAAGGCCAGGGGCCTGTCGTTGCGGGAGATTGGCCCGCAGGTGGGCTGTTCGCATGAGCTGGTCCGGATCATTGCCCGGCAAGCGCCGCGGCGGCCGGTCCCCCAGGACGGGTGGGTGCCCGGCCCAGGGCGGCTGACCCTGGCCGACCGGGAGGAGATCAGCATCGCCCTGCATGCCGGGCAGTCGTTCACTGCGATCGCTGCCCGGCTGGAGAAAGCGGTCTCGACGGTGTCACGGGAGGTGGCCGCCAACGGGGGGCGGGAAGAGTACCGGGCGTGGCGGGCTCATCAGCGTGCCCGGCAGCATGCCCGGCGGCCCAAGACCCCGAAGCTAGCCTGCCCCCGCCTGGCCGCCCAGGTCACCGGGTGGCTGGAACAGTGGTGGTCGCCGGTGCAGATCTCCCGCCGGTTGCGGATCGAGTATCCAGGCGATCCCATGATGTGGGTGAGCTACGAGACGATTTACCAGGCCCTGTTCGTGCAGGGCCGCGGTGAGCTGCGCCGGGAGCTGGCCCGCTGCCTGCGCACCGGGCGGGCCAAGCGCCGTCCCCACGGCCACGGTGATAACACCGGGCGCATCAAGGACATGGTGATGATCAGCGAGCGCCCGGCCGAGGCCGCCGACCGGGCCGTGCCCGGCCACTGGGAAGGCGACCTGATCATCGGCAAGGGCTGCAAGTCAGCCGTCGGCACGCTGGTGGAT
>CAVZKE010000022.1:0-199139 GCA_963775745.1 uncultured Actinomycetota bacterium
GACTGGTCACCGTGCCGGTGATCGCCATGTCCCTCACCATCCCTTCGGGGTGAACGGGTGCGCGGGGATCTCATCCAGCCGCGCCCACAGCCTGGCCGCCTCCCTGGCCGCCGCCTCGGCGATCTTCGCCTCATCGACCCGGGTGGACTTGCCGTCGGCGATGATCAGCTCACCGGCCACGACCACGTCCCGGACCCGGCCCGCGGCCACACCGAAGACCCAGTGCCCGGGCAGGCTGGCCGCCGACAGCGGCGCGGGCGGGTCGTAGCTGAGCACGGTCAGGTCGGCGGGCGCCCCGGTGGCGATGGAGCCGAGTCCCGGCTCGCCGAAGATCCGCCCGGCCAGCCTGGCGCCCTCGGCGAGCCGCTCCAGCGGCCAGGCCGGGGCGGTCGCGGCGCCCGCCTCGGTGGCCCGGAAGTAGGCCAGCTGCGACTCGGTGATCATGTCGCCGCCGATGCCGTCGGTTCCGAGCGCTACCTGCTGGCCGAACCGGGCCAGCGGTGAGTAGCCGACGCGATTGTTCATGTTGCTGCGCGGGTTGTGCGCGACGGTCGCGCCGCAGGCCGTGATGTCGGCGACCTCGAAGTCGGTGACGTGGACGCAGTGCGCGAGCAGCGCGTCGGCGGTCAGCACCCCGGCGGCGCCCAGCCGCTCGACCACCCGCGTTCCATACCTGGCCACCGAGTCGTCCTGGTCGGCCCGGTCCTCGGCGACGTGAATATGGATGCCGCACCCGGCGGCCGCCGCGGCTTGCGCGCAGGCGGCCAGCGTGTCGTCGGACAGCGTGAACGAGGCGTGCGCGCCCATCATCCCGCGGGTCAGGCGGCGCCGCCCGGCCAGGAACCTGGCGTTCTCGGCCACCCCCGCCGTGGCCCGCGCCGGGCCGTCCCGGTCGCTGACCTCGTAGCAGAGCACCGACCGCAGGCCCAGTTCGGCCAGCGCGTCCGCGATCACGTCCAGCGAGCCGTCGATGAAGTTCGGCGAGGCGTGATGGTCGATCACGGTGGTGGTGCCGGCGTGCAGCGCCTCCAGCCCGCCGATCAGGGCCGATAGCCGCACGCTCGGCTCGTCCAGGGCCCGGTCGAGGCGCCACCAGATCCGCTGCAGGATCTGCAGGAAGTTGGCGGGCGGTTCCAGCCGGTACGGCATCCCGCGGGCCAGGGCCGAGTAGAGGTGGTGGTGCGCGCAGACATTGCCGGGCAGCACCAGCGTCCGCGAGCAGTCGCGCCGCGGCACCCCGGGCGGCGCCTGGCCCACCTCGGCGATCCGGTCCCCGGCGATCAGGACATCGGCCGTGACCACCCGCACCGGGTCCAGCGACGCGATGACGGTGCCCCCGCACAGCGCGAGCTGCGGGACCTGCACCGGCGCGTTCTGGTCGATGCGGCTGCTCATCGCTGGTGGGCCAGCTTCGGGACCGCGCCCCGGGCGGCCGCGGAGTCCTTCATCGGCAGCTGGGTGCGGTACCGGCCGTCGAACGCGTGCAGCGCTCCGGCCACCGCGCCCGCCGTCGGCACCAGGCCGATCTCGCCGACTCCCTTCGCGCCGTAGGGGCCCTCAGGCTGGGGCTCCTCGACGAAGATGCACTCGACGGGCGGCATGCCGGCCGGCGGGATGATGTTCAGCGACTTGAGCGTGGTGGTCACCGGTACACCGTCGCTGACCACGTACTCCTCAGACAGCGCATGACCCAGGCCCATGTGCACGGCGCCCTCGATCTGCCCTTCCAGCAGCGTCGGGTTGATCACCTTCCCGACGTCATGCGCGGCGATCACCTTGGCGATCGCGCCCTGGTCGTCCAGGATCACGACCTGCGTCGCCCAGCCGTAGGCGAAATGCGTGACCGGGCGGTCCACCGCCGCCCCGGGCGCCGTCGTCCAGTCGATGCGGACCTCGCCGTAGTACTCCCGTCCGGCCAGCGCGGCCAGATCGGCCGGGCCCGGCCGGGCGGCCAGGTCGGCCTTGAGCTTGGCCGCGGCGGCCAGCACCGACCGGCCGCCCAGCACGGTGCCCCGGGACGCGGTCGTCTGCCCGCAGCCGAGCTCATAGCGGGTATCGACCTCGACGGTCACCTGGTCCGGGGTGAGGCCGAGCTCCTCGCAGAGCATCTGCATCAAGACGGTGTGCACGCCCTGGCCCATCTCGGTCCAGGCGTGGAACAGCGTCACCGTGCCATCCGGTTCCGGGCGCAGGATGGCGCGGCCGTACTCGGCCAGGCCGTTCCCGACCCCGGTGTTCTTGACCGCGCAGCTGATCCCGGCCACCGGCGCGGCCTTATAGGCGTCCTTGACCGCCAGCAGCGTCTTGCGCAGCCCCACCCCGGGACCGAGCCGCTGCCCGGTGCCGAAGATGCCGCCCACATCGACCGCGTTCAGCCACCGGATGTCCCAGCCGTCGATTCCGACCCGCTCAGCCAGCCGGTCGAGCATGCCTTCCAGCGCGAAGTTGACCTGGTTGGCCCCGAACCCGCGCATCGCGCCGCACGGGACGTTGTTGGTGTAGACGGCCCGGGCCTCGACGTCCACCGCCGCGAACTGGTACGGGCCGCAGGCGTGCCCGGCCGCCCGCTCCAGCACCTTGTCCCCCACGCTGGCGTACGCACCGGTGTCGCCGATGATCCTGGCCCGCAGGCCGAGCAGCCGTCCCTGGGCGTCGCACCCGACCGTGTAGGTCATCGTGAGCGGATGCCGCTTGACGTGGAACCGCAGGCTCTCGGCGCGGCTGAGGGTCAGCCGGACCGGGCGCCCGGTGTGCGCGGCCAGCAGGGCCGCGTGGCCCTGGACGTTCAAGTCCTCCTTGGCGCCGAAGGCGCCGCCGTTGGCCACCAGCGTGGCCCGCACCTGGTCCTCGGGCCGCCCGAGCAAGCCCGCCGACCTGCCGGCGGTCGCTCCAGATCCCCTGGCCCTGGCTGTAGAAGTGGATGCTGCCGTCGTCGGCCGGGTAGGCCAGCGCGGACTCCGGCTCCAGGAACGCGTGCTCGATCCGCTGGGTCTGAAAGGTCTCGGTCAGCACGTGCGCCGCGGTGGCCAGCACGGCGTCGATGTCACCGCGCTTGACTTCAGACACCGACAGCACGTTGCCCGGGAAGCCGGGGTGAAGTTGCGGCGCGCCGGGCGCCATGGCCGCCAGCGAGTCGGTCACCGGCTCCAGCACCTCGTACTCGACGTCGACCAGTGCGGCCGCGGCCCGCGCGGCCGCCCGGGTGTCCGCGGCGACCAGCGCGACGACGTCGCCGACGTACCTGGTCGTCTCGCCCGCCGCATACAGCTGGACCCAGTCCTGGGTGAGCTCGCCCTGGGTACGGTTACCTGGTACGTCCGCCGCGGTCAGGACGGCCGCCACCCCGGGGGCGGCCGCGGCCCGGGCGGTGTCGATCGAGACGATCCGGGCGCGGGGATGGTCGGCGAACCGGACCGCTGCGTGCAGCATGCCGGGCATGGTCATGTCGTTGATGAAGGGCTTGTCGCCCAGGGCGAGCTCGCGGCCCCGGTAACGAGCGGTCCTGGCCCCTACCCGGCCGGTCGCGTCCGGCTCGGGCATCGGGACCCCGGCCCGGGCCGCCGCGTTGAGCAGGATCGCGTCGACGATCTTGACATAGCCGGTGCACCGGCACAGGTTCCCGGCCAGCGCGCCGATCACCTGGGACCGGGCCGGGTCCGGGGTCTTGCGCAGCAGCGACTCGGCCTTCATGACCACGCCCGGGGAGCAGAAACCGCATTGCGAGGCCCCGGCGGCCACGAAACTCTCCGCCCACCTAGCTCGCTCGGCGGCCGTCAGTCCCTCGTGCGTCTGCACCTCGCGCCCGGCGAACCTGGACGCCTTCTGGGCGCACGACACGACGGCCTTCCCGTCGCTGAGCACCGTGCAGGCGCCACACGAACCTTCCGGCGCGCAGCCATCCTTCACCGACGTCACCCCGCAGTGGTCACGAAGTACGTCGAGCAGGCTCTCGCCGTCGGCGAGGTCAACTGACACGGGCTTGCCATTGAGGATGAAGTCCATTTACACCGCCCTTAGCGGCGCTCGGCGAAACGGCCGCTGCGCTGGATCAACCGTCCCTCGCGCCACTGGAGCCGCGTAGAGTCGAAGGTCCTCGCAGCCTGTACCCGAAAGCCACCGGCCGCGCCTCAGTCGTCATGATCATGGTTGTTGATGGTGTCCGCCCCACCATTCAACCATGATCATGAAACGGGCGGATACGGGCGGGACGCGGGGGGCCTCGCAGGCCGGATGCGGCCCGAATGACCTGCCAGGGCAGGGCCTTTGACCCTTTGGGCGAGCTGCCCCACGGGCGAGAGTGGTGCCATGGCTATGATCAGCGTTTATCAGCGCCCGGCCACCCTGGAGGCGGCGCTGACCTGCCTGGCCAGGCCCGGCGCGGTCCCGGTCGGCGGCGGGACCAAGGTGAACGCGACCACAGGCCTGCAGCCCATCGAGGTGGTGGACCTGCAGAATCTCGGCCTCGACCGGATCGAGAGGCTGGACGGCCGGATGGCGGTGATCGGGGCGACCGTCACGCTCAGCCAGCTGGCCGGCAGCGAGGTCATCCCTGACGTCATCCGCGAGGCCGCGCGGCGGGAGCAGCCGAGTACGCTGCGGGCCCAGGCCACCGTGGGCGGCTGCGTGGCGACCGGGGACCGCGAGAGCGAGCTGCTGGCCGCGCTGCTGGCCCACGGGGGCCTGGTGCGCATCGCCGCCGCCGACGGCGTCCGCGAGGTCACCTTGCAGCAACTGCTCGCCGCGCTCCCGGCGCCCGCGGGCGGGATCATCACCGCGGTCACCATCAGTACCGCGGGCCGCAGCAGCGCCGCCCGCACCGGCCGCACCCGCGCCGACCGGCCGATCGTCGCGGCGGTGGCGCGCGTCACCGCCGACGGCCGTCGCCGGGTGGCGCTGGCCGGGGTGGCGGCCACCCCGGTGCTCATCGACAGCGCGGAGCACTTCGGTGCCCGGCCTCCGCCCGCCCGCCCGGCACCAGCCCGCCCCGCACCAGCCCGCCCCGCACCAGCCCGCCCGGCACCAGCCGGCTTGACCCGCCCGCCGATTTTCGCGGCTCGGCCGAATACCGGCGCGCCCTCGCGGCCGTCCTGACCGCCCGGGCCCTAGCCGCGATCACATGATGGGCGACAGCTGATGGACGTCAATTTCATTCTGAACGGAGCTCCCCAGCGGATCACCTGCGCGCCCGGCGACTCGCTGCTGACGGTGCTGCGCCGGGCGGGATGCTTCAGCGTCCGCTACGGCTCGGACACCGGCGAGACCGGCGCCGCCGCCGTCCTGCTCGACGGCCGCCTGGTCTCCTGCGACGTGCTGCTGGCGGCGCAGGCCGGCGGGCACGAGATCACCACGGTGGAGAGCCTGAATGTCGCCACCGGCGAGCTGCATCCCATTCAGGAAGCGCTCGTCGACAGCGGCGCGCTGCAGTCCGGGTACTCGGCAGGGGCGATGGTGCTGGCCGCCCAGGCCCTGCTCGAGGAGCATCCCGATCCCTCCGAGGAGCAGATTCGCGACGCGCTGTCGGGGATCCTCGACCGGGAGAGCGGCTACGTCAAGGTGGTCGAGGGCATCCGCCGCGCGGCCGCGGCGCTGCGCGGCGACAAGCCCGAGCCGATGACGGCGCTGCTCGTCGAGCGCCTCACCGGTGATCACGGCCAGGTCGCCGGGAGCCCGGTCCGCGACGTGTCACCGGCGGTGCCGCGCGTCGTGCCGTCCGCGGACGTCCCCGAGACCGCCGTGGTCGGCCAGCCCGAGCACAAGGTGGACGCGGTCCGGCTGGTGAAGGGCAACCCCGCCTTCACCGACGACATCGAGCTGCGCGGGATGCTGCACGCCAAGGTGCTGCGCAGCCCGCACGCCCACGCCCGGATCATCGCGATCGACGACTCCGCGGCCCGGGCGCTGGACGGCGTGCACGCGGTGCTGCATCACTGGAACACCCCGCGGGTGAAGTACGCCTCCGGCGGCCAGTCCTGGCCCAACCCCTACCCGTGGGACCAGGTCAGCTTCGACGACAAGGTCCGGCACGTCGGTGACCGGGTGGCGGCGGTCGCCGCCGACAGCCCGCAGCTCGCGGCCCGGGCCTGCCAGCTGATCAAGGTGACCTATCAGGTGCTGCCGGCCGTCTTCGACGAGCTGGCCGCGATGGCCGACGGGGCGCCGGTGATCCACGACGAACCGGACTCGGTCGGCATCGTCGACGCGGCCCGCAACATCAGCTCGCACGTCGAGGGGCGGACCACCCGTGACCTGGAGGGGGCGCTGGCCGGTGCCAACCGGGTGTTCGAGCAGACCTTCGCTGTCCACCAGGTCCAGGCCTGCCCGCTGGAGCCGCACATCGCGATCGGCTGGCTGGATGAGGACGAGCGGCTGGTCATCCGCACCTCGACGCAGGTGCCGTTCCATGTCCGCCGGATGCTGGCGCCCCTGGTCGGCCTGCCGGTGAAGAGCATCCGCGTGATCAAGCCCAGGATCGGCGGGGGTTTCGGGGTGAAGCAGGAGATGCTCATCGAGGACATCGTGGGCCACCTCGCGCTGGCCACCCGCCGACCGGTCCGGCTGGAGCTGACCCGGGAAGAGGAACTGGCCTTCTCGCGGACCAGGCACGCCCAGACCATCACCTTCCGCACCGGAGTTGACCGGGACGGGCGCCTGGTGGCGCAGGACATGCGGGTGGTGGCCAATACCGGCCCGTACGGGGTACACGGCTTCACCGTGCAATCGGTCACCGGCCTGCGCGGCCTGTCGTCCTACAACTGCCCGGCCAAGCGCTACTCCTGCGACGTGGTGTACACCAACCGGCCGGTGTCCGGGGCGTTCCGCGGCTACGGGGCGCCGCAGGCCCTGTTCGCCCTCGAGTCCCACATGACCGACATCGCCGCGGCCCTGGGCACCGATCCCGATCGAGTTCCGGCGGCGGAACTGGATCGGCGTCGGCGACCCGCTGGACATCGCGCCGCGGCTCAGCGAGCGGGGCGCCGCCGATGACATCGCGCCTGCGGATCTGCCCACGGTGACCAGCTGCGGCATCCAGGAGTGCGTGGCGCAGGCCAGCCGGGCGATCGACTGGAGCCGCCGCGCCGATCCGGCCTGGCGGCGAGGGCCAGGCCGGCCGGACGTCCGCCGTGGCCTCGGGTTCGCGCTGTGCATGCACGGGACCGGCATCCCGTTCACCGACATGGGCGCCTGCTCGATCAAGATGAACGATGACGGGTCGTTCAACATGCTGGTCGGCGCGACCGACCTGGGCACCGGGGCCGACACGGTGCTGGCCCAGATCGCCGCCGAGGTACTCGGCACTGGTGTCGACGACATCATCGTGTACGCCGCCGATACCGACGTCACCCCCTTTGACGTGGGCGCCTACGCGTCCAGCACGACCTATATCTCGGGGATGGCGGCCAAGCGGGCCGCCACCGCCGTGCGGGACAAGATCGTGGCCAGGGCGGCCCGGATGCTGGAGGTCGCCGAATCCGCCGACGTGGAGCTGCGTGACCGGCGCGCCTGGGCGCCCGACGGCCGTTCGGTGTTCCTCGGCGATGTGGCGCTGGATGCGCTGCACACCCGCGATCAGGAGCAGATCATGGGTTCTGCCTCGTTTGTCGCGACCGACTCGCCCGCGCCGTTCGCGGCCCAGTTCGCCGAGGTGGAGGTGGACACCGCGACCGGCGAGGTGACCGTGATCAAACTGGTCATGGCGGTCGACTGCGGGGTGGTCATCAACCCGGTCACGGCCAGCGGCCAGGTGGAGGGGGGCATGATCCAGGCGCTCGGCTACGCGCTGACCGAGGAGCTCGCCCTCGACGACGCGGGCCGCCCGGTGAACGCGCGGCTGGGACCGTACTGGATCTTCCGCGCCGACGACGTGCCGGCCACCGAGGTCTACCTGGTGCAGACGATGGAGCCGTCCGGGCCGTTCGGCGCCAAGGCGGTCGGCGAGATCCCCATGGACGGGGTCGCGCCGGCGGTCCGCAACGCCATCCTGGATGCCACCGGCGTGGCCATCAACTCGCTGCCGTTCACGCCGGAGCGGGTCTGGCGGGCGCTGCGGGACCGGCCGGTGCGCCATGACTGACCACGGGCCCTCGGCGGTGCTGCACGACCTGGTGGCGGCGGTCGACAGCGGTGAGCGGGTGGTGCTCGCCACCGTGGTCGACACCTGCCGGTCGGTCCCCCGGCACTCCGGTTCCAAGATGCTCGTGCATGCCGACGGCCGGCGGACCGGGAAGCATCGGCGGCGGCGCGGTGGAGACGCGCGTGGCGACCGCGGCGCTGGCCGCGCTGGCCGACGGACAGGCCCGGCTGCTGCGTTATGACCTGCTGGACCCGCGCAATGGCGAGCCCGGCACCTGTGGCGGGGAGATGACCGTGTACCTGGAACCGCACTTGCCGGCGCCCACCGTCCTGATCATCGGGTGCGGCACGATCGGC
Organism: uncultured Actinomycetota bacterium; assembly: GCA_963775745.1. Classification (GTDB taxonomy): domain Bacteria; phylum Actinomycetota; class Actinomycetes; order Streptosporangiales; family Streptosporangiaceae; genus DATBGO01. Next base: position 8,428 of record CAVZKE010000022.1, read on the forward strand.
CGCGCCGTCGCGGAGCTCGCCCACTGGGCGGGATTCCGGGTGGTAGCCACCGACGACCGCCCCGACATGGTCACCAAGGAGCTGCTGCCCGGCGCCGATCTGCTGCTGCCCGGCCCGGTCGAGGACGCGCTGGCCGCCGTCCCGGTCACGGCGGACACCCACCTGGTGCTGTCCACCCGCGGGGTGCAGCTCGATGCGGCGGCGCTGCCGCTGCTGCTGGCCAGGCAGGCGGGCTCGATCAGCGTCCTGGGCAGCGGCAGGCGCTGGCAGGCCACCCGGGCCGAGCTGCTGGCCCGCGGCGTTTCCGACGAGGTCATCAGCCGCGTCCGGACGCCGGCCGGGCTCGATCTGGGCGCCGAGACACCGCACGAGATCGCCCTGGCCATCGTGGCCGAGATCGTGACGGTCCACCGCGGCGGGTCGGTCCTGCGGGCCCGGCCAGATATGCGGCCCGCCCATCCCGGCTCCCCGGCCTGGTCCGCCAGGCGACCCCGCGACTCGGTCCCCCGCGACCGGCCGGCCGTCCGCCGTGGCCCGGTTGTTCCTGGCCGGTCATGAGCCGGGCCCTGGCCGACGTCCTGGTTGTGCTGCGCGGTGGCGGCGACCTGGCCACCGGCGCGGCCTGGCGGCTCAAGCGAGCCGGGTTCGGCGTCGTGGTCTGTGAACTGGACGCGCCGCTTACGGTCCGGCGCAGCGTCGCGTTCTCGACCGCGGTCAGCGAGGGCTCGGTCATCGTGGAGGGGATCCGGGGCGTTCGCGTCCCGGTCACCGAGGCAGCCGTCCTGGCTCGATCGGACCAGGTGCCGGTGGTGATCTCGGCCGGCCTCCCGCCGCTGCGCACGGACGTGGTCGTCGACGCGCGGATGGCCAAGCGGCTGCTGGACACGACGATCGGCGACGCGCCGCTCGTGGTGGCCCTCGGCCCCGGTTTCACCGCCGGCCGCGACTGCCACGCGGTCGTCGAGACCATGCGCGGCCCGCAGCTCGGCCGGGTCTTCTGGGCCGGCTCGGCCGCGCCCAACACCGGGACCCCCGGCGTGATCGGCGGCCACGGCGCCGAGCGGGTGCTGCGGGCTCCGGCCGCCGGAACCATCAGCTGGCGGGCCCGCATCGGCCAGGTCGTACGAGCCGATGAGGTGCTCGGCACGGTGGCCGGCGAGCAGCTGCGCGCCCCGTTCCCCGGCCTGGTCCGCGGCCTGGTGGCGGACCGGACGGCCGTCCCGGCCGGCCTCAAGATCGGCGACGTCGACCCCAGGGCCGACACCGACTGGCAGCAGATTTCGGACAAGGCGCTCGCCATCGGCGGTGGTGTCCTCGAAGCCGTGCTGACCTGGCTGCATAGCACCGCCTGACCGATGATCACTCCGCACGGCGAGCTGGCCCGGCTTCGGCCTGGACTCGGTGATCGAGCTGTTCTCGGCCAGCATCGTGATCTGGCCGCTGCACGGCGACGGGGCAGAACGAGAAACCCGCGCCGTCCGGCTCGTCGGCGTGACGTTCTACGCGCTGGCCGCCTACCTCGCCGCCGAGAGCATCCACGATCTGGCCAGCCACGCCCGGCCCGGGCAGTCCGCAGCGGGACTTGCCGTCACGGCCGCCGCGTTGCTCGTCATGCCGGGCCTGGCCATCGCCAACCGCCGCACCGGGCAGGCCCTGGGCAGCCGCACCCTGATCACCGACTCGGCCGAGACCGCCTTCTGCGCTCTCACTTCCGCCGCCGCCTTGATAGGCCTCGGCCTGGGCGCGTGGCTTGGCTGGTGGTGGGCCGACCCGGCCGCAGCGCTGGTCATCGCCGGCCTGGCCGTCAGGGAAGGCATCGAAGCCTGGGATTAGCGCTCAGCGCGCCCGACCCCGGGGAAATCCCCCAGCTGAGGATGGGTGTTAGCCGGCTGCCGCGAGCCGACGGGCATCCGTAGCGTGATGGCCAGTGCAACCACGCTAACCAGGGAGAATGCCCAATGATCGAGACCCGTGGTCTCACCAAGCGCTACGGCACGACCGTGGCGCTCAACGACCTCAGCTTCACGATCCGCCCCGGCGTGGTGACCGGCTTCCTGGGGCCCAACGGCGCCGGCAAGACCACCACCATGCGGCTGATCCTGGGGCTGGACTACCCCAGCGGCGGGACCGTCACCGTGAACGGCAAGCAGTACCCGCAGCTGCCCAGCCCGATGCACGAGGTGGGCGCGCTGCTGGACGCCAAGGCCGCGCACGGCGGCCGCAGCGCCCGCAACCACCTGCTCAGCCTGGCCCAGACCAACGGCATCCCGCGCCGCCGGGTGGACGAGGTGCTCGGCATCGTCGGGCTGGCCGACGTGGCCGCAAAGAGGTCGAAGGGATTCTCGCTCGGCATGAGCCAGCGGCTCGGCATCGCCGCGACCCTGCTCGGCGATCCGGAGATCCTGATGTTCGACGAGCCGGTGAACGGGCTGGATCCGGAGGGCATCCTGTGGATCCGCAACCTGATGAGGTCGCTGGCCGCTGAGGGCCGGACCGTGTTCGTCTCCAGCCACCTGATGTCGGAGATGGAGAACACCGCCGACCACGTGATCGTGATCGGACGCGGCGCCCTCATCGCGGACTGCAGCATGGCCGAGTTCATCGCCCGCAGCTCGGTCCAGGCCGTCGGGGTGCGGACGCCGCAACCGGACGCGCTGGCCCGGGCCATCGCGGCCGCGGGCGGGACGGTCGGCAGCGGCGCGGGCGACCCGGGCGAGCTGGAGGTGAGCGGCCTCACCGCGGAGCGGGTCGGCGACCTCGCCTTCGCCCACGGCGTACGGCTGCACCACCTGGCCCCGTCCCGGGCCTCGCTGGAGCAGGCGTTCATGGAACTGACCGCGGACAGCGTGGAGTACCACGCCGGGCTGCCGGAGAACCGGCAGCTGGCTCAGATCGGAACGGAGAATTGACATGGCAGCAGTAACCGCGAGCCCGGCCCGTCCCCGGCTCGTGCCCGCCGACGGGCACCGGGCGAGCGTGGCGGGCACGCTACGGTCGGAGTTCACCAAGATCCGTTCGGTCCGGTCCACCTACTGGACAATGTTCCTGCTGGTGGCGGCCAGCATCGCCTGGTCTGTCGCGTTCTGCGCGGGCGAGGCGTCCCACTGGCCGACGATGACGCTCCAGGACCGGGCGGGTTTCGACCTGACCCAGTCGAGCGTCATCGGGCTGGCCCTGCTCGGCCAGCTCATGATCGTGGTCCTCGGCGCGCTGACGCTCACGTCGGAGTACTCGACGGGAATGATCAGGACCTCGCTGACGGTGATGCCCAGGCGCGGGGTGCTGTACGGCGCCAAGGCCGCCGTCTTTACGGCGATCGCCCTGGTCATCGCGTTCCTGACCAGCTTCGCGGCCTTCTTCATCGGCCAGGCTCTGCTGACCAGCACGCACGTGGGCGCGACGCTGTCCCAGCCGGACGTCCTGCGCGCCGTGATCGACAGCGCCCTGTACGTCGCGCTGTGCGGCCTGTTCGCCTTCGGCCTCGGCGCGATCCTGCGGAGCACGGCCGGTGCGATGACCGCGGCCTACGGGCTGCTGTTCCTGCTGCCGCAGCTAGCTAAGGCGCTGCCGGTTGCCTGGTACGCGGACGTGGCCAGGTGGCTGCCGGGCGGAGACGTCATAACTGTGATCACGAACACCCAGGGCAACAACCCGCCGCACCTGTTCTCGGTCTGGGGCGAGTTGGCGGTGTTCGGCGGCTACACGCTGATCCTGGTCATCCTCGGCGCGGTGCTGTTCCGCAACCGCGACGCCTGACCCAAATGCTTGACGAGATGAGGAAGTCATGATGTGCCCGAAACGCCTTGTGCCGATATTCGCCATCGCCGCGTCTGCTGGCGCTCTCCTGGCCTGCGGGTGCGCTTCGGCGGCAGCCAAGGCCCCGGCGGCTGGCCGCTCGTCCGCAGCCACGCCTTCGACGGCTGGCGGCCCGGCCGGTCCGCAGGCCTCGACGGCTCGCGGCCCGGTGCAGATCAGCTCCTACAGCGGTAACGACGGGCCGAAGTCTGCGGTGGTCCTCACCGGAGTGATCGGCGACTTCGGCTCGGCCGTGCGTACCACCGCGAACGGAAAGAAGGACAGCCAGCTAGTCCTGGTGCTCACCCATGGCTCGTTCCGGCTGAGCATCGCGGGCATTGAAACCACCCTCGTCAGCGCGTTCGCCCACTTCCCTTCCGACACTAGGACGTGCTCGGGCATCGTGACCGTGACCGGGACGGCCCCGGTCGTGGCGGGCTCGGGCACCGGCGCTTACCAGCGGACTAGCGGCACCTTCAGGATGACCATCACGATCAACGAGGTCGATTCGTGGCCGAAGTGCCGAGCACTCCTCGCGCAGACCGTCTACATTGCCGGCGCGGGGACCGTTTCGTTCCGCTAGCCGGAGAGGTCCAGGGGATGACCAGGTCAGCCGGGCGGAACGGACTCGCTCCGGAGGCCAGCGCCTACGCTAGGAAGGTGCTGGCGGACCTGAGCGCGTGGCTGCGCGGACACCCGTGCCAGGCGGACGGCCTGCTGGCCGTGGTGCTGTTCGCGGTCAGCGCGCACCAGATCCCCGCCGGGCCGGCCAGCGTGCGGCTCGCCGCCATCACGGTCAACCTGCTGCTCGCCGCCACCGTGATACCGCGCCGCCGGTACCCGGTGGCGGCGTTCGCGGTGGCGGCGGCGATCGGGGCGGCGCAGATCACCTTCGGCCTGCAGGCCGGCTCCGCAGCGCCGGTTGCGGCCCTGCAGCCGAGCGCCACCGACCTGGCGATCGCGGTGCTGCTCTATACCCTGGCCGCCTACCGGCCACGGCGGATCTCCCTGGCCGGCCTGGCGGTCTGCCTGGTCGGCTCAGCGGTAGCCATTGCCCGCTGGTCACCCGCGCATACCGCGTATCCAGGGGGTGCGCTGTTCGGTGCGGCGGCCGGGCTCGGCGGCGCGGCGCTGACCGCGTGGGTGCTTGGTGATTCCGCGGCCTACCGCTACCGGCGTGCCTACTATGCCTCGGTTGAGGAGCGCGCCGCCCGGGCCGAAGCCGAGCGCGACGCGCAGGAGCGGATCGCCGCTGCGGCGCAGCGGGCGCGCGAACTGCAGGAACTGCGCGCCCGCGCGGTCGACGAGTCGGCGGCCCGGCTGCGCAGGATCGAGCGTGACCTGCATGACGGGGCCCAGGTCCGGCTCACCGCGCTGGCCATGGCCCTCGGGGAGATCAAGGAGAACCTCGAGGACGCGGCCGGCGGCGACCGCACCCGGATGCTCGTCAGCGCGGCCCACCAGAACGCCAAGGAAACACTCGCTGAGCTACGGGACCTGGCCCGGGGCATCCACCCGCCCGTGCTCGACCGCGGCCTTGGTGCCGCACTGTCCCTGCTGGCTCAGGCGAGCGCGACGCCGGCCGAGTTGAGCGTCAGCATCCGCGAACGCCCCTCGCCAGCCATCGAGGCCATCGCCTACCTCTGCGCGGCCGAACTCCTTGCCAATGTGACCAAACACAGCGCGGCGAGCCACGCCACCATTGACGTGACCGACCAGGACAGGAGGCTCCTGATGACCGTGACCGACGACGGGGCCGGTGCAGCCCGCCTAGTGCCGGGGGGCGGGCTGGCCGGGCTGCTCGACCGGGTGCAGACGGTCGACGGGCGCCTTGGCCTCGACAGCCCGCCCGGCGGCCCGACCGTTGTCACGATCGAATTGCCTGGCCACGCGTGATGCTCGCCGCCCTGACGCCCGCCCCCTTGCGCATCGTGATCGCGGAGGACTCCGCGATCATGCGGGACGGGCTCACCCAGACCCTCACCCGCCGCGGCCATGATGTCGTGGCCGCGGTGGCGGACGCCGTTGCGTTGCGGCAGGCCGTCGATGAGCTGCGGCCCGACGTGGCCCTCATCGACGTGCGCATGCCGCCCACCCACACCGATGAGGGCCTGCAAGCCGCCCAGTCGATCCACCAGGACCATCCCCGGGTCGGCGTGCTCGTCTTCTCCCAGTACATCGAGACCCGGTCCGCCACTGAACTCTTCGCAGGAGCGCCAGCGGGCGTCGGCTACCTGCTGAAAGACCGCGTCGCCGACGTCAGCGACTTCATCGACGCGATCACTCGGGTGGCACAGGGCGGCACCGTACTCGACCCGGAAGTTGTCCGCCAGCTGCTGCGCGCAAGCCGACGGGCCGACTCGCTGGCCGCGCTCACGCCGCGCGAACGAGAAGTGCTCTCGCTGATGGCCCAGGGCCGCTCGAACGCCGCCATCGCCAGCACCCTCGTCATCTCTCCCGGGGTCGTCGAGAAGCACGCCGCCAGCATCTTCGCCAAACTGGGCCTGGCCCCCGACGGCAACGACAACCGCCGGGTCATCGCCGCGCTCAGATACCTGGAATCCTGACGTGCTGGCTGCCCCGCGCCGTCCTGAGTCGCTCGCTCGAGACTAGGTGTCACGGCTGCTGCGGCGTTCCGGGAGTGAGCAGCCCCCGGTTGAACGCCTCGGCGACGGCCGCAGCGCGGTCGCCGACACCGAGCTTGGCGTAGATGTTCAGCAGATGGGACTTGACCGTGGCCTCGGTGATGAACAGCCTGGCGGCTGCCTCCCGGTTGGTGGTTCCGGCCGCTGCCAGTTCAAGGACCTCGAGTTCCCGCTGGCTGAGCGGCCCCGCACCGGGGGTACGGAACCGGCTCATCAGCCGGGCTGTCACCCCTGGCGAGAGCACCGCCTCGCCACGGGCCGCGGCCCGGACAGCGCGCAGCAACTCGGTGCGGGGAGCGTCCTTCAGCAGGTAGCCGGTGGCGCCCGCCTCGATCGCGGGCAGCACGTCGCTGTCGGTGTCGTAGGTCGTCAGCACCAGCACGCGCGCGGTGATGCCTCGCCTGGCTAGCTCGCTTATCGCCGTCAGGCCGCCCATGCCGGGCATCCGCAGGTCCATCAGGATCACGTCGGGCCTGAGGGTGTGGGCGAGCCGGACTGCCTGGGCGCCGTCGGCGGCCTCGCCGAGCACCTCGGACCCGGGATCACGCGCGAGCATACTGCTCAGCCCGTCCCTGACCACGGGGTTGCCGCCGCCCCTGCCGTTGCCGCCCCTGCCGCTGCCATACCGCAGCCGGGTGCGCATCGGCCGATCTCATGGGTCGGCGGCTGAACCACAGGATCGGCCGGACGGCTGAGCCGATCCACCGATCGGTTGATCGAGAAGTAACGTGACCGGCGCGCCGTGAACGTCAAGGCCAGGCCGCCGATGTCACGCCGTCCGCGGTCACTCCGTCCGCGGTCACTCCGTCCGCGGTCACTCCGTCCGCAGTACCTGGGCGACCCGTAGTCGCGCCGCGCGCTGCCCGGGCCAGGCCGCCAGGAGATTAGCGGCCAGCAGCGCCGCGGGGCCCACCGCCAGCAGCACCCACACTGCGACCGGCGGGATGTACTGGACCGGCGTGTAGTCGGCCACCGAGCGCCACACCGCACGGCCCACGATCAGTCCCAGCGGTACCCCGAACACCAGCCCCACCAGGGCCAGGACGCTGGCCTGGGTGACCACGATCAGCCGGCACTGCCAGCGTGTCGTGCCGAGCGCGCGCAGCACGGCGAGGTCGTGCGCCCGGCGGCGCACCGCGCTGGCCAGCGCATGCCCGACGGCTCCCGCCGCCAGCAGGGCCAGGAACAAGCCGAGTACCACCGGCAGCACTCGCACGTCGTGGAGCTCGGCCACCTCGACCGGTACGGCTGCGTCGTCGAATTCCAGGCCTGAGCCCCGTAGCTGCGGCTGCACATGTTCCACCTGCGCGGCCAGGGTCGTGCCCGCCTTCGCGCCCCGGGCGTCAGACCGCAGCGTGACCAGGATCTCGTGGAACTTGAATCCGCTGAACAGGCTGGTGAACCCGGTCGGCGTCACCCAGCCGCCATCGGCATAGCTGTTATGCGAGCCCTCCGGCACCAGGCCGAGGCCGGTCACCAGCATCGTCCTGCTGCCCTTGTTGCCGGACAGGCGCACGCGGCTGCCGACCCGGGCCTTCAGGGCGCTCATGGTGCGCGGCGCGAGCAGGACCTCATCCGGTGCCCGCGGCATCCGCCCTCTGGTGACCACCACGGGAACGGGCTTGAGCCCGGCCGAGTACTCATACAGGGTCACCGACCCCAGATCGCGTGGGCCGGTGGCCACGGCGACCCGCGAGTCGTCCACCCCCGTCACCGTGGGCAGCCGGTCGAGGCCGGCTATCACCTTGGCGCTGGGACCGAGGTCGGTGCCGTCGAACCCGGTCGTCGCGACGAGCTGGAAGGTCTGCCCGAACCGCTGCGGGTGCGCGACGGCATCGGACACGGCGTGCGAGAAGGTGAACGCGGCCACGATGCCCAGCACTCCGGCGATCGCGCCGATGAGGGCAGGCCGGACCGGTACCGCCGCCCGCCCCCGGCCGGATTCAAGCGCGAACCGGACGCCCACCACGACGGGCGTGGCGAGATCGGCCTGCGCCATGGCGGCCGCGATCGCCGACCGGCGCTGCGGCCGGTCGCGCCGGGCTGCCCCGAGCGCCGCCCAGGCCGCCGCCATCGCTCCGCCGCCGACCAGCAGCGGGATCCCGGCCAACGCGGGCGCGATCACCATCCAGTCGACGGACGGGCCCGGAGCGGGCTCGAACTGTGCCGCGGTGCCGATCGGGAACCACTGTGCGGCGATCACCGCACCCGCGGCCGCGAGTATGGCACCGAGCAGCGCGACCAGCGCGGGACCCGCCGCGGCGGCCGCCACCGCCTGCCGCGGCGCCATCCCGAGCGCGCGCAGTGTCTGCAGCTCGGGCGCGCTGGCCGTGGTGTAGCGGGCCAGCGCCTGCCCGATCAGCAGCAGGGCTGCCACGAACGCGGCGGCCGCGAGCGCCAGCAGGCTGCGCGATTCGAAGGTGATCTGCCGCTGCGTGTCCCGGTACTTACTGGGCAGGTCCAAGATGTCGATGTCCGAGCGCCCGGTCAGCCGGGCGACGTCCCGGCGCAGCTGCGGGATGGCTGCCTCGCCGCCGCGCAGTCGCACCAGTGCGTTGACGGGATTGAAGAAGTGCCCGCCGCGCGAATCGCCGATGACGTTCGCCGGGTAGCGCCTGGCCACGGCCGGGGACAGCAGGATGCCTCCGGTGGAGTCGGGGGGATCGGAATACCAGGGTGACCGGATCACGCCGACGATGCGCATCGGCAGGCGCGGTCCGGTGAGCGAGCCCCCCGGCCCGGAGCCATGGCCCGCGGCCAGTTCCTTAGCCGTGGGCAGGTGCAGGACGATGGTGTCGCCGACCCCGAGGTGGTAGTGGGCGACGAACTTCGCGGTGACCACCGCCTCGTCGCGGGCCGGATCGAACACCCGGCCCGCCAGCACGGCCGGCTTCTCGATGGAGCGCAGCACGGTGTCGTTCACGGGCGGGAAAGTCACCAGGCCATCGGGCAGCCCCCGAACCGACAGCTCGTAGTCGATGGCGATAGTGGACACCGACGCCACCTCAGGCAGGGCCTCGACCCGGCTCCAGTCGAATCCAGGCAGGTTCGGCAGCACGGCGGCGGTCGCGGGCAAGGTGACGCTGGCCAGGCGGGGCAGCGCGCTGCTGCCCCGCCGGGCACCCGCGACAAACGCCACCACGATCACCCCGGCCAGCGCGATCAGCAGGCCCAGCGCGGCCAGCGAGCGCCACCGGCGGCGCACGTCGATGCGCAGCCACATCGCGGTGACTCTCACGCGCCGGCTCGATCCCCGTTGGCGTGCCCACCGGGACGGGCCACGACCGCCTCCTCCGACTGGCGCATGACCGCTCCTCCCGGACGGAATAGCAGGTTGCGTATCCAGCCATGCCGCTGGCTCACCCACCATTAGGCATCATCGCGCGTCAGGTACTCCAGTAGGCCAGCACGAAGAATGCGCGGGTGCTGCCACCTACCCGGCCGACCGCCCAGTGCTGCCACCTGCCCCGCCGACCGTGCGGGCGCTGCGGCCGACCAGCGGGCAGGCGCGCTGCCGCCTGCCCGCCCAGCCGGGCCAGGTCAGTGCAGCCGCGACGGATCCAGCCGCTCGGCAGCCGGGGGCGCGCTGCTGCGTGGCCGGTCGCCGTGACCGGGCCACCAGGCGCGATGCCCGATCAGCACGGTCAGGCTCGGGGTGAAGAACATCGCCATGACGAACGCGGCCAGCGCGATGCCGCAGGAGACCGCGAAGCCGAGCTGGGACAGGATCGAGTTGCCGGCCAGCGTCAGCGAGGCGAACGTCCCGGCCAGGATCACTCCGGCCGCCCCGATGGTCGGGCCCGCCTGCCGCAGCGCCTGGGCCGCGGCGTCGCGCGCGCTGCGGCCCGCTCTGGCCTCCTCCCGCAGCCGCGTGATCATCAGGATGTTGTAGTCGGTGCCCAGGGCCACCACGAACAGGTACATGTAGACGGGCAGCAGGAACACCAGGCCCGGCTGGCCGCGCAGGCCCTGGAAGACCAGCACGCTGGCGCCCAGGGTCGCGCCGAACCCGAGCCCGACCGAGAACATCAGGTACCACGGCGCGACGGCGCTGCGCAGCACCAGCGCGAGGATCAGCAAGATGATGACGGCGGCGACCGGGAACACGACCGCGTAGTCGTGGTTGACCGCCCGCTGGATGTCGGCGAAGACCGAGGTGGTCCCGCCGACCAGGGCGTAGGTGCCCGGCGGCGCCGCGGCGTGGGCGCCCGTCCGCAGCGGGCCCTTCATCGTGTTGACCGCGGCGGTGGACATCGGGTCGTGGGTCAGGGTCACGGTGTAGTCGGCGGTGGCCCGGTCCCCGCTGAGCTTGGGCGGCGCGACCGCTCCCACCCCGTCCAGGGTCTTCAGCCGTGCGCTGTACCCCGCGAGCTGCGCCGTGGTCAGCGGCTGGCCCGACTTGTTGTGCAGGAACACGTCGGTCGGGTCGGTCGCGCCGGGCGGCAGCCCCTTTTCGAGCGTCTTCAGCGCCGTCTGCGACTCGGCACTGCTCGAGATGCCCGCCGAGGACAGGTCGAAGGTCGGGTGATAGCTGAACGCGGCGACCGTCAGCCCGGCCAGCACCAGGCCGGACACCGCGGCGAACCGGCCCGGATGGCGACCGAGCGAGCGGCCGATCGCGGCGAACCTGGCCGCCTCTGGCTCCTTCCGCCACGCCGTGGACGGCCAGAACACCCGGGTCCCGAGCAGCGAGACCACCGCGGGGACCAGCGTCAGCCCGGCGACCAGCGTGGTGGCCACGGCAATGGCCAGGGCCGGCCCGATGGCGCGCAGCACGCTCAGGGTGGACAGGGTCAGCGCGAGGAACGCCACGATGACGACGCCCGCCGCCGAGGCGATCGCCTCGCCGACCCGGGTGACCGCGGTGACCATCGCCTGCTTGGCGTCCTCGCCGGCCCGCAGCCGTTCGCGGTACCTGAAGATCAGGAACAGGATGTAGTCGGTGCCGATGCCGAACAGCACGACGATCAGGATCGTCGAGATCGAGCTGTCGGTGTTGAGGTTGAAGGCCTTGTTCACGTCACTGACCAGGCCGGTCGCGACCTGCGAGACGAGCGCGATCAGGACGAGCGGCAGCAGCGCGATGATCGGGCTCCGGAAGATCACCAGCAGCAGGATGAGGATCAGGGCGAGCGTGGCGAGCAGCACGATCTGATCGGCCCGGTTGCTGGATTGCTGGCTGTCCAGGATCTGGGCCGCCGAACCGGTCACCCCGGCGGTCAGGCCGGTTCCGGCCTTCAGCGGCCCCAGATCGCCCCGCAGCGCCTTGACCGCGTCGGCCGCGGCGGTGGCCGAGCCGTCCAGCGCCTTCTGGGGCATCGCGACCAGCGCCGTCTGCACCAGGCGGTTCGGTGACGGCGGGCCGACGGTGATCGAGTCGATGTTGGGAATGTGCCGGGCGCGGACCGACGCCGCGATGTGCGCCACGGTGGCCGAGTCGCCGCCGGTCAGTCTCCCGCCGTCGGCTCGCGCGAACACGATGATGGCCGCCGCGCTGGTCACGTGGCCGGTCTGCGGGAAGGCCCTGCTCTGCAGGTCCGCCGCCCGGATCGACTCGTAGCTCTTGGGCAGGAAGCTGCTCTCGCTGGTCGTCGTGGGCAGGCCCGGCGACGTCGCGATCACCGCGACCGCGGCCACGATCCACAGCGCGATCACCCGCCAGGGGTGGTGCACCACCGCGTGTCCGAGCCAGGCGAAGACGCCGCGGCCTGCATCCCCTGGCCGCCCGCGGCGCACGCCGTCCTGCCCGATGGCCACGTGGCCGTTGCTGCTTCCGTTCACCCTTTTTCCCCTTCGGATCACATCGCCCGCTCGCAGGCCGTCACTCGGGCGGGCCTCAGCTCACCGCCCCGCGCAAGTCACGACACCGCAGCAGCCAGCCACGACGAGCCCCACGGTGCCGGGTTCCATCACACCAGGTACCGCAGCCGGGCAAAAGCGATTATTGGCGCCCCCGGCTCCGTCATGATCGCGAAGGATCCGGCGCCGGCGTAAGAAAAAGCGCCGCGGAGCGCGCGGATCTTACGCGATCATGACGGAAATCTTCCTCAGGCCGAGCCGGTCATCAGCTGCTGCTGGCCCATGCCCAGGCCCGCGGTTTCGGGCACCGGGACCTGCCAGGGAGCGGGCGGGTTGGGCGGCCACCCGGCGGCCGCCGCGGGCGCCCGCAGGCCGACGATGTCGTCGGGGCGCACCGGGGCCCGGTTCAGCTCCATCCCGGTCGCCGCCCTGATCGCCGCGACCACGGCGGCGGTGGCCACGATCGTGGCAGACTCGCCGATCCCCTTCACCCCGTAGGGCACCCCGGGCTCGGGTTCCTCGACCAGTTCGGAGGTGACCGGCGGGACATCGAGGATGGTCGGGATCAGGTAGTCGGTGAAAGACCCGTTCGCGATCCGCCCGTCGCGCAGCTGAACCTCCTCCATGACGGCCAGCCCGAGGCCCATGGCCGTGCCGCCCTCGATCTGGCCCGCCACCGCCGCCGGGTTGATGGCCCGGCCGACGTCCTGCACCGCGTCGATCTGGACCACCCGGACCAGGCCCAGTTCGGTGTCGACCTCGACGACGGCTCGTTCCGCGCCGAACACGAAGCTCACGTGGATGTCGCCCTGGCCGTTGGCGTCGAAGCCGGTGGTGCGGCGGTGGTGATAGACCTCGGTGGCCTCGGCCGGCTGGCGCAGGAGTTCGGTGATGCTGTCCTGATGCGGATCGATGGCCCGGCCCGCCCGCCTGGACAGCTCCGCGATGACCGCCTGGCAGGCCTGCTGCACGGCGCCGCCTGCCATCATGGTCTGCCGGGAGGCCGACGTGGAGCCGGCTGAGCCGATCGTGGTGTCGTGCGAGCTGAACCGCACCTCGCGGATGCCCAGCTCGGTCCGGGCGATCTGGGTCAGCACCGTCAGCAGGCCCTGCCCGCATTCCACCGCCGCGGTCTGGATCTGCGCCACCGGCCCGTCGGGCCCCAGCGACAGCCGGACGCTGGCCTGTGCCGAGTCATCGAAGCCCTCGCTGTAGGCGACGTTCTTGAAGCCGACGCCGTAGCCGATCCCGCGGCGCAGGCTCTCACCCCGGCTGACGTTCCCGGCGCCGCCGGGGTATCCGATCGGGTCGCGCCCGGCGGTAGGCTCCCCGGCGGGCACCGGCCTGGCGGCCAGCATGTCGATCATCTCCCGGACCGGCGCCGAGCCCCGGATGACCTGGCCGGTGGGCAGCACCGAGCCGGTCCGCAGCGCGTTCCTGCGGCGCAGCTCGAGCGGATCGGTCTGCAGCGCCGCCGCGAGCTTGTCCAGCTGCGCCTCGTGACCGAAGCAGACCTGCGGCGCACCGAAACCGCGCATCGCGCCGCAGGGCGGGTTGTTGGTGTACACGACCGTGCCGTCGATCAGCGCGTTCGGCACCTCATAGGGCCCGGCCGCGAGGGTCGAGGCGTTGCCGAGCACGGCGGGTGAGGATGAGCTGTAGGCCCCGCCGTCCAGCAGCAGCCTGGCGTGCACGCTGACCAGCCTGCCGTCCCGGTTCGCGCCGTGCCGCAGCCACAGCCGGGACGGGTGCCGGTGCCGGTGGCCGCGGAAGGACTCCTCCCGCCCGTACTCCAGCTTGACCGGCCGCCCGGTGGCCAGGGCCAGCAGGCACGCATGAATCTGCAGGTGAATGTCCTCGCGGGCGCCGAACGCACCGCCCATCCCGGCCAGGGTGATCCGGATGAGTTCCTCCGGCAGGCCCAGGCAGGCCGCGATCTGCTGCCGGTCGACGTGCAGCCACTGGGTGTTGACCCGCAGCTCCACGCCGCCGTCCGGCGCCGGGATGGCCAGGCCGCCCTCCGGGCCGAGCGGGGCGTTGTCCTGCATCGCGGTCTCGTAATAGCCCTCCACCCACACCTGGGCGCGGGCGTCCGGGTCGCCGTGGCAGATGTGGACGTGACGGAGCACATTGCCGAAGTCGTGTACCTTCGGCGCAGCCGGGCTCAGCGCCTCGGTCATGTCCAGCAGCGGGCCCAGCACCTCATAGTCGACGGCCACCAGGGCCGCCGCCCGCCGGGCCAGTTCGGGATCGTCGGCGGCCACCACCGCCACTGGCTCGCCCGCGTACCTGACCCGGTCGAAGGCCAGCGCGGGCTCATCAGCGAACTCCAGCCCGAAGGTGGGCTGGCCAGGGACATCGGCCGCGGTCAGCACCGCGTGCACGCCGGGCAGCGCCAGCGCGGGACCGGTGTCGATGGCGACGATCCGCGCCGACGCGTGCGGGCTCCTGGTGGTGGCGCCGTGCAGCATGCCCTCGGCCCACAGGTCGCTCGCGTACGTGAACGCGCCGACCGCCTTCGGGATGCCGTCTACCCGGGGTACCGACTCACCGACACCGCCGGCGACCCGCTCGCCGGCCGGAGCCGAGATAGTGACGCTCACCCTGACCTCCGCTCCGCCGGTACCGGCTGGCCGGCCGGGTGCCGGCCCGCGGCGCGCCGATCGCCGGTCATGGGGCGCCCTGCCTCGCGCGGCTCGCGGCGAGGTGAACCCCGTCGAGAATCTTCTGGTAGCCGGTGCACCGGCACAAGTTGCCGGCCAGCGCCTCGCGGACCGCCGCATCGGAGGGGTCCGGGTCCCGCTGCAGCAGGTCGGTCACCGCCACGATCAGCCCCGGCGTGCAGAACCCGCACTGCACCGCTCCGGCTTCGACGAACGCCCGCTGGACCAGGCCCGGTGCGTCCTCGTCGCCGAGCGCCTCGATCGTGGTGACCTCCCCGCCGTCGGCCTGGGCGGCCAGCACCAGGCAGGCGCACACCACCTCGCCGTTCAGCCATACCGAGCACGATCCGCACTCGCCCTGCTCGCAGGCGTTTTTCGTGCCCCGTAGGTGCAGGCCGTCACGCAGGTAGCCGAGCAGGCTGGCGCCCGGCCAGCAATCCGCCTGCCGCCACTGCCCGTTCACCCGGACCCGGATCAGCATCCGATCACCTCGCCTCCGTTAGCGGGCTGCCGGTCGGCCAGCGCCCAGCGCAGCGCCCGGCGGGCCAGCACGCCGCAGCCGTACTGCCGGTACGACGCGGCCCCGCGCACGTCATCGATGGGCGCCGCGGCGGCCTGGACCAGCTCACCGAACTCGGCGATGGCCGCGTCCGCGAGCGGCGCGCCCGGGTCCTGCCACGCCCCGGCGTCGGTCAGTGCGCGGGCGGCGAACGCCTCGGCGGCGCGGGCTCGCACCACGGTCGGCGCCACCGAGCCGAGCGCGACCCGCACCAGCTGCGCGTCCTCGTCGAGCTGCAGGCACAGCCCGGCCACCGCGATCACCATCGCGTTGCGGCTGCCGATCTTCGAGAACGACCCGGGGCCGCGCGGGACTGGCCACCGCATGCCGACAATGAGCTCGTCCGGGGCCAGCGCCGTGCGCTTGACCCCGACCAGGAACTCGTGCCAGGGCAGCGAGCGGGTGCCGCCGCCGGCCCGGCCGACCACCACTTGGGCCTCGTAGGCGGCCAGGACCGGGAGCGCATCGCCGGCCGGCGAGGCGGTGCCCAGGTTGCCGCCCACCGTGGCCCGGCGGCGGATCTGCGGGGATCCGACCGACCGGGACGCCTGGACCAGCGGCGGGAAGCCGGTGAGCTCGCGTTCGATCCGGTCGTAGGTCACCCCGGCGCCCAGGAACAGGTGCCCGTCGTCCCGCCGGATCTCCTGCAGCTCGGCGAGCCGGCTGACATCCAGGAACGCCTCCGGGCGCAGCCGCCCGAAGTTCACCTCGACCATCAGGTCGGTGCCGCCCGCGATCGCCGTGGCGGCCGGCCGGGCCGCCTTCATCGCGAGCGCCTCGTCGAGCGAGCGGGGCAGGAGCACATCCATGGCAGCGGGTCCTCGGTCAGGCCGGCAGCGGGACCGGCTCGAACCTGACCGTGTCTACCAGTCCCCGGTCGGTGATCCGGAGCTCGGGTAGCACGCTCAGCGCGAGGAACGACATGGCCATGAACGGCGCCGGGTAGCTGGCCTGCAGGTCGGCATGCGCGACCGCGTCGAGGCGGGCGGCGGCCGCGGCCACCTCCTCGAACGGCAGCTCGGACAGCAGGCCCGCCACCGGGCAGGGCAGCTCGGCCAGGATCCGCCCGTTCAGCACGGCGACCTGACCGCCGCCGATCTGCGCGAGCCGGTTCGCGGCCACCGCCATGTCAGCATCGTCCATGCCCACCACCCCGAGGTTGTGCGCGTCGTGCGCATGCGTGGAAGCCAGTGCGCCGCGCCGCAGCCCGAAGCCGGACACGAACCCGATCCCGATCCGTCCGGTCCCTCGGTGCCGCTCGATGACGGCGACCTTGGCCAGGTCGCGGCCGGGGCTCGCCGTGGCGTCACCGTCGGACCGGCCGGGCTCGGCGATCAGGGCGCGGGTGGTCAGGGTGTCCGGCTCGACGCCGATCACGTGGACCAGGCCGGCGGCCGCCACCCGGAAGTCGGCTGCGGTCAGGGCCGGGATCCGGACGCTGTCGTGCATCCAGGACGGGGCCGCCACCTTGGGTATCGGGACGGCCTGACCACCCGACGCGACCAGGCGTCCGCGCTTCCAGACCATCGAGGGCCGGAATTCCTCGAGCGCGGGGACCGCCACGATGTCGGCCAGATACCCGGGCGCGATCGCGCCGAGATCGTGGCGACGGTGCCAGCGCGCGGTGTGCAGCGTGGCCATGACGATCGCGTCCACCGGGTCGCAGCCCAGCTCGATCGCCTTGCGCACGACGTCGTCGATGTGACCGTCCGCCAGCAGCTGGTCCGGTTCGCGGTCGTCGGTGCAGAGCATGGTGTTGCGCGGGCCGTGCTCGGCCACCACCGGCAGCAGCGCCGCCAGATTCCGGGCGGCCGCACCTTCCCTGATCATGATCCACATGCCCAGCCGCCGCTTCTCCAGGGCTTCGGCGGCGTCTGTGCATTCGTGATCGCTGCCGATCCCGGCGGCGAGATAGGCGTTGAGGGCCGGGCCCGACAGGCCCGGGGCATGCCCGTCGAGGTGCCCTCCGGCCTCGGTCACCGCGCTGAGCTTGGCCAGCATGGCCGGGTCACCCGCCACGACCGCCGGGAAGTCCATCACCTCGGCCAGCCCGATGACGTCGGACCGGCCGGCGGCGAACTCCCGGATGTCGTCCGCGGTCACGGTGGCCCCGCTGGATTCAAATCGGCTGGCCGGTACGCAGGAGGGCACCATGACGTAGTAGTCCAGCGGCACCTGGCCGGCCGAGTCGAGCAGCGCAGCCACCCCGCGCAGCCCGAACACGTTCGCTATCTCGTGCGGATCGATGAAGACGGTCGTCGTGCCGTGCGGGAGCACCGCCCGGGCGAACTCGTCAACCATCAGCTTCGTCGATTCGATGTGCATGTGCCCGTCGAGCAGGCCGGGCACCAGGACCTGCCCGGCCACGTCCGCTTCCCGGGTCCCGTGGTAGCGGCCCAGGCCCGCCACCTGCTCACCGCAGATCGCGACGTCGGCCTCGAAGACCTCGCCGGTGAACACCGACAGCACGCGGCCGCCTTTCAGCACCAGGTCGGCGGGGGCATCGCCGCGCGCGACGGCCAGCAGCCGCTGGAGGTGCGCGGCGGGCGGGCGGCCCGCCGGCTGGCCCGCGGTCATGCTTCCTCCCTGACGTAGGGAACCCCGAGCGCGGCCGGCGTCCCCAGCCGTCGCCTGACCGACCCCACCGAAACGAAGACCAGCGCGATCACCGTCATCAGGTACGGCAGGGCCGTCCAGAACTCCGAGGGTATGGCGGTGACACCGCGCGCCTGAAGATCGAACCCGAAGCTGGTGAACGCGCCGAACAGGTAGGCCCCGAGGATCAGCAGTTCCGGCCGCCAGAACGCGAAGATGACCAGCGCGATCGCGATCCATCCGGCTCCGGCGGTGAGCCCGTCGATCCAGTTGGTGGCGATCTCCAGGGTGAAGAGCGCACCGCCCACGCCAGCCAGCGCGCCGCCGACCAGGGTGTGGAGGTAGCGGTACTTCGTCACGTTGATGCCCATGGCGTCGGCCGAACGTGGTGACTCACCCACCGAGCGCAGGTACAGGCCGGTCCGGGTGCGGTACAGGTACAGCACCGCGCCGATCACTAGCAGCCAGGACAGGTAAACCATCGCGCTCTGGTGGAACAGGACCGGCCCGACGATGGGAGCGTTCTTGAGGCCGAACACATTCAGCGGGCTGAACTGGTGCCTGCCGGCCTTGGCCCCCAGGTTGTTGGACTCGGCCAGGTACGAGGACAGCCCGATGACCCCGGCGAATATCGTCAGGGCCAGCCCGGAGACGATCTGATTAGCCCGCAGCGTGATGGTCATGAACGCGTGAATGAGGGCCATGGCGGTTCCGGCCACGATGGCCACCAGCACGGCGACGATCAGGACCAGCGAGCTTGACCCGTGCACGCGCTGCGACACCCAGAACGCGCTCACCGCCCCCATCAGCATCATGCCCTCGACGCCCAGGTTCAGGACGCCGGAGCGCTCGGCGAACAACTCGCCGATACCCGCGAACACCAGCGGGGTCCCGTACAGGATCGCCGACATGATGATCGAGATCGTGATGTTGTCGTTGATGGCGCTCATGACACCTCCCCCTGCGAAGCCGCGGGAACCGCCGCGGCCGGGGCCTGCGCGGCCGGGGGCTGGGCGGCCGGGGGCCCCGCGGCCCGCCGGGCCGCAGCGTGCGGCAGCCGGATTCTGATGTGGTACCGGGTGAAGATCTCCGCGCCCAGCACGCAGAACAGCAGGATGCCCTCCAAGGTGCCGGTCAGGCCGATGGGAAAGCCCGGGCCCTGCAGCGCGAAGCCCGCGTTGACCAGCATGCCGATGAAGAACGACGTCACCACGACCGCGATCGGGTTGTAGCGGCCGAGCGCCGCTACCACGATGCCGGTGTAGCCGAACCCGGGCTGCTCCAGGCCGCGCGGATCCAGGACGTGGCTGAAGTCACCCACCTGGCTGGCCCCGCCGATCCCGGCGATGGCCCCGGACAGGCCCATCAGCGAGAGGATCTTGCGGCGGGTCTTCATGCCCGCATATCTCGCCGCCGGCGGTGAGTCGGCCACCACGCGCATCTCGAACCCGTACTTGGTGGAGCGGATCATGCCCCACAGCGCCACGGCCAGCCCGACCCCGATGAGCAGCCCGAACGGAATCGTCAGGCCGGACAGCTGCAGGGCCGGCCAGTTGCCGGCGACCGGCAGGGTCTTGCCCGTCGGGAACACCTTCGCCGACGGCGAGGTGAGGTCCCGCCAGTAGGACGTGCTGTCGAAGATCAGGTAGTACATGATGTTCGCGGCCACGTAATTCAGCATCAGCGTGGTGAGGATCTCGTTGGTGTTGAGGTAGGCCCGCAGGACGCCGGGGATCGATGCCCACAGCGATCCGGCCACCACCCCGGCCACGATCATCGCCACGATCACGATGGGACCGGGCTGCCCGTGCAGCAGCAGCCCCACCCCCGAGGCCCCGATGGCGCCCATGTAGAGCTGGCCCTCACCGCCGATGTTCCAGATCCGCATCCGGAACGCGACCGCGGCGGCGAGGCCGGTGAACAGCAGCGGGGTCATGCTCACCAGCGTCGAGTTGAAGGCGCCCGGCTGGGTGATGCTGGCCTGGACGATCTGGCGGTAGGTGGTCAGCGGGTTGTGCCCGGTCACGGCGAGGACGATGCCTCCCACGATCAGGGCCAGGACAACCGAGGCCAGCGGGACCACGTAGTTCAGCCACCGGGGGTGCTTCTCCCGCGCTTCGAAACTGATCATGACGTCACTCCCGCCATCATCAACCCGATCCGGTCGGTGTCGGCATCGTCGCGGTCGAGCAGGCCGACCACCTGTCCCCGGTACATCACCGCGATCCGGTCCGCGAGGTCAAAGACCTCATCGAGGTCCTCGCTGATCAGCAGCACGCCCACGCCATGCTCGGCCGATCCGGTCAGGAGCTGGCGGACGCTCTGCGTCGCGCCGACGTCCAGGCCCCGGGTCGGGGAGGCCGCGACGAGCACCTTGGCGTGCCCGGACAGCTCGCGAGCGAGCAGCAGCCGCTGGACATTGCCGCCGGACAGCTCACGGGCGAGCGTCTTCGGCCCGCGAGCCACGATGCCGAACCGGCCGATGAGCTCCGTCGCGTTCTGCTGGGCGCGCCGGGTGTGCAGGATCGGCCCGTGACCATTCTCGCGGTATGACTTCAGGATGAGGTTGTCGGCGATCGACAGGCCGGGGGCCACGCCCACGCCCATCCGTTCCTCGGGGACGTAACCGAGCCCCGCGTCGATCGCCTCCCAGGGCGTCCCGTGCTGGGGCCGGCCCGCGATCGTGATGGTCCCCGCGGTGCACGGGCGCTCCCCCGAGATCACCTCCGCGAGCTCCCGCTGGCCGTTCCCGGCGACTCCGGCGACGCCCAGGATCTCCCCGG
Source organism: uncultured Actinomycetota bacterium (assembly GCA_963775745.1). Taxonomy (GTDB): domain Bacteria; phylum Actinomycetota; class Actinomycetes; order Streptosporangiales; family Streptosporangiaceae; genus DATBGO01. The sequence goes on from CAVZKE010000022.1 coordinate 29,267, forward strand.
CTCGCACCTGCAGCGAGACGCCGGTCAGCGCCGGGGTGCCCAGGTCCCCGGTGGCGCTTACGTCCGAGAGCGCGAGCACGTCCTCGCCCCCGTTAATCCTCGCCTTGCTTTCCTTGCGGGTCAGCAGGACATCGCGGCCGACCATCAGATGCGCCAATGATTTGGCGTCGCTGTCGGCCGTCCGCACCGTCCCCATCGCCTGGCCGCCGCGCAGCACCGTGACCCGGTCGGCGGCCGCGAGCACCTCGGGCAGCTTGTGCGAGATGAAGACCACGCTGGTGCCGTCGGCGGCCATGGACTTGAGCGTCTCGAAGAGCTGCCGCACCTCCTGGGGGGTGAGCACGGTGGTCGGCTCGTCCAGGATGAGGGTCCGGGCGCCGCGATACAGCGCCTTGAGGATCTCGACGCGCTGTTGTTCGCCCATGGACAGCTGCCAGATCTTCGCGGCGGGATCGATGGGCATGTGGAACTGGCTGGCGATCTCGCCGATCTCGCGCTCGACCCGCCGCGGCGAGAACCACATCCCGCGCCGCCGCGACCAGCCGAGGATCACGTTCTCGGCCACCGACAGCGACTGGACGAGCGCGAAGTGCTGGTGAACCATGAAGATCCCGGCCTCGTGCGAGTCACGCGGCGAGTGGAACTGCATGGCCTCGCCGTTCACCTCGACGTAGCCGTCGTCCGGGCGGTACAAGCCGGTCAGCACGTTACACAGCGTGGTCTTGCCCGCGCCGTTCTCGCCGAGCAGCGCATGGATCTCGCCCGGCTGCACCTCGAACGACACATGGTCGTTGGCCAGCACGCCGGGGAATCGCTTGGTGACGCCCCGGGTGGCCAGCGCCGGGGCGCTGGCCGCGCTGGCCGCGCCGCCGGGCGATCCCTCATCGAGGGCCGCCGACCGACCGGTCGTCGTGGTTGGATCGCCCGTGGTCGGCTGGTCCGTCATGGCCGACTAGCCTTGCGCGCTGCCCACGACGCCCTGAACGAACCAGTTCAGGGTGTACCTGGACAGGGCCGATGGGTTCGAAAGGTTGTAGACCGGCAGGGTCTGACCGGCCGGCAGCCCGACCGTGCCGTTCTGCTTGGTCAGCGGCCCGGTGAACGGGTTGAAGGTGCCTGCCTTGATCTCAGCCTCGCGCTTGGTGATCGCGGCCTGGGCCTGCGCCGAGACCGTCGCTGCCGAACGGCGCGATGTCGATCATGTTGTCGGCGATGTTCCCGTAGGTGAAGCTGCTCTTCCAGGTACCGTTCATCGCCGCCTTGACGGAGTTGATGTAGTACTGGTTCCAGTTGTAGACGGTCGCGGTCTGGAAGGCCTTCGGGGCGAACGAGTTCTGGTTGGAGTCGTAACCGGTCCACTTGAGCCCGTTGGTCTGAGCGACCTCACCGACCGTCGGGTCGTCCACGCCGTCACCGAGGACATCCACGCCGGAGGCCACCAGGCTCTGCGCCGCCGACCGCTCCTTGGCCGGGTCGAACCAGGAGTTGGTCCAGACCACCTGGACGGTGGCCCCTGGGTGCACGTACCTGGCCCCCATCGTGTAGGAGTCGATCTCCCTGATCACCTCGGGGATCGGGTAGGGCGCGACGAAGCCGATCTTCCCGGTCTTGGTGGCATAGCCCGCGGCCATGCCGGCCAGGTAGTCGGCGTCCTCGCCCGCGGCGCCGTACTCGGACAGGTTGGTGGCCATATCGGTGCCGGTGGCCTGGGCGAAGTAGACGCTGGGGTGCGTCTTGGCCGCCGCCAGCATGGCGGGCTGGTAACCGAACGAGGTCGCAAAGATGATCTTCGCGCCACTGTTGATCAGCTCGTTGATGACCTGGGCGGTCTGCGGTCCCTCGGGGACGTTCTGCTTGTAGATCGTCTTGACCTTGCTGCCGAAGTACTGCTGGACCGCCAGCCGGCCGAGTTCGTGCTGGTGCGTCCAGCCTGCGTCGCTGGGCGACCCGACGTAGATCCAGGCGGCGGTAATTGGCTTGCTAGAGGTGGCCGTCTGGGCGGCCGGCTTGCTCGAGCCGCACGCCGCGATGGCGAGCGCCGCGACAGTCGCGGCGACGACCGCAAATGCTGGTCGTTTCATCCGACATCCTCCTTGCTTCCGATCGGTGCCGGTCGCAAGCTGTGCAGCGCAGACTGGGGAGATGGCGATGGGCCAGGACCCCCTGCCGGAGCCAACCTGCCCCTGCAGGCCAAACGGTAGGAGGGTGGCGTCAGTGGCTGAAGGGTCCTTTGGTCTGCGATGGCAGGACTTAAGGCTGCCTTGCCTTATTACGCTGCCATAACGGGCATCTCAAGATCGCTAGCAGAGCAGTTGGCAGGCTGCAGCGTGCCGCGGGAGCGGCCGCTTCGGATGCGCCCGGCAACAGAATGTGCTCAGGGATGCGCCAGCGTCAGGTCGGCCACGCCGACCCGGAACGCCGCTTCGGCCGGAGTGCTGCCCTCGATGCGCCAGTTCTGGTGGAAGATCCCGTGGTCCTGGGTCTTGTCGAACCACACCAGCCCGAGCGTCCCGTACTGCTGCATCCCCTGGAACAAGTTGGTGATCTTGAGGAGCTGGTCGGCCGCCGGGCCGACCGCGGTCTCCGAGAGCAGTACCGGCTTGCTGGTGAAGGCCCGCACCTGACGAATGGTGCGGCCGAAGACGCTGGCGAACGTGTCGGAGGGAAGGAAGTAGTAGCCGTCGATCCCGACCCAGTTCACATACGAGTTGCCGGGCCACCAGTCGGCGACCGGCCCGGTGCCCGACCGGTCCTGGTTGATCGTCCACAGCCAGGTGACGTTGTCAGCGCCTTCACGACGGAACACCGTTACGATGTGCCGCCACGCCGCGATGAATATCTTCGGCGGCAGGTGCTTGTACCCCCACGGGTACCAGGATGCGTTCATCTCGTGCCCGAAGCCGATCACGACCGCGTCACCGAAGTCTTTGACGCTGTCGGCATACGACCGCAAGTATGGGTCGTATGCACCGGCCGCGATCGCGGGTACCGAGGCGAACCTGGGGTCGATCTGCACGAATGGACTGATGCCCATGGCGCGAAGCTGCTTCGCGAAGGCCGTGGCGAAGGGCTCCGCCCAGCCGCTGTAATACCCGGCGATGTTCGGCTGCTTGCCTGCCGCCTGCCCGAAGGCCGCGATCGGAGCAGTATCAGGCGGCGCCCCGGCCTCATAGACGCCTAGGTAGGAGGCCTTGCTGGGCGGCAGGGAGGCGTGCACAACCGGCGGGGGCGACGGGGACGAGGCAGCGAGCCGGGTGATGGCGAAGACGACGGAGGCCATCGCGATGGCGAGAGCCACTAGCAGCACTAGGCGGGATCTCATGCTGTCTTGTCTCCGGGGAGGATGACGCGGCTCACCATGGCCAGGTTGAGCAAGGCGAAGAACAACAAGACGGCGAACTGCAGGTAGCCGATCGTCACCGTCCGCCAGATCGCCAGCACCAGCCAGAGCGACGCCATGCCGCCGCTCCACCAGGTGACGCCGATCCGGAACCGCCGCAGTGAACTGCCGGGCGTGCGGGACGGATGCCAGCCCATGGTCTTGCCCCGGGCGCCGTCCCAGACAGCGAAGGCGTGCGCCCAGCCGCGCGCGATGCCCAGGGACCAGACCGACGGCCCGTAGCTGGAGCGATGCCACAGCGGGTAGAGCACGAAGCCGGTGAGCATGGCCGGCAGCAGGATGACGAAGTTCCGCAGCCGGACCTGGCCCGGCAGGAAGGCCAGCATCACGATGGGGATCATCGGACCGAAGAACGTGAGCAGGCCGGTGTAGGCGTAGTAGAAGAAGCCGGAGATGTAGGTGAGGCGGGCCGGAATGGCCATCGGCACCGACCAGAGCCGGCGGGAGAACACCACGCCCGCGTTACCCGTGCACCACCGGTACTGCTGGCGCACGAAGGCGTCGAGGTTGTCCGGGCAGATGCCGGTGGAGAGCACGATCGGGACGTAGACCATGGTCCAGCCGTCTCTGCGCACGTCCAGACCGGTGTGCACGTCCTCGGCGTAGGGGATGAGCGTCGGCCCGCCGTGCGGTTCGAGGGCAGCGCGCCGGTAGACCGCCGAGGTCCCGACGCAGATGGCGGCGCCGAACCGGTCGCGGGCCACCTGAATCGACCGGTAAAAGACCTCTTGGATCGAGCCTGCGGCGTTCTCGATCCAGGTCTGGGCCGCGCCGGCCCGGAAGAACTGGGGCGTCTGGACAATGGCGATGCCCGGGTCGTCCAGGTACGGAAGTGTCTCGGCGAGGAAGTCGCGGCGTGGGGCGAAGTCGGCATCGAAGATGACCACGTATTCGCCGTCGGTGCGCGCGAACGCGTGCCGCAGATTGCCGCTCTTCTTGTAGACGCGCAGATCGGGCCGGCGGATGTAGCGGAAGCCGAATGACCCGCATATCGAGCGGGCCTCATCGCAGGGCCCGTCGTCCAGGACGAAGGCCCGCGCCGTGCCCTGGTACTCGGCCACGAGACCGGACACCGCAGCCCAGGTGTTGCGGAGCACCTCGATGGGCTCGCCGCAGATCGGCAAATAGATATCCACGCTGGGGTAGCGCTCTGGCCGCCACGCGCCGATTCGGGCCTGGTGAGCGGCCAGGTCGAAGCCCCGCCCGGTGAAGTTCACCGGCAGGCTGATGGCCTGGTAGATGACGTAAGTGGCGGTGAAGATCATGAACGGCCACAGCACCGGGTCGTGCATCTCGAACCTGACCTGGCTGATGATCAGACAGCCCGCACCAATGACCAGAATCGACGCGAGATAGGCCAAGTTCCGGAAGACGTAGGCATATTTCTCGTCGTCATCTGGGGGCAACGGAAACACTGGACCCGGCTGCTGTGGCCGGGTGGCTGAGGTGACGGTACTGGCGAGCGGCTCCAGCGCCGCGTGGCCGGTGGTGCTCACTGCTTGTATCGCCAGATCACATAGGTGCCCTGTCCGACGGGAGGGACCTCGATGCCGTAGGGGACGACCTGGACGATGTGGTAATGCGGGTTGTGGCGCAGGTCGACGGTGATGGCATGGTCCAGGGCCGTGGTGTCGTCGTAGTTCAGTGCGACCAGGGAGAAGTAGCCCGCGGCGATATACCGGGCGAACGCGGCCGGGTTACCGGCACCGACGACGCCTGCCGCCTTACCCGGGTGGCCGGTACTCGCCCCCGAAGGCAGGATGATGTTGCGGGTGCTCGACCACCGCTGCCACTGGCTGCCGGCGGGCAGGTAGTACTCAGCCATAGAGGGGTCCTCGACCAGCAGGTGCCCGCTGCCCTGATCGACCAGCGGACGCAAGATCGCGGTAAAGCTGGCCGAATTAGGCCAGCTGGTCGCGAACGTCCACGACTGGGTGATCCCGAGGGCGGCGGGCAGGGCCAGGGCGACCACGCATGCCCCGCAGGTCAGGGTCCGCATCCGCCCGGCAGGTGCGGCCGCGATCAGCTGGTCAGCCGCATATCCGGCGGCGATAACAGCGAACCAGGCGCCCATGTCCCCGTGCTTGTTCAGTGACGCCAGGGTTTGCAGGCCCGCCTGCTCAGCCGGCACCAGCAACGCGGCAAGAGCCAGCACCGCCAGCAGCCAAGTCTGGGTGGCCGGCTGCCGCCGTGCCCAGCTAACCGCCACGCCACACAGCGCGGCCACGAATACCAGGCCTGTCCACGCCCAGGAATGAGCCAGCACAGTCATCACCGAATCGCTGCCTGCCACCCGTGTCAGCGTCGTCTGCTTGATCCCGCTGATATACGAGCTTCCGCCGATCAGCGTCCCGGCCAGCAGCAGCGCAGCCAGGACCGTCAGCAAGGTTGCGCCACGCATGATGGCAGCCCGGCGGCCCGGCTTTGGAAACGCCGTCAGTACCGCAACCGCGATCACGACGGGGTCAAACAGGGCCGACGAATACGCCGCGGCATTGGCCACCGCCAGCGCCACCCCGGCCGCCACCATCCAGCCCGTCGCATCCACCCGCGCACCAGCCCGCACCACACACCACGCCGCCACCGCCACCAGCAGCACCGACAACGCGTCATAGGTAGCAAACGACCCCAGATGCAACGTCGGCCCCAGCACCGCAAACAACGCCGCCGAGAAAAACGCCGCCCGCCGCCCGAACAACCGCCCCGCCGTCCCCCACACCAGCGCCGTCGCCCCCAGCATGAACACCAGCGACAGCACCCGCGCCCCCGCCAGCCCCCCCACACTGTCCGCCACCGCCCCCAACGGCGGATAAATCACCGGAGCCCCCGAGAAGTACGCCTGAAACGGCGGCACCGCAGCACCATGCAGCCAATGCGCCCACTCCAGATGACCCGCCCACAAATACGCCGCCTCATCCTGAAACGCCGTATCCGCCCCCAGCAACCGCAACGACAAAACCGCCTGCACCGCCAGCACCGCCACCAGCGGCCACCCAGCCCACGCCCACAACCGGCTGTCGCGCACACCCCAGCCGCGCTCCCCCGCCCCCGGCACCGCCGGAGCCGGCCCGTCGGCGACCGCAGAACCCGCCACCGGGCCGTCGGCCCGGTTACCGATTCCAATCCCGGCCGGGCCCTCGTCCTGACCCGAAGCCTCCGCCTGCGCCGTTGTCCGGCCTTCGGCACCGATCGTCGCAGGCCGGTCCCGGTCGTCAGCTGAAGCCGCCTCTGGCGGCAATGGCGGAATGACTTCCCAGCCCGCGCTCATGCCGTAGTCCATACGTCGCACCTGTCTGCGATCAGAGGCATGCCAGGGCAGCTCGGAACCCCCCTCGCAGCCCACACAAAGTACTGGCAGCGTCACATCAAGCGCAGATACCCCCCGGACGGGAATACCGCATACGAAAAGGTACTGTTCAGACGTCCCGAGGAGAGGCGTTTTGCCGAATTTCCCCAGGCCGAGGACCGTCTGATGGTGCGCGGCTGCAGCCATGCGCCGGAAGTTGTCAAGGATGAGCCAGGGTCAGCGTGCTCGCGCCGAGCCGGAACGCAGCCTCGGCAGCCCTACTGTTCTCGATGCGCCAGTCCTGGTGATAGATCCCGTTGTGCTGGCCGATGTCGAACCACACCAGCCCGAGCGCCTGGTATCTGCGCAACCCCGTGAACAAGTCGCTGATCTTGACGGACTGGCCGGCTCTGGGGCCGACGGCGGTCTCGGAGAGCAGCACCGGCTTACTGGTGAAGGTCCGTACCTGATCAATGGTGCGACCGAAGACGTGCGCGAACGTATCGGAGGGACGGTAGTAGTAACCGTCGATGCCGACCCAGGTGACATACGAGCCACCAGGCCACCAGGATGCGACCGGCCCGGTGCTGGACAGGTCCTGGTTGATCGTCCACAGCCAGGTGACGTTGTCAGCGCCCTGGTCCCGGAACACCGTGACGACATGCCGCCAGGCAGCGACGAACGTTTGAGGGGACACATGCTTGTACCCCCATGAGTACCAGTTGGCGTTCATCTCGTGCCCGAAGCCGATGATCACCGGATGGCCGAAAATCCGTACGCTTTTGGCATAAGCCCGCAGGTAGTCGTCATACTCTCCGGCCGCGATGGCCGCGACGGAAGCGAAGGTCGGATCGATCTGCACGATGGTGACCGCGCCGTGGCTGAGGGCCTGGCGAGCGAACGAGGTCTTGAAGGTCTCGGCCCAGCCGCTGAAGTACCCGGCGATGTTCGGCCGCACGCCTGCTGCCTGCGCGAATCTGGTGAACGAGTCATATCCTGCTGGTGCCCCGGCCGTGTACACGCCGAGGTAGGCGGCGGTCCTGGGTGGCAGGGATGCCTGCGCGCCTGGCGGCTCAGTACGGGAAGCAGAAACGAGCCGGGTGATCGCGAAGACCACGGCCACAGCCGCGAACGCGACGACCACCACTAGCACCAGGCGAGACTTCATATGTCTATCCTTGGTGCCTTGCCTCGCCGCGGGATATGCCGACTGGGTCGGCAGCCACCCCTAGCGCGCGGTAGTTCCATCCTGCAGAACGCCACGAGGCCGGGTCCAGGACGTTGCGTGCGTCGATGATGTTCCGCCGTGCCACCACAGTGCTCAGGCTGTCGGGCTTGAGCCCGACGAATTCGCTCCATTCCGTGAGCAGCAGCACGAGCTGCGCATCCTGGGCCGCCTCGGCCATGGTCGCGGCGTAGCGGAGTTCCGGGCATGATCGCCGCGCCCTGGCCAGCGCGACCGGGTCGTACACGGTGACCTGAGCGCCCATCCCGTGCAGGATTTGCGCCACATCCAGGGCTGGGGAGTCTCGGACGTCATCAGATCCGGGCTTGAAAGCAGCGCCAAGCACGCACACCGGCACGCCGGCCAGGTCCTGCCCGATTAGCTCGCTGGCGAGGTCCGCGGTCCTGGCTCGCCGCCGCAAGTTGATGGCATCGACCTCCCGGAGGAAGCCGAGCGCTTCCCCGCACTTCATATCTTCGGCCCAGGCCATGAAGGCCCGAATGTCTTTGGGCAAGCAGCCCCCGCCGAAACCAAGCCCGGGGCGCAGGAAGGCGGAGCCGATGCGCGCGTCCGCACCGAGGATCCGCGCCAGGGCACCTACGTCACCCCCATTGGCCTCGCACACCTCCGCCATCGCATTGATGAACGATATTTTCGTGGCCAGGAATGAGTTCGCCGCCACCTTGGCCAGCTCGGCGGTCTCGAGGCCAGTGGCAAAGAACGGTGTCCCGGCGGCGAGCGGCCGCGCGTAAACCTGCCGGAGCGTTGCCTCGGCGCGGCGCGAGGTAACCCCGGCCACGATCCGGTCCGGCGCGAGGGTATCCGCGATGGCCGTGCCCTCGCGCAGGAATTCCGGATTCCACGCCAGCTCAGCATCGCCGCAGGTGGCCGCGAGTTCCGCAGCCAGCCGGCGGGCGGTGCCCACCGGGACGGTGGACTTACCTGCGATCAGGCAGGGCCGGTCCAGCAGCGGCGCAAGGCTAGCTAGGCAGGCCTGTACCTGTGACAGATCAGCGTGGTTGCTGGCCGGCTGTGGCGGAGTGCCGGCGCAGATGAAATGAACGTCACCGAACGCTGCGGCTTGTCGGTAAGAGGTGGTGAACGCGAGCTGTCCACCGCCGAGGCCCGCGCGCACGAGCTCTTCGAGACCAGGCTCGTGAATGGGCAGCCGCCCGGCGTTGAGTTCGGCTACCTTCCGGGGGTCGGTATCGACGCCGAGGACGTCGAACCCAAGGCTAGCCATGCACGCGGCGTGGGTGATGCCCAGGTACCCGGTGCCCAGGACAGTGAGCCGCAGCCGGTCGTTCATGTCCCCGGCCACTTATACGTCTTGGCGCCCCGCTGGAAAGCAGCCAGAGCCGCGGGGTTATTGTCGATACGGTAATTCGCGACATTTGTGTCGACGGCGTCGTACCAGATGAATCCGAGCAGCCCGTAGTCCCGGATACCGGCGTACAAGTTGGCGATCTTTCCCGGCTGGCCAGCGGTCGAGGCGGCTCCGGTCTCAGAGATGAGGATCGGGTCGTGGGTCAGCCCGCGTACCTTGGTGATTGTGGGCCCGAACAAGGGCGCGAACGCATAGTTCGACTTATAGAAGTAGCCGTCAATCCCTACCCAGTTCACGTACGAGTTGCCTGGCCACCACGGAGCCGGCGAGGGGATCCGGCTGTGCCGTAGGTCGATGATGTTGACCGTCCACAGCCAGGTCACGTTCTTTGCTCCCAGGTCACGGAAGAGCGTGACGATATGCCGCCAGGCGGCCACGAAGGCTGCCGGAGAAGAGTGCTGGTTCCCCCACGAATACCAGCTGCCATTCATCTCATGGCCGAAGCTCAGGATGACCGGGTGACCAAAGAGGCGGACAGCCGACGCGTATGAACTCAGGTAAGCGTCATACCGGCCGGCCGCGATCGCGGCGAGGTTGACATGACGCGGCTCGATCTGAACGAGCGGAACCGCGCCGTGCTGCACTACCGTCTGGGCAAAGCTGGTGCGAAACGGCTCGAACCAGCCGCTGTAGTACATGACCACATCCGGTGCGACACCTGTCTTACTGGCGAACGCCGCCACCCCGGTATAGGAGGTAGGGACCTGCTCTGCGTACACGCCCAGGTAGGTCGCTGGAGTATGCGGAAGAGTGCCAGGCGGCGGCGCCGAGTCCGGCGGTCCTGAATGGCGGCGGCCGACGGCCACGATGATCGCAGCCAAGATAATAAGCGCGGCGGCCGCCATCACGATCCGCAACGGTTTTGCCTGGCGCCTTCTTCGGTCATGCTTCATCTGTCGCTCCTTCGTGATGCGTCACCGGCCGCCCCCGCAATCCGGCGCGTTGACAGGGCGGCCGGGCAGAAACCCAGGCGGGCGCAGGTGGCAGGCGCGCTCATGCGTTGTCACCCGGTAGCGCGGGCCCGGCTGCGGATGCCGCGACCGCCGGACCGCGCTCCGTCGCCGCAGCGCCCATCGGCTTGCGTTCTCGCATGCATGCCATCAGCGGCGCAAGCAGATATAGCTGGTATATGGCGAGCGCCAGGGTAGCCCAATAGGGCTGCCAGCCGAACTGGCGCGACCGCAATGCCAGCGACGTCCATAGCAAAATCTGGTCTGCCACTATCCAAGCGCGCAGGATCCTCCCCACCGTCGTGGGAACCAGATCCTTGCCACGAGATGCACCGGTCGGCACCCAATCGGCCACGCGGCCGCGGATGGCGTACCACATCGCATACAGGTGACAGCACGAATTTATAATGCAGACCCGGTAGATAGTCGGCCGCCAACCGCTGCTCAGCATCGGGAATGCGAACAACGTGGCCGCCAGGGAAGGCAGGATTACCAGGTAGTTGTGCGGATACACCTGACGCGGGAAGAGCCACATCATAGCCAAGGTCGGGAATGGTCCGGTGAACAGCAGGGCGGCTGACGACATGTAATAGAGAAAGGCAGCCCAGAACGCGATGCGCTGCTTCCAGCTAAACGGAGCCTCGCGGAAATGCTTGTCGATCATCAGCAGCATCGACGAGCGGCACCAGCGAGTCTGCTGGTTAGCCAGTGATGCGAAGTCAGCGGGCGCGACTCCCTTGGCCAGGCATAGCGGCACGTATCTGGTTTCATAGCCAGCCCACCAGAGCTTCACGCCAGAGTGGACATCCTCGCCGATCGGCACCCTCGCGAAACCACCTGCCTCTTCGACTGCACTGCGCCTGTACACGAGGTTCGTCCCGGCGCAGATGGCTGCCTTGTAGCGGTCTCGCGCTGGCTGGATGAACCGGAAGAAGATCTCCTGCAGCGTCCCTGAGTAACGCTGGATGTAAGAGAACGATCGATCGTGGATGTCAAAAAACTGTGCCGTCTGGACCACACCGATCTTTGGATCGGCGGTGTAGGGCATCGTCTCGTAGAGGAAGTCAGGGCGCACGGCGAAATCGGCATCAAGCACGACAATGAACTCGCCGCTGCTGAGGTCGAACGCGTGAATAAGGTTGCCGGCCTTTCTCAGTTCGCCCCGGTTAGCGCGCGCCACGTAGCGATAGCCGTACCGCGAGGCCAGGGCGCGCACTTCCCCGCGCGCCGAGTCATCAAGCACGTAGACCGTCTTACCACCGTGCCAGCGCATTTCAGCGACGCAGCGGAAGGTATTGTCAAGCAAGTCGAGCGGTTCGCCGCAGCTGGGCAGGAATACGTCCACCGACTCGCTGCCGTGCTGGTAGGCGCGCGTAACTGCATGATGTCCGGCCAGCGTTAGCCTGCGCTTGCCGATGCGGAGCCATGAATTAACAATTACCGGAGGCACCATGACCGCCAGCAGCAGGAGCGATGGCGATGTCAGCCAGGACTTTGTAGCGACTCGCACGTAGCCGTAAAGGATTCCGGCCGCCGCAACGAGCAGCCAGGCGAACACGAGGGACCTACGGTTGCGGAAGTATCCGTATTTTTCGGCGCGCGTCGGCGGCTGCGGCAGATAACTGATAGCTGCAGGAAGGCCAAGGCTATCCGCTGCCCCCTTCGCCGGCCGCATAGCCGGCGAACCGCTCTCATCAGTACCGGCCAGGGCATCCACGGCAGTCACGGCAGACGTGTTCAGCATGACTGGCACGCAACCCAGTGCTCGAGGTCCAGGGCGGCGAGGTCAGTGAAGAATCCGCGCACATTCATTGATGGCTGCAGCTCCTTTTCTTCCCTCGAATGTCGACAAGGACTTTGCTGGACGTGCAGGAATGTCTGTCAGGTCAACCTTCCAGAAGAACACGCCACGCATGTGATAACGATGCACCGTGGCGCAGGCGGCGGCGAACCAGTTCACTTGAACGGCTTCGCTGAGGCGGCCACGCGCGCTGAGGTCGCCCGGGTCAGAGTATGCGCCTGGCTGCGCTTCAATTCCGGTCTCGTCAATAGCGGTGCGCCGGAGCACAGATGCGGGCACCTTGCTGAAGATCTCCTGCCATGCCGCCAGCACGTCCGATTTCTTGGCGTTGCCTGGTAGCGACATGTGCCAGTACATGTCCATGCCAAGGTACTTCACAGGAAGCAGCTGTGGCTTGACGGCCAGAAGTGGCTTATCGGGAGTGCTGCCGAAATAATTTCCGTCCCAAGCGGTATATGAGATCAGGCCGCTGTAGACCTTGGAAATCTTGGCGAAGAATGATGGCCAGAGCGGGCTGCTATTCAAGTCCTGCAGCTCGGTCGCCGCGACGAATTCGCGGACCCGGAGCCGTTGCGCCATCTGGAGATAGGGTAGCTCCGCTTGGTAGTAATTGCCGAACCAGCCAGCTGGCGGATAGGGGTTGATCAGGCCTTCCCAGGGGTTCTGTGCGCCGGATACCAGAATCAGCGGACGGTATTCAACCAGCAGATGATCGCGCTGCGCGATCCTGGTCAGAATGCCTACATTGCGGGCTGACAGCGAAGCCGAAGTTGTCCCGACGCGGTCTGAGTAGCTGTTCGGTGCGTAGAAATTCCAGACGATGGCGACAGCGTCTGCCTTCAGCACGTGCTTGATGTAGTCGAGCGTTCGCTCCCCGTCAGCCCGCACCACGGCGGCTGGGTAATTGCCGAGCGCATACAGGTTGACACCCAGGACCGGGGTGGGGCTGCCTCGTCCGAGGATCGGCAGATCACTAAGGCCAAGTGCCGCCCGGGTCGTCGGCGCGCTGGCTGGGGATCTGGGGAGCAACGGGTGCCCGCATCCAGCGACAGCCACCATGGCAGCCAGCAGGACGGCCAGCCCTCTGGCCGGACGCACGCTGGCTGGACGCACGCTGGCGAGCAGCCCGGGCAGGCGCCTCATTGCCCTAGCCTCAGCTTCCAGATGGTCGCGGTGCCGACGGCGCCACCGAAGGACTTGAGCGGAACGGCACCGGTCATCAGCCGATGGAAGGAGGGGTCGCCCTCGTTGAAACTTGACTGCAGGTAGGTGCGCCAGGTGATCGCGTACGTAGCCGCGTTGACACAGTTTGTTGCGGCCTCGACCGTGCACCACGGCTGTTGGATCAGGTCACCGATGCTCTGCTCGGTGACCACGACGCTGTTGGCTGGGATCCGGGCTGCCGCGTACTGCTGCACCTGCCCCAGCGTGTTAGCGCTGAAAGCGGGGACGGTCAGCACGAACGAGCCGAGCCCGGCCAGCACGGCTGCGGCTATCGCCATGCCCTTCCACGCTTGGCGCCAGTTCCAGCGGGTCACCTCGGTCCACAGGAAGCAGTACGCGGGAATGAGGATCAGCGCGAAATACTGGGGGAACTTGAGCGAGCTGAAACCGAAGACCACGATGCCGGTCACCAGCCAGCTGAACAGCAGCGCGTTGGACTGGACCGGTTCCCAGTTGCGTGCGCGGTAACACTGCAGGAGCCGGCGCACGACGGTAACGAACGCGGCCAGGGCCAGCAGCACGCTGGGAACGAAGAACTTGTACTGAGCTGCGAGCAGGTGCAATGCGCCTTTGGGCGAGGTGAGCGTGCCACCGCTGTGCTGGATCCCCAGTACCCGCCGTATCTGAGTGGTCGACTGACCGATGTAATAGTCGTGCCCGGGCACATCGAAGACCCGAACCATCACCGCCACATAAGCGACCACGATGACCAGCGCAACGCCGACCAGCAGTAGGTGTCCCCGGTGAGCGCGGCGTACGACAAGCCAGCAGAGCAGGACAGCCACCAGGACATAGACGCCCGTCTGTTTGAAGCTCCCGGCAAATCCGATGGCCGCGCCCGCGATCGCGAAGCGCTGCCACGATGGCCGCTCCAGGGCGCGCTGGTACAGCAGGAAACCGACCGCGATGATCAACATCAGCGTGTTCTCGATATAGGAAACCCGCTCGATGTACATCAACCAGCCATCGAAGATCACCGGAACGATGGCGAACAGTGCCGCAGCGGGGCCGTGAATCTTCCAGAGCAGCCGGAACAGCACGGTCTGCATCGCCGCCGTCATGATGACGCCAAGCAGCCGGGCATGGTAGATGCTGACGCCGATCAGGCTGAACCATCGCGAGAGCAGCAAGAAGTAGAACGGCGGCTGGTAGAGGAACGGCTCCGGCGACTGACCACCCCCGATCAGGTAAAGCGGATGCTCAGCCAGCACACCGTGCTGGACGTTCGCCGCCACCCGGTAGTACACGGCCTCATCCCATTGCCAAGCCGGTGAGGAACTCAGGTGCCAGAGCCGCAACGCGGCCCCGGTGGCCAGCACCGCGATGAACGCCAGCACCGTAAGGTAAGCGGGCCGCCGATGCCGCCACCGGCCTGCCGCGTGCCGCCCGGGCGCGGCGGCCGGCCCTCCGGCGTTCCCGCCCAGCGCTGCGGACCGCATCACGGCCGTCACGGCTGCGTCCTCTTCTCCCAGATGGCGTAGATGCCATGGTTATGGTCGCTGTCGTACGGTCCGACGGCAGCGAGCCGGTACGCTGGGTTACTTTCCAGAGCCTGCGTCAGCGCGGGCAGGCCCGGCTCGCCCGAGTTGGCTCCGACCAGGCCGAGCAGCCGCTCATTCATACCGCGGCTCGATGGCGACAGGAGAATTCCTCCGGGCAGCTCCGGGGCAGAGGAAAACGTGGTTGAGTAGAATAGCGCTATCACCCCGTACTTGCCGCTGTCAAGCTGACTGCTGTAGTAGAATTCCCAGCTGCCTTGCACCACCCCGGTAAGGTCTAGAGACAATGCTGTACTCCACCGGTCCAAGGCACGGCCCTGCGGTGTGTAATATTGGGCAATATTGGCTTCATGTCCAGGCACGTAAATGAGGCCTCGAGCCTGAGCGACGGGCGACTTGAAAGCGGAGATAAATGCGACGGCATTAGGCCATGCGTGATAGCGCTGCCAAGCGGACTGCCAGCCACTCGCTGCTATATAGGCTAGTGCTATCGCGCAGCAACATGCGGTTAGCGGCCTGCTGGCCCCGGGCAGCTGCCCGATCAGTTTGTCACAGCCATAACCGGCGGCGATGACAGCGAACCAGACTCCGTAGGCGAGGTGTTTGTCGAGCGACCAGGCGGTTTGCTCATGCAGTTGCGCCAGGGGCACTATAAAGATCGCGAGTCCCGCCCATGCGAGCACGCCGGCACGCGACCGCGTCTCGCTATGGATTGCAGTGATCCCGCCTATGATTGCCAACACCATGATCAGCCCTGAGTACCCCCAGATATCATTCATTATTGCTACCGGGCTCTGATAATCAGCGATGTTCCGGGCGATCACGGTGAACGACAGGCCAGCCCAGGACCGTGAGGCGGTCATGAGCAGGCCGAAGGCAACCCCGAGGACAGCCACGAGCAGGGCCGTGTGAAGCAACGCACACAGCGCCCGCAGGCGGGGCAGCCAGGCCAGGAACGCGAATGCGATGACGATGGGGTCGATGACGATTCCTGAGTACGCCGTCGCGTTGGCCAGCGCCAGGGCGACGGCCGCCGCGGCCACGAACGCCGCCCACCAGCGCCGGGCCCCGGCCTGCACGAGGAGCCAGGCCGAAAGCGCGGTCGCCAGCACGGACAGCGGATCGAAGGTCGCGAAGGCCAGCCGGATGGCCGGCTCGCTCAGCGCCCATAGCGCGGCCGCGGCGACCGCGGCTCGGTGCCCGGTCAGCCGCGACGCGGTTAGGTACAGCAAAACTGTCGAGGCGAGCATGAACGCCAGCGACAGCATCCTCGCCCCGGCCAGGCCACCTATGCTGTCGGCCACAGCGCCGGCCGGGGGGTAGATAGCCGGCGAGCCGGAAAAGATCCGATGCGCATACGCCGACGGCCAGGGCGTGCCGTGCAGCCAGTGCGCAAGCTCGAGTCGCCCGACCCACAGGTAGTCCGCCTCATCAATGTAAGCCGTATTGCTCCAGACCAGGCTCAGCGAAAGGGTAGCCTGCACCGCGCAGATGGCGGTCAGCGGATGCAGCAGGAAGCGCAAAGGACGTGGCCTGGGCCGCGGCGGCAGCGACGGCTTGCGGCTCGCTTGATGGCGTGCGGGGATTGTGACGGGCGCCACCGTGCTCATAACTGCGCCCTTCGCCAGATCACGTAAATGCCATAGTTGTGGGTACCTGAGATATTAGTGGTGTTGTACGGGCCCCAAGTGACGCGATAGTATTGACGGGACGCGTCAAGAGCCCGCGTCAGCGCGGGCAGGCCGGGCTCCCCCGAGTTATCCCCGACAAGGCTCAGCAGATCCGGAGGCTTATTGCCGCTTTTCTGGGACAGCAGTATATTTCCCGGTAGCGCGGCCGAGGAGAACGTTGTTGAATAGAACAGCGTTATAAGGCCGAATTTATCGGTCTGCAGCTGGGTGGCATAATAGCTCTGCCAGCTTTCGCCCGATGGAACGCTAGGATCGAGTGAGAGGCCAGTGCTCCAGCGCGTCCAGTCATATCCCTGCGGGGTGTAATACTCAGCGATATTGGCTTCATGGGCTGGCACGTAAAGAAGCCCTTGAGTCTGCGCGGCGACGGGCCTGAAAGCGCTGATGAAAGCAGCTGCATCAGGCCACGCGTGATACCGCTCCCAGGCTGACTGCCAGCTGTTGGCGGCTGGGTAAGCCAGCGCCGCCACGCAGCACGCCACCGCCAGCTTCTTGCTGGCGCCGGGAAGCCACCTGACCAGCTCGGTGCAGCCATAGCCCGCCGCGATGGCGGCGAACCAGATCCCGTAGGCAAGATGCTCGTCAACTGATCCAGCGGCTTGATCAGGAAACTGGGCGAAGAGCAACAAGAGGGCGGCTAGACACAGCACGCCCAGCAGCACGGCGTGGCGCCTGCGGTCAGACCTGAGCGCAGCGACGGAGCCTATCAAGGACAAGCCGAGGATCAGTCCTGAGTATCCCCAGATGTCAGTGAGTATCGCCGAAGCGCCTCGGAAATCACCGTAGCTTTGCGCCGTCGCCGAGGAGAAGAGGCCAGGCCATGAGTGCGAAGCGGTCATCAGCAGGCCGAAGCAGAACGCCCATACCCCGGTCAGCCACCCGGCGCAAGACAGCGCCTGGGACCTTTGCATCCGAGATAGCCAGACCAGGACCGCGAATGCGATCACCAACGGATCGATGACGGTCCCTGAATAAGCCGTCACGTTGGCCAGGGCCAGGGCAAGTGCCGCCGCGGCCACGAACTCGCCCCGGCGGCGCCGGTAACCAGCTTGCACGATGAGCCACGCCGAGAGCGAGGTTAGAAGTACGGAAAATGGCTGATACGTAGCGAATGTCAGCCGCATCGCTGGCTCGCTGAATGCCCAGAGCGCAGCGGCGAACAGCGCTCCGGTTCGCCCGATCAGCCTTGACGCCGCCAGATAGAGCACGCCCGTCGCCACGAGCATGAAGCTCAATGAAAGGATCCGAGCCCCGGCCACGCCTCCCGCGCTGGCCGCAAGGGCGCCCAGCGGCGGGTAGATGACCGGCGATCCCGAAAGTATCCGGTAAGCGGACACCGACGGCCATGATGCGCCGTGCATCCAGTGCGCGATTTCCAGGCGCCCGACCCAGAGATTGTTGGCCTCATCAACGTAAGCGGTGTTGCTCCAGACGAAGGTAAGGCTGAGCGCGGCCTGCACGGCGCAGATAGCCAGCAACGGATGCAGCAAGCGCGGCCTAGGACGCGGGGCGGGCTGACTTCGCCAAGATCTTGACGGCGCAGCGGCCGCGGTGGAACGCTTCGCCGCCGGGCCGACCGACCGGATCAGGTTCGAGACCAGCCCGGTGGTGAAGACCACCCCGAGAGTCAGCCCCACGACGGGGTAGGCCACGCTCTCCAGGCTGCGTGATCGAGCGACTTGATGGACAAAGAGCAGGGCTGCCCAGCCCAGCACGAGCCCGGCCAGGATCCCGCCATAGCCGTAGCCGACCGCGACAGCCGCACCCGCCAGGCCGACCATCGCCGCCAACGGCAAACCGATCGCCTGGCGCAACCGGCGTTTGGCGAGCGGGCTGTCCCGGTGAGCTCGGATGAAATAGGCGCAGCCCCTGGATGACCGGCGGTACTCACTGGCCAGGGCGCGCAGCCCACGCCGGTGATGGTGCCAGCCGAAAAGCTCCCGGCATACCCGAATCGCGTACCCGGCTTTGGCGACGCGCCAGAACCACTCATAATCCTCATAACTGCCATGCGACCAGAACGGGTCGATAGGGCAGCTGTTATAAAGCTCGCGGGTGAACAAGACGTTGGCGGTGATCGGCGGCTTACGTCCTCGTGCTCCGAAATCTGCGCTTGTGACGTTGTACGACTGTGCGATCCGCGGTGTCTTGGCACCGATAAAAGTGCTGTCGGTGTACCGGCCCCAGAAGCTGTCATGGACCGACCTCATGCCACCCGTCACGCAGTCAGCGCCACTATCCTCCAGCGCAGCAACCGCACGGGTCATCCAGTCAGGTGGCAGCACAATGTCGCTATCGACCAGCGAGATGAGATCGCATGACGTATTCCTGATGGCGGCGTTCCGCTTGAAGTTGGCATCGCGCACGCCCGGCGGCGTTTCAATTTCCCAAGTCGTCAGCCTCGGGTCGTCGATACCTGCCAAGCCATCCCAGGTGTGATCTTTAGGCGAGCCGACCAGCATGATCTCATCTAGCCCGGGATAGTCCTGATGAAGCAGAGATTGAACTGCCGGTCCGATAGTGCGTTCATTGTTCCGGCACGGGATGACCACGCTGATACGCGGCTTTGGGTAGGCGCTGACCGGGTCCGGCAATGGCGGTGCCGCGGGCTGAGCGAGTCGGGTCCTGGCGGGGACGAATACCAGGCGGTCGCCCGCCACGTAGTTGACCACGGTGAACACGGCCGTCAGCACGACGTTGGCCACGAGGTAATTCACGCCTAGCCGGAGCAGACCCGCGTAGAGCACCAGGTTCAGGGCGATCGTCACCGTCTTCTGGGCATTGAAGCGGGCGAACGCCGGCCAGAACGGGGTACTGCGGTCGCGCCAGGTCAGCCAGCGGTTCAGCAGAAAACTTGTCTCAACTGACACGACCGCCTGGACGATGTACGACACCACCGCTGGGATGTGCCAGCGGCCGGTCAGTACGGCCTGAAGGCCAAGCCCCATCAGGAAGACGGCTCCTCCGATGGCACTGAAGATCAGGAATCTTACGCCGCTGCGGTCCAGTTTGCGGGCCGCTGCCGCATGTCGGCCACCGGTACCTACCCGGCCCGCTCGGGGGGGCTGGCTGGCCCGTTCCGCAGATGTGGGCGCCGTCGGCAAGAGCGCGGCTTCGGCTGGATCGGGGGCCAGCTCTTCGGGGAAAGGGAGCTGCCGTCCTTCACGTGCTGCGATTTCGTCCAGCAGGCCCTCGGCCCGGCCCACCGCCATCGACAGCAGGACTCGCATGCCTTCGGCTTGCGATGCGGTGTCAGGCGGCGATATTAGGTCCGTGACATCCGAGCCGACGTGCTCCTTCTGGTCGGCGGTCAACGTACCGGCCCGTTCGCGCTGCAGACCGCACGTAGTCCATTCGCCGTCACCGGGACGGCTCATATCGCCAGATCACATAGGTGCCCTGGCCAACCGGGGGAACCTCGATGCCGTAGGGGACGACCTGGACGATGTGGTAGTTGCGATTGTGGCCGAGGTCAGCGCGGATGCGGTGGTCAAGGGTTATCGTGTCGGCGAAGTTGAGCGCAACGATCGAGAAATAACCCGCCGCGATATAACGGGCGAAGGCCGCTGCATTCCCGGCACCTATGACGCCGGCGGCCTGAGCCGGGTGGCCGGTGCTCGCCCCCGATGGGAGGACGATGTTGCGGGTGCTCGACCAGCGCTGCCACTGGCTGCCGGCGGGCAGGTAATACTCGGCGATGGAGGGGTCCTCGACCAGCAGGTGCCCGCTGCCCTGATCAGCCAGCGGACGCAAGATCGCGGTAAAGCTGGCTGAGTTGGGCCAACTTGCGGAGATTGCCCAGGACTGGGTGGCTCCCAGTGAGGCGGGGTACGCCATGGCCACTACGCCGGCCCCGCACGTCAGCACCCGGAGGCGGCCGGCAGGCGCGGCCGCGATCAGCCTGTCCGCGGCGTAGCCGGCGGCGATGGCAGCGAACCAGGCGCCCAGGCCTACATGGTTGTTCAGCGAGGCCGCGGTGTGCAGGCGCGCCTGCTCCAGCGGCCCCAGGACGGCCGCTGCGGCTAGCACGCCCAGCGCCAGCGTCTGCGCAAGTCCTTGCCGCCTGGCCCAGCTGGCCATCACGCCACACGCGGCCAGGACGATCAGAATGCCCGGCCCAGGACCAGGACGTGGCGAGCACCGAGAACCCGGACGCCGAGCCGGCCGTCCGCGTCAGCATGGTCCGTTCGATCCCCGAGACATAGGAACTCCCGCCGATCAGCAACCCGGCGGTGAGCAGCGCGGCGACGACGATGACCAAGGTCACGCCGCGGCGGAAGGCGAGCCGGCGCCCGTACGGGATGGCCGTCAGTACCGCAAGGGCGAGTACCACCAGGTCGAACAGCGTCGACGAGTAGGCGGCGGCATTGGCCACCGCCAGCGCCACCCCGGCCGCCACCATCCAGCCCGTCGCATCCAGCCGCGCGCCAGCCCGCACCACGCACCACGCCGCCACCGCCACCAGCAGCACCCTCAACGCGTCATACGTAGCAAACGACCCCAGATGCAACGTCGGCCCCAGCACCGCAAACAACGCCGCCGAGAAAAACGCCGCCCGCCGCCCGAACAACCGCCCCGCCGTCCCCCACACCAGCGCCGTCGCCCCCAGCATGAACACCAGCGACAGCACCCGCGCCCCCGCCAGCCCCCCCACACTGTCCGCCAGCGCCCCCAACGGCGGGTAAATCACCGGCGCCCCCGAGAAGTACGCCTGGAACGGCGGGACCGCGGCGCCGTGCAGCCAGTGCGCCCACTCCAAATGACCCGCCCACAGATACGCCGCCTCATCCTGAAACGCCGTATCCGCCCGCAGCAGCCGCAGCGACAAACCCGCCTGCACCGCCAGCACCGCCACCAGCGGCCACCCAGCCCACGCCCACAACCGGCTGCCGAAGAAACGCCGACCCGAGCCTGCCATCAGCGCATGCGGCGCCAGCCGAGGTGCGTCGGCCACCGCCGGTTGCTCTGCTGGCCAGCGGGCGATGGTGCCGCTCGATAGGTCTGCTGAGCCGCCGTCCTGAACGGGAGCCGCTGCCGACGGCAACGCGGACAAGTCCTCCAAGCTCGTTGTCCTGCCGTGGTCCATAGGTCGCACCTGCCTGCGATCAGGGACGCGTGAGAGAGGCAGCTCGGAACCCCCCTCGCAGCCCACACAAAGTATTGGCAACGTCACATGTCGTGGCGATACTCCCCCGGACAGGAATATCGCATACGAAAAGCTACTGCCCAGCTCCGCAGAAGACAGGGCGTTTACAGAATTTCGGCTGATCAACTCTTTACTGTGCCTTGTAGCACCAACAAGACATGGCTCCGGCTGCTCAAGATCAACCTGACCCCTGCCAGGATCAATCCGGTTCCAGCACTGGCAATGCGGAAGCCCGCGAACTGGCCATCGGCCTTCCCCTGTTGGTCTGCATTGGGCGCCACGTCAACCTCGGCGTGGTGCTCAGGGCTGGCCGCTCCTAGGTCTTGGCACCCTGACGGAACGCGGCGAGCGCCGCTGGGCTGTCGAGACGCCAGTCCTGGTTCCCGACCGAGTTGAACCACAAGAACCCCAGCAGCCCATAGGCGCGGATACCGGCAAATAGGTCAGTGATCTTCGCCGGCTGGTCTGCATTAGGTGCCGCACCTGTCTCCGCGATGAGTATCGGGTCGCTGGTCAGCTCGCGCACCGCGGTGATAGTTGACCCGAACATGCCCTCGAACGTCCAGGACGCCTTGTGGTAATAGCCGTCGATCCCCACCCAGTTCACATACGATCCGCCGGGCCACCAAGGACCAGGTGAGGGGATCCGGTCATGCCGCCGATCTATGACGTTGACCGTCCACAGCCAGGTCACGTTCGTGGCCCCGAGCTCGCGGAAGAGAGTGACGATGTGCCGCCATGCGGCCACGAACGCCAGCGGTGATGAGCGCCGGTAGCCCCAGGAGTACCACTGGCCGTTCATCTCATGGCCGAAGCTCAAGATCACCGGACGCCGATAGGACCGCACGGCTGCGGCGTAACCGCTCAGGTAGGCGTCGTAGGTCCCAGACGCGATAGCGGCCAGGCTGATGCGTGTCGGGTTGATCTGCACGAGCGGTACCGCACCATGCTGCGCCGCGCTCATGGCGAAGCTGACTTGGAACGACTCCTGCCAGGCGCTGTAATAGGACACAAGATTCGGCTGCCTGCCGATGGCCTGGGCGAACTGGTCCACGGCAGCGTAGGAGCGGACAGCATCCTGCTCGTACACGCCGAGATAGCGGACCTTCGGCGAGTGAGGCTGCGCGAGCCCAGATCGATCCGGGACACTCATCAGGGCTCTCACCGCTACCGCGATACCCGCCACGACGGCCACGGCCATGATGGCCGCGGCCCAGGTGACGGGACCGGCGCGCTTGCCGACCCGTCTCGCACCTCGATGGCCACCCCGCTGCGCCCTTACCCTGGGCTTCAACTGCGTCACGCCAAGCTCCTTTACCGCAACGCCTGTAGATGATCAGCGGGGTTCGTGCTGGCGTCGTCGGATTGTTGCGGTGACGGTGCTGGCCGCGGCTCCGGCGATGCGTAGCGAGTGAGCCTCACAGGTTCGGCCCGCATCGCCGGATCAGGTAGATACGAACCGCCAGCACCACCATAGGTCGCACCTGCCTGCAATCATGGAGTCCACAGATAACTCGGCAGCTCACGTCCCCCTAGTAGCCCATACAAAGCGCTAGCGGCGTCACATGAGGTCGCGACACCCGCATAGGGACACCACATGTGAACATACTGTTCCGGGGATCCTGGGGAACCCTGTTTGACGAACTATAGGCTGATAAACCGTCTCCCCCAACCCCGTCCTGACACGATCGAGTGTCGAGAACGCCCTGCCGTCCGGCAGCCATTCCGCGCATCAAGGAGTAGTTGCTTCACGACAATTAGTGATTTCGGTTGAATAGCTGCCCGTCGTGTGCTGCGCTGTCCTCCAGGACTCGCGTAAATCCGCTGCGCGGGGCCAAGGGGGTTTGGCGGCATGGACGAAGACAGCCAGGTTCCACCGCTGTCCCGGCGCGTACCAGGAGCAACCTCCCATGTGCGGCCAGCGGGCCGGGTCGAGCCGCCGAAGCTGCCTGAGTCGTTGCTGCGCACCGTGCGCGCGGCGCTCGATGCCGAGCCGAAGCCAGCGGCAGATCAGCAGCATGCGGCGACCTCCGGTCCGCCATCGCCTCAGGCCGGCCAGCCCGCCACCTCCGGCGGCCAGCCATCGCCTAAGTCCGCTGACCGGCCATCGGGCCAGTCAGCCGACCGGCCGTCACCTGAGCCAGCCGAGCAGCCGTCGAATCTGCCCGCCGCCGGATCGGGGGACCTACCGAGGCGGATGCCTGGGACAACCTACGGGCCCGAGCCGCCATCGCGGGCCGCGCGGCCGACGTTTCCCGCCGCTTTGCTGGGCCGCTGGTCAGAGCCGACGTCTGAAGTCACACCCGAGGACGCGACGCAACCAATTCCGGTCATCTCCGAGGTAGCCATGCAGTCGGTGAGGCCCGGCGGTCGGCGAAGTCGCCACCCCTGCCATGCCGCCAGACCAGGCCACGCCGTCTGGCGAAACCGCACCGCGGGAGAAAACGAGGTCGGCTGACCGGGCCGCGCCACGGGACAAGGCTGCGGTGCAGGCTGAAGGGGGACAGGGCGAAGCGCCGCAGGATAAAGCGGCGACGCCTGATCACGCACCGCAGGCGCCCGCCGCAGGCCGGGCGGCCGCCACCGCTCCCCCCGCCAACGGGGGCGGCATGGCTCGTTCGGCTCGTAGCTTTATTCCCGTCGTGAGCGCCTCCATCTCGGCCGCATTCGGCTCCCGGCGCGCCGCCAACGGGCGCACCGCCGCCAACGGCCGGGCCGGTACAGCCAACGGCCGGACCACGACCAACGGACAGCCCGCAGCCAACGGACAGACCGCCGCAGCGGCCGGAAACCGGCCGTCGGAGGCGGCCGGTTCACCAGCCAGATCCGAGTGGTGGGTGCAGGATCGGGCTCAGCGGCTGAAGCTGCGGGCGGGCCGCCGTTACCGGCTGATCGGCGCGGTGGCTGCGGTGATCGTCCTGGTCGCCGCCGGGGCGGTCGCCTTCGCGGTGTCCCAGTCGCCGACCGCCACCGGACCTAACGACACCGCGCTGAGCGCTGCCCAACTGCGCGCCGAGGCCACGGCTCGGACCGCCGCGGCGATCTGGGTGGTGGCCCAGGTGAGCCATACTGCCATCGTGGCCTGTGATCCGGTGATGTGCCGGACGCTTCGGGCGCACCACTTCCCCAGCGGCGAACTGCTTCAACTCGGTCCAGCGGCGCCGGACCCGGTGAATTCGGCCGTGGTCGTGGCCACCCCGGCCGTACGGAGCCAGTTCGGCAGCAGTCTTGCCGCTGCCTACGCCCCAGCGGTCCTGGCCAGCTTCGGCAACGGGATCGCGCGGGTCGACGTCCGGGTCATCGCGCCGCAGGGTGCCGCCACTTACCTCGCTGAGCTCAAAGCCGACGTGGCGTTCAGGAAGCAGTCCGCGCCCCTGCTGTTGCGGAGCAATCGGTTCGTAGTGCTGGCCCCGGCCGTCAAGAAACTCAAGGACGGGCAGGTCGACATCCGGCTCTTGATCGCGACGGCCGACATATCGCCGTCGAGCCCGATGACCATCGTCGACTTCGGTGGCTCAGCTCGGGGCGCCAGCCCCGGCATCCCGCTTCGTTACGTCGACCTGACCGAAACCCACGGTGCCACCCTGACCCGCAGCTCCCCGTTCGTGCGGTCAGTGCTCGGCCAGCTGAGCACCTTGCAGTCGCCATACCGTCCGTCCGTAGTCCAGCTGGTGCCAGCCGCTGGCGGCCAGGACTTCCTGCGGATCGAATTCGCGGCGCCCAGTCCGCTCGGGGTGACCAACCAGCGCTGAGTGGGCCGCTGAGCGGCCCGAGCCGAGCTGCAGCCCGGCCGCCGCGCACACTACTCACCGGACACCTGCGGCAACTCCGGCTGGCCCATGGTCAGGTGAGCGCCCAAGCCATTGCCGAGCGAGCCCGCCGGGTCGCCGATACGGTACTGTTCCCCGCCGCCATGACGGTGGACGGCGCGCACCGCGTCCCGGACAGCCATCTCGACCTGCTAGCCAGCGAAGGGCTCTACGGGCTGGGCGGCCCGGCCGACCGCGGCGGCCTGGACCTCGACCTGCGGTCCGCGAGCAGCATCATCGAGATCCTGGCGGCGGCTGCCTCACCACGGCCTTCGTCTGGCTCCAGCATCATGGCGCGGTGCGGGCGGTGTGCGACGCCGCTGATCCCGCCCTGCGCGAGCGGTGGCTGACGCCGCTGTGCCGTGGCTCGCACCGGGCCGCCCTGGCCCTGGGCGGCGCGCTACCCGGGCACCGTTGCTGCGGGCCAGGCCGGTTCCGGGCGGCTATCTGCTGGACGGGACGTCGCCCTGGGTGACCGGCTGGGGCATGGTCGACACCCTGTACACGGCCGCCCGCGACGCGCGGCGGCTGCGCACCAACGGCTCGCTCGCCCTCGGAGTTGCGGCGCGCTGTTGCACGATGATGGGGCCGAGCCCGCTGGACGGCGAGCTGCGGGCCCGGCGCGAGGCGCTGGACACCGCCCCGCCCCGGGCGATGCCCGCCGCGCGGGCTGCCGCATCCGAACTCGCGTGGCGAGCGGCGGCAGTCCTCGTGACGGTGCGCGGCAGCCAGGCCATCCTGGCCGGCGAGCATCCGCAACGGCTGGCGCGCGAGGCGCTTTTCCTGCTGGTCTTCGGTTCCAGGCCCACCATCAAGGAGAGCCTGGCCGGTCTGCTCACGGCGTCCCGGGCCGGACGGCGGGCCGTCGGCGCTGCCTAGGACCGGCGCTGCTTAGGGCCAGCGCTGCCTAGGACCGGCGCTGCCTAGGACCGGTGCTGCCGGGACAGCGCTACCTCGGGCCAGTGCTTCCTAAGACCGGTCCTGCCGGGGGCCGTGGCGCAGCCACAGCACCGCGAAGAGCGCGATGACCAGCCAGAACGTGTAGGGCCTGACCAGGGCCTGGCCCAGGGCCGCGGCCAGCGCGACCACGAGGACCAGGAAGAGGAAACGGATCGTCGGCCGCCGGTCCCGTCGGCGAGGCGGTACGTGGGCCGGTTCGGTGCCCGGTAGGTCATGGAACAGCCCGCTCAGGTCAGCCTGGGTGGTGGCTCGCATCGCCTGGTCCATGCGCCGGTCGAACTCGGCCTGGTCGAGGCGCCCGTCGGCGTAGTGCTTGGACAGGCGGTCGGCGACCGCCGCCCGCTCGGCATCGGAGACCCGCATTCCGGGGTGGTTATCGTCGGCGCGGCCCCGGGGCCTGGAACCACGGGTCCACGACGGAGTGGTGGGCGCTGGCATGTCGATGCGACCTCCTTGGTCGGTGTGGCGGTCAGCGTGACCTGGCCTGCCGGGACTGGATGAACTGGCCCGCTATGGACTGCTCGCAGCCCTCCTCGGGGATCAGCAGCCAGCCGGCCAGGTAAATGGGCACGCCAGCCCCGCCGACGACGGCCAGGACGGCCAGGACGATCCTGACCACTGTCACGTCGACGCCGAGATAACGAGCAATGCCGATGCCTACGCCGGCCAGCATCCGATCCTGGATGGGGCGGCACAGTGGTTGTGAGCGGTCCATGTGGCTGGTTTCTGGGGTGTGGTCGAGGTGGTCGGTTGCTGGGTTCGTCGCTGTTGTGTTCATGTCTCCAGCGTTCCGCCGCGCGCCGGGCGCCACCATCGGGAAGACCCCGGATCCCACCCTGATACCGGGCCGCGCTGGATCAGGGGCTTGCCGGATAGGCCCCGCGGGGCGGATGGCGCGATGATGGAGGTGTGCAGGAACCAGACCGAGCTGCCCCCGGCTCCCCGACTGCCCGGCCGCCCGCCGGTGCCTGGCGGTACTGGCAGGCGGACGGCGCCACGCCGGAGCAACGCTGGCCAGACGGCCAGCACGATCGGCGGCGCCGCTCCGGCCGATGGCTGCGCAGGCTCCGGGGCACCGGCCCGCTGCGCCGTAAGCGAGAGGACCGCCTGGTCGGCGGGGTAGCCGCCGGCATCGCCGCGCGGACCGGCTTCGACGTCACGGCCGTGCGCACCGTGTTCGTGGTCACCGCGGTGGGCGTGTTCGGCCTGGCGTTCTACCTCCTGGCCTGGCTCCTGATACCCGATGACGCCGACCACCGCAACATCGCGAGTAAGGCGGTCACCGACCGCCGGGGCATCGCGCTCGCGGCCGGGATCAGCTCGCTGCTGGTCCTGGCCCTGGTCACCGCCTCGATCCTGGGCGCGAGCTGGCTCAACTCGGTCGCCTGGTCGCTGGTCATCAGCGTGGTCTGCATCGTGCTGCTGTGGCGTAACGCGCCCGCCGATGAGCAGGCCGTGCTGCAGCGCTTCGCCGAGCCGCTGCTCGGCCTGGCCGCGGACCACAAGCGCTCCCGGCTGGTACTCCGGGTCCCGATCGCGGGCCTGCTGCTGATCACCGGCCTGGTCATCCTGCTGTCGGGGCACACGAAGCACGCCGCACTGCGGCCGCTGGGCGGAGCCGCGCTGATTGTGGTGGCCATCGTGGTGGTGCTAGGTCCCTGGTGGCTGCGGATCGCCCGCGACCTGGTGGTCGAGCGCCAGGCCCGGGCCCGGGCCGAGGAGCGAGCCGACATGGCGGCGCGGGTGCATGACTCGGTCCTGCAGACGCTGGCCCTGATCCAGCGCCGTGCCGACGATCCCCAGCGGGTCATCCAGCTGGCCCGCGCCCAGGAGCGGGAACTGCGCTCCTGGCTGTTCGACGGCCGGGCGCCCGGGGATCAGGCTGGCTCGACCCTGGCCGCCGGGGTGCGGCTGATCCAGCAGGAGGTGGAGGCCCAGCACGGGGTGGCCGTGGAGGCCGTGACCGTCGGGGACTGCGAGCTCGACGACAATCTGCGCGCGCTGCTCGCGGCCGCGCGCGAGGCCACGGTCAACGCGGTCAAGTGGTCAGGCGCGGACGTCGTCTCGCTCTTCGCTGAAGTCGAGCCTTCCGAAGTGTCGTTGTACGTGCGGGACCGTGGCCAGGGGTTTGACCCGGCCGCAGTGCCTGCGGACCGGAAGGGGCTGGCCGAATCCGTCCAGGCCAGGATGACCCGTCGCGGCGGGTCCGCGACCATCCGCAGCGTCCCAGGCGAGGGCACCGAAGTGTCACTGCGGATGCCCCGCGGCGCCGGGGAACGCCACCCGAGCCGGACATGACCATGCCCGCCGAACCGGACATGACCAGGCGACCCGTCGAACCGGGGCGACCCGGCCCCGCCCCCGGCGGCCCCGCCCCCGGCGGCCCCGCCCCGGGCCGCGACCGGCCCCGGGTCTTCATCGTCGACGATCACGGGCTGTTCCGGTCCGGTGTCCGGGCTGAACTGGGCGACCAGGTGGAGGTCGTCGGTGAGGCGGACGATGTGGGGCCCGCGATCTCCCTGATCCCGCGTTACCTCCCCGACGTCGTGCTGCTCGACGTGCACCTGCCCGGCGGCGGCGGGCAGCTCGTGGTCACGGCCATGAAGGCCGCTCATCCGCAGGTCCGGTTCCTGGCCTTGTCCGCCTCCGACGCCCCCGAGGACGTCATCGCCGTGATCAGAGCAGGCGCACGGGGCTACGTAACCAAGACGATCTCGGGCCCGGAGCTGGTGGCTGCCGTGCGGCGGGTGGCGGCCGGCGACGCGGTCTTCTCACCCCGGCTCGCGGGTTTCGTCCTCGATGCGTTCGCGGCCCTCGCCCCGGAAGCGGGGCCGCCGACGTTCGATCCCGAGCTCGACCAGCTGACCACCAGGGAACGGGAGGTCCTGCGGCTGATCGCCCGGGGCTACACCTACAAAGAGATCGCCCGTGACCTGTTCATCTCGGTCAAGACGGTCGAGACCCACGTTTCCTCGGTGCTGCGCAAGCTCCAGCTGTCGACCCGTCACCAGCTGACCCGGTGGGCTGCGGAGCGCCGCCTGACCTGAGGGTACGGGAGGCATGACGGCGCGGTGATCCCAGACGTCGTATTCTCTGCGATGGGACGTTCTGCGTCGTTCGTCTCTCGGTGAGGCCCGGAGGTCACCACTGCGCGGCGCAGGCCCAAGTAGGACTTCCCGGAAGGCAGCTGCCATGCGATTGCGCGCGGGCGTAGCGATCGACCTCGGCACGGTCAACACGCTCGTCAGCGTCACCGGCCGCGGGCTGGTCGTCGAGGAGCCCTCGGCGATCGCCATCCACCGGGCGACCGGCACGGTCGCCGCCGTGGGCGGGGCAGCCGACGCCCTGGCCGGAAAGGATCCACTGGACCTCGAGGTGGTTCACCCCCTCAGGGACGGGGTCATCGCCGACCTGGAGGCGGCGACGGCCATGTTGCAGGCCTTCCTGCGGCAGGCCCGCGTCCACCGCCGCCTGCTGCGGCCCGCGGCGGTGGTGTGCGTGCCGAGCGGCGCCACCGAGGTGGAGCGGCGCTCGCTGGTCGCCGCCGTGGCCGCTCCCCGGCCGCGCTGCCTGGTCAGGCTCATCGACGAGCCAGTCGCCGCGGCCGCCGGCGCGGGCTTTGATCTCGCCGACGGGACGGGCGCCTTCATCGTGGACATCGGGGGCG
The DNA here is from genome assembly GCA_963775745.1 of uncultured Actinomycetota bacterium. Classification (GTDB taxonomy): domain Bacteria; phylum Actinomycetota; class Actinomycetes; order Streptosporangiales; family Streptosporangiaceae; genus DATBGO01. The sequence continues at coordinate 59,312 of CAVZKE010000022.1, forward strand.
GGACCACCGAGGCCGCCGTGGTGGCCGGCGGTCATCTGGTGCGCGCCCAGTCGCTGCGGCTGGGCGGTAACACCATGGACGAGGCGATCGTCCATGCCGTCAGGAACGAATTCGGCCTGCTGCTCGGCCGCAACGCGGCCAGGAACCTGAAGATGACGCTCGGGCTGGCCGAGGGCGTCAGCGCCGCGGGCTGGATGGAGGTGGTCGGCATCGACGCCGCGCGCCGCACGCCCCGGGTCGAGGACGTGCCTAGCCGCTCGTCGCCGATGCGCTTGAGCATCCGGTGGCGACGATCGTCAGCTCGGTACAGGAGATGTTGTCGGACATCCCGCCGAACCTGGCCGAAGACGTGGTGCGGGGCAAGATCCGGCTGGCCGGCGGCGGCGCCCTGCTGCCCGGCCTGGCCTACCGGATCGAGGCGACCAGCGGCATCTCGGCCTTCGTGGTCGACGATCCGCTGCGGTGCGTGGTTCGCGGCGCCGCCGAGATCCTCGAACACGGCGACCCGCTCGGCCGGCCCCGGCCGCCTGAAGACCAGCCGGCCGTATTGTGTCTGCGCCGGGGCCGGACGCAGGCTAGCGAAGGTGCCGCAGCTCGATGTTCATCCCGGCCGATGGTGCCGACCTGGCCACCGATGAAAGGACGTCATGGACGATAGTGACAACCGCGCGGGCCGCCGGCGGGAGGAAGCCGGGCGGGGCAAGCTGGCGCAGCTAATGGCCACCCGGGGCGGCACGGCCGCGCCGGAGGCGCCGTTCGTGATCGAGCACCGCGAGGCGCTGATCTACATGCTGTGCGAGGCGGCGGAGCTAGAGCACGGCATCATGTGCCAGTACCTGTTCGCCGCGTTCTCGCTCAAGCAGACCACCGCCGAAGGGCTGACCACCGAACAGCTCGCCGCGGTGACCCGCTGGCGCCAGCAGATCTCGCACGTGGCTACCCAGGAGATGCTGCACCTCGCGCTGGTGCACAACCTGCTGTCGGCGATCGGCGCCGCCCCGCACCTGGCCCGGCCGAACCTGCCGCAGCCCGCCTCGCATTACCCAGCCGGGCGTGCAGCTCGCGCTGCTGCCGTTCGGCGAGCAGGCGCTGCGCCATTTCATGTTCCTGGAGCGGCCCGAGGGGATGGATCTGCCAGGACGCCGAGGGACTCGCGGCGGTAGGCCGGGCCGAACCGCTGATGAACGAGCGCGACATCGTCCCCGGACGGCAGGACTTCGCTACCGTCGGGCACCTGTACCGGTCCGATCGAAGCGGGCTTCGCCAAGCTGGCGGAGAAGTACGGCGAGCCATGGCTGTTCGTGGGCCCGCCGCGGGCCCAGGCGACCCAGCAGCATTTTTCCTGGCCGGAACTGGTGGCCGTGACCGACCTGGTCACGGCGCAGCGGGCCATCGAGCACGATCCTGGAACAGGGTGAGGGTCCCCGTGGCGACTGGCAGAACGCCCATTTCGGGCAGTTCGTCGGGATCCTCGATGAGTACCAGGAGATGGTGCGAGCCGATCCGGGCTTCGACCCGGTCCGCCCGGTGGTCGCGGCCAATGTCCGGCCGCCGGAGCGGGACGTCGAGGTCCGCCTGATCGGCGATCCGCTGACCGCCCGGGTCACTGACCTGTTCAACGTCGGCTATGAGGTCCTACTGCAGATCTTCGAGCGTTTCTTCGCCCATACCGAGGAGACCGACGAGCAACTGCAGGTGCTGGCCAACGCCACGATCGGGCTGATGCTGCGGGTCATCAAGCCGCTCGGTGACCTGATCACCACCCTGCCCCTCGGCGGCGACCAGCCGGGCAGGACCACGGGTCCGAGCTTCGAGCTGTTCTATGAGACCGACTACCTGATGCCGCACCGCGAGGCCGCCTGGGCGCTGCTCACCGAGCGGCTCAACGAATCGGCCTGGCTGTGCGACGAGCTGCGGAGGGCCGCGGGGCCCGGATCGGCGATCAGCTGGCCCGGTGCTGGCCGCCATCAGGGAGATCGCGCAGACCCTCGCCGCGCACCTGCCCGCAGGAAGCGCCCAGGCATGGCGGGCCCGCCGGCGGCGCCGCTGGTCGCCGCCGAGCTAGCGGGCTGCTGGCGCGGGCGGCCGAGCTCGTCCGGCAGGTGGCCGGCGTTCCGGCGCGGCGGCGCGACCGCGGGCGGGCTGGCCGACGTATTCGGCCTGGCCTACTCGGCGCTGACGGCGCCGCGGCCGGCCGGCCGCGCGACGCCAGGTACGGTGGCATGCCGCGGCTGGCCGACAGCGTGCTGCGGCCGCTGGCGATGCGCTGGCCGGCACCGGCGGCCCAGCCAGGCCGACGGGCAGGCTGGCCGTGAAGAAGCCGGATCACGCAGACCAGCCCGGTCGCGGCAGGCCAGCCGGACCGCGGGGCGAGCTGACGCGAGCGGGACCGGCCTGCAAGCGAGCTGGTGTGGGCGGCCGCGCAGACGGCAACCACGCTGCTGGCCAGCCTCGGCCGGCCGGACGGCAGCCGCCGAACTCGCCGAGGCGACCGCCGCGCTGCAGGACCTGGCCTGTCGGCTGGCTCCGGTACCTGAGCAGGGCGGGCGGCTGGCCAGTCTCTGGCGAGCTTCAGAACGGATTGCCCGCCGTGATCCAGGCCGCGCAGGACGGCCCGTACCTGGTGACCAACGTCCGGCGGGTGGTGGACCATCTGGGCGAGCCGGTCCCGGCCACCCCGCAACTAGCGCTGTGCCGGTGCGGCGGCTCATCGATGAAGCCGTTCTGCGACGGCACGCACGCCCGCATCGGCTTCACCGGCGCCAAGGACCCCAAGCGGGTACCCGACCGCCGTGACACCTACCCCGGCCTGCAGCTGACGATCCTGGACAACCGGGGCCTGTGCCAGCACTCGGGCTTGTGCACCGACCGGCTCGGCACGGTTTTCCGCACTGCGCAGGAACCCTTCGTCGCGCCAGGCGGCGGCCGGATGGATGAGATCATCCGGGCCGTCCGCGACTGCCCGTCGGGAGCGCTCAGCCTCGCCTTCGAGGGCCGGGAGGCTCGCGAGATGGTCGACTGGGGCGGCCGCAGGGAGCCGGCGATCGAGGTGACCAAGGACGGCCCCTACCGGATCACCGGCGGGATCGCGCTGACCGGTCCCGGCGGGCAGGAGGTGGAGCGCAACACGGGGGCTTCCCCCGAGCACTGCGCGCTCTGCCGGTGCGGGCACTCGCAGAACAAGCCGTTCTGCAGCGGCATGCACTGGTACGTCGGATTCCGCGACCCGGTCCCGGCGGCCGGCTACGAGCCGACCCTGTTCGAGTGGGCCGGCGGCCTGCCCGCGCTCACCCGGATGACCAGGCTGCTGTACGAGAAGCACGTGCCCGCCGACCTACTGCTCGCGCCGCTGTTCGCGAACATGTCGCCCGAGCATCCCCGCCGCGAGGCGATGTTGCTGGCCGAAGCCTTCGGCGGTCCCGCGGCCGACGGCCAGGACCGAGGCGGCCGCCAGCAGCAGGCCGAGGCCCGTGCCGGGCTGGCGCTGACCGAGGAGCAGCGGGCCCGCTGGGTGGCGCTGGCCGGGCGGGCGGCTGATGAGGCCGGCCTGCCCGCTGACGCGCAGTTCCGTTCCGCATTCTCCGGATACCTCGAATGGAGCTCGCGGACCGCAGCCGGCGTATGGCAGCCCGATGCCGCGCCGCCCGCGGACGCCCCGGTGCAGCGCTGGGGCTGGACGGCGGCCGGGCTGCCCGACGTCACCGAGACCGCCGCCACCGACCAGGACGATCAGCTGGCGGTGCGCCCGGGCCTGGCGAGGCGGTGAGCTTCGCCATGCACATCAAGCCGCTGTTCCGCGAGCCCGCGACCGGCAGTCGATGAGCTTCGCCCTCGACCTGTGGTCCTACGACGATGTCCGCGCTCACGCGGCGGCCATCCTCGACCAGGTACCGGGCGGCTCCATGCCCTGCGATGGCGCCTGGTCCGGTGACAAGGTCGAGGCATTCCAGCGCTGGACCGACTCCGGCATGCTGCCGTGACCGACCGGAGAACCGATGCCGGCCGCGGTCCTGACGCTGGACGCGGACGCCACCCGGGCGGCCGGGCCGGTCAGCCGGCCCGCGTGCGAGCGCGCGCCTGGCGCGCAAGATCGGGCAGCCGGCGAAAGGCCTCGTCAGCCTCGGCTATGCCGCGGTCCTCGACGTTCGCCGTCACCCGCCGGCCGGCGACGTCCAGCCGCACGGAGGCCAGGCCGAGCTGACGCTGGACCGGGCCCTGCACCCAGCGGATGCTCTGCAGCTTCTCCAGCGGAACCCAGGTCGTTTTGCGGGAGATCCGGCCGCCGGAGGCGACCACGTACCGGTCATCGCCGCCCCAGGCCAGGAAGTGGTACGTCAGCGGCGCCTTCCAGCGGGCCGCGCGCGGGGCCCGCTGCGACGGCGTCGGCCGCGAGGTCAGCAGCTCGCTGATCATCTGCTCAGCCTCTGCTCGCGAGCCGACCGGGATCAGCGCACGGAGCCGCTGAGACTCCGCCCGGTTTTCCCTGCGCTGCCGCGGGCCCGCGACGTCGACCTCCAGCCGGCACCAGCCGAACGCCCGCCAGACCAGTGGTTCGACGAGCCGGACCGCCTGAACGCGACCGGGGCGGATGGTCTCCGCGGTGGTCTGCACTAGCCCGGACCGCAGGCGCAAGCCGTCCGGTGCCGCGGCCACGACGGTCCCGAAGTCACCGTTGAACCGCCGCCAGACGGCGACCACCACGCCGAACGCGATGGGCAGCAAGGAGGCTATCGCGCTGGTCCGGCCGGTCACGGCGACCACGGCCGCGACGGCGCCGATCACCACAGCGGCGGTCGCGCCCACCCCGCTCAGGGCGATGGCCCCGGCCAGGCGGTTGGACTGGACCCGAAACAGCAGCCGTTCGGCCGGTCCGGCTCCGGCTAGCAGTCCGGAGAGGCAGGCCGGACCGCTTCGGGCATCGCCCTGGCGGCCGGACCGCTTCGGGCATCGCCCTGGCCGGCCGGACCGCTTCGGGCATCGCCCTGGCCGCACCGCCCCCGTTCGGACCCGCGGCCGCCGGGGCGGCCGCCGCCGCGCCTGGATGCCGGGCCATCGACAGGAGCTGCTGGGCCAGCTGCTCGGCGTCGGCCCGTGGCAGGCTGGCCAGACGTCCTCCGGAGGAGTCAGCGCCCGCCATCCGCAACCGAAGGTCCGCCAGCCCGAGCACCCGGGCCAGCCCGGTCTGGACCACATCGATGGCCTGGACCTGTGAAAGCGGGAAGCGCCGTGACTCGCGACGGATCAGGCCGGTTTCGATCCGCAGCACACCGTCGGCGACCTGCCAGCGGGTGACGAGCCAGCTCACCAGGCCCGCGCAGAGCGCTAGCCCGATCACGATGCCGTTGCCGATCAGGTCACTGCCGGACCCGTGGCGGTTGGCGAAGACCAGGCCGAGCACCAGGATGACGACGGTGACCAGGTGTCGTCCGGCGCGCACGACGGGTGACAGCGGATGCAGGCGGTGCCACTCGCCGAGGTCGCCGACGGCGATCGGTGAACCGGGTGATCGGCCCATCGGAGACGTCGTCATAGGCCGGTGGCCCGCGCTTCGCCGAGGGCGGCGAGTTGATCGCGCAGTTTGGCCGCCGCCGCCCGGTCAAGCCCGGGGATGCGCGCGTCGCTGGCCGCCGCCGCGGTGTGCATCCGCACCGTGGCCAGGCCCAGGCTCCGTTCCACCGGGCCCGCCGTGACGTCGATGAACTGCATCCGCCCGTAGGGGATGACCGACTGGCGGCGGATCAGTACCCCGCGCCTGACCATCAGATCGTCATTCCGCTCCGCGTATCCCCAGGCCGCGACGCGCCGGGCCAGGAACCGCTCGCTGAACAGCCCGGCTACTACCAGGCCGAGCCCCAGGCCGAGGCCGAGCGCCAGTGATCCGGCCAGCCCGGCGATCAGGCCGCCCGCGAGCGCCACGGGCCCGGTCACCAGCGCGACCTGGAGCCGCCTGGCGCGCAGCAGCCGCGGCGATGGGTGCTGCCAGCCGCTTTCCGGTTCACCCGGGCCAGTCTGGTACGACGGCGCGTTCGGCGAACCCGGCGCTCTTAACGGCAAGCCGCGCGGGCCCGGCCCGGGGTCACCGGCGTGATCTACTTCGGTCACTGTGACCCTTCGGAGGTCTGCGGGTTACGACAAGCACCATCATATCCTGTCAATCAGTCCTGATTCGGGCGCGACACCGGCCGCGCATCCGGCCTGGTCTGCGCGGAAACGCTGGAGCGGTTCCGCACCGAGGCCAGGAACGCCGGAGCGCTCGCGCACGAGAACATCGCCCGCGTCTACGGCTACGGTGAGCCTGACCTCCAGCACCCACCGTTCCTCGTCATGGAGCTCATCGATGGTCCGTCGCTGACCCGCGGTGCTGGCTAGCGGCCCGCTGTCGCCCGCCCGCACCCTCGACATAGTCGCCCAGACCGCCGCGGGCCTGAGTGCGGCGCACCTGGCGGGCGTGGTGCACCGCGACATCAAGCCAGGCAACCTGCTGCTCGCGCCGGGCGGTCAGGTGAAGATCACCGACTTCGGCATCTCGCATTCGACCGGGTCGGCCCTCAGCTCGAGGTAGCGCTGGCCCACCGCGACCGTTCGACGCCGCCGCTGCCGGGCACGGTACCCGCCGAGGTGGCCGCGCTGGTGGCTGAGCTCACCGCCAAGGATCCGGCTCGACGGCCGGACACCGCAGCAGCGGTGGCCAGCCAGGCCGCCCGGCTCCGCAATGGGATGACCGACCACCACCTCGACGCCAGCCGGCTGCGATAGCCGGTCCCGGCCACCACCTCGACGCCAGGCCGGCTGCGATAGCCAGTCCCGGCCACCACCTCGACGCCAGGCCGAGCTGGCCAGGAAGCTGGGCTCCGGGGCCGCCTCCGGTGGGCAGGCCGACGCTGGTGGCAGTGGCCCCTGACCTCATATCCGGCCACGCTGGATCCGGCCGCGCTAGGCCCGCAGCTGAACCGTCGCCTCATGGCAAGATACGGGCGCGCCGCCTCGTCGCCGGGTCAGCGGCCGCGGCGGTGGTCGCACTGATCGGCTGGATCCTTGTCAGCTGGCTCACCGCGGCGCAGCAGCCGCAGGGCGCCGCGCGGCCAGGCACCACCGCGCCTAGCCTGTCCACCGCCACCATGGTTCAGGTCAGGACCGCTGCGCTGATCGGCCGACCGGTCACCGCGGTGACCCGCCAGTTGCGTCAGCTTGGCTTGGTAGTCCACGTCACCTGGCGGCCGAGCGCCCAGCAGGCGCCCGGGATGGTGGTCCTGGTGCGGCCGGGCGGCTGGGTCCGAAGCGGCAGTGCCGTAACGGTGACCGGGGCCCTGCGACCAGCCGAGAGCAAGGCGAAGGCCGGTCTGCATGGCCACGGAAAGGGTCGTGGTCACGGTCAGGGCCACTCCCCCGGCCACGGGACGAACACAGGTCAGGGCAGCACGCCGGGCGCCGGTGCGACGCCGGGCTCCGGCGGCCATTAAAGGTGATAGGCGGCTACGCGACGGACGTTTTCTTAGCAGTTCGGCTGGCGAAAGGCTCAGCTGGTCCCGTGATTACGGCAGTGGGTTATATTTGCCGTCAATAGCCTTATTAAGGCGCATAGTTTTCGCGACACCGACCGGCGCCTTTAACGCCCGGGGCTTGCCAGCGGAATCCAATTACCCCGACAATACGGAGCCATGCCTGGACACCAGCTCTCGGCTGTCCAGCACATCGTGCACCTCATGCTCGAGAACCGGTCTTTCGACCACATGCTCGGCTTCCGCTATGCGGACTCGGGCAACGTCTCGCCGACCGGAGCCGCCTTCGAGGGCCTGACCGGACAGGAATCCAACCCCGACACCAGCGGCCAGCCTGTCACGATCTTCAAGATCAACCCCGCCGACCCCGGGGAATACTTCATGCCCGGCGCGGACCCGGGCGAGGGCTACGCGAACACCAACTCGCAACTGTTCGGCAGCGGCAAGGAGCCAGTGCCGCCGGTCGCCACCAACCATGGCTTCATCACCAACTTCGACGCCACGATCGCCTAGGATCAGCGGGTCGGCCGGAGCGTGGCGGCAGGCACGACAGCGGCCAGCATCATGGGAGCGTTCACCACCGATGCGCTCCCGGTGCTGTCCGGGCTGGCCCGTGGCTACGCGGTCTGCGACCACTGGTTCAGCTTCGGCCTGATGACAGCGCACAGCCTGACCTGGAAGATCTACGGCTACAGCGAGGAGCCGCTGACTCGCAAGAACTTCCCGGACACCACCGGCGCCCCGGACGCCAACTTCGGCACGTTCGCGGACTTCACCGCGGACGCCGCCGCCGGGCGGCTGCCGCAGTACTCGTTCCTGGAGCCGAGCTGGGGCTCATCGGGCAACAGCCAGCACCCGAACTACGACGTCGCGCTGGCGTGCGGGTGCCCGCCGTGCTGGTCTCGCCGCTGATCCCGGCGGGCACGGTCTTCAGGGTGGCTGACGGCGCCACGCCGCTGGACCACACCTCGGTACTGAAGACGATCGAGACCCGCTGGGGGCTGCCCCCGCTGACCAGGCGCGATGCTGCCGCTCCCCCGGCCGGCCGGGCGCGCCGCCGGGACCGGCTGTGGTGCCGGGCCCGCAGGCCAGGCTGACACCGGGGCCGGCTGGGTGGCCGGGACCGGCTGTGCTGCCCCCGTTCGGAATATTGCGCTTTTCTTGGTAACGCAGGACATCCGAGTGACTGATGCAAGCTGATGTGAAACAAGGGGCACCAGAACGGGCCCGGCTGGAGCCTATATACGGGAGCCCGCCGCCTGACTCAGCCGCTGACTGCTACGTTGAGCAAGGGCATAAACACCAGGGCCGAAGCGGAGGTTTGGATGGGCCTGCCCGCTAGCCAGCGGAGAAATCTGGAAAAGATCGAAATTGACTTGCGAGGTTCGGACCCCTGGCTGGCTTCGCTATTCGCGATCTTTACCAGGCTGAATCTTCACGAGGAGATGCCGCGGGTCGAGCAGTTGCGCGCCCGCGCCGCATGGCTGACCGGCCGGCCGACCGCAGTCGGCCGGTGGTTGATACCAGCGCGCCTGGGCAGGCCCCGCTCCGCGCTGCTGCTGCCCGCCGCGCTGGTCGCCGTGGTGTCCGCGGTCCTGGTCGGTGCCGGGCTCACCAGCTCCGCCCGCTGCGCGGCCGCGCACCGGGCAACGGGTGCGGCGGTCGCGCGGCAGCTGCGCTGCCCTCCCGCGGTCGCCTATCCGCACTACCTCGGCCGTTAGTCCGCCACGGCCTGCTCAGCGACCACCGGCCGCCTCAGCAATTACCTGCCCAGCAATTACCTGCCCAGCAGTTACCGGCTCAGCGATCGACCGCGACCAGTTCGGGGCGCAGGCACGGCGGACCGGCCGCCCCGGTTCCGCCCGTGGGCGCTGGTCCGAGCGCGGCGCACGAGGACAGCAGGACGGTGCTGCTGCGCGGATCGGCGCTGCCGCCGATGCCGGACAGGTCGACGAAGTAGTGCGGCCACGGCAGCGGCGACGTGGTCCAGATGACTCGCCTGGTCGCGATGTCGAAGCCCCAGGCTGCACCCGGCGCGCCCAGATCAAGGCCGAGGGCGACTCCGCCCCTGATCGCGTACAGGTCGGCCGAACCGGGCACCGTCGTCCGTGGGATCCGGAGCCCGGTCTGCGGGTCGACCCCGGTCACCGCGCTGTGGCTCACCACGTACAGGATGCCGCGCTCAGCGTCGATGTCCTCGGGCAGCGCGCCGTTCAGCTGCCAGAGCAGCTGGCCGGTGGCCCCGCTGTAGGCAGCGAGCCCGTGGCTGCCCGAGAACAGCACCGCCCCATCAAAGGCCCCGCTCAGCGTCCCCGCGAACGGACCGCCTGATGGCCGGATTGTCCGCTCGGCACCGGTTCGCAGGCTGATCCGGCGCAGGGCGGTGACCGGAGCGCTGCCCAGGTACCCGCCCGCGGCCACGGTGATATAGAGCTGACCCTGGTCGACCCGCCAGGCCTGCGGGACTTTTCCGGTGGGGCGGCTCCACAGCGGCCGGCCGGTGTTGTTGTCGTAACTGGTCACCGAGGCCGGGCCGACCACGACCGTGCTCTGGGCGCCCGCCGCCACCGCGCCGCCGTACGCGGCCGCCGGGTACCTGCGGAGCTGCCGGCCCGTCCGGGCGTTGAAGATCACCTCGGAACGGGCCGTCGCGCCCCCGGCCACGCGCGGAAAGCTCACGCCGACCGTGATGAAGCCCGGCCAGGCCCGGATCGCCACGATCGACGCTCCGGCCGGGAACCCGGTGACGGGTGCCGTCCACAGCGGGACTCCGGTGCTGGTCTGGAAGGCATCAACCGTCATGCCATATCCGACGGCGGCCACCCGGCTGCCCGCGGCGGCGTACGCGGCGCCCGCGCTGGGCACCGTTCCGGCCACGCCGCCCGCGGCCGTCCACGACCCGGGCAGCGGCCGGATCCACCGGATCGTGCCCGCCGCGCCACAGCGCACGGTGCAGGTGCGCGACGCCGTGCTGAAGGCGTGACCTGGGATGAGCGCGGCCCCGGCCAGCACCGCGGCCAGCAGGCCGCGCCGCCGCCACCGCGGCGAACCGCCCGCCATGCTCACGCCAGCACTCGACCCTTTCTGCCCACCGATCCGTTTCGCTGATCAACCACCGTAGCGGCAGTCCCCGCGGCCTGGCGCGCGAAAAGCGCACCCGTGCGGCGTTGTGGTGAGGCGCTGGCCCGCCGGTCACGCGAGCGCAGTAGCGTGGGCATCGCAATGCCGGCCTGAGCGAGAAAAATATGCCGGCCTGAGCGAGAAAAGCTGTGGAGGAACGATGACCGACCGGGCGCCGCTGCCCTACGAATTCATGCCGAAGGTGCCGTCGTTCACAGTGGAGAGCGACGACGTCCGCGACGGCCAGCAGATGGGTAATGCACAGGTCTACGGATCCGGCGCTACCGGGCAGAACATCTCGCCGCACCTGCGCTGGAACGGCTTCCCCGCGCAGACCCAGGGATTTGCCGTGACGTGTTTCGACCCCGATGCGCCGACCGGATGCGGCTTCTGGCACTGGCTGGTCCTGGGCATCCCGGCGTCCGTCACCGAAATGGCTAGCGGGGCTGGCCGCAGCGACGGTTCGGGGCTGCCCGCCGGCGCGTTCAGTGTGCGCAACGATTTCGGAACGAAGGACTTCGGTGGCGCCGCGCCGCCCGAAGGCGAGCCCGCGCACCGGTACGTCTTCGCGGTGCACGCCCTGGACACCGACTCGCTGGGGATCGACTCCGACGTGACCCCGGCGATAGCTGGATTCAACCTCAGGTTCCACACCATCGCGCGCGGCATGATCATCCCGGTCTACGGCGGCTAGTAGGCATGGCCAGGGCACGTCGCGTAGAGGAGGCCAGATGCCGCTCGACCAGGACGCTGCACGTCTCGCCCGGGGCGCCAATCTCGCCACCGTGGTGACCTTGATGCCCGACGGCCAGCCCCAAGCCCTGCTGACCTGGGTCGATACCGACGGCGAGCACGTGCTGGTGAACACCGAGCCGCAGCGCCAGCGCGCGAAGAACGTCAGCAGGGACCCGCGGATCACGGTGCTCATCCATTCCGCCGACGACCCGTGGGACTGGGCCGAGATACGCGGCCGGGTGGTGGCCACGACCACGGGCGCGCCGGCGCGCGAACACATTGACCAGCTGTCCCGCAAGTACCTCGGCCGGGACTACCGCAATCCGATCGGCCCGCAGGGCCGGGTCATCCTCACGGTCGCCGCCGACAAGGTGAACACGCCGAAGTCCATCGGGCGACGCTGAGCCTGGCTGGCTGAGCCTGGCTGGCTGGACCTGGCTGGCTGGACCTGGCTGGCTGAGCATGGTCCGCAGAAGGCTCAGCTGGCCAGGCTGGCCAGGACCTGCCGCTCGCGCTCCGGGTCCAGGCCGTGCGCCGGCCGGGACGCTCCGGCGGGTAACCCTCGGCCTGCAGCCATCGCCAGGTGTCGGCGACCGTCTCCGCCACGGGGCGGCAGCGCAGCCCGGCCGCGTAGGCGGCTGACACGTCCCCGTTGTGCAGGCCCGTGTACTCACCCGTCGGGCGGCACCCAGACCGGCAACTCGGTCCAGGGCTCGATGCCTGCCGCCTCGATCACCTCGGCGGCACCCAGACCAGGTTGGCCCGCCGTCCTGTCACATGCCGGCCGCCTCCAGCAGGCTCGCCATGGTGGCGTGACCGGGCTTGCTGACAGTGTTGAAGGCACCGCCGATTCCGTGGTCGGCCGCGCTGAGCAGCCAGGCGGCGAGGTCACGGCAGTCGATGTACTGCAGCGGCCGGTCCCGGGGCCCGGGGGCGAGCACGTCGCCGCCCCGCTCCAGGCGGCGCAGCCACCACGGCATCCGGCCGGCAATCTCGTAGGGCCCGAGGATCAGGCCGCCCGGGCCAGCAGCGCCCGGTCACCGAACGCCGCGATCGCCGCGAGCTCACCGCCCCGCTTGGCCGCCGCGTAGTCGGCACTGCTCGGTATCGGCCGGGTCGCCGGCCACGACCGGGGCGCTCTCGTCGATGCCGTCGGGCATCGGCCACTGGTACACCGAGCGGCTCGACACGTAGCCGTAGTGCCCGGCCCGCCCGGCGAGCAGCGTCGCCGCCTGGCTGACCGCGACCGGGGCACCGCTCCAGGTATCGATCACCGCGTCGAAAGACGCATCGCCCAGCGCAGCGGCCAGCGCGGCCGGGTCTGTACGGTCAGCGTGCAGCGGCTGCGCGCCCGCGGCAGGCGGCCCGCTCACGCCCCGGTTGAGGGCGGTGACCCGGTCGCCTCTGGCCAGCGCCGTCTCTACGACCGCGCGGCCGACATGATGGGTCCCGCCCAGGACAAGTAGCCTCATGTCCGCCACTATGCCTAGCTTGCCGCGGCAGCGCCGCAGTGTTCATTCATGGCTGACTTGGGCCCGATGTCGGTGCCCTACCTGACCCGGATGTGGCCGGCCCGCTGACGCTATTCGCCCGCGGCCCGGTAGCCGCCGGTTTCGGTGCCGAAGACCAGGTCGTTGATGTGCGCGTGCAGCTGCTGGTGCCGCGCCAGCAGGCCCGCACGCTGCTCGGGCCTGATCTCGCCCATCTCCAGCAGGTCGAACCGGATGTCCGCGAGCACCTCGGCCATCCCGGCGACGAGTTCAGCGGCGCGGGTCAGGCCCTCCAGGTCACGATCGGCGCGGTCCAAGATCTGGGCCCGGACCAGCAGGTCGGCGACTTCTTGCGAGCATCCGAGTCCGGCCTCGATCAGGTCACTCCACCGGCGGCACATCTTGCGCAGCCCGGTAGCCGACCGGTATCCGATGAAAATCGACTCCCACTGCCTGGCAATGAACTCGTCCCAGCCCAGCACGGTGACCTCGTCGGCGTCGTGGTCATACACCCAAGGAAGCCTAATGCCGAACCGCCGCGGGCCGGGCGGCACCCTCGTCACGTTGACTCCGCCGCAGGCCGGGCGGCAAACGTCACCACGGCCCTCTGCCGCGGGCCTGGAGCATAGCCGGATCCGCCATTCAGCTGGCGTTCAGGAAATTTCGCTTACCTGGGACGGCAACCCCATGGCCCGGCGACCCATAGCATTGTTTCGGCGGTGCAACCACCGAAGGCAGCGCGCGCACAGGGCCAGCCCGGCGGCGCAGCGACGACCGGACAGCGGCGCCCGCGTTGTAAGGCCAGACAATCCGGAAGGGCAAGGCAGGCAGCATGGGCAAGGCGGAGCGGAACCGGCGGCAGAGCGCCCAGGAGAAGATCGCGGCCCAGCGGGCCGCTGCGCGCCGCGCCGAGCGCCGCAGGCAGGCGCTGCTAGCCGGGGGCAGCGTGGTCGCGGTGATCGCGATCGTGGTGGTGTTTATCGTGGTCAAGGCGGTGAACAAGCCCTCGTCAACGTCCGCCGGGTCGGCGGGTACCGCGCTGGCCACGAGCGTGGTGGACAACGTGACCGGCGTTCCGGCCCGCACGCTTGATGCGGTCGGCACGGGCACCACGTATAAGGGCGCCATCCAGGTCATCCCGAAAGGAACGCTGCTGACGTCGGGCGGCAAGCCGCAGGTCGTGTACGTGGGCGCCGAGTACTGTCCCTACTGCGCCGCCGAGCGCTGGGCGATGACGATAGCGCTGAGCCGGTTTGGCACCTTCTCCGGGTTGCACTTCATCCACTCCGCCCCCTCGCCCGAGATCTATCCGAACACGCCCACGCTCACCTTCCACAAGACCAGTTACACCAGCAAGTACCTGGTCTTTTCCTCGACTGAGCAGGAGACGGTGAACCAAGGCGCCGCTGGAGAGCCTGACCGCCCTCGACAACCAGCTGATGGGTAAGTACGACGTGCCGCCGTACGTGCCGAGCTCGCAGTACGACGGGTCCTTCCCGTTCGTCGATTTCGGCAACAAGTACGTGATCGACGGTGCGAGCTACAGCCCGCAGGTGCTGGCCGGAGCGACCTGGAGCCAGGTCGCGGCGGCGCTGAAGAATCCCTCAAGCCCCATCGCCAAGGGCGTCGACGGCGCCGCGAACCTGATCACGGCGGCGATCTGCAAGATCACGAACGGTCAGCCAGGCAACGTCTGCACGTCGGCCGGGGTCACGGCGGCGAGCGGGGCGCTCTGATGGCCCGCCAGAAGCAAGGCCGCAGCGCCACCGGCCAGTCGGCCGCCAGCAAGCCGTCCGGCACCGAACAGCCGACCCGTAATAAGCCGTCCGGCTCTGGGAACGCCGACCGCAACGGGCGCCCGGGCCAGACCGCCGGCGGGAACGCCCCCCGCAACGGGCGCCCGGGACAGACAGCAGCCGGGAAGGCGAGCCGCGACGGCCGCCCGGGCCAGACGGCGGCCGGCAATGCCAGCCGGGGCGGTCGTCCGGGACAGCCGGGCCAGCCCGGCGCCAATCAGGCCAGACGGCAGGACCGGCAGCAGGGCCAGCGCGGCTCTGCCGCCTCGCCCCGCGGGGTCACCTTCGCCGAACCTGCGGTCCAGCGCCGGCCCTGCGCCGCGGTGGCTGCGGTGGACCACGCTGATCCTCTCGCTGATCGGCCTGGGTTTCTCGACCTATCTCACCATCGCCCACTACACGGGCTCAGCGATCCTCGCCTGTCCGGCCAACAGCTTCATTAACTGCGGTGAGGTGACGAACAGCCCGGAGTCCGTCATCTTCGGGGTCTTCCCAGTGGCCGTGCTCGGCCTGGCCTTCTATGTGTTCATGGTCGCGATCAACTCGCCCTGGGCCTGGCGCTCTGAGCTGCCCGCGATCCGCTGGGCCCGGCTGGGCGGCATCGTCACCGGCATGGCGTTCGTGCTCTATCTCGTCTATGCGGAGCTCGTCGAGATCGGCAAGCTGTGCGAGTACTGCACGGCCGTGCACATCATCACCTTCGCGCTGTTCGTGCTGATCATTTTTGATGCTTCATTCCGGACCGGCACCGCCAGTTCAGCGGCCCGCCGCTAGCCTGGCCAGATGGCAGCCGGAACGGCGACCGGCCAGGGGGGTACGGCCAGGGGGTACGGCCAAAGGAGCAAGGCCAGATGAGCAAGGCCAGCAGGAACCGGCAACAGGCGGCCAGGGAACGCGTCGCTGCCCAACGTGCCGCGGCCCGCAAGGCCGAGATGCGGAACCGGGCCCTGATCGTGGGGGGCAGCGTGATCGCCGTGATCGCGGTGGTCGTCGTGTTCATCGTGATCAAGGCTGGCTCCCACACCGCCACCCCGACCGGATCGGCCACCGGAACGCCGCTGCCCGCCACCGTGAACCGGCAGATCACCAACGTACCCGTCAGCACGCTGGCCGGGGTCGGCGCGGGCACCTGGTACAACGGAACCATCGAGTCCATCACCGGTAAGCCGCTCACCAGCGGCGGCAAGCCTGAAGTGCTGTACATCGGTGCGGAGTACTGCCCGTTCTGCGCGACCGAGCGGTGGGCGATAGCGGCGGCCTTGGGCAGGTTCGGCACCTTTTCGCCGTTGAGCGGTATCCATTCCTCTCCCACCGACACCCCGCCGAGCATCCCGACCTTGACGTTCTACAAGTCCACCTACACGAGCAAGTACCTGACCTTCACGCCGGTCGAAGTGGAAAAAGTGGACCGCTCACCACTCCAGACGCTCACGCCGGAGCAGCAGGCGCTGCAGTCGACCTATGACATCCCGCCACGGACCACCGAGGCCGGCTCCATTCCCTTCATGGATATGGGTAATAAGTACATGATCAGCGGCGCCACCTACAGCTATGCCGTGCTGCAGGGCAAGACCTGGGCCCAGATCGCCGCCGCGATGCAAGATCCGTCCACTCCGATCGCCAAGGGCGCGGTCGGCTCGGCCAACATGCTCACCGCGGCTATCTGCAAGATCACTGGAAATCAGCCGGCCAACGTCTGCGCAGCCGCGCCGATCCCCGCGCTGCAGAGCAAGCTGTAGCGGATGGTCCCGGGGGTGCTGCAAAGGTAGATGCGCAGCTAGCTGTCCTGCCCTCCAGGACGGCCTCGTGCATTCGCCGCTGCCAGCCGGGTCCCGCCGTGGTCAGGCGGCGGTGGCTGGGGGGCTGTGGGAGTGGAGCGTGCGGCCGTCGGGGCTGGTGGCGGTTACGGTGCCGTCAGGATTGAGGGTAATGCCCCAGCCCCAGCGGTGGATGGCGATGAGGTGGTGGAAGGTGCAGAGGTTGAGCAGGTTGGTCAGGCTGGTCGGACCGCCTTGGGAGCGGGGGATGAGGTGGTGCGGCTGGCAGGCGGCGGCGGGCTGGGTGCAGCCCGGGAACCTGCAGTGCCGGTCCCGGACGGTGACCGCCCGTCGCAGGTGGACCGGGATGGTGTCGGTGACCGCGCCGATGTCCAGCGGCAGGCTGACCGACGCGACCAGGTCGTCCGGGAGCCGGGTCCGCAGGTAGGCGGCCAGCCCGCTGGGCCCCGACAGCAGGTCGACGGCGCGGGCCACGATCAGCCGCCGCACGGCCCGTTCGGCCCGCATCCGCCGGCCGGACATCGCGTCATCCCCGGCCTGCTCGATCTGCCCGCCGCCCGCGCCGCCCGCGTTTGCCGGGCCGCTCGCGCTGCCTGGGCCGGGGTGGCCCGCGATACCGCCCTGGCCGGGGCGGCCGCGCAGGGCGGCGGTGAGCTCGTTCAGGAGCTGGTGGTTGAGGTGGCCGGTGACAACCGGGACGACAGACGCGTCGCAGTCGGCACCGGGCGCGGCGGGCGGCCACGCCGCCGCCCACGCCGCCTCGGTTCCCGGCCGGGCCAGGCCACGGAGCTGCTCCAGGGTCATCTGCACGTGGATCTGGGCGGGCTGCCCGGCCCGGGCCGGGACGCACCCGGCCGCGATCAGCCGCCGGCACGCCTCCTCCAGCGCATCGTGGCGGCGCTGCCACACCGTCCGGGTGTCCTCCGGCCCGGCCTTCTTCCCCAGCCCGTCCAGCACCGCGGCCAGCGCCGCGGTGCACTGCGGGGTCAAGTCCCCGTTCAGCTTCCCGGACTGACCGAACGTCACCTCCAGCGACAGGCCGCGGTCGGTGAACCCGTCATCCCCATCGCGGTCGGGCCGCGCGGTCCGCCGCCTGATCTCCTCGGCCAGGGCCGCCAGATCGGCCAGGTCCGCTCCGTCCGCGGCGGCGGCCAGCAAGATCGCGTCCGCGTCCGCCCGGCACTCCGCCGGCAGCAGGTCCGTCCACCCGCACACCTGCCGCGCCCACGACCCGGACAGCTCGCCCGCGGCGAGGGCCTCTCCGACGGCGGGGTGCGCGGCGAGGCGCCGCATCCACGCCATCGCGGCAGCGGCGGCGCCCTTGGTGACCCGGGTCTGCCACCGCAGCCACATCTTCGCCGACCCGTGCCCGTCATCCTGGCAGCCGTTCCCGGCGTGGAACGCGGCCAGCACCTTCGCCCGCGCCGCGATATGCATCGACTCAGCGCGCTCCAGCGCGGCCAGGCAATCACCCTGGACCGCCGCGGGCATCGACGCCACATCAGCGCCCGCCAGCCAGGCCAGTCCGGCCTGCGCCATCGCCACCGCATCAGCGGCAGTGGCGGGCACGTAGGGCTGGCCTAACTCGCACATACGCCTATCTCCCTGGATGAGCCGGGGTATCAGATGCGGTCGCGATCCGGCGGCCGGGTGCCGCTGAGACGCTGGCGGCGATTCGAACTGATGTATGAAGAATATCAGCAAGCTCAGACAGTTTCGAATGGTTTTAGCGCCGCATACGGTCTGGCGCGTGACCTGGCCACTGGGTCCTGGCCTCCGCCACCGGGCCACGAGCGTTCTCGAAATAAGCACTTGCCAGGCTTTGTTAGACTAACGAACTGTACGACTGGCGCACCAAAGCTGGCCGACGGGTCCGCGGCCGAGCGATGAGCCGGGATGACCGGCGATGCTCGGGCAGGCAGGACTGGCGTAGATCAGGACGGATGACGGGCCAAGCAACGGGACGAGACAACTGGCGAAGCACAAGACGATATGACTGGCGAGACACGGAGCATGACCGGCGGCATCCGGGGCGGAACGGCAGGCGGCCATCCAGGCGACCTCACCAGGGCCGAACGGCCCGCTATGGCCGAGGAAGACGTTTCGCAGCTGGTCCTGACCATCATGCGGCTGTTCCGAGGGCTTGAGCGCGTCCCGTCGGGCCTGACGCCGCAGCAGTACCGGATCCTGAAGCTGGCCGGGGCGGGCGGCGAGCGCTCCGCCCGGCTCGCCGAGCGGCTCACCGTGGCCAAACCGACGCTGACCGCCACCGCTGACGGACTGGTCGCGGCGGGTTACATGAGGCGCGACGCCGAGCCTGGCGACCGGCGGGTGGTCCGGCTTTGCTTGACCGCGGAAGGCCGCACGGCGCTGGATCGGGCCGATGCCGCGTACGGCGGCTGGCTGGACCGGCTGCTCAGCGTTACGGCCGACGCGGAACAGGTTCTCAGCGCGTTCACGGCGATCGATTCCGCGCTGGAAGAGTTGCGCTGCTCGAGACCGCCCGCGCCGGACGCCCCGCCCGGTCCAGCAAGACAGAGCACCCAGGATGCGTCGGCGCAGGCCTCACCCCGTCCAGCCGGCGGGAGCGCCCCGGACGAATCGGCCGTTGCGGCGCAGGCCTCATCCAGTCCCGCCGGCGGGAGCGACCGGGCGGCGTCATCCGTTACCGCCGAAAAGACAGTCAGCCAGCTGCTTGCGCAACCAGCCGCGCGGCGGCCCGCCGGCCGGGGCGCCGAATGACCGCGACCAGACGCGGTCAGCCTGAGCGCAACGGGTCGCCCCGCACCAGCGCGGCCAGCAGCCAGCGGACCCGCGGCGCGGCCCAAGACCGGTGGCTGCGGCGGCTGGCCGCGCATTGCTGGCGGTATCCGGGACTGGTGCTGCTGGCCCTGGGCGGCAGCCTGCTGGCCACGCTGGTCACCGCGGTGATCCCGCTGATCCAGCGCGACATCATCGATAACTCGATCTTGGCCCACAACCAGCCGATCTGGCCCGGGGCCGTCCTGCTGATCATCGCCGCGCTGCTCAACTTCGCGGGTGTTTACGTGCGCAGGTACCGGGGCGGCCGGTTGTCCCTGGATGTCCAGCACAGCCTGCGGACCGAGCTGTTCGGCTCGCTGTCCAGGCTGGACGGGGCGCGCCAGGACCAGTTGCACACCGGCCAGATCGTGAGCCGGTCGATCTCCGACCTGAACATGGTGCAGGGCCTGCTCAGCATGGTGCCGATGCTGCTGGGCAACGTGGTGCTGTTCGCCGCCTCCCTGGTCATCATGGCTTTCCTGTCGCCGCTGCTCACGGTCATCGCGCTCGCGGTCGGACCCGCGCTGTGGCTGATCGCGCTGCGCTCCAGGACCCGGCTGTTCCCGGCCAGCTGGGATGCCCAGCAGCAGGCCGCCAACGTGGCCGGAGTGGTCGACGGCGCGGTCACCGGCGTGCGCGTGGTCAAGGGCTTTGGTCAGGAAGAGCAGGAAATTGAACGGCTCGAGGGCGCCAGCCGCTGGCTGTACGCGTCTCGGGTCCGTGCGGTACGGCTGATGGCCCGCTATAACCCGGCCCTGCAGGCCGTCCCGGCGCTCGGCCAGGTCGGCGTGCTCGCACTCGGCGGCTGGCTGGCGATCAACGGATCGATCACGATCGGCACCTTCTTCGCGTTCTCGGCGTACCTGGCCCAGCTGGTCGGCCCGGTCCGCGCGCTGACCGCCCTGGTCACGATCGGCCAGGAGGCCCGGGCCAGCGTGATCCGGGTCTACGAGGTGATCGACTCGCGGCCGGTGCTGACCGAGAAGCCGGATGCGGTGCCGCTGCCGCCTGGTACGCCCGACGTCGAGCTAGACGACGTCAGCTTCGGCTACGTCCCCTCCGAACCGGTCCTGCGCGGCCTCTCGCTGCACGTCCGGCCGGGTGAGACGCTGGCCCTGGTCGGCACCTCGGGCTCGGGCAAGTCCACGATCTCGCTGCTGCTCCCCCGGTTCTATGACGTACGCGGCGGCGCGGTGCGGGTCGGCGGCCATGACGTCCGTGATCTCACCCTCGACTCGCTGCGCGCCTCGATCGGGCTGGTGCTGGAGGAGAGCTTCCTGTTCTCTGACAGCGTCCGCGCCAACATCGCCTACGGCCGGCCCGATGCCACGACGGAGCAGGTCGTCGCCGCGGCCCGGGCGGCCGAGGCGGACGAGTTCATCGCCAGCCTGCCGCAGGGCTACGACACCGTGATCGGCGAGCAGGGCCTGACCCTGTCCGGCGGGCAGCGGCAGCGGGTCTCGCTGGCCCGGGCGCTGATCACCGACCCGGCCATCCTGGTGCTGGACGACGCCACGTCAGCGATCGACGCGAGGGTCGAGGCGCAGATCCACGCCACGTTGCGCAAGGTGATGGCCGGCCGGACCACGCTGCTCATCGCGCACCGGCGGTCCACGCTGCAGCTGGCCGACCGGATCGCGGTGCTCGACGAGGGCCGGCTTGTTGATGAGGGCACCCACGAGGAACTGACCGAGCGGTGCGCGCTGTACCGGTTGCTGCTGGCGGGCCCGGGTGACGACGCCGAAGGCGTCGACGCCGGTGAGCTTGACTGCTACTCCAGCGACGCCGAGCACCGGGCCGCGGATGCCGCGGCGCAGGGCCACCCGGGCCAGGTGACACCGAGCTTGTGGGGGCCGGTGACGGCGCCGGACGGCGCGACGGGGGCCCCGGCCGGCGCGGACAGCGCGGGCGCGGACAGCGCGGGCCCGGACAGCGCGGGCCCGGACAGCGCGGGCCCGGTTGGCCCGGCGGGTGCCGGCCTGGCCAGCGCGGCGGGCGCCGCCCGGCTACGGGGGGCGGGCGGAGGCGGCCGCGGCAGCATGCTGGCTGACCTGCCGCCCACGCCTGAGCTGCTGGCCAAGGTCGACGCGCTGCCCCCGGCCAACGATGTGCCCGAGGTGGATCAGTCCTGGTCTCGCGCCCCGGATCCGCACTTTACGCTGCGCAGGCTGCTGAAGCCGTTCGCGGTCGCGCTGACCATCGGGCTGGTCCTGGACGGCCTGGACGCGCTGGCCAGTATCGCGATGCCCGCGCTGGTCCGCGGTGGTATCGACAACGGCGTGCTGGCCAAGGCGATCGGGGTGATCATCATGATCGCGCTGCTCGCGCTGGCCATCGTGCTGGCCGACTGGGTGATCAACTCGGTGCAGACCACGGTGGTCGGCCGCAACGGCGAACGGCTGCTCTACGCGCTCCGGGTAAAGATCTTCGCGCAGCTGCAGCGGCTCGGCCTCGACTTCTACGA
Organism: uncultured Actinomycetota bacterium; assembly: GCA_963775745.1. Taxonomy (GTDB): domain Bacteria; phylum Actinomycetota; class Actinomycetes; order Streptosporangiales; family Streptosporangiaceae; genus DATBGO01. The sequence continues at coordinate 80,996 of CAVZKE010000022.1, forward strand.
GCGCGAGCTGTCCGGCCGGATCATGACCCGGATGACCACCGACGTGGACGCGCTTTCCTCGTTCCTGCAGACCGGGCTGATCACCATGGTCAACTCCGGGCTGTCGTTCATCGGGGTCCTGATCGCGCTGCTGCTCATTAACATCAAGCTCGGCCTGGTGCTGCTGTCGATCCTGCCGGTGCTGATCGCGGTCACGCTGGTGTTCCGGGCCAAGTCGTCGAAGGCCTACGGCGACGCCCGGGAGAAGGTCAGCGTGGTCAACGCCGACCTGCAGGAGAACATAGCCGGGCTGCGGGTCGCGCAGGCCTACCGGCGCGAGCAGGTCAACGCTGACCGGTTCGCCGGCTTGTCCGAGGCCTACCTGGGAGCCCGGCTGCGCGCGCAACGCTACATCGCGCTGTACTTCCCGTTCGTGCAGGCGCTGTCGACGGTGGCGGGGGCGCTGGTCCTGTTCGCCGCGGCGGGTCAGGTGCACAGCGGCGCACTCAAGGCGGGCGGCCTGATCGCCTACCTGCTCTACATCGACCTGCTGTTCTCGCCGATCCAGCAGCTGTCGCAGGTCTTCGACGGCTACCAGCAGGCGGCCGTCGGGCTGCGACGGATCTCCGCCCTGCTGCGCACCAAGACCTCCACCCCCGAAGCGGTGCGGGCGATCACGCCGCACGGCAGGTTGCGCGGCAGCATCGAGCTTCGCGACGTGCACTTCAGTTACGCCGGGCAGTCTGGCCACGCGCTGGAGGGAGTCAGCCTGTCGATCGCGCCCGGCGAGACCGTGGCCCTGGTCGGCCAGACCGGTGCGGGCAAGTCCACGCTGGTCAAGCTGGTGGCCAGGTTCTACGACGTGACGTCGGGCAGCCTGCAGGTGGACGGCATCGATGTCCGCGACTACGACCTGAGTGGCTACCGGCGGCAGCTCGGCGTCGTGCCCCAGGAGCCCTACCTGTTCCCTGGCACGGTCCGCGACGCGATCGCCTATGGCCTGCCCGATGCGAGCGACGCCGAGGTCGAGGCGGCGACCCGCGCGGTCGGCGCGATCGAGATGGTCGCGCGGCTGCCGGGCGGCTTCGGGCACGAGGTGACCGAGCGGGGCCGCAACCTGTCCGCGGGCCAGCGCCAGCTCATCGCGCTGGCCCGCGCTTACCTGGTGGACCCGGCCATCCTGCTGCTCGACGAGGCCACCGCCGCGCTCGACCTGGCCGCCGAGGCCGCCGTGAACAAGGCCACCGAGCAGCTCGCCGCCCGGCGCACCACCCTGGTGGTGGCGCACCGGCTGACCACCGCCGCGCGGGCCGACCGGATCATCGTGATCGAGCACGGGCGCCTGACCGAGGCCGGCCCCCACGATGAGCTGATCGCCCGCGGCGGCAGTTACGCGCAGATGTGGGCGACGTTCTCCGGTGCCGCGGAACTGGTCGCCTGACCAGCCAGGACCGGCTCGGGCTGGACCGGCTCGGGCTGGGCCGGCTCGGGCTGGGCCGGCTCGGGCTGGTCCTCCCGGGCCCGGCGCACATCACGCGGGATGAGCGCGAGTGCTGAAGCGATGACGATCAGCGCCGCGGCGCCGTACTGAGCCATCGAGACCCCGACGGCCGCCGCGATCGGCCCAGCGACCAGGGCGCCGACGGGCATGGCCATGACCGAGCCGAGCGCGTCGTAGGACGACACCCTGGCCAGCTTGTCCGGCGGGATGCGCCGGGCCAGGACCACGGTCCACTGCACCATCATGATCTCCATCGTGATGGCGAGGCCGAACGAGGCCAGGCAGATCACCCACAGCGGCCAGAGCATGGCCAAAGACAGCGGCGAGACTGCGATGGCCGCGCCGATGGCCGCCACGAACAGGATCGGCCGCCGCGGCGTGAACCGCAGTGAGACCAGGCCGCCGACGATCAGGCCCACCGACTCGGCCGCGGTGATCGCGCCCCAGGCGGCCGGGCCACCCAGATGTGCGCGCGCCACCACGGGACCGAGCACCTGGAACGCTCCGTACCAGGCCATCAGGATCACGCCGAACTCGGCCACGATCGCCCACAGCCAGGTGTGCGAGCGGAACTCTGACCAGCCGTCCCGCAGGTCGCCGAGCATGCTCGAGCGCTCGTGGTAGCCGAACCCGGTGACCCGGATGCTCAGCAGCAGCGGGATCGTGCTCAGCAGGCCGATGCCGCAGACGACCAGCGCCCAGCCGGGACCGAACGCCGCGACGCAGAACCCGGCCACCACCGCGCCGGCCATCTGGCCGCCGTTCATGGCCAGCCGGCTCACCGCGCTGGCCTGCTGCAGCATCTCGCCCGGGACCAGCCGGGGCAGCAGGGCCTGGGACGCCGGGTAGAAGATCGCCATGCCGGTGCCGGTCACCATCTCCAGGGCGATCATCTGCCACAACCGTGGGTGGCCGGTGATGGCGAGCACCCCGAAGGTCCCCTCGCCCAGCGCGATCATGGCGTTGGCGGCGACGATCACTCGCTGGGGTGGCAGCCGGTCAGCCACCACGCCGCCCACTACCGTGAAGATCAGCGACGGGGCGATCTGCGCGGCCAGCACGTAGGACAGTTGCGCCGTCGAGCCGGTCGCGTCGAGGACCGCGAACGAGACACCGACCAGGGAGAACGCGAAGGCCGCCGGGGCCAGCAGCCGGTCGGCGAGCAGCAGGCGGAAATCGCGAACCCTGAGCACGGGAAAGCGGCGCAGCAGCGCACGCGCGAACATGACGAAACTTCCGATCTTGGTCGGGGGGCTGGGGGTGCCTCTCGATGCTAGCCAGGCGCCCGGCCGCCGGGAAAATGCTTTTCCGCCCGGCCGGCGGCGACGGGCCCGGTCTGCTCCGGGCCGCTCAGCGCCAACGCTCCCGGCCAGCCGGCTGATTCCCGAGGCCTGCACCTGTTGCCGCGATGCCCGTCCCGGGGCCTGCCCCTGTCGCCGACCGCGACGCCCCGCTTCCTGGCGTCGCGGCAGCATCGGTAGAGTCGCTGACTGGGCTCGGGCACTGGGTTCGAGGGGAGCTGATCGCGGGTGAGCATCCTGGGCACCCGGGTCCTTCGGGTGGAGGATCCGCGCTTTCTCACCACCGGCGGCGTCTATACCGAGGACCTCCAGGACGAGCGCCTGGCCGGCGCCGCTCACGTGTTTTTCGTCCGGTCCCCTATCGCGCACGCCCGGATCCGCCACATCGACGTGAGCCAGGCGACGGCGGCGCCGGGCGTGGTGGCCGTTTTCACCGGCGCGGATCTGGCCGGCGTGGCCCCGGCCGGGCCGATGGTGCCCGGGCTGTTCAACGCGCAGATGCGGCGCAGGCTGCTGGCCACCGACGTGGTGCGCTTTGTCGGTGAGCCGGTGGCCGTGGTCGTCACCGAGCAGCCCTACCAGGGTGAGGACGCCGCGGAACTGGCTGACGTCGACTATGACCTGCTACCGGCGGTGGTCGGCCCGCAGGCCGCGCTGAGCGGGGACGTCCTGCTGTTCGAGGAGGCGGGCACCAATGTGGCGGCGACCTTCGGCGACGCCGCCGCGCTCGACGAGCAGCTGTTCGAGGGCTGCGACGCCGTGGTGCGGCACACCATCATCAACCAGCGGGTGGCCCCCGCACCGCTGGAGGTCCGGGCCGCCGCGGCCGTCTGGAGCGACGACGGCCGGCTGACCGCCTGGATACCCAACCAGGGCGCGGCGGGCACCCGGCGCGCCCTGGCCGGCCTGCTCGGGCTGGACGCCGGGCAGGTCCGGGTGATCACCCCGGACGTCGGCGGCGCGTTCGGGGCCAAGTTCGGCGCCGATCCGGAGCACGCCGTGGTGGCCTGGGTGGCCAGGCGGCTGAACCGCCCGGCCCGGTGGACCGAGACCAGGTCGGAGAACCTGATCGCGATGCCCCACGGGCGCGCCCAGCAGCAGACGGTCACCATCGGCGGGACCAGGGACGGCACCGTGCTCGCCTACCGGCTGGAGATCCTGCAGGACGCCGGGGCCTACCCGCGGCTCGGCGCGGCCCTGCCGACCTACACCATCTTGATGGCGCCCGGGCCCTACGCGATCGCCCGGGCCGAGGCGGTCGGGAGCTCGGTGGTCACCACGACCACCCCGGTGGGCGCCTACCGCGGCGCCGGCCGGCCCCGAGGCCACCGCCGCGCTCGAACGGGCCATCGACCTGTTCGCCGCGGAGATCGGCCTGGACCCGGCGCAGGTCCGGCGGCGGAATCTGCTGGCCCCATTTACCGAGCCGCACGCCACCAAGTTCGGCGCCCTGTATGACAGCGGTGACTACGCCGCGGCCCTGGACAAGGTGCTCGAGGCGGCGGGCTACGACGAGCTCCGCCGCGAGCAGGCCGCCCGCCGCCAGCGCGGCGGGGTGGTCCAGCTCGGGATCGGGGTGTCCTGCTACGTCGAGATCACCGGGGGCGGCGACGAGGCTGGCGAGCCGCACGAGACCGCCACCGTCGAGGTGCATCCGGACGAAACCGCGACCATTCTGACCGGCACCTCTCCGCACGGACAGGGGCACGCGACCGCGTGGGCCATGCTGGCCAGCGAGGAACTCGGCATCCCGGTGGAATCGATCACCCTGAAGTGGGGCGACACCGACCTGGTGCCCGACGGCGGCGGCACCGGCGGCTCGCGCAGCCTGCAGCAGGGCGGCGCGGCGGTCCGCCAGGCCGCGCAGGAGCTGATCGAGGTGGCCAGGAAGCGGGCCGCCGACGTGCTCGAGGCCAGCCCCGCGGACCTGCGCTTCAACGCCAAGCGCCGCGCGTTCGAGGTGACCGGCGACCCGGACGCCGCGGTGCCGCTGGCCAGCCTGGCCGAATCAGGCCGGCTGCTGGTGCGCGCGGTGTTCAGCGCGCCAGGCGCCACCTATCCGTTCGGCGCGCACATCGCGGTGGTCGAGGTGGATACCGAGACCGGCCAGGTGATACTGCGGCGGCTGGTCGCGGTCGACGACGCGGGCTTCGTCCTCAACCCGCTGCTCGCCGAGGGGCAGCGGCATGGCGGGCTGGCCCAGGGCGCGGCGCAGGCCTTCCTCGAGGAGGTGGTCTACGACGCCGACGGCAACCCGCTGACCGCCACCCTCGCGGATTACCCGTTCCTGTCAGCGACCGAGGTGCCAGGTTTCGAGCTGGTCGACATGCAGACACCGACCAGCTACAACCCGCTCGGCGCCAAGGGCATCGGCGAGGCAGGCAGCATCGGCTCGACCCCCGCGGTGCAGAACGCGGTCGTCGACGCGCTCGCCCACCTCGGGGTCAGGCACATCGACATGCCCGCCTCGCCACAGCGGGTCTGGCAGGCACTGCAGTCGGCACGGATGGAGAACGCATAGATGCTGGTCGAGCTCACCGTCAACGGCGAGCCGCGGTGCGACGAGGTCGAGCCCCGGCTGCTGCTGGTGCACTACCTGCGCGAGGTGTGCGCCTTGCGGGCCGCTGGCGTCGGCTGCGACACCACCTCGTGCGGTGCGTGCACCGTGCTGCTGAACGGCAAGTCGGTGAAGTCATGCACGGTGCTGGCCGTGCAGGCGGCCGGGCAGCAGGTCACCACGGCCGAGGGACTGGCGGCGCCGGGCGAGCTGCATCCGGTACAGGCCGCGTTCCAGGCTGAGCACGGACTGCAGTGCGGGTTCTGCACGCCCGGCATGGTGATGGCCGCGGTCGGCCTGCTGACCGAGAACCCGGACCCGACCGAGGCGCAGGTGCGCGAGGGCCTGGAAGGCAACCTGTGCCGCTGCACCGGGTACCACAACATCGTGCGCGCGGTGCTGGCCGCCGCGGCCGCCAGCCCGGCCGGCGCCGACGGGGCGGTAGACGCGTGATCCCCGCCCCGTTCGACTACCTGACCGCCGACTCCGCGCAGCACGCCATCGAACTGCTCGCGCGCTACGGTGAGGACGCGAAGCTGCTGGCCGGCGGCCATTCCCTGCTGCCCATGATGAAGCTGCGGCTGGCCGCGCCGTCGGTGCTGATCGACATCGGCCAGCTGGCCGAGCTGGCCGGAGTGCGAGCCGACGGCGAGGAACTGGTCATCGGCGCGGCCACCTGCCACGCCGACCTGGCCGCCGCGGAGCTGGTCCGGACCGACGCGCCCCTGCTGGCTCACGCCGCCGCGCAAGTCGGGGATCCGCAGATCCGCCACCGCGGCACGATCGGCGGCTCGCTGGCGCACGCTGATCCGGCCGCCGACCTGCCGATGGCCGTGCTGGCGCTGGGCGCGTCGATCGAGATCCTCGGTCCGGCGGGACATCGCCGCCTGGCCGCCGGGGAGTTCTTCACCGGGTTCTTCGAGACCGCTCTGGAACCCGGCGAGCTGCTCACCGCCGTCCGGGTGCCACGAACCCCGGGCGCGGGCTGGGGCTACCAGAAGTTCACCCGCCGGGCCATCGACTGGGCCATCGTCGGGGCGGCGGCCACCGGTGGCCGGATCGCGCTGGCCAACATGGGCCCGGTGCCGCTGCGGGCCAGCGCCGCCGAGCGTGCGCTGGCGGCCGGGGCGAGCCCGGAACAGGCGGCTGAACTGGCCGCCGAGGGCACGTCGCCCGGCGAGGACATGCACGCCGACCGCGAGTATCGTCAGCACCTGGCGCGCGTCCTGACCCGGCGCGCCCTACAGCAGCAGGGCTGAGCCCCGTCGGCGCCGGCCGGCGCAAAGACCGGCAGGTAACGGGGATCGGGGCGCCAGGTCAGGATCCGCCCACGCCCAGCACGCTCAGCAGCACCAGCACAACCGTCGTGACCGCGAACAGGCCGTGCCCGATGACCACGGCCAGCGGGAAACTGCGCTCGGCCGGGATGATGACCAGCGTGGGCGCCGAGCCCGGCGGAGCCGCCATGATGCTCAGCGAGTATGTCGAATCCCGGTACACCGTGAGCCAGCGCCGCAGCATGGTCAGGCCGAGCAGCGCCACGGCGGACAGGATGATCAGCGCAGCTCGGGCCAGGCCATCATCGCCCCCGGACAGATAGCCGATCCACACGATCAGGCCGCCCGCGGCCAGCAGGACGTGGCTGAACAGGACGGCCGCGGGCAGCCGGGTGGCCGGCCGGCCATCCTTCTTGCGATCGAACTCGATGAGCCAGATGGCGAACATGAACAGGCCGCCGCTAGCGGTAACCAGCCAGGTAATCAGGGCCGCGATAGTCATGGGCGCTCTTGTCGGCGTAGGGCGGGCAGGGAAACAGGTCGGAGAAGCACCATAGGTGATAGCGCGTTTCGGGGATAGTGCCTTCGGGGACAGTACGGTCGGGGATAGTTCGGTTGCGGATAGTTCGGTTGCGGACAACATTGTCCTGGAGCGCAATCCTGGAGAGCACGGCCCTGGATAGCCCGGCCCTGGAGAGCACGGTTCGGGACCCCCAGGACGCGCGCCAGCGTCCTCGCCACTCCTATTACGCGGCGGGCCTGGCCCCCGGTTCAGCGAAGTCCGTAGTTGCCCGCTTCGGCAACAGACTAGCCGCTCGCCACGGGCCCAGCCAGTGAGCTGCTCGCCACGCCAGGCGCGGCGGCCGGTACCGCGGCGTGCGGATAACGCCCGGCGGGTTGCGTAACGGCCGCCGATGGCCGACAGTCATTCGGCATGAAGACCATGACCTTCCAGGTGCGGACCGGCGGCACCGCAAGCGTGCACGACATCACGACTCAGTGCGCGGAATTTGCCCGCCAGGCGGCGGCGGGCGGCGACGGCCTGCTGCACGTCTTCGTCCCGCACGCGACGGCGGGCCTGGCGCTGATGGAGCTTGGTTCAGGAAGTGACGCGGATCTGCTGACCACGCTCTCGGAGATGCTGCCCGCCGACAACCGGTGGCAGCATGCGCACGGGTCACGCGGCCACGGCCGGTCGCACGTACTCCCGGCGGTTGTCCCGCCGTTCACCGTCCTGCCGGTCGTGGCCGGTTCACTCGCGCTGGGCACCTGGCAGTCCGTCGCGCTGGTTGACCTGAACGTGGACAATCCGAACCGGCAGGTCAGGCTGTCATTCCTCGGGTAGCTGGTCAGCCGAAGAATTCGGCCAGCAGCGGCGCCAGGACGGCGGCCGCGACGTTGTGCTCCTGGCTGTCGAGTGACAGGTGCCGCGCTCCAGGAACGATCGACGCGGCCGCCCGCACCGAGGCGCGGGCCCAGCCCGGGCTGGCCGCGCCATCGAGAAACAGCGTGGGGACGCCGATCCTGGCCAGCCTGGCCGCCGGGATCAGGCCGCCGTCCAGGACCGCGAGGTCATACCGCAGGGTGGCAGCGAGCGCCTCCATGGGCGGCCACAGCCGGGAGGCCCGGATCATCGCCACCACCTCCGGCTGCATCTCGACAGCCTCGGTCAGGAAGCGCTGGACGGCATCGCCGGCCCGGCCCGCGGCGAGCAGGCCGTCTACTTCGGCGGCCAGCGTCACGCGCCTGCGGGACAGGTCAGGATCGACCACATACGGCGGCTCGTAGGCCGCCAGCCTGGTGATGGCGACCCCCCGGGCCGCGGCCTCGAGCGCCAGCACTGCTCCGGACGAGTGGCCGAAGACGAACGCCGATCCCCCCGCCGCGGCGACGAGCGCGCCGAGATCGGCCAGCTCGCGATCAACCGAGTACCGGCCGCTGTCCCCGCTGTCCCCCCGGCCCCGCCGGTCGTAGCGGTACACGGTGAACCGCGGCGCCAGCCTGGCCGCCAGCGCACCGGTCGCCGAGCGGTCCTGGAGCGCTCCCGCCACCAGGATCAGCGCCGGGCCGTCGCCCGCCCGGTCGAACGCGATGAGGGTACCGTCCGCAGACCGGACCGTGTGCATCCGAACGGCGGGCATCCGTGCGGCCTACGGATCAAGATGGCTTGGTAGCCCGAACGGAGCGAACAGCCCGGCGTCGACGAAGTTGTGATGCCCGGTGATCCGGTCGCCGGATACCTCGATGACCTGGACGGCAAACGGCGCGTGAGCGCCCGCCGGGCCGGCCCGGTAGGAACCGAACGCGGCGCAGCCGTTGGCGGCGGTGGCCACCAGGCGCGACCCGCGACAGCCGAAGCCCTGCCCGAGGAACCACCGGCCCATGTTCGCCGCCCCGCGCAGCCAGAAGTCGTAAGGCGGCATCGACATGACAACGTCCTCGTGCAGCAGCGCGACCAGCGAGTCGATGTCGTAGCGCTGGAACGCGTCCACATAGCGGGCCAGCAGTTGCTGCTGGTCGGCGGGCATCGGCCGCGGTCCGGACACGGCGGCATCCCGGGCCGCCAGGGTGGCCCGGGATCGCTGTAGCGCGCTGTTCACCGAGGCCACGCTGGTGTCGAGTAGCTCGGCTACCTCGGAGGCCTGCCAGCGGAGCACCTCCCGCAAGATCAGGACCGCCCGCTGCCGGGCCGGCAGGTGCTGCAGGGCGGCGATGAACGCCAGCCGGACGGTGTCCCGCTGCGCCGCCAGCTCGGCGGGGTCCCCATCGCCGGGCAGCACCATGGCGTTCGGGATGGGCTGGACCCACGCGTACTCCGGCAGCATCGGGCCGATCGGTGTCTCCGCGGTCGAGCTCGGCCCCAGGTCCATCGGCCGGGCCCGGCGCTGGCGGCTCCGCAGCATGTCCAGGCAGACGTTGGTGGCGATGCGGCAAAGCCACGAGCGGGCTGTCGAGCGTCCTTCGAATTCGTCGATGTTCCGCCAGGCCCGCAGCATGGTTTCCTGGACCGCATCATCAGCGTCGAAGATGGAGCCGAGCATCCGATAGCAGTAGCCGGTCAGCTCCCGGCGGTACTGCTCTAGCTCTTCCGGCCGGACCTCGTGGCGGGCAGATTCGGTGCGGATCGACATGAGTAATGATCCTACGTGAGCCCACTGACACTCGGCCGGCTCGCGCGTGGCCGCCCGGGGGTCACGTCGCCTGCTCGTCCTGGTCCCGGCGACGGGCCGTTAGCTCGATGTCCTCGACCGCCAGCTGATGCCCGACGGCGCAGCGCAGCTCGGCCCGGACCACCTCACCGCAGTCCCGGTGGCGCAGCTCGACTCCGGCCGGGCCCAGCCAGCGGTCCCCCCATTGCATCAGCGCCGCCAGCGCAGGGAAAAGCTCGGCACCCTTGTCGGTCAGCCGGTACTGCATCCTGGTGCGCTGCCCCGGCTCGCGATAGGGCTCACGCGCCAGCAGGCCGTCGGCGACCAGTTCCCGCAGCCGCGCGGCGGTGACCGGCTGGCTGATACCGACCCGCTCGGCGAAGTCATCAAAGCGGGTCGTGCCGTAGAAAGCCTCCCGGAGGAGCAAGAACGCAGACCGGGTGCCGACCACCGCCATGGCCCTGGCGATCGGGCAGGCGGCCACCGTCCAGTTCTCGCGGGGATTGAGCCGACCGGCTAGTTGCAGCGTCTGCATCGTCTCATCTTATCTGACTTGTAGTTTACTTAGTCAGCTTCTAGGGTAGCTGACTATGGGACGAATAAGCCAGAGTGCCCAAGGCCGGCCCGCAGCCGTCCCCATCGGGTCCGCAGCCGCGCCGCCCGGGTCCGCGGCCGCGCCGCGCCGGCCAGGTCCTGGCCATCGTGTGCGCCGGGGTCGTGCTGGCCAGCCTGGACTTGTTCATCGTGAACGTGGCCCTCCCCGATATCGCCAGCGACTTCGGCCACGCCAGCCTCGGCGATCTGTCCTGGGTACTGAACGGCTACGCCATCGTCTACGCGGCCCTGCTGGTCTTCTTCGGCCGGCTGGCCGACCAGCACCGGCGCAACCGCGGATTCCTGCTCGGCGTGGCCATCTTCACCGCGGCGTCCGCCGCCTGCGCCGCCGCCTCCGGGGTGGCCATGCTGGTGGCGTTCCGGCTGGTCCAGGCGGCCGGCGCGGCGCTGCTCACGCCCACCTCGCTCGGCCTGGTGCTGGCCTCCTACCCGCCAGAACGCCGCGGCGGCGCGGTGCGGACCTGGACGGCGATGGGCGGCCTGGCCGCCGCCTTCGGCCCGGTGGTCGGCGGCCTGCTGGTCACCGCCAGCTGGCGGTGGGTGTTCCTGGTCAACGTGCCCATCGGGATAGCGGCTCTGGTCATCGGCGGGCTGAAGCTGCCCGATGTGCCCGGGCACCCGGGGCCTCGTCCCGATGCCATCGGCACCATCCTCATCACCGGGGGCGTGGGCACGCTCACGCTCGGGCTGGTCAAAGGCAGCGACTGGGGCTGGGGATCGGGCAGGACGGTCACCGCGCTGGCTATCTCGGCCGGCGCGATCGGCCTGTTCGCCGCGCACTGCGCTCGCTCCCGCAATCCGCTGGTCGAGCCGGCCTTGTTCCGGGCCAGGAGCTTCACCGGCGCGTCGATCGTGGCCGCGTCGTTCTCGGCCGCCTTCGGCGCCATGCTGCTCTCGATCGTGCTGTGGGAGCAGAACGTCTGGGGCTGGTCAGCGCTGCGAGCCGGGCTGGCCCTCGCTCCGGGCCCGCTGATGGTGCCGCTGTGCTCGTTCCTGGTGGCGGGCCGCCTCACAGCGCGGTCCGGCGCGGCGGCGGTCATCGCCATCGGCTCGGTCTGTTTCGCGGCCGGCGTGGGCTGGTGGGCGATCGCCGCCGGGCCGCAGCCCGACTACGCGGGCTCCATGCTGGGCGGAATGCTACTCACCGGCATCGGCGTGGGACTCACCCTGCCAACGCTGATAGCGACGGCAGCGGCCTCGCTGCCCCCGCGCTCGTTCGCGACCGGGTCCGCCGTGGTGACTATGATCCGCCAGATCGGGCTGGCCGTCGGCGTCGCGGTGCTGGTCGCCGTCCTCGGCGTGGCCGGCCAGCGGGACGTGCTGCTGGCGGCCTTCCAGCGCGCCTGGTGGGTAACGGCCGCCCTGGCCGTGCTGGGCGTGATCCCGGCGCTGCTGTACCTGCCCCGCCAGCCGTCGGCCGCGCCGCGGCGGCAGGCCGCTGGGCCGGCCGCCGCCACGGGCGGGTCGTCAGACGCCCGGTCTGCGCCCGCAGGCTAGGGTCGGGGACGTGGCAGCCCCGGCGCTTCTCGACCGCCTCAGGTACCCCGTGGTGGTGGCCCCCATGGCGGGCGGCCCGTCCACCCCGGAACTGGTCATCGCCGCGGCCCGGGCCGGTGCGATCAGCTTCCTGGCCGCCGGCTGACCAGACGCCGGCCGGCATGACCGCCCAGATCGGGGCCATCCGGGCCGGCGGAGCCGAGGTGTTCGGGGTCAACCTGTTCGTCCCCGGGGCCCCGGCGGCCGACCCGGGCGCGGTGACCGGATACGTCGCGAGCCTGGCCGCCGAGGCGGCCGAGTTCGGCGTCGAGCCCGGCGAGCCGGCCTGGGACGATGACGGCTGGGAGCCGAAGATCGCCGCGCTGCTCGCCGCTCCCCCGCTGGTGGTGAGCTTCACGTTCGGCTGCCCGCCCGCACCGCTCATCGCCGAGTTCCGGGCGGCGGGCAGCCTCGTCTGGGTGACGGTCACCAGCCCGGCCGAGGCCGTCGCGGCGACCGCGGCCGGCGCCGACTCACTGTGCGTGCAGGGCCCGGAGGCCGGCGCCCACCGTGGCACATTCACCAATGCTGACCGGCCCGCCGGTGAGCCCGGCCTGGCCGACCTGATCGGCGCGGTCAGGCGAGTCACCGGTCTGCCGCTGATCGCGGCAGGCGGCATCGTCAGCCGGCCCGCGGTCAGCGCCGCGCTCGCGGCCGGCGCTCGCGCCGTTCAGTGCGGGACGGCGTTCCTCCGCTGCCCGGAGAGCGGCGCCCATCCGGCGTACAAGGCCGCGCTGGCCGATCCCCGCTTCGGCCCGACCGCCGTCACCCGGGCCTTCTCCGGTAGGCCCGCCCGCGGCCTGGTCAACAGGTTCATGCGTGACCATCCGGCCGCGGCCGGGGACATTGAGCGGATGAGCCTGTGGGCCGGGCAGGGTTACCGCGACTGCACCACGAGCCCGGCCGGACAGATCGTGGCGGCCCTGTCAGGAACGCAGGCCCGCTGACCCTGACGCATCACCGGGGCGGCTCGCATCAATTTCGGGCCCGGGCTCGATGAGCTGGGCGCCGCCTGCGGAGGTTGACATCTCGCTGGTTTCATAGCTGCCCACCTCCGCCGGTATTTCCCTGCGCAGGCCGGTGAAGTGGTCCCAGATCTCCAGCCGGGCAGCCAGCGGCTGCGCGATGTTATCCAGGTAGTAACGCGGTATCTCATAGACCAGCTGGCCACCGGCCGAGGCTCCGGCGGCCAGCCGGATCGGCATGCTGATGGCCTCCAGGCCCAGTGACGGCGGTAGCACCCAGTCCGGCGGCGGGCAGACGGCTTCACCGACCGGCCCCCATGATCCGGGAACCAGCCGCACATAAAGCGAAATGGTGAGGTCCGCGTGCCGTTGTGGCTCCGCGCTGGTCAGCCGGACGCTGTAGGACCGAAGGTGGACCGGTACCACCAGGCCGGTGCCGGCCTCGTGCTCGGTCTCCAGGGAGCCGGTGCTGTAGATCTCGATCTTGATGCTGGGGAATTCCGGCCGCAGGCCCGGCGGGAACGACCAGCCGCCGATCGCCCCGTAGAAACAGGTGAAGGCGGCCAGGAACGACACCAGCGTTCCGAGCATCCACCAGTTCAGGAAGAGGGAATAGCTTGGTTCTTTCAAGAAGTAGGCAATGGCGAATGCGGCCAGCAGCGCGACCAGCGTCAGGAACAGCCCGCCCAGCAGGAGCCAGAGCTCGCGGTAGTAGCGCACGGCCGGGATTCTACGCCGATCAGGCTAAACCGCCGACCAGGCCGTACCGATAATCACCTTCTGTCCAGCGCCCTGAGACCGGCCGGCACGCTGTTTCCCGTTATCTACCGCTCTGTCTCGTTGTCTTCTCGACTTTCGCAGTTTGAGGCCACCCCGTGGCCTTCTGGCTGAACGACAGAACCGGAACCATCGACATCGGCGGCCCGGCGCTGGCCAGGAGCCAGAAGTTCCGCAACGTCCAGGCTGACCCGCGAGTTTCCTTCGTCGCGGACGACCAGGCCGAGACACCCAATCCCATCGGCCAGACGCGGCGGGGCATCGAGGTTCGCGGGCAGGCCGAGATCGTGACCCTTGACCCGCCGCTCATCGCGGCGTTCAGCAGCGAAACGCTCCGCATCCACCCGCGCCGGATCATCGCCTGGAACATCGGCGAGTTCGCTCCGGCACCGCCCGGACGGCTCCCGCACCTGCAGGGCTACAACTACCGCAACGTATCCCGGTAAGGATCCTGATCCGCTCAGGTGTCTCACCGGATCTGGTCCCGCAGGCTAACGCACGGGGCGCTGACGAGCTTGGCGAGGTCGCGCCAGCAGGTGTACTTGCGCAGCGTATACGCTGCGCGTATGCTCCCGGCTATGAGCGTCCCCTTCACCCTCCTTGGCCTGCTCGAACGTGAGCCGAGCCACGGCTATGACCTGAAACGCAGCTACGACACCTACTTCGGCCGGGGCAAGCCGCTGACATTCGGCCAGGTCTACGCGACGCTGGGGCGCCTTGCCCGCGACGGCAAGGTGCTGGTCGGAGAGCTCGAGCCGGGCGACGGGCCGGACCGCAAGCGCTATGTCATCACTGACGCAGGGGTGACCGACTTCGAGCAGTGGCTCGCGGAGCCGGTCAGGGCCGAGCCGCATCTGCAGTCGGTGCTCTTCGCCAAGGTGGTGCTCGCGCTGATGCTGGGCCGCCCGGCCGGGCATTACCTCGATGCCCAGCGCGGCGCCCACTTGCAGCGGATGCGCGAGCTGACCGAGCTGAAACAGGCCGGTGAGCTGATCGACGGGCTGCTGGCTGACCATGGCCTGTTCCATCTCGAAGCCGACCTGCGGTGGATCGACCTGACCGCGGCCCGGCTCGATGCCCTGGCAGAGCAGGTGCGGTCGTGAGCACCGCCGGCATTCCCGCGCGGCCCGGTCCCGGGGGCTGCCTGATCGAGGCACGGGACGTGGTCTTGTCGTTCGGCCAGACACCCGCGCTGCGGGGTGCCAGCGTGTCGATGACCGCCGGTGAGATCCTGGCGGTGATGGGCCCGAGCGGCTCGGGCAAGTCGACGCTGCTGCACTGCCTGGCCGGCATCCTGACACCCGATGCCGGGGAGGTCTGGTTTGACAGCCGCCGGGTGGACACGATGGGCGAGACCGAGCGCAGCGCGCTGCGTCGGGACCGGTTCGGGTTCGTGTTCCAGTTCGGCCAGCTCGTTCCCGAGCTGACCGCCGAGGAGAACATCGCCCTGCCGCTGCTGCTCGGCGGCATCCGCCGCGGCCCGGCCCTGGGGCAGGCGCGGGCGTGGTTCGGGCGGCTTGGCCTGGATGGCCTGGAGCAGCGCCGGTCCGGGGAGCTGTCCGGCGGGCAGGCCCAGCGCGTCGCGCTGGCCCGCGGCCTGGTCGCCCGGCCGGAGGTGCTGTTCGCTGACGAGCCGACCGGGTCGCTGGACTCGCTCACCGGCGAACACGTCATGAACCTGCTGACCGCCGCCGCCCGCGGACAGGGCACCGCCGTCATCCTGGTCACTCACGAGGCCCGGGTGGCTGCCTACGCCAACCGTGAGGTCATCGTCCGCGACGGCAAGATCACCTCACTGTCCCCCGGCCGGGTCGCCACATGATCCGCTTCGGCCTGCGCCTCACCCTCCGCGGCGGAAGAGAGGCCGCTGTCCGCCTCGCTGTCACCGCCGCGGCCATGGCGCTGGGCGTCAGCCTGCTGCTGATCACCCTGGCCGGCATCAACGCCCTCAACGCACAGAACGCCCGTGCCGCATGGCTCAGCACCTCGGCGAACAGCGCCCGCACGGGCTCCAGTCAGGCCGCACCGGACCCGCTGTGGTGGCTGTCCAGCGCCGACCAGTTCGGCAGCCAGGTCATCTACCGGATGGATGTCGCCGCCACCGGATCCCGCTCACCCATCCCGCCTGGGATCCCGCACCCGCCAGGCCCCGGGCAGTTCTACGCCTCGCCGACCCTCAGCCAGCTGCTCCGGTCCACCCCGGCCAGCCAGCTCGGCGACCGGTTCGGTGGCAGGCAGATCGGCACCATCAGGCCCCTGGCGCTCCCGGCCCCGGACTCCCTGATCATCATCATCGGCCACACCGCCGGCCAGCTCTCGAAGGCAGCAGGCGCCGCGCAAGTCCGCAGGATCCAGACCTCGCCCGGCGGCAGCGGGCACTGCTGGCTCGAGCGGCGACAGCACGACGGACCTCGAATTCATCCTCGCCCTCGGGGCACTGGCGCTGTTCTTCCCCCTGCTCGTCTTCATCGGCACAGCGACCCGGCTTTCGGCGGCACGCCGGGAGCAGCGGTTCGCCGCCCTGCGCCTGGCCGGCGCGACGCCCCGGCAGGTCTCGGTACTATCAGCCGTCGAAGCATCCGCCGCCGCCCTCGCCGGGATGGCGATCGGCTTCATGCTGTACTTCCTGCTCCACCCGGTCCTGGTGGCCGTTCCCTCCTTCACCGGCACGCCGTTCGCCCCCGGCGACCTGTCGCTCCGGCTGGCCGACATCCTGCTCGTCGCCATCGGCGTCCCGGCCGCGGCGGCGGTGGCGGCACGAGTCGCGCTGCGGCGCGTGCAGATCTCGCCGCTCGGGGTTACCCGGCGGGTCACGCCGCCGGCTCGCCCGGGCGTACCGGGTGATCCCGCTCCTGGCCGGCGTCGGCGAGCTCGCCTACTTCGCCGGCGCCGGGCATCCCGCGAGCAGCAGCGGCCAGATCAGGGCGTACTTCATGGGATTTCTCCTGATCATGGCAGGACTGGTCATCGCCGGCCCGTGGCTGACGATGGCTGGCTCAAGGATCATGGCCCGGCGCACCAGCCGGCCCGCCATGCTCATCGCCGGGCGGCGGCTGTCGGATAACCCGCGGGCGGCCTTCCGCTCGATCAGCGGGCTGATCCTCGCCCTCTTCATCACCAGCGTGTCCATCGGGATAACCACCACGATCGTCGCTGACCACGGCGCCCCCACGGGCGGCGTTGCTGCCACAGGCACCCTGGCTGACGGGTTCATCGCTGGCCAGACGGCTGCCTGGCCAGCCAGCTCACGTCGGTCGCCTCGATCCCGGACGCGGTGCTGGCCGGGCTGCGCTCAGTCCGAGGCGTCCAGGGCGTGACGGTGATCCACACAGACCCACTCGCCGCCACCTCGGCGAAGGAGAACCAGAACGACGTGCCAGGCCTCGTCTCATGCGCTCAGCTGGCTGGCACGCCGACCCTCGGCCGCTGCGCGGCCGGGGCCCGTGTTGCGTCGATCACCCTGAATCTTGGCGGGGCAGCCACAAGCAGGTCCCAGGCCGCAACAGTCTGGCCTGCCGCTCCCATCTCCGCCCAGCGCACGCAACGCCTCCCGGTCCAGACGCTCGTCGTGGGCACGAACGGGTCGACCGCCGCGATCGAGCGGGCACGTACTGCCCTGGAGACCGCCTTTCCCTACCTGGGCCCACCCGCCACTCTGCTCAGCTCACACAACCAATACACCGAGCTGCAGCACGTGACCGACGTGGTGATCCTCGTCAGCCTGGTCATCGCCGGCTGCAGCCTGGCGGTCTCCGCGGCCGGCGGCCTGACCGACCGCAAGCGCCCCTTCAGCCTGCTGCGGCTCACCGGCGTCCAGCTCAGCGTGCTGCGCCGCGTGGTCGCCCTGGAGACCGCAGTCCCCCTCCTTGTCATCGCCACGGTATCGGCCGGAACGGGGCTCCTGGCCGCCCAACTGTTCCTGAAATCAGAACTCGGTGAAACGCTCCGGCCGCCAGGAGCCGGGTACTACCTCATCGTCCTCGCCGGCCTCATCATCTCCCTCAGCGTGATCGCCTCAACCCTCCCGCTGCTCAAGCGGATCACCGGGCCCGAAGCCGCCAGGAACGAATGATCGACTCCCAAACATCGGAGATCTATGGATTCCCGGGCCTGGCATTCCAAGATCACGGACCAGACTTAGTGAGACACCACAGTGATTACTGCACGGAGGGACCAGATTCAGTGAGACAACGCCGTCAGCAGCGTCTCAATGAATCTGGTCGCCGCAGGTCAGCGTTAGGTCGGGTGTGACTACCAGCGTTCAGTGAGACAGGACAACAAGAATGGCTGCGCACGACCGACAACTTCGCTGAATTCCTACATGAGGGCTTGCCATTCCGCTGGGTAACAGGCTGGGCGCTATCCGCGTCCGCGTCGGCAACCGGAGCATCTGGGGCGGATGCGACACGCGGCGCGGCCTGGGGTGACGGCGGGATACGCGCGGTGCGGGCACGGTAACAGGAACATCGGCGGTGCTTAATGAGACCGCCGATGAAACGGAATCCCGCCGATGCTCCCGGATGCCGGGCTACAGGTTCCGGCGTCGCTGATGACGATGCTGGTGTCTTTCGCGCCGTTGTTCACGGCGCCGTCATTCCGCACGTTCACCATGCTGGCCTGCGGTTTCCTCGCCCAGCCCGGGAAACGGACGGTATGCGGCATGCTGTCCGGAGCCGGGCTTGCCCGGCTGTGGCCGCACGACCGGGCGCACTGGTTCTTCTCCCGGGCCCGCTGGAACCCCCATGACCTGGGCCTTGCCGTCGCGAGGCTGGCCGTGGAGCTGCTGGCCCCGGCCGGCGAGCCGGTCCTGGTCGCGATCGACGACACGCTGTTCCGGCGGCGGGGGAAGAAGGTCTGGGCCGCGTCCTGGTTCCACGACGGGTCCGCGCAGGGAAAGCACAAGACCGGCCGCGGCAATAACTGGGTGGTGCTGGCCGTCATCGTGTCCCTGCCGTTCTGCACCCGGCCAGTGGCGCTGCCCGTGACGGCGAAACTGGTGGTCAAGGGTACGAACTCCGCGTCGCGGCTATGGCTGGCCCGCCGCATGACCCAGCAGCTCGCGGACGCGCTGCCCGGCCGTGATGTCCATGCCGTGGCCGATTCCGCCTACGCCGGCGAGGAATTGAGGCTGGGGAAGAAGATCACGTGGACGACCCGGCTACGCAAGGACGCCGCCCTGCACGGACTGCCGCCGCAGCGCACCGGGAAGAAAGGCCGGCCCGGGTCCGCGGGGACCGCCTCCCGAATCTCGCCGCACTCGCCGCCGCCACCGTATTCACGCAGGTCACCGTCACCCGCTACGGCAAGACCGAGACCATCCGCGCCGCGGCCGTCACCTGCCTGTGGTACTCCGTCCTCGGCACCCGCCCCGTCCAGGTCATCCTCGTCCGCGACAAGTCCGCGGCCGAGTACGACCTGGCCCTGGTCACCACCGACCTGAACGCCAGCGCGGCGCAGGTCATCGAACGATACGCCGCCAGATGGAGCATCGAAGTAGCGATAGAAGACGCGAAACAGGTCTTCGGCGCCGGCCAGGCCCGCAACCGCACCGCGGACGCGGTCCGCCGCACCATCCCGTTCCAGCTCGCCTGCCAGGCAATCGCCACCCTCTGGTACGCCACCGCCGGCCACGACCCCGCCGACATCGAAGACCGCCGCGCCACCGCACCCTGGTACCGCAACAAGACCAGGCCCGCCACCGCCGACATGGCCGCCAAGCTCCGCCGCGTCATCATCGCCGCACGATTTAAGGCAACTCGCCCTGACCAGCCGACACCCCAAGAAATACACGCCATCCGCCTGGCCTGGGACACCGCAGCGGCATAACTGCGAAAGTCGAGTGTCTTAGCGTTAACAGGTAAATTCCGGGGGCGCGGGAGACCAGGAACTTGCCTGTTAACGGGACGGGCCTAGCTGGCCGGGTCAGCGGGCCGGGCCGCCGCCAGGCCTGCGCAGCTGCGCAGGGCCGCATACCTGGCCGCCGCCCGTTTCGCCGCGGCGCCGGACAGCGCGACCGGCTGGCCGGTCCTGGAGACCACCGCGGGAATGAACCTGGCCGTCAGCGGCCGGTCCGGGTGAATGGTGAGCTTGAGCAGGCCGGTGGCGGTGCTGTAGGAGTTCTCCCACCACAGGAAGTTGGCCATCCCGTAGGCGACGAAGGTGCGGCCGAGCCAGCCGGAGCCCTGCAGCATATGGGCATGCGCACCGATGATGATGCTGGCCCCCGCGGCCGCCAGCCTGGGCGCCAGCCACAGCTGGCGGGAGTCCGGGCAGGATTGTCCCTCGGTACCCCAGTGCATGAAGACGATCACGATCCTGGCCAGCTGGCGCGCCGCCCGGATCGCGGCGAGGGTGCGGCGCAGGTTGATGGCGTTCGCCTCTCCTGGCCTGGTGCTGGTGGCCACCCACGATGAGGCCAGCTCGGCTACCTGGGAGACCCCCACGATGGCGATCGGTACCCCGCGGATCCTGGTCAGGTAGGGCGCCCAGGCCTCGGTGGCGTTGCGGCCGATGCCGACGACCGGGAAGCGGGCTCGCCGCGCGGCCGCCAGCGTATCGGCCAGCCCGGTCGTCCCGTAGTCAAGGACGTGGTTGTTGGCCATCGTGACCACATCGACGCCGGCGTCCCGCAGTGCGGTAAAGGCCGCCGGCGTGGTCCGGAAATGATAGGTCTTCGGCTGCGGAGTCCCCCGGCGGGTCACCGCCGTCTCCAGGTTGAGCATGGTGAGGTCGGCCGATCCCAGCACTGGCGAGATCCGGCCGAACGCGGTCGCTGGATGGGCGAGCAGCCTGGCCGTGCGCCCGGCAAAGTGCACGTCGCCGGCGAAGATCAGGGTGATGCCGGACCGGGCCGCGGACGGGGACGGCCCGGTGCGCGGGCCGGGCGCCGCGGAACCCGCCGGGGCCGCGTTCTTCGCGGACACGACCGCCGATGGCGTGGCGGCCCCGGGCCCGCCCGGCGCCGGCGCGACCGGCTGACAGGCCGCCAGCCCCGCCACGATGACAAGCGTCAGGCTGACGAGCAGCACCCTGGCCGGCATCGGACCAGGATAGGGCCATGGGAGAATTAACGGTGTGTCATCACCGCTGAAATGCCTGGTCACCGGGGCGTCCGGTTACATCGGCGGGCGCCTGGTCCCGGAACTGCTCGGCGCCGGTTACTCAGTCAGGTGCATGGCCCGCGATCCGGGCAAGCTCGCCGACCGGCCGTGGTCTGATGATGTGAAGATCGCCCAGGCGCGACGCCACCGACCCGGTGGCGGTGCGGCGGGCGCTGCGAGGACATCGACGTCGCCTACTACCTCATCCACTCGCTCGGGCTCGGAGGCTCGTTCGAGCAGCGTGACCGGGACGCGGCCAGGATCTTCGCCGAGCCGCGGCCGGGCGCCGGGGTGCGCCGGATCGTCTACCTGGGCGGCATCATCTCCGGCCGGGCCCAGCGACCTGTCGCCGCATCTGCGCTCTCGCGCCGAGGTCGGCGACATCCTGCTGGCCAGCGGGGTGCCGACGGCCGTGCTGCAGGCCGCGGTGATCATCGGCAGCGGATCGGCGTCGTTCGAGATGCTTCGCTACCTGACCGAGCGGCTGCCGGTGATGGTCACCCCGACGTGGGTGCACACCCGCATCCAGCCGATCGCCGTCCGCGACGTGCTGCGTTACCTGGTCGGCTGCGCGTCGCTGCCGCCCGGTGTAAGCCGCCGGTTCGACATCGGCGGCCCGGACATCCTCACCTACGCCGAGATGATGCGCCGCTACGCCCAGGTCGCGGGGCTGCGGCCGCGCGTCATCCTGCCGGTGCCGGTGCTGACGCCCGCGGCTGTCCTCGCTGTGGGTCGGCTTGGTGACCCCGGTCCCTGCGGGCCTGGCCCGGCCGCTCGTCGAGTCGCTCAGGAACGAGGTGGTCTGCTCGGAGCACGACATCGCCGGTTACGTGCCCGACCCGCCCGGCGGCCTGATCCCGCTGGATAGGGCGATCAGCCTGGCGCTGCGGCACGTCCGTGAGGGGCGAGGTCGCGACCCGGTGGTCATCGGCGGCCACCGCCGGGCGCCCCCAGCGACCCGCTGCCCAGCGATCCGGCTGGGCCGGCGGCTCGCTGTACACCGACCAGCGGACCAGGATCGTGGCGGCGTCGCCCGCGGAGGTGTGGCGGGTGATCGAGGGCATCGGCGGCGAGACCGGCTGGTATTCCTTCCCGGCCGCGTGGGCGGCCCGCGGTCTGCTCGACCGGCTGGCGGGCGGCGTCGGGCTGCGCCGCGGCCGGCGCGACGCCCGGCGGCTGCTGGTGGGTGATGCGCTGGACTTCTGGCGGGTCGAAGCGATCGGGCCAGGTTCGCTGCTCCGCCTGCGCGCCGAGATGAAGCTGCCCGGCCTGGCCTGGCTCGAGCTGTCGGTCCGGCCGGATCAGGCCGGCCGGACCTGCTACAGCCAGCGGGCCATATTCCGGCCGCGCGGGTTCGCCGGGCACGCCTACTGGTGGTCGCTGCGGCCGTTCCACGGGATCGTGTTCGGCGGGATGGTCAGGAACATCACCGCCGCGGCCGAGCGCGCGCCGGTCCGGTTACCGACTTGACGCCTCAGATGCTATAGCGTTTACTTCAGGCATGGAAGCCAGACCGCTAGTTGCCCTGGTGACCGGGGCGACGAACAGTGTCGGCCGCGCCATCGCCGAGCGGCTGCGTGACGACGGGTTCGCGGTCGGGGCGAGCCACCTGGTTGCAGCGGACAATACGTATCTCACCGGCCAGCGGGTTGTCGTCGATGGTGGCCTGCTCAGCACATTCTGAAAGGCAATCTGGGCTGCCCATGCTGCACCATACTGGCCTCACGGACTCCGACCCCGACCCGGTCCCTGGCTATTCATACTGGCGTGCACCGCGGCGCGGCCTGTACCTGCGCGATCGGGATGGCCACGTCGTTGGGCTTCTTGAACGGCCGGCGGCGTGACCCCATCTGATCCGCTCGATATTGCCTCGACCCCGTTCTGGGCTGTCTACCACATGCACGACGCCGAATGGTTCGGCGTATATTGCGAGTCGGCCCGGCAGATTGCGGTACGGCTGCCTGACGACTCGGATGCTGTCTACTCGCCGTTTCTGGTGCTTGAGTCCGATGCCGCGGTCGCAGCCGGCCGGGAATCGTGCGGGCAGCCGGAGAAGGCAGGGCACGTGCGGCTCGCTCCGGATGGCGACCTGCTCGTCGGTGTGGTGGCAAGGCATCGACGTCGCGACGGCGACGACGGGCGGAAAGCAGCGTGCCGCCGATGGCGGCGAGCTGGCCCGGTTCGTGCCAGATGCCGAGCTGAACGTCAACCTGAGGTGCGCCAGGAGGAGGAAGGCGTGGTGAGCCGCGAGCATGTGACCAGGCGCTTCGCCGATGTCGTCGACCACAAATCAAGGATCGGGCCAGCTACGCTCGCAGTGCGCCCGGGCGCGCAGCTCCCGGTGTTTCTCCTCGCCATGGGCGACATCGTGCCCGGCTCGCACCGGATCGTCGACCTGACGCTCAAACCCGAGCGGATCATCCACAGGTACCGTGCCGCGTGAACGCCAACGAGCCCCTGCCCGACCAGAGCCTGGCGGACGCGGTTGTCGATCGGCTGAGAGCCGCCATCTCGAGCGGGATGTATGCACCGGGCGAGCGCCTCGTTGAGCGGCGGCTGGCCCACGAGTTCGGCATCAGCCACATCCCGCTACGCGAAGCGCTGGCCCGGCTGACCGAGGAGGGCCTGGTCGTGCGCCTGCCGCGGCGGGGCGCCCGGGTGGCGAGCCTCACGCCGCGCATGCTGGAAGAGGTCTCTAGCCTGCGCGTGGTGCTTGAGCAGTTCGTGGTGCGACGGCTCAAGGGCCGCTTTACACCGCAGGCGCATGCCGGACTGCAGGCGATCGTCGACGAGATGCTGCTCGCTGCCGACCAGCACGATCTGGTCCGCATGCACGAACTCGACCAGCAGTTCCACCAGCGCCTGTGGGAGCTGACGGACAACACCCTGCTGGTCGAGATCTCAGCGCAGATGCGCAGCCGGACCAGCCACTTCTACCGGGCGGCGGCCGCCTCGCTCGCGCCCGACGAGCTGCGCAGGCACGCCTACAGCCATCAGGAAATTCTCGAAGTCATCGCATCGGGAGACCTGCGCGCGGCAGAGCGGGCCATGGCCAAGCACGTTGAGGACGCCGCCCGGCGAATTGTCGATGGGCAGGTGACCCGGACGGAGGAGTTGTAGGCGATGCTCGCTGACCCAAAGGCGTCATCATCGACCCACGGCTTGTCCTGGCCGCGCGATATGCCGTAGCCCACGCCCCGCACTGCCCTCAGCCGGCCAGCCGCCGCTCCGCCCCGGGCCGCCAGCTGCGGCAGGGAGACCTGCGTCGGTTCGGGGGACCGTTCCGCGCCGCCCCTCGCGCGCCCTTCGCCGCCCCTCGCGCGCCCTTCGCCGCCCCTCGCGCGCCCTTCGCCGCCCCTCGCGCGCCCTTCGCCGCCCCTCGCGCGCCCTTCGCCGCCCCTCGCGCGCCCCGTCGCGGCCCTCGCGCGCCCCTTCGCGTCCCTCGCGCGCCCCTTCGCGTCCCTCGCGCGCCCCTTCGCGTCCTTTGCGTGCCTTCGCGGCCCTCGGCGCCCCGGCCGCGCCGCGCACCTTTCCTAGCCGACCGAAAATAATGGGCCCGAAAGGGTCTCGCGCCGGAAGAGCCGCCACTTATACCGGGTTGGTTGAGCCGGATAGGACCGAATGTCCGGTATGCGGTCACCAAATCCGGTATAAGTACGAAGGGCTTGATCATTCCGAGGCACTTATCGGCGCAGAGTCCCCTTTGGGGCGAGTGGCGACTTAAGGTGGCTCGGTGACCGTTGGGGCGGGGACGTTGGACGCGGCCGGAGAGCCAGCGGCGACGCCGCGTGGCGGATATTCCGCTACGCCACCGCCCCGAGGAGGACGTTGATGCGCATTGCCAACCTCGACGGCCGGCTGAGCGTGCTCGCGGAAGCAGGTTCTGTGGACGTTGAAGGCGCCAGTGGGGGCCGTTTCGGCGCTGATCCGCAGGCTGTCTACGGGCGGTGGGCCTGGCCGGCCCCGGGCGACGAGCTGGTCAGCTACGTCCAAGGGATCGGCGAGCTGCGGCACCGGTTCGTCACGGCGTCCGGCTCCTGACTGGGACGACGGGCCGGGCCGCTGTACTGGCCGCGGAGTCCCGATTGCGCCGGGTGGGAGCCCGTCGCGGCCCGATTATGCGGGCATGATTAACGGCAACCGAATCTTCGGTGAATCTAGGGAGGCAGCCGGTGCCGTTTCCCGGCCAGGCTTGGTTGCGGAGCGGGCCCGTGTTGCGCGGGGTGCTGCCGGTTCACCGGTCGCAGGGAGCCGCCGACCTGCTGGCTGGGGTCACGCTGGCGGCGCTCGGCATCCCTGAGGTCCTCGGCTACGCGAAGATCGCCGGGATGCCGGTGGTGACCGGCCTGTACACGCTGCTCCTCCCGATGGCGGTGTTCGCCGTCCTGGGCTGCTCGCGGCACCTGGTGGTCGGCGCGGACTCAGCCACCGCGGTCATCATCGCAGCGTCCCTGGTCGGCCTGGCGGCACCCGGGTCGGCCAGATACGTTCAGCTGGCTGGCCTGGCCGCCCTGCTCACCGGCGCGCTGCTGCTGCTGGCCCGGGCGGCCAGGCTAGGGTTCCTGGCGAACTTCCTGTCCCGCACCGTGCTGCTCGGCTTCCTGGCCGGAGTCGGCATCCAGGTAGCCGTCAGCCAGCTGCCCGATATGCTCGGCGTCCGGCACCAGGGCACCCGCACCGTCGGCGTACTGGTCCATACGATCGCTGAGCTGCCGCAGGCTCATCCGGCGACGATGATCGTTTCGGCCGTGGCGATCCTGATCATGCTGGCGGCCCGCCGGATCACCAAGCGCGTCCCCGGCGCACTGATCGCGGTGGTCGGCGCGATCATCGTGAGCCGGGTCGCCGACCTGGCCGGCCGGGGGGTGGCCACCGTCGGAGCGGTCCCGCGCGGGCTACCGCAGCTCGGGCTGCCCGACGTCAGCCTGCACGACGCCAGGCTGCTGCTCGGCAGCGCAGCGTCGATGTTCGTGGTCATCCTCGCGCAGAGCGCGGCGACCTCGCGCGCCTATGCGGCGAAGTACACCGAGGAGTTCAGCGAGGACATCGACCTGGTCGGCCTGGGGGCCGCCAACCTCGCCGCCGCGTTCTCCGGCACCTTCGTCGTCAACGGCAGCCCTACCAAGACGCAGATGGTAGATGGCGCGGGCGGACGCACCCAGCTGGCTGAGCTCTTCACCAGCGTGATCGTTCTGATCGTCCTGCTCATCGCCACCGGGCCGCTGGCTTACCTGCCGACCGCCGCGCTGGCCGCCGTGGTCTTCCTGATCGCCATCGAGCTCATTGACCTCCGCGGCCTGCGGCACGTCTTCGCGCTCCGCAAGACCGAATTCGCCGTGGCCCTGCTGACCACGGTGGCGGTGGTGGGGCTCGGCGTGCAGGACGCGATCGTGCTGGCCGTCATCGCCTCGGTGATTGAGCACCTCCGGCATAGTTACCGTCCGCTGAGCACCGTGCTGGTCAAGTCGCCGGCCGGGCACTGGCAGCCGTGCCCGGTTCAGCCCGGGGCCCGGACCGAGGACGGGCTGGTCATCTACCGGTTCGGCACCAGCCTGTATTACGCGAATGCCGGCCTGGTCGAGGACGTCACTGACCTGGTTACCCACGGCGCGCCGCTGCGCTGGCTGGTGCTGGATGGCGCGGCCATCGGCGACGTCGATTACACATCCGCCTCGGTGCTGACCCTGGTGGCCTGCCGGCTGCACGAGCGGCAGATCCGGTTCGTCGTCACCACCATGCTCGAACCGGTGCGCAGGCAACTGGACAGTTACGGAATCAAGGGCGCGGCCGGTCCCGATGTCTATTACGACACTCCGGGCGAGGCGCTCAAGGCCTTTCACGCCGCCGCCCGGGCGACCACGCCGGGCCGTCGCCACGCCGACCCGCCCGCGCCCGACCCGGGCGCTGGCTGACTGATCCCTTAATCTTAGATCCCAAAGCATTCGGTGACTACTGATACCCTGGGCTCATGTCGCCGCCTGTACAGCAGCCGATCGGCCTGCGGCTGGCTCGCACGGCGAAAACCCTGAGCCGCGCGTTCGACGAAGCGCTGGCCAAGGCGGGCGGTTCGCTGCCGGTCTGGCTGGTGCTCATTTCGCTCAAGAGCCAGCGGCTGGGCAACCAGCGGGCGCTGGCCGATGCCGTCGGGATCCGCGAGGCCACGCTCACGCACCACCTGAACGCGATGGATGCCCAGGGGCTCATCACCCGGCGGCGTGACCCAGCGAACCGCCGCGTCCATCTGGTCGAGCTGACCGAAGCAGGCGAGGCGCTGTTCGGGCGCCTGCGCGGCGCGGCCTTCGAGTTCGACCAGCGGCTGCGGGCCGGGATCAGCGGCGATGAGGTGACCGCGCTGGGCGACCTGCTCGGCAGGCTGGAGCGCAACGTGGCCGCGGACAGCCTGCGGCCTGGCTGACCGGTCCGGCCGGACCGATTGCGTCACGACACCGCGACGTGCAGGTGAGCCGCCGCCAGCACCGCGCCGAAGGTGCCGGTCAGCACGACGCCCGCCAGCAGGGTGAGCGTCCACCGGCGGCGGGCCGCCGCGGCAGGCAGGAACTGGCGCCCGGCCAGGGCGAGCAGCACGCCCTCGAGCAGGAACCACGGCTCGAACACGGTGAGATCAAGCGCCGCCGCGGCATTCTTTTGCGCGCTCGTCCAGCCCGCCACCGGGTAGTTGACGGCGCCGTGCAGGCCGCTGACATAAAGGCCCTTGGTAACCAGGCCGAACAGGCCATGTGACACGCAGACCACGGCCCCGATCCAGATCGGGCCCAGCAGCAGGCCGACCGGGATGCGTCGGCCAGCAGGCCGGGCCAGCGCGAGCAGGATGACTGCGCCCATCGCGAGCAGGACCGACACGGCCCAGTTGGCGGCGTGCACCGCGGGAAGCGCGGCGGTGACCGCCCCGCCCGGCAGCAAGAGCTGCCCGCCCGCGGCCCAGTAGGCATGGATCGGAATGCTGGCCACCGTGAGCAGGCAGGGGGCCAGGTGGGCCAGCGTCGGCCGGGACGGCCGGGGCGGCCGGGCGGCGTCCGGTGGCGCCGCCACCGCCCGGCTGGTCTGGCGAGATCGTGCTGGTGACAGGGACATGCAGGCGCTCCGTTCTGCTGGTCGCCGCGGTGCTCTGGGATCGAGCGCCGCGTTTGCGCCTTCCACTGTCGCGATCTCGCCGCAGCGGGTCATCACTCCCCGTCGTGGTCCGTATCCCTCTCCGGGGGGAGCGGGTGGACCGGGCCGGGGAGGTCAGGCGTTCGCGGCCAGCCCGGCCGGTGCGGCTTAGGGCTTGGAAATGAACGACACGCTCAATCAGGCATGTCGGCTGGGTGCACGGTGTAGGTTCCATTCCCCGTGGAACTCGTGCGGGGTGACGTGGCGTTGGAGCAGGTTCTTCATCTCCCGGTCAGGGATCTTGATTCCGCGCGGATAGGCGCCGGTGTCGCGTTCGGCACGCACGGTCAGGCCGGTGCGGGTGGTGGTCCCGGCGATGAGGTTCACCGCGACCTCGTGGCTGGTCAGCGGCTGCCCGGCCCAGTTCATCGAGATGTGGCTGAACAGCCGGTGCTCGATCTTGTTCCACTTGGACGTGCCCGGCGGCATGTGGCAGACCGTGATCGCCAGGCCGGTCTCGGTGGCCAGGGCCGCCAGTTCCTCTTCCGCAGCCGCAGCCGGTAGCCGTTGGAACCGCCCGCGTCTGCGGTGACCATGAGCCTGGCCGCCTGCGGATACGCGGCGGCGCCGACGGTGGACCACCAGCGGCGGATGGTCTCGACGGCGAACTGCCCGGTGTCTCCGTCGCAGCCCACCGATACCCAGCCAGTGTCGGCGGCCAGGTCGTAGACCCCGGAGGGCACCGCCTTGCCCTGTTCGCCGGGGAAGTCGTACACGCCGGCGCGGCGTGGCTCGCCGGCCGGTCGCCAGGCCCGGCCCTTGTTCGCGTACTCGCCGACCGTTTCTTTCTTCTTCGCGTCCACGCTGATCACCGGCTCGCCTTCGGCCAGGCAGGCAGTGACCTGGCCGTTGATGTAGCGGAACTGGGCGTCCCGGTCTGCGTGCTGCTTTGCTTCCACGGTCTTGGCGCTGGCCTGCATGCGGTAGCCCAGCGGTCCGCTCAGCAGCCGGCCGATGCTGTGGCGGGACACATGGTGCCCCTGTGCCGCCAGCTCGCCGGCGAGGTTGCGGGTCGATCTGATGGTCCAGCGCAGCCGGCTGTATCGGGACACCCCGGGTCTCGGGCTCGACCAGCGCGTCCAGGGCGTCGAGCAGGCCGGGGTCGGTCTCGGTCAGCGGTTTGCGGCCGGCCCCGGAGCGCCGGGCACGCCCGGGCATCGCGTCCCCACCGCCTTCCAGCTCCCCGACCCCGGCAGTGATCGTCACCCGGGATACCCCGGAGGACGCGCCACCAGCGAAATCCCGCCGTGTCCCAGCGAGCGGGCCCCGGCGGCCAGCACCAGGCGGCGCTGCCGCTCGTCCAGGTGCGGCACGATCGCGTCGAACTTCGCCGAAAGGACCCGCTCGTCGATCTCCATGACCAGTGCCATACCAGAACTGTGCCAGGACAATCAGGACATGTAAATATAATTTAGAGACACGCCCTAACGTAGATTCGTCAGTCGAAGCAGCGGACAGGTCGGGCAGGCCACGATGACAGGATCGGGAGATCGCGGGGCACGGCTGGGCGCCCGCCCGTCCGGGCAGGCCGTGTCCGCGACCTGGCCGTCCGGCGCGACCACAGCCCGGCTCGGGGTCAGCCGCCAGACCCGACGCCAGCTACTGCACCTGCTCGCGGGCGGCCTGGCCGCGCTGCTCTACCTGGGCCTGGCCACTTTGGTGACCAGCAGCATCGGCCTGACGAGCCGGGGTCAGGTCATCGCGGCGGCATCAGCCCCAGTCGCCGTCGCGCTGGCCGCCGCGGTCGGCCTGACCCGCCCCGTGGCTGACCTCGAGGCCGCTCTCGCCCATACCTTGCTCGGCACGCAGGCCGGCCAGCGGGCCAGGGGGCGGATCCGGCCCGCCATGTGGCATGTCATCCACGCCGGCGCGGGCGGCCTGGCCGGCCTGATGCTCGCGACCATCCCGGTGGTGGCCGTCATCGCCGGCCTGGCGTCGTGGGGCATTGGCCCGGCCGCGGCCAGCGGGCTGCCCGGCTGGTCGCTCGCCCTCGGGCGCTGGACACCGGCCGCCGCCGCGGCGGTGCTGGTCCTGGTCTTGTACATCGCCTGCGCTCTGGGCGCTGGCCTCGCGCGGCTCGCCCCGCGGCTGCTGGGCCCCTCGGCGGCCGATCAGCTGGCCGCGGCCGAGCACCGGGCCCGCCAGCTGGCCGGCCGCAATCGCGCGGCCCTCGAACTGCACGACTCCATCGGGCACGCGCTGAGCATCGTCAGCATCCAGGCCGCGGCGGCACAGCGGCTGCTGACCGCCGATCCGGCCTTCGTGGACCGCGCCCTGACCAGCGTGGCCGACACGGCCCGCCGGGCGCTGGAAGATCTCGACTACGTCCTGGGGATCCTGCGTGAGCCCGGCGAGCCGGTCGCAGCCGGCGCGCCCATCGGCCCGGCCGCCACCTCCGGGTCCGGCGGGCCCGGGCCGTCCGGGGAGTCCAGCGAAGCTCATGAGGTGGCCGAGCCCGGGAAGTCGGGCGACCGAGAGACGACCGAGCCCGGGAAGTCGGGCGACCGAGAGACGGCCGAGCCCGGCGGCACCAGTGGCGCCGGTGAAGCGCCGGAGGCCACCGAGTCCGGCGGCGCCGCTCGGTCGGCCACCCTGGCCGACCTCGGCCAGCTGATGTCCCTCGTGGAGCAGGCCGGCGCCGACGTCACCGCCGGGATCTCCGCTGATCTCGGTCGGCTGCCGTTCGCCGTCTCGCGCGAGGCGTACCGGATCGTCCAGGAAGGACTGACGAACGTGCTGCGACATGGCGGGAGCCACGCCGCGACGCTCCGGATCGAGGCCAGCCCGGACCGGCTGCGCATCCAGATCGTCAACGCGCTCGTGGGCGAGCCGGGCCACGGCGGCCGAAGCACCGGACGTGGGCTGGCCGGCATCGCGGAGCGGACCGCCGCACTGGGGGGCGCGATGAGCGCGGGCCCTGCCGCCGGATCCTGGCGGCTCGAGGTTGAGCTGCCGCTGCGGCCCGGGCCATGATCCGGGTGCTCCTGGCCGACGACGAGGATCTCGTGCGCAGCGGCCTGCGCGCCATCATTGACGCGGAACACGACCTGGAGGTGGTCGGCGAGGCAGCAGACGGCCGGGAGGCTACGGCGCTGGCCCGCCGGCTGGCGCCGCACGTGGTGCTGATGGACATCCGGATGCCGCACCTGGACGGCCTGGAGGCTACCCGCCAGGTCACCGCCATGACCACGGGCACGGCGGCTCGGGTGATCGTGCTGACCACCTTCGGGCATGACGACTACGTGTACGAGGCGCTCCGGGCCGGAGCGAGCGGCTTCCTGCTCAAGCGGGCCAGCCCGGCCGAGCTGCTGCATGCCATCCGCGTGGTGGCCAGCGGTGATTCGCTGCTCTTCCCGGCCAGGATCCGCGACCTGGCCGCGCGCCGCAGCGGCCCGGCCGCGCGCCGGCTATCCGCCACGCTCACGAGCCGCGAGCAGGAGGTCCTGCGACTGATGGCGGCCGGGCTGAGCAATGCCGAAATCAGCCAGCGGCTCTACATAGGCGTCGAGACCGTTAAGACCCACGTCGGGAGTATCCTGCGCAAGCTGGGTGCCCGGGACCGCACCCAGGCGGTCATCACCGCTTACGACTCACATTTCGTCTCCCCGCGCTGACCCCGAGATCGTCGCGGCGCAGGGCTCACCCGGCCGGCTCGCCGACCAGCTCGCTGATCGCCTTGGCGATACGCCTGGCCCGGGTGTCGGCCGTCTTGGCGCTCTCGACGGACAGCACATGAGCCTGCTGCCGACTGTAGGAAAGAGCGTCGAAACGCTGCTTCGCTGCGGGGGCGCGGGCGAGAGCGTCGGCCAGGTCAGGCGGGACGGTCACCTCGCGCGGGGCGGTGTCCAGGACGAGCTCGACGTCGGCCTCGTCTCCTCCGGCCACCCCGGCCTGGGTGCGGTTCTCGGCACTGAGTGACACCAGGAACGCCCCGCCCATGCTGGCGACCGTGCTGCGATAGGTGTACCCGTTGATCGTGACGCTGACGGGCGGCCGCTTGCTCGTCCCCAGCTGGGCCACGAGCTCGGCGGGCACCTCGATGCCGGTCGTGGACTTGCCGGTCTGGCGGATCGTGGTGCGGAACCTGATCCGCGGGTTCTCGCCCTTGTCTGGAGCCGGCTGCCTAGCCATGGCTCCCCTCCTTTGCGCTCGCGGCCGGGACTGATGCAGGGTAACCCGGCTGGTGCTCCGGACGTCCAGCCACCGCGCGGCGCGATGACGTGGACCTGCCGGATTGCGGCGGGCGCCCGCATCGGCCACAATGACGGCTGGCGATGAAGCTCGCCCAAACCGTGGGATGGTCCCGCTGATGGCTTCTACCCCCTGAGTCGTTCTGGGAGTGGAGGAGGCCGTCATCGTGGGTGCCGGCCATGGCGCGCGGGCGACCGCATGAGCGTCTCGCTGCCGATCCCGCTGATCCAGCTCCTGCAGGTCGTGACGATCGCGGGAGCGGCGCCGGCCGTGTCCGGGGTGATCTCGCGGGTGGAAGCACGGTTGCAGGGGCGCCGCGGCCCGCGCGTGCTGCAGCCGTACTTCGATCTGGCCAAGCTGTTCCGCAAGGAGGCGCTGGCGCCCGCCGGCGCGAGCTGGGTCTTCCTGGCGGCGCCGCTCGCCGCGTTCACCTGCTACCTGACTGTGCCGCTGCTGATCCCGGTGCTGACGAACTACCCGCTGCCGCTGGGCTATATGGGCGACATCCTGGGCGGCGGGTTCATCTTGTCGCTGGCCAGCTTCCTGGTGGCGGTGGCGGCCCTGGAGACCGGTAGTCCCTACGCGCAGCTCGGCGCGAGCCGGGCGAAGACGTTCGGGGCGATCACCGAGCCGGTCGTCCTGTTCGTGATCTTCACTGTGGCGCTGATCACCGGGACCGACCTGCCTTACGCGCTGGCCGCTACGGTCCGGTCCTCTGCTGGGCAGATCATCCGGCCCGCGCACGTGCTGGCCGCCGCCGCCTTGTTCATGGTCATCCTGTACGAGACCAGCCGGATTCCGGTGGAGACGCACACCGGCACCAACGAGTTCGGGATGATCGAGGAGGCCCGGCCGTTCGAGCACTCCGGCCCCTACTTCGCGCTGCTGAAATGGGGCTCGGCGGCCAAGCAGCTGATCCTCTTCACGATCCTGATCAACGTATTCGTGGCGCCGTGGGGACTGGCCGCCACGCAGCAGGCCTGGGCCGTGCTGGTGGCCATCGTGGCGCTGCCCGCCAAGGCCTGCGTGCTCGGGACCGTGATCGCGGTTATCGACAGCTCGTTCGCCAAGTTGCGGCTATTCAAGATCACTGAGTTCGCGGCCGCAGCGTTCCTGCTCGCCGTGCTCGGCGTGTTCACCCTCTATCTCGGGGGTGGCTGATGGATTCCGATCGCGGGGGTGGCTGATGGATCCCGGTCACGCGCCCGGCGTCTACGCCGGCGGCGCCAACGTCATCGCGGCGGCGATCCTGCTGGTCGAGTTCGGCATGTTCCGGCAGGCGCTGCTGCGCGACCAGATCCGTCTGTACGCGGCGCAGTCCGGGCTGATCTCAGTGCTGGCCGTGATCGTGGGCGCCGCCCGTCACCTGCCCGAACTCTATGTACTGGCCGTGCTCGCTGCCGCGCTCAAGGTGGTGGCCATCCCGCTGGTGCTGCGGCGCCTGGTCGGCGGGACCGATCCGGCCGCCGACCCGGTCGGCGACCCGGAGGCCGACGTCGACATTTCCGGCAGCGGCGGGCTCGGGCTGGCCAGCACCGTGCTCGTCGCGATCACCGTCGCCGCGTTCGGGTTCTTCGCCGCGACCGCGGTGCCGGTCAGCGGCAGCGGAGCGCCGGCGACGGCCCTGTCGGTCTCGGTATCGGTGGTGCTGGTCGCCTTTGTTCTCATGATCCATCGCCGGGACGTGGCCTCTCAGGCGATC
Organism: uncultured Actinomycetota bacterium; assembly: GCA_963775745.1. GTDB lineage: Bacteria > Actinomycetota > Actinomycetes > Streptosporangiales > Streptosporangiaceae > DATBGO01. The sequence continues at coordinate 114,816 of CAVZKE010000022.1, forward strand.
GGGCTGTTCTCACTGGAGAACGGCATCTCGCTGGCGGCCCTGGTCGTGGCGGCCAGCCTGCCGCTGATCCTGGAACTGGCCCTGCTGTTCGACCTGCTCCTGGCGGTCGTGGTGGTCGGGCTGCTGATCCGCATGCATCATGGCCGGGTCGAGTCGCTGTCCACGGCCGAGCTGACCGGGCTGCGGGGCTGAGCCATGACCGCTATCGTCCTCGCGCTGCTCATCGTCCCGGTGGCCGCCGCGATCGCGGCCCTCTGGCTGCCCGCGCAGGCCGCCGGAGCGGTGACCGCCGGGGCGGGAGTGGCCAGCTTCGGGCTCGTGCTCGCGCTCATCCCGGCCGCCTCCAGGGGTACGGTGCGCTGGCTCGGCCTGGTCCGCGTTGACGCGCTCAGCGTGGTGTTCCTGCTCGCGACCGGCTTCCTGTACGGCTGCGTCGCGGTGTACTCGATCGGGTACCTGCGACCGGCCGGCCCGCCCGGCAGCGCGGACCAGATCTACGCGCGCAGGTTCTGGATCGGGCTCAACCTGTTCGCATGGTCGATGCTGGCCGCCCCGATGCTGAGCAACCTGGCCCTGTTGTGGATCGCCATCGAGGTGACCACGATCGTCTCGGCACTGCTGGTCGCCCTCGAGGGAACCGACGGGGCCGCCGAGGCGGCGTGGAAGTACGTGCTGCTCGCCTCGGCCGGGCTGGCCATCGCGCTGCTGGGGACGATCTTCGCCTACTACGCGGGCGCGCACGTGCTCGGGCAGTCCTACAACCTGGCGTTCAGCCCGCTGCTGCAGGTCGCCGCCCGGCTGCCGCACACCGCCGTCCGGCTGGCGTTCGCGGCGTCGGTGCTGGGCTTCGGTACCAAGGTCGGGCTGTTCCCGGTGCACACCTGGCTGCCTGACGCGCATTCCGAGGCGCCGACGCCCGTCTCCGCGCTGCTGTCGGGCTCCCTGCTCGCGGTCAGCTTCTATGCGATCCTGCGGTACTACCAGATCGCGGCGGCGGCCCTCGGCCCGCAGTTCCCGCGGGATGTGCTGCTGGTGTTCGGGGTGGCGTCGCTGCTGATCGCCGCGCTCTATCTGCTCGACCAGCGGGACTACAAGCGGCTGCTGGCCTACTCAAGCGTGGAGCACATGGGCATCCTGGCCATCGGGGCCAGCTTCGGCGTGCCGATCGCGCTGGCCGGGGTATTGCTGCACGTCCTGGCGCATGCCGCGGCCAAGGGCAACGCGTTCATGGGCGCCGGGGTCCTGGTCCGCAAGTTCGGCAGCAAGCGGATCTCATCCGTCGCCGGAGGCCTCGACCTGCTGCCGTGGAGCGGGCCGCTGTTCCTCGCGGCGATCCTGGCCCTGTCGGCACTGCCCCCGTTCGGGATCTTCCGCAGCGAGTTCGAGATCGTGACCGGCGGACTGGCCGCCTCGGACAACACCGCCGCCGCCATCCTCGTGGTCCTGGTCACCGTCGCCTTCCTCGGCCTGTCGGTCACGGCCAACCAGATGCTGCTCATCCCCCAGGCAGGCGGACTAGCCCGGGGCGAGCCGAGCATGTGGATGGTGGTGCCGGTACTGGCCGGGCTGGCGGCGCTGCTGGTGCTCGGGCTGCATCCTCCCGGGGAGCTGACCGGGCTGCTGGACCGGGCGGTCGCGCTGCTCAGGGGGCAGGCGTGAACGCGGCGCCCGGCCCGGCGAACCCGGCCGGCACGCGCGCGGGCGAGGTCACACTGGCCGCCGGCGTGCCCGCGCTGCAGGACTGGGTGACCGGCGAAGTGACCGGCGGCTGCCGGTTCGCCGGGCTGATGGCGACCCAGCGGCCAGCCGGCCTGGCCCTGTCGGCGCACGTCGCCGGGCCGGGCCGGATCATCACCCGCGAGACGGTCCTGCCACCAGGCGCCGGTTCGTACCCGGCGCTCAGCCCGGCCATCGGCGCCGCGTTCTGGTACGAGCGGGAGATCCGCGACCTGTTCGGGGTCGTCCCGGACGGGCATCCCCGGCTGGAGCCGCTGATCCTGCCGCTGCTCGACGAGCATGCGCCGCGTCCGAAGCCGGGCGCGCCCGGGCCGGCGCCGCCAGCATCTGGCCGGACGAGCATTCGATCCCCCGGCACGTCATGGGCCCTGGACTGTTCACCATCCCGCACGGCCCGGTCAGGTCCGGCGTCATGGAGTCGATCGAGTACCTGGTAGAGACCCCGGGCGAGGACATCGCCCACCTGAACATGCGGGTGTTCTACAAGCACCGCGGGATCGAAAAAAGATTCGAGCAGCTGCCCGCGGCCGACGGCGTTCTGCTCGCCGAACGGACCGAAGCAGTGGCGTCGGTAGCGCACGCGCTCGCCTACTGCCACGCGATGGAGCGCCTCGCCGACGTCGCCGTGCCCTGGGCGGCCAGCCTGGTCCGGGTGCTGCACGCCGAGCTCGAGCGGCTGGCCGCGCACCTGGATACCGCCGTCCGGCTGGCCGACGCCGCGGGGCTCGCGGTGGCCACCGCCCGATTCGGGCTGCACAAGGAAAAGGTCGCCCGGCTGGTCAGCCGGATGTGCGGGAGCAGGTTCGGCCGCGGCGTGGTGGTGCCCGGCGGGGTCGGAGCACTGCCCCAGCTGAGCAGCGCCGAGTTCCGCACCGAGATCGGGCGGCTGGAACGGTCGGTCACCGCTGATGCGCGGGCCCTGATGGGCACCGCGTCCTTCCTGGACCGGCTGCGGAACACCGGCCCGCTGCGCCCCGAGCGGGCCCGCGAGCACGGCGCGCTCGGCCCGGTCGGCAAGGCGTCCGGATTCAGCGACGACGCCCGCCGCCACCGCCCCTACGACGCCTATCCGTCGCTGGGACTGACCGGGCTGCGCGCGCACACCGGCGCAGACGCGCTGGCCAGGTTGCGGGTCCGCTGGGACGAAGCGCGACAGTCGTTCCACCTGCTGCGGCAGGCCGCCGACGAGCTGGGCGAGGCGAGCGATGGCCCGCTGCGGGTGCCGTGCGAGGTCAGCAGCGGGCGGGCCACCGGCTGGGCCGAGGCCCCGCAGGGCGAGGTGCTCTACGACCTGGCCGTAAAGGACGGGCGCATCATCAGATGCCGCCCGCGCTCGGCCTGCTTTCACAACCTGGTTCTGTTCCACGAGGTGTTCGCCGGTGACATCCTCACCGACTTCCCGTTCATTGAGGCCAGCTTCGGCCTGTCGGTAGCGGGAGTCTCGCTATGAGCCCTTGGGTACTGCGCGGCCTGCGCGATGGAGTCGTGACCACCCGCTGGCCGGACCGGCCCGATCCGTACGCCGACGACTGGCGCGGGCGGCGACGTGCTGAACCCGCACCCGGGCGGCCCCGGCCCGCAGCAGGCGGATCCCGGCCAGGACCGGCTCGGACCGGGCCCGGGCGGAAGGGCAGGCCTGGCGTCGCTGTGCCCCGCCGGGGCCATCACGATCACGGACGGCGACGGCGTACGGCTTGATCAGGGCCGGTGCATCCTGTGCGGGCGGTGCGTGGCGCAGCGCCCGGACGTGTTCGGCTGGTCCCGCGGATCCGTGGCCGGGGCGCTGTCCCGCGGGGGACTTGTGGTGCCGAGGACCCGTGAGACGGACCTGGACCTGGCGGCGGTCCGGGCCGGCCTGGCGGCCCGGACCGCCGCGCTGCGGCGATCGGTACACCTGCGGCACGTGGACGCGGGGTCGGACGGCGCCGAGGAACAGGAGATCGCCGCTCTGCTGAACCCGGTCTACGACATCCACCGGCTCGGGATCTTCTTCACCGCCAGCCCACGGCATGCGGACGTGCTGCTGGTGACCGGCGCGGGAGCGCACGGGATGGCCGAGCCGCTCCGGCGGACCTATGCCGGCATGCCGGACCCCAAGATCGTGATCGCGGTCGGTACCGACGCGGTCAGCGGCGGCCTGGCCGGGGATGGCTACGCCACCGCGGGCGGTGTCGCCGACGTGGTCCCGGTCGACGTGTGGGTGCCCGGCTCGCCCCCGTCCCCGTTCAGTATCTTGCAGGCCCTGCTGGCCGCGCTCGGCCGGCTGCCGCAGCGGACGGAGAGCCGGTGACCGCCCTCGGGGCCGTCCTGGCGGCCGGCCTGGGCGCACTGGCCGTGGCGGCGGTGACGGACCTGATCGGGGGGGCCCGGCGGCCGCGGCTGCGGACCGTTCCTTACCTGGCCGGCGCGGCCGGCGCGAGCTGCCTGGCGGTCGCCGGCGCCACCGCGGTCGCGGGCCATCAGGCGCGCCTGGGCTCCGGGGGCTGGCTGGGCGCGGGCACCACCGGGCTGGCCGCGGACCGGCTGTCCGGGCTGTTCCTGCTCATCGCGCTCGGCGCCGCAGTGCCGGTGTCGCTGGCTTGCGCCGGCTGGGCCGCTCGACCGGGCACCGTCGGCCGCCGGGGCCTGGGCGCCGGTTACGCGCTGGCCCTGGGCGCCGTCGCGATGGTCATGACCGCGACCGACGCGTTCACGCTGCTGCTGGCGTGGGAGTTGCTGACGGTGGCGTTCTACCTGCTGGCGGGGTTCGAGCGGGGACGGCGCGGGCGCCCGGGCGCGGCCGTCATCACACTGATTTTCGGCAAGATCAGCGGGGCTGCGCTGCTGGTCGGCCTGCTGCTGCTGGTGGTCAGGTCCGGCTCGCTGGAGCTAGCCTCGTTCGCGCGAGTGGGCGGCGGCGTGGCCACCGGCACCGCGCAGACCCTGCTGATCAGCGGCTTTGCGGTCAAGGTCGGGCTCATCCCGGTCCAGGTGTGGATGCCCCGCGGGTATGCCGCCGCGCCCGGCCCGGTCCGGGCCATCATGGCGGGCGTCGCGGTCAACGTCGGCTTCTACGGCCTGTGGCGCACGCTGGCCCTGCTCGGCGCGCCACCCGCGTGGCTGGTCGGGCTGCTGCTGGTGCTGGCCGGGCTGACCGCGCTGCTCGGGATCGCGCACGCGGCGGTGCAGCCGCGACTGCAGCGGGTGATCGCGTATTCCAGCGTGGAGAACAGCGGACTCATCCTGGCCGGCTACGGGGTCGCTCTGACCGGTGCGGCCACCCGCGACGTGCCACTGGTCGCGGCCGGGCTGCTCGCCGCCACGCTGCAGATCATCGCGCACACGGCCGCCAAGTCGCTGCTGTACACCGCGAGCGCGGTCATCGCCCCGGACGGCGCGGGCGCGGACGGCGACGACCTGGATCGGCTGCGCGGCTCGGCGCGGCGGCTACCTTGGAGCGGGACCGGGCTGGCCATCGGCTCGCTGACGCTGGCCGGGCTGCCGCTGACGGCGGGGTTCGCCGCCGAATGGTTCTTGCTGGAAGCGCTGATGCAGCAGTTCCGGGTGCCCGGGCTCGGCTTCCGGCTGGTCATGGCCGTGGCAGGGGCGGCGATCGCGCTGACGGTCGGTTTCGCCGCAGTCACATTCGTCCGGGTGACGGGACTTGTGGTGCTCGGGCCGCCGCCGGTCCGGCCCGGAACGACCCGGCCCGGAGCGGTTCGGCCCGTTCCGGGCCGGCCCGGAACCGGGGGGATCGGCCCCGGCGCCTGCCCGGAGCGGGACTACGGCTGGCTGGGCCGCACCTCGATCGTTGTCCTCTCGCTCGGCTGCCTGGCCACGGCGGCCCTGCTCCCGCTGGTGATCCGGGTAGTCGCGGCCGGCCTGTCCCCCGTGGTGCCCGCTGCCGTTACATCGGGAGCACGGAAGTCGCCGTGGGTGGTCCAGCCGGTGTTCGGCGGGTTCTCGATTCTCTCTCCGTCATGGCTGTGGGTCGTGATGCCGTTGCTCGCGCTGGCCGTCCTGCTGTTCGCCCGGCTGGCCGGCGGATCCCGGATGACCCGGGTGCGCCGGGTGCCCGCGTGGCGCTCGGCCACCGCCGGAGTGGAGGGCGCGGACTGCTACACGGCTGCCGGGTTCGCCAACCCCACCCGGCGGGTGCTCGCCACTGTGCTGCACAGCCAATCGGAACTGCGCCCGCTGCCCCCTGCTCCCGGCAGCGCAGCGGCTCTCGGCAGCGCCGTGGCCGGACCGGGCCAGGGCCGCCCGGAAGCTGCGGCGGCCGGGATGTCGCGCCCAGGCCCCCGACTCGGCTACACGGCAGATGTGGTCGAAGTGGTCGAGACCTACTTGTACCGCCCCGCACTGCGCCCGGTCATGTCGCTGGTGCGGGCGGCCAAGCGGCTGCAGTCCGGACGGCTCGACGCCTACCTGGCCTACATGCTGATCGCGCTGGTCGCCCTGCTGGCCCTGGTCGCGGCGCTGGCCTGAGACCCGCGGACGACGAGACCTAGTTCCCGGGCTGGAAGTGTGCCGCGCGGCATAGCGGCGTGCAGCACAATAGCCTGCGAAGCCCGCACGAAAGGAGGACCGCGGTGCCTCCTGCCGCAGCCGCCGACGGTAGCCAGTTAAGCGGGATCGTCAGCCCGTTCCGCCGGGTGCTCGTCGGATGGGACGGCTCGCCGGACTCGGTGGCCGCGCTGCGGACGGGCGCGGCGATGGTCAGCGGTGGGCCAGGTCACGTGGTGGCACTGGCTGTCTTGGCGGCGCCGCCGCATCCGGAGGCGGACCGGGACCAGGCGGGCGAGGTGTCAGCCAGCACCCGTCGCGCCACCGAGATCTTTGAGCAGACCAGGGCCGCGATAGCCGCGAACAGCGCCGTCCGGATCACCCTGCAGACCGCCGAGAGCCGCCAGGTGGCCCGGTCGATCTGTGACTATGCCACCGAGCACGGCTTCGACCTGCTGGTGCTCGGCCGGCACGGCGGCGGCGGCGTCCTGCACCCCAAGCTCGGCCATGTGGCAGAAGCCGCAATCCGGGCGAGCCAGATACCTGTGCTGGTACTCAGCGCCCGGTAGCCCGCCGCTGTGACCCCGGTCCGGAGCCGAAGGTCCCCGCGTACGGGACCATCGGCCGGTTAAGAACAGGCGCCTTTACGCCATACCATCCGATTAGGAAGTGATCTTCAGCCGTTGGCCTGACGGCGCCCAGATGGGCCGAGATCGATCTAGCTCGGGAAGGGGGCGTCGTGGACAGGTTGAATCCGCTGGATGCCCAGTTTGTGGATGCCGAGGATGAGGACAGGCACACCTCCATGGCGATCGCCTCGATCGCCGTGTTCGAGGGCCCGGCACCGACCTACGAAGAACTTCTCACCCACCTGCGCGGGCGCGTACCGCTCGTACCCAGGTACCGCCAGAAGCTCCGTAAAGTACCGTTCCGCCTCGGCCCGCCCGTCTGGGTGGATGACCCGAACTTTGATCTGCGGTTCCACGTCAGGCAGACGGCCCTGCCGCCGCCGGGCGGCGACGAGCAGCTCAACAAGCTGATGGCGCGGGTCATGGGCCAGCGACTCGACCGCGACTACCCGCTCTGGGAGTACTGGCTGGTGCAGGGACTGGCCGACGGGCGCTGGGCGCTGATCTCCAAGATCCATCACTCCATGGTCGATGGCGTCTCCGGTACCGACCTGTACCGGGTCATCTTCGACTTGTCGCCCGAGCCCTCGCCGCCCGTCGCGGATGAGCGGGTCGCCGCTGAGCCACCGTCCTCATTGTCGCTCGCCGCCCAGTCCGTTCTGGACATGGTCATGATGCCGGTGCGTGAAGCCGCCGCGCTGACCAGCGCGGTCACCAATCCGGCCAGCACAGTCCGGCAGGTCACCGAGATGGCCCACGCCATGGTGCGGATGGCCGGTTCGATGTTGCCCGCCACCGGATCCTCGCTGTCCGGGCCGATCGGCCAGCAACGCAGGTACACCCGGGCCCGCGGCTCGCTGGATCACATCAAGACAATCAAGGGAAAGCTGGGCGGCACCGTGAACGATGTCGTCCTGGCCGCGATCAGCGGCGCCTTCCGCGAGCTGCTGCTGTCCCGGGGCGAGGAGCCTGAGCAGTTCATGGTTCCGTCGCTGGTTCCGGTCTCAGTCCGCGCGCCCGGTGAGGAGAGCATCTACGAGAACCGGGTGTCCGCGATCCTGGCCTATCTGCCCGTCAACATCGCCGATCCGGTCGATCGGCTCACCGCCCTCCGGGCCGAGATATCGGCCTTGAAGGCGAGCCATGAATCGAAGGTCATGGAGGCAGTGGTTGCGCTGGGCCGGTTCACCCCCTACCCGGTGGCCTCGGTGGGCGTTCAGCTCGCCTACTCGTTGCACCAGCGGGAGATCGTCACCGTCACGACCAACGTGCCGGGTCCGCGCGTGCCGCTCTACGGCATGGGCCGCAAGCTCGTGGAGATCGTTCCCTATGTCCCGATCGCCACGACGATGCGCACCGGGATCTCGATCTTCACTTACTGCGGCGATGTCACGTTCGGGATCACCGGCGACTACACGAGCACCCCGGACATCGAAGTCCTGGCCCGCGGCATCGAGAAGGGCCTCGCCGAACTGCTCAAGGCCGCCGAGCGTGCGACAGCATCTCCGGCTCCGACCACCGCGAAGGCTCCAGCCATGTCTCCCGCCCCGGCCGCAGCGAAGACTCCAGCCACGACCGCAGCCCCAGCCAAGTCTCGAGCCCCAGCCGCAGCCAAGACTCCAGCCACGACCGCAGCCCCAGCCAAGTCTCGAGCCCCAGCCGCAGCCAAGACTCCAGCCAAGACCGCAGCCCCAGCCAAGTCTCGAGCCCCAGCCGCAGCCAAGACTCCAGCCAAGACCGCAGCCCCAGCCAAGTCTCGAGCCCCAGCCGCAGCCAAGACTCCAGCCAAGACCGCAGTCGCAGCCAAGACTCCAGCCACGACCGCAGCCTCAGCCAAGTCTCGAGCCCCAGCCGCGGCCAAGACTGCGGCCAGGGCTTCAGCCCCGGCCAAGACTCCAGCTCCCCGAGCTGGCCGCCCGCGGCGGGCCGCAACGGTCAGCAAGATCTCGTCCTAGCTAGCCGTAGCGACCTGCGCCGAGTTCTCAAGGCTGAACTACCACCACCCCCCCACTGGCCAGGTCCCCCCAGGCACCGGGGACCTCAGCCAGTGGGCGCGAGTCTGCGGAAGTCCCGGCTGCGACGTCCCGGCTGCAATGTCCCGGCTGCCTAGCTCCCGGCTACTGGTGTTCCGGCTCCCGCTCAACCGCCTGGGCGAGCAGCAGGTAATCACCGGAACTGGTCACCGGATTCTCGCCGAGGCCGAGCACGAACCGGCCTTCGTGGACGAGGCCGAGCACCAGCTCCGACCGCTCGTCGCGGACCGCGTTAGCTGCTTGCCGACCATTTCGTTATCGGCCTCGACTTCGGTCAGGCAGTGCTTACCGGACTCGACAAGCTCGGCGAGCATTTCACCCGCGTGCGGCGCCTCCAGGCTCTTAGCGAGGGTGTGCGCGATCAGCTGCTCGGCCGAGATCGTCTGCTGCACGCCAAGCTCACGCAACGCGTCACGGGCGGACGGCGACCGCACCAGGGCGACGATCGGCAGATCGGGCGCCTCCTTGCGCAGCAGCACGGCGCTGACCAGCACGTCACCGTCGCTGGTTCCGGTGATGAGAGCCTGCTGGGCCGCTTCAGGGTGCGCCTCGCGGATGGTGGACTGCTGAGTCGGGTCGCCGCGGACGACGTGCACTCCCGGGTGCACCTTCGCCTGGTCCACGTCGGCGACCAGCACGACCGGGTCACCGGCCGCGACCAGCTCGTCAAGGATCGCGCGCACCGTCGGATTCATGCCGACGACGATGCGATACGAGGTAGCGGGGAATCGGTGTGCCATGGCCAGAATCCTCCGTACTCCGGACGCCGCGGCCGCGCCGGTCACCAGCGCGAAAACCGAAGCGAGCAGCGGGATGGTAGTCAGCATCACGGCGGAGGACACGATCCGGCCGGTCGCGTTGTGCGGCGTCACGTCGCCGTATCCCACGGTGGTCGCCGTCGTGATCGCCCAGTAGAGGCCGGTCGTCAGCGGATAATGCTGGGTAGTAGCGAAGACTGCTCCCCCGGCCAGCATGCAGGCGATGGCGGTGGCGAACAGAATCACTGCGCGGCGGCGATGCCCGGCACCCAGGATGCGGACAAGTAGCGCGATCATGCGCACTGCGAATCAATAGCAGCGATGGCGCCATCACTGTCGTTGCTTAATAACGGCGATGGCACTTAGCTGCTGAAAGAACAACAGCCAGGTGCCATCGCCACTAATGCCCGGCCCGCTAGGCCCAGCGGGCCCAGCGCGCCTAGCGGGCCTAGCGGACCGCCCCCCGGGATGCGGGTACCTGGCCGTCGGCGACCCCGACCGGACGGCCCGCCGCAACCCGACGGCCGACCGGAGCCTGGGCGGCTGGCGCCGGGTGCACGCCGTGCACGTACTTGCCGCCTCGCAGCAGCGAGGCCAGGGCGGCGATCAGGCAGGCCGCGATCGCGAAGTAGAACGCGATGGCCAGCCCGTGGGAGAACGGCGCCGAGATCAGCGACGGGAAGAAGGTGTGGCCGGTGAGGTACGCGGCGTGGCTGGCCGGCAGCCGGTTCACGACCGGCCCAAGCAGCGTCTGCACCGGGTTGTAGCCAAGCAGCGCCGCGAACATGATCGAGACCGGCGGCAGCGCGGCCACCCGGGCCGCGTCCGCGCGCGGCACGCCCTGGGTCACCAGGCCGTGGGTGAGCGTGGCCGGCAGCGACGCCGCCAGGCCCAGGATGATCAGCGTGAAGAAGATCCCGATGGACAGCACCATCGCCGAGTTCTGGAACGTCGCGCTCATGCCGGCCCCGACGCCGCGCTGGCCCGGCGGCAGGCTGTTCATGATCCCGGCCCGGTTCGGCGACGCGAACAGGCCCATGCCGATCCCGTTGATCAGCAGGATGACCGCGAATTGCCAGTAGATGAAGTTGACCGGCAGCAGCTGCAACAGCAGGAACGAGGCCGCGGCGACCAGCATGCCGCCGGTGGCGAACGGCCGGGCGCCGAACCGGTCCGACAGCCAGCCCGACACCGGCCCGGCGATCAGGAAGCCAACGGTGAGCGGCAGCATCGCGATGCCGGCCCACAGCGGGCCCTGGCTGAAGCTGTAGCCGTGGATCGGCAGGTAGATGCCCTGTAGCCACATGATCAGGATGAACATCAGGCCGCCGCGGCCCAGCCCGGCCATCAGGCTGGCCAGGTTCCCCGCCGTGAACGGCCGGATCCGGAACAGGTCCAGGTGGAACATCGGCTCGTCGACCTTGGTCTCGATCACGCAGAAGATCGCCAGCACCGCGAGCCCCCCGGCGATCAGGCCGAGCACCAGCGGGCTGGTCCAGCCCATCGTGTGCCCGCCGTAAGGCTGGATACCGTAGGTGATGCCGACCAGGACGGCGATCAGCCCCGCGCCGAACGTGACGTTGCCCCACCAGTCAAGCCGGGCCGCGCGGCGCATCCCCAGCTCACGCAGCTTCAGGTAGGACCAGATCGTCCCGAGCACCCCGAACGGGACGGACACCAGGAACACGAACCGCCAGTTGAGCGGGCCGAGCACGCCCCCGAGAACCAGGCCGATGAAGGAACCCGCGATCCCGGCCACCTGGTTCAGGCCCAGGGCCAGGCCGCGCTCGTTGGCCGGGAAGGCATCGGTGAGGATCGCGCTGGAGTTGGCCATCAGCATGGCACCGCCCACGCCCTGCAGGACCCGCATCCCGATCAGCCACCAGGCCGCCGGCGTGCCGCGCAGCCAGGTGAGGGACAGCGCGATCGAGAACAACGCGAAGATCGCGAAGCCGAGGTTGTACATCCGGACCCGGCCGAACATGTCGCCCAGGCGGCCGAAGCTGACCACCAGCACCGCGGTGACCACCAGGTACCCCATCAGCAGCCACAGCAGCAGGCTGGTGTTGCCCGGCTGCAGCGGATTGACGCCAATGCCGCGGAAGATGTCCGGCAGCGCGATGAGCATAATCGAGGCGTTGACCGTCGCCATCAGCACGCCGAGCGTGGTGTTGGACAATGCAATCCACTTGTAGTGAGGTCCGGGGTTTGACTCCCTCAGCACGGACATACCTCCGGGACAGGGACCTGACCTGGGCGCGAACGTGGCGCGCGGGACAGTTCCCGACTGAGTTTGGTTAGTTGCTTAATACAAACTAACTTAGCTGGCATAGTGTTCCCCCAGACGGGGAACTAGCTCCGCAAGGACGAACGCGATGGACCAAGCAGAGCCTCCCCCGGCCGTAGAGCCGCCGAAGCACCCGGACCGGCGCAGGCGCGCGGCCCGGCGGCCTCCCGCGGCCCGGCCGCAGCCCGTGGAGCCGTACCAGCCCGCCGAACGCCCGCCGCCCGCCGCGCCGCACCAGCCCGGCGAGCCGCTCCAGCACGCGCGGCGGCCGCCGCCGGACCCGGATCCCCTGCCCGATCCGGGCCAGGCGCCGTACCCGGCCGAGGATCCCCGCGGCCAGGTCCCCGAACCGGTGCCGGACCACCCGGTGGTGGCTGGTTTCGACGGCTCGCCGGCCAGCCGCAACGCGCTCGCCTACGCGGCAGGGCTGGCCCGCCGGCTCGAACGGCCGCTGCTGGTCGTCCACGTGACAGCGCGCGGCATCTACTGTGAGCCGCTGACCGGGCAGGTCATCCGGACGGTCCATGATCGCGAGCAGATCAGCCGCTGGCTGCTCGCCGAACTGGACGAGGTCTGCGACGCCAAGGGCCTGCAGGTCCACGCCACCACCCGCTGCGGCACCCCCGCCAGGGAACTCGCCGCCACGGCCGCCCAGTACAGCGCCGACGCGCTGGTCATCGGCGCGTCCAGCCAGGCCTGGCATCAGCTGGTCGGCTCGGTACCCGGCTGGCTGGCCAGGCACGTCAGGTGCCCGCTCATCGTCGTGCCCTGAGCGGCGGCGACCGATGATCCCGCAGCCAGGAAAGGGGCTCTCCGCAGGCCGCCGGTCCCCGGAAGATCCAGCCTGAACGAAGCTCCCGCGCCCATCCCGCCGTCATAGCTGGACCAGCTGGCGACGGCCCGCGCGATCCTGTTGGGCAGCGGACGGCGCGCCGCCGGCCCGGGGCTCGGCGCCTGGCCACCGGCGGCCCGCCGCGGCGGGCCCTAAGCCCCTACTGCCCAACCAAGCCGGGCAACTAGGGTGAACCGGCTGCCCGCTGCGGGATGGCTGTCCGCTTGGAGGAATCGATGACGCACCTTCCGGTCACCACTGGACGACAACTCGGCCGCCGCTCCTGGGCTGAGCCCTGGAAGATCAAGATGGTCGAGCCGATGCGGATGACCACGCCCCAGGAACGCGAGCAGGCGGCCGCGGCGGCAGGTTACAACACGTTCCTGCTCAAGTCGGAGGACGTCTACATCGACCTGCTCACCGACTCGGGCACCAACGCGATGAGCGACCGGCAGTGGGCAGCGCTCATGCTGGGCGACGAGGCCTACGCGGGCTCGCGGAACTTCTACGACTTCGAGGCAGCCGTCCGCGAGGCCTATGGCTACCCGCATGTGGTCCCGACCCACCAGGGCCGTGGTGCGGAGCACCTGATCAGTCAGCTGGCCATCCGCCCCGGCCAGTTCGTGCCCGCGAACATGTACTTCACGACCACCCGCGAGCACCAGGAGCGCGCGGGCGGTGTCTTCGTCGACGTGATCATCGCCGAGGCCCACGACCCGGTCAGTGAGCACCCATTCAAGGGCGATGTGGACCTGGAGAAGCTGGAAGGCCTGATCGCCCGCGAAGGCGCCGGGCAGATCGCGTACATCAGCCTGGCCGGCACGGTCAACATGGCGGGCGGCCAGCCGGTCAGCATGGCCTGCGTGCGCGCCCTCCGGGCGCTCTGCGACCGGCACGGGATACGGCTCTTCCTGGACGCGACCAGGATGGTGGAGAACGCGTTCTTCATCCAGGAGCGCGAGCCCGGTTACGCGGACCGGACGGTCGCCCAGATCCTCAAGGAGTTCTGCTCCTATACCGACGGGGCCTGGATGTCGGCCAAGAAGGATTCGCTGGTCAACATCGGCGGCTGGCTCGCCCTCAACGACCCGCAGCTGTTCGACGAGGCCCGCAACCTGGTCGTGGTCTTCGAGGGCCTGCACACCTACGGCGGGCTGGCCGGGCGCGACCTGGCGGCGATGGCGGCCGGCATCGCCGAGTCGGTCGCCGAGGACCACATCAGGGCCCGGATCGGGCAGGTGCGCTACCTCGGCGAACTGCTCGGCGCGGCGGATATCCCGTTCGTCCGGCCGGTCGGTGGCCACGCGATCTTCCTCGACGCGCGCCGCTTCTACCCGCATCTGGCTCAGGATCAGTTCCCGGCGCAGACGCTGGCGGCCGAGCTGTACCTCCAGGCCGGGATCCGCGGCATGGAGCGCGGGATCGTCTCGGCGGGCCGCGACCCGCAGACCGGCGACCACAACCGGCCCAAGCTTGAGCTCACCCGGCTGGCCATCCCGCGCCGCGTCTACACGCAGGCTCACATGGACATCGTGGCTGAGGCGGTGGAGACCGTGTACGCCGAGCGCGACTCGGCGAAGGGACTCGTCATGACGTACGAACCGCGTTATCTACGCTTCTTCCAGGCTCGCTTCGACCGGCCCGGGGGGTAGCCGGACCGCCGGGCGCGGTATAACGAAGCGCATGCGGATCGGCGTGGTATTTCCCCAGACCGAGATCGGCGCGGACGTTGGTGCGGTGCGGGCCTATGCCGAGCGGGTTGACGCGCTCGGCTTCAGCCATGTGCTGGCCTATGACCACGTCCTGGGGGCTGACCCGGTGGCACACGCGCCGTGGACCGGGCCCTACGACGTGCACACGACGTTCCACGAGCCGCTAGTGCTGTTCGGCTACCTGGCCGCGGTCACCTCGCTGGAGCTGGTCACCGGGATCATCGTCCTGCCGCAGCGCCAGACCGCCCTGGCCGCCAAGCAGGCGGCCGAGGTGGACCTGCTCACCGGGGGCCGCCTGCGATTCGGAGTCGGGCTCGGCTGGAACGCGGTCGAGTACGAGGCACTCGGCCAGGACTTCTCCAACCGGGGCCGGCGGCTCGAGGAGCAGATCAGGCTGCTGCGCTTGCTGTGGACCGAGCAGATTGTCAGCCTCGAGGGCGAATATGAACGGGTCACCGCGGCCGGCCTGGCGCCGCTGCCGGTCCAGCGCCCGATCCCGGTCTGGTTCGGGGCCCAGTCGCCGCGCGCTTACCAGCGGGCCGGCCGGCTGGCCGACGGCTGGTTCCCCCAGGTGCCGCCCGGGCCGAGACTCGACGAGGCCCGCGCCGTGGTGACGGCCGCCGCCCGCGAGGCGGGCCGTGACCCGGCCACGCTCGGCATGGAAGGGCGGGTGAGCTGGACCGAGGACGGCCTGGCGAAACTCGTCGACCATGTCGGCAGGTGGCGGGAGGCCGGGGCGACGCACCTGTCCATCAACACCATGGGGGCCGGCCTCGGCGCTGTCGACGGGCACCTGGCCGTGCTGGCTCAGGCCGCGGCGGCGCTCGGGCTGCCCGACAGCCAGGACTGACACGCGCTGACCAGGCCAGGAGCTTGGGCGGACCTAGACCGGAACCTTGGCCGGGAACCTTGGCCGGCGCGCCGCGAGCACCGGCCGGCATAGGCCGGGAACCTTGGCCGGCACGCCGCGAGCATCGGGCCGACATATGCCGAGAACCGTAGCCGACATATGTAGACTGAGCTTCATGAAGCTGACCCAGCCACTGCAGCGCCTGCTGCGGGCCTTCCTGGCCGACCCGTCAGCCCCCCGCTACGGCTACGACCTGATGAAGGCGGCCGGACTGGCCAGCGGCACGCTCTACCCGATGCTGGCCCGGCTTGAGGACCAGGGCCTGGTGACCTCGGACTGGGAGCCGCAGCCCGCCGCAGCGCCGGGCCGGCCGCCCCGCAAGTACTACCGGCTGACCGGCGAGGGCGCGCGGGTGGCCCGGCGTCAGCTGGCCCGCTCCGCCCCCGCCGCCCGCGGCCTGCTGGGACCGGCCCGCCCGGCCGCCGGGGGCACGTCATGACCGGCCGGCCGGCGACCCTGCGGCTGGCCAGGCTGCTCATCCGCCGGGCGTGCCGGCGACTGCCCGGTGGCTTACGGCAGGAGCGCTACCAGGAATGGACGGCCGAACTGCCGGCCATTCTCGACGACCCGCAGATCCGTTCCCGGATCCGCCGGGCGGCCCGGACGGTGCGGTTCGCCGCGGGCCAGCGCCGGGCTGCGAACCGGCTCGCCCGGGCCGCGGGCATTTCCAGGCGCCGGATCGTAACCCTGCGCGTGGCCGTGGCCGGCCTCGTGGTCGGTCTCGCCGGCCTGATCGGCGGCCTGCGCATCGCCGACCATGCGGTGACCGACGACAGCGGTCCGGCCGTGACCGGCACCGTGATGGCCGTCACCGGCGCCGCTGCCCTGATCGGCTGCCTGGCCGTAATCACGGGCATGATGGTGGCTACCGGAGCCAGCAGGCTCTGGCACTGGTTCCGGCGGCCCGGGCACCGGACACCAGGCGGCAGGTGAGGCCCGCGCCTCGGCTGAGGCGGAGCCGCACCACCGGGCCCCGGGCGGTCCCGGAGCCGGACCGGCGCCTGGTTAGCCAGGATGGCCCGGGGTAGGGCGCGGGCCTCATCTGCGGTGGGGAGGTACACCGATCGTGAATATGAGCCGGGCTGCCGCCCCGGGACGGTGGGCGGATTCTTGACGCTGGCCACCGTCATCGCCATTACCCAGCCCATCCAGACCTACGGCTACTGGGCGGTCTTCCTGGCGGTCGGCCTGGAGAGCCTGGGCGTGCCCATTCCCGGCGAGACCACGCTGATCGCGGCGGCCCTGTACGCGGGGTCCACGCACCGGCTCAATTTCGTCACACTGGGCGTCGTGGCCGCGGCGGCCGCCATCGTGGGGGACAACATCGGCTACCTGATCGGCCGGTTCGGCGGCTACCGGCTGCTCCGCCGGTATGGGCACTACGTACGGGTCGATGAGGCAAAGCTCAAGGCGGGCCGCTATCTCTTCGACCGCCACGGCGGCATGGTGGTGTTCATCGGGCGGTTCATCTCGGTGCTGCGGACCTACGCCGCGTTCCTGGCCGGCGTCAACATGATGCACTGGCGCCGGTTCCTGCTCTACAACGCGGCAGGCGGGATCCTGTGGGCGGCGGTCGTCACGGCGAGCGCGTACCTGCTGGGGGCGGCCGTACACCGGGTCAGCACCGCGATCACCATCGCCGGCGCCGTCCTTCTGGTCGTGGTCATCGCGGCCACGGTGTATTACCTGCGCCATCACCTGAAACGGCTGGAGGCGCGAGCCGAGCAGGCCTATCCGGGGCCGCTGGACGACCATACGGTGAAGACTGGCCGCCGGTGACGCCGTTAGGATGCGGCGGTGGAGCTTATCTACCCGCCGAAGCTGCGCCGCGGCGACTGCGTGCGGGTGATCGCGCCGTCCAGATCACGGGCCATGGTCAATGAGCACGACCACACGGCCATCATCGAGAGCCAGTTCGCCGCGCTCGGGCTGCGGCTGTCCTACGGCGAGCACGTCGATGAGCGGGACGCCTTCGACTCCGCTGCGGTGCCGTTGCGAGTTGCTGACCTGCATGCCGCGTTCGCAGACCCGGCAGTGGCCGCCATCATGACGGTGATCGGCGGGTACAACAGCAATGAGCTGCTCCCCTACCTGGACTGGGACCTGATCCGGGCCAATCCCAAGGTGTTTTGCGGCTATTCCGACATCACCGCCTTGCAAGCCGCCATGATCGCCCGGGCGGGCCTGGTCACCTACTACGGGCCGCACTGGTCCACTTTCGGGATGGCCAGGCACGGCGAGCAGACCCTGGAGTGGTTCACGGCTTGCCTGCTGCGTGACGACCCGGTCGAACTGGCCCCGGCCGAAATCTGGACCGATGACCTATGGTTCCTCGACCAGGAGCACCGCGAGGTACTCCCAGGTGACGGCTGGTGGCCGCTGCGACCGGGGCACGCGCAGGGCCGCATCGTCGGCGGTAACCTGAGCACCTTGAACCTGCTGCAGGGCAAGCCCTGTCTCCCGGCGCTGGCTGACGCGGTGCTGTTTATCGAGGACGACTATGAGTCACAGCCGCCCACTTTCGCCAGGCAACTGACCTCGCTGCTGCAGCTGCCCGGGGCCGCCGGCCTGCGCGGCCTGGTCATCGGCCGGTTCCAGCGGGCCAGCAACATGACCAGGGCGCTGCTGGAGCAGATCATCGCCGGGCACCCGGGGCTGGCCGGATTGCCGGTCCTGGCCAACGTCGACATCGGCCATACCAACCCGATCGCCACCGTCCCGCTCGGCGGCCAGGCCGAGATCTCGGCCGGCCCCGGCGACCTGAGCATTGTCCTGACCCGCCACTGAGCTGCGCCGGGGCTGGCCTCCAGCGGCCGGGCCGGCCTTTCGCTAGTCGCGGCGGGCTGCCATGAGCTCGGCCACCGCCTGGGCACCGGGCTCCACGGTGGCCCGCAGCCCGTCGATGGCTCCGGCCCGGTCGGCCGCACTGCGGTTCTGGCTGAGCTTGTCCTTGGCCTCGAGCAGCGTCACCGTCATCTCCACGCCGACGATGCCGCGCAGCTGCCCGTCAATGTAGCCGGGCGGCGCGTCCTCGACCCGCCAGCGGTTTTCGCGGTGCCGTTCGTGCTGCTCGGTCAGGCGGGTCACAATGTCCCTGAGCCAGCCCGGGTCCCGGTGGAAGATCACCGGTCCGGTGAAGTGCACGGTGGTGTAGTTCCAGGTCGGCACCACGCGGCCATGCTCCGACGTGCTCCGGTACCACGACGGGGAAATGTAGGCCTGCGGGCCGCGCACGACGGCCAGCGCGGGCACGTCGCTGCGGGCGGTACTCCACTGCGGGTTGGCCAGCGCGAGATGCCCGAGCAGCCGGCTGGGGCCATCGCCTGACCGGTCCCAGATGACCGGGAGCAGGCTGGCCGTCAGCCGTTCCCCGTCGAAGGTGACCAGGTCGGCGGCCCCGGCCCGGTCGACAAAGGCGGCGACCTCGTCGAGGTCGCCAGCCGCGAAATGTGCGGGAACGTACATGCCCTCAGGTTAGGCCGCTACGTGACCGGCCCGTCCGAGGAGGCGCCGGAACCCCTTGGCTGAGATCATCTAGTATCAAACACACTAGACAAATCAAGACTAGTTCATGTATAACTAACGAGACGGAAATGCTCAAGAGAGAGAAGGCTCCCGATGACCAGCGAAGAAATCACCGCCAGCAACGTGACCACCGACCGCCCCGTGCTTGTTCACGCGCACTCGACCATCGTCAAGAAGCTTGGCGACTGGACGACGGCGCGCCGGTTCGACGTCCGGGTCCGCGGCGGCCAGGCTCTGCTCGACCTGCGGTCCGCGCAGATCCCCGCGGGCGACGTCGAGATCCGTCTGGACGCCGAGCGCGGTCTGCTCCGGCTGCTGGTCGCCGACGATGTCCAGATCGAGTCAGCCGACCTCAGGTGGATCGGGCGCGGCCGGCTGAAGGACCTGCAAGGCGCGTCGGGCGGCAGCGGCCGGACCATCACCATCACCGGCGAGGTGCGGCGGGGCGAGATCCGCGTGCATCGCGGCGGGCTGGCCATCGTGGCGAGCCTGTTCGACCGGGGCGAACTGCGCCGCATGCACCGCGCCCACCAGGAGACCAAGGCCCGGCTCCGGCAGGAGTCGCGCGCAGCGGCCACTGGGCTGTGATCACGGCGGTTGGGTGGGGCTATATAGCCCCACCCAACCGCTCTGATCATGCAGCGGCCAGGAGGGAGCTGATCGCCGCGATGGATTCCGCGGTGCTCCGGTGCAGCACGCCATGGATGCCGAGCCGCCGGGCCGCTTCGACATTCGCGGGCACGTCATCGAGGAAGACCAGTTCGTCCGGGGCCACGTGCAGCTCAGCGCACAGCAGTGCATAGGCTCGCGGATCGGGTTTGGCCAGGCCCGCTTCGTGGGAGTAGATGATCACGTCGAACAGCTGGGCGAATGAGTACCTGGCCTGCTCCTCGCGCCGTGCCCCGTCCGCCGAGTTACTCAGGATCCCGGTCAGGCGGGCGGGGCGCAGTCCGGCCGCGAACGCGATGAGCTCGGTGTCCAGGTCGCCGCAGTACCAGTCCCACAGGCCGGCCATGAACTCGTTCAGCAGGGCATCGGAGAGCCCGAGCGCATCGGCGTACCGCTGGGCGTATTCGGCCTCGGTCAGACCGCCGGTGCTGATGACGGCATCGGGATCGACGCGGCTCAGGGCCGAGACGAACTCGGTCTCCCCCATCCCGAGGCGCTCGCGCCACGGGCCGAGCCACTGCTCCATCGGGGCGACGCGCTCCAGCACCCCGCCGATATCGAATGCGACCGCCCGCACCGCCATGCCGCCAGCGTCAGCGGCGCCGGGGTCGCAGATCTCACATTCGGGCGGCCGCGGGCGTTTACCTGATGTAATCGAGAGATCTTGGGCGCCGGCCGTGGCCAGCTGCGGTCTCGCTGGACCCGGGCTCATGAGGGGTGGCAACTGATGGGCAGGCTTCGGTTCGGTGTCGTCAGCGAGTCCGTCCTGGGCGGCCCGGCGTGGCTTGAGCATGCTCGCCGGGTCGAGGAGGGCGGGGTCGACGCGCTCCTGCTGCGAGACCACTTCTCCGCAGGTGCTTTTGGTCAGCAGCTCGCTCCGTTCAGCGCCCTGGCGGCCGCCGCCGCGGTAACTGAACGCCTGCACGTGGGCACGCTGGTCCTGGCCAACGACTTCCGGCATCCCGTGATCGTCGCTCACGAGGCGGCGAGCCTGCACCAGCTGTCCGGCGGCCGGTTTGAACTCGGCATCGGAGCCGGGTGGTACCAGCCCGAATATGAGTCGGCGGGCATTGCTTTCGATCCCCCGCGGCAGCGGATCGACCGGCTCGAGGAGGCCCTCACCATCATCGGCGGGCTGCTCGACGGCAACCGGGTAGATCACGCCGGGGCCTCCTATCAGATCACCGGCCTGGAACTTGATGTGCTCCCCCGGGACCAGGGCCTGCCGCGCCTGCTCATCGGCGCAGGCGGCGCCCGCATGCTCGGGGTGGCCGCCCAGCACGCTGACACAGTCGGGCTATTGCCGGCGCCGATCAAGAATACCGACGACCCCGATGACCCCCGCGACCTGATGCCTGCAGCGCTCGACCAGAAGATCGACGTGTTGCGCGCGCGGGCCGGGGATCGCTTCGGCCGGCTGGAACTCAGCGCCTTCGTGACGATCCGGATTACCAGCCAGAGACGAGCCGCCACCGAGGCACTCATCGCCGAGCGCGGCTGGAGCGGGATCGACGTCAAGGCCATCTGGGAGATGCCGACGATCCTCATCGGCAGCGTCGCCCAGATCCGCGAGGACCTGCAAGCCCGGCGTGACCGGTTCGGCCTGTCCTACCTCATCAGCCCCGAACGGGCCCTGCCCGCGGTCACCGAGATCATCGCCGGCCTGTAGCAGGCCGTCGCCCCAGCCGGTGGCGGGGTGTTCAGGGCTGGCTGCGCTCGCCGACAGATCCGGCGGGAGCGAAATCCGCCACTGCGGTAGAGTCGTCCGGACCGGACCGGGTGCGTCCGCTTGCGCAGGCGCCACGTCCGGTCGCGGTCGTCACTCTGCTGGGATAGATCCGGGAGCGAGCAACGCATGAAGGCTCTGGTGAAGGTGCGACCTGAGCCGGGGCTGCGGATCGAGGAAGTACCGGTCCCGGAGCTTGGCCGGGGCGACGTGCTCATCCGCGTGTTGCGGACCGGCGTATGCGGCACCGACCTGCACATCTACGAATGGGATCGGTGGGCACAGGACAACGTGCCGGTTCCGCTGGTCATCGGCCACGAGTTCGTCGGCGAGATCGTGCGGCTCGGGCCCGACGTCGACGATTTGCAGGCCGGTGACCTGATCAGCGGTGAGGGCCACCTGGTCTGCGGCCGCTGCCGCAATTGCATGGCAGGCCGGCGCGTCCAGTGCGCCCGGACCAAGGGAATAGGCGTCAACCATCCCGGCGCGTTCGCCGAGTTCATCGCGATGCCCGCCACGAACGTGTGGCGGCACCCGCCGGATATCGATCTCGACGTAGCAGCGATCTTCGACCCGTTCGGCAACGCCGTGCACACGGCGCTGACGTTCCCGATTCTCGGCGAGGATGTCCTCATCACCGGCGCCGGCCCTATCGGGCTGATGGCGGCGATCGTGGCCAGACACGCGGGCGCCCGGCACGTCGTGATCACCGACATCTCCCCGTACCGGCTTGACCTGGCCCGGCGGATCGGCGTCACGCTCGCCGTGGATTCCCGCTCCACCACGCTCGAGGACGCCATGCGGCAGCTTGAGATGCGCGAGGGCTTTGACGTCGGGCTGGAAATGTCAGGTAAGCCGCAACCGCTGCGCGACATGCTGGCCGCCATGACGCACGGCGGCAAGATCGCGGTGCTCGGCCTGCCGACCGAGCAGTTCGGGATCGACTGGGCGCATCTTGTCCTCAACATGATCACCATCAAGGGAATCTACGGACGGCAGATGTTCGAGACCTGGTATGAGATGGCGGTCCTCATCCAGTCAGGCGTGGACATCACGCCCGTCATCACGCACCGGTTCGATGCCATGGACTTCGACGCGGCTTTCGCCACCGTTCGCAGTTCCCAGTGTGGCAAGGTCGTTCTCACCTGGGCCAGCCGGTAAGAAAACACGATTGCGAAGGGCCAGCCACCAGTGTTCGACAACGTCCGCGACGAGATCAGCGCGGAACTCGACAAGATCCGCGCCGACGGCTTGTTCAAGGCTGAGCGCGTCATCATGAGCCCGCAGCAGGCCAGCATCAGGGTTCAGGACGGCGCTGAGGTACTCAACCTGTGCGCCAACAATTATCTGGGGCTGGCCGATGACCCCCGGATCATCGCCGCGGCCAAGGACGCCCTCGACCGGTGGGGCTACGGCCTGGCCAGCGTCCGGTTCATCTGCGGCACGCAGGACGTCCACAAGCATCTTGAGCAACGGATCTCGGCTTTCCTCGGTACCGAGGACACGATCCTCTACTCGTCCTGCTTCGACGCCAATGGCGGGCTGTTCGAGACGATCCTGGGTGAGCAGGACGCCGTCATCAGCGACGAGCTCAACCATGCGTCGATCATCGACGGAGTGCGCTTGTGCCGGGCCAAGCGGCTTCGGTACCGCAACCGCGACATGGTCGATCTCGAGGAGCAGCTGCGAGCCGCCCAGGGGGCCCGGCGCCGCCTCATCGCCACCGATGGCGTCTTCTCGATGGACGGTTACGTCGCGCCCCTCGGCGAGATATGCGCGCTGGCCGAGCGCTACCAGTCGATGGTTATGGTCGATGACTCACATGCGGTCGGGTTCGTCGGTGAGCGCGGCCGCGGGACCCCGGAACTGCATGGCGTCACCAACCGGGTCGATATCACCACCGGCACGCTGGGCAAGGCCCTGGGCGGGGCCAGCGGCGGTTACACGAGCGGCCGCCGGGAAATCATCGACCTGCTGCGGCAGCGGTCCCGGCCCTACCTGTTCTCCAACTCGGTTTCTCCGGCGGTGGTCGGTGCTTCCCTCAAGGTCCTGGACCTGCTCGACAGCAGTGACTATCTGCGAGCCCGGCTGCACGAGAACACCACCTGGTTCCGGCAGCGGATGACCGACCTCGGGTTCGACATCCTGCCGGGCGACCATCCGATCGTCCCGGTGATGATCGGCGATGCGGCCCGCGCGGCCCAGATGGCTGACCTGCTGCTGCAGAAGGGGATCTACGTGATCGGGTTCAGCTATCCGGTCGTCCCCGTCGGCAAGGCCCGGATCCGGACCCAGGTATCGGCCGCGCACACCCGCGCCGACCTAGAGTCGGCGGCCAACGCCTTCGCGGCGGCCCGCGAGGAGATGGGCTGATAACCGGACTGGTCGCCAGCTCAACGCGACAGTCTCCCGCGCCCGGAAACGGGCGCCGGAGACTTCTGGCGACGGCCTACCGCGCCGGTCGCCTCATGAACGAACCGGCCCGGCACCGTTCATGCCGCGGTCTTCCGCTTCGCCGCGGTCTTCCGCTTCGCTGCGGTCGTCCGCCTCGCTGCGGTCTTCCGACGCGCCGCGGTCCTCGCCGACGAGGTCCCCGGCTTGGCGGCCGACCTGGTCTTGGCCGCGGCGGTCAGCGCCTTGGCCGCATTGGTCATGGCCTTGGTGGCGGTGTTCATCGCCTGCATGGCAGCGGACATCGTCTTCGCCGACGCCACCCCCTTGGTCGCGGCCGAGGTCATGCGGGTCGACGCCGTGGTGACCTTGGCCGCTGCCGACGAGACCTTCTTCGCGGCCGGCGCCCTGCTCACCACGACCCGGGACGGCTTGCGCGTTCCCGAGCCGGCGCCGGTCTTGCGCGCCGAACTGGCGGCGGGCTTGCGGGCCCTGCTGCCGGCGACCTTGCGGGCCCCCGTGCGGGTGGCCGGCTTGCGGGCCGCGGTGCTGGCGACCGGCTTGCGCGCGCCGGTACTGCGGCCTTACGCGTCCCCGTCCCCGCGACGGCCTTGCTGCCGGCCTTGACCTTCGGATGGCTGGCCGTACTCATGGACGCACTGCTGCCGGTCCGCCGGACGCGGACGATATCCGCCGAGCCGCGACGAGTGGCCGAGTGGGTCCTAGTGTACGAAGAATTGATCATGTTTACGCTGGCCGTGGGATGACATGCCCAATCTCGGTGGCACCAAGAAGTTTGGCCATACGGCTGGTGACAGCCCGGACCTTCTCAATGATCTCGTCGGCGGTCGCCACCCATCTGAACGGTCTGGCGTCAGTGTTCCAATCAGCAGCGAACCGCTTGATCGCGTTATTAACTGCCTTCACCGACGAGAATGTCCCGCGCCGGATGAGGTTGCGGGTGATAATGCCATTCCAGATCTCGACCTGATTCATCCACGACGCCCCCTTCGGCGTGAAATGAAAGACCACCCTGCCATCCTGGCCCGCCAGCCACTCACTGGTTTCACCGCACGTGTGCACCGACGCATTGTCCAGCACGACGCGGATCTTCTTCCTGTCCGCATACTGCGCCACGATCCTCTTCATCAGCCGCAGGAAATCCTGAGCGTTATGCGTAGGCGACAGTTCCACCGTCACTTTGCCCGTGACGATATCGAACCCGGCGTACATGTCAGTCGTGCCGTTCCGCTTGTAATCATGCGTGCGCTTCTCGCTCTTCCCGAAAGCAACCGGCAGCAGCGGCTGCGTCCGGTCTAAGGCCTGGATCCCGGACTTGACGTCCACAGACACGACTGCCTCGCCCTCCGGCGGATTCAGATAGAGACCAGTCACGTCACGCACTTTCTCCTCAAAGTCCCGATCTTTGCTGATCTTGAATGTTCCCTGCCGCCACGGCTGCAGCCCGTGCTCCCGCCACAGCCGCGAAACCCACGGCTGAGAAACCGAGATCCCCTCGGTCTTCTTGATGTAAGCGGCCATCTTCACCGACGTCCAGTGCGAGATCCCCAGCTCCTCCGGCGGCGTCTGCCTGGTCAGCGCCAGCACACGGCCCCGGATACACCCGGGAATCGTCCTCCGCCCGCCAGGGGACGTCTCACTGGTAAGCCCGCCGAGCCCATATAGAGCGTACCGGTCAATCCACTTGTCGATCGTTGGCCGCGACGCACCCGACATCTCCGCGATGTCAGCTTTCCGGTAACCCTCGTGGTGCCATAGCACGATCTGTGCCCTGGCTGAAACTGATCCGTCATAGTTACCTGGCTTGATTGCCGTCCGCAGTTCGCTGAGTTGCTCCTCCGAAAGCCTCATGCTTACCATTATCACACGTAACGAGTGATGATACAGACGTTTGACTCATGTAAAGCTAACCAATTCTAGGTACACTAGTTTGCACTGGCATTGATCTCCCCCCGTGTTGATCAATTACGGGAGACCTATTCCACCATTGGCTGCTCTCTACACCAGTGCCGCGTTATTTAAAAACGAGGCCGAGTGCCATCTCCTTTAGTGCGCCAGGCTCATGGCACCCGGCCTTTAGCTGCCATCCCGGCTGCTCCGGCCAGGTATCCGATGCGGTAGCCCGGCATAATCGGGGCTGGCCGGCCGGCCACGCTCAGTCGCGTTTGGCGCTACCCACCCACACCGACTTGATGTTGCAGAACTCGCGGATACCCTCAACCGATAGCTCTCGGCCGTGACCGGATTTCCGCACGCCGCCGAACGGCAGCTGCGGGTATGAGGTGACGTTGCCGTTGATGAAGACCATCCCGGCGGTCAGGTCGCGGACGAACCTGGCCCGCTCGTCTTCGCTGCTGGTCCAGGCGTTGGCGCCGAGCCCGAACTCGGTGCCGTTGGCCAGCTCGATGGCCTCGTCAATATCGGCCACCCGGTAGATGGTGGCCACCGGCCCGAACACCTCCTCGGTGTGCACCCGCATGTCCGGGGTTATGCCCGCCAGCACGGTCGGCGGGTAGTACCAGCCCGGGCGGTCCGGCGCGGTCCCCCCGCACAGTACCCGCGCGCCCTTGCTGACCGCGTCGTCCACCAGTTCCTCGACATCCAGGCGCTGCTGTTCGGAGGCCAGCGGGCCCACGTCGGTGCTGTCGAGCATGGGGTCACCGACGGTCATCCCGGCCATCTGCTGGACAAAGAGCCGCCCGAATTCCTCGGCCACCGAAGCGTGAGCGATGAAGCGCTTCGCCGCGATGCACGACTGGCCGTTGTTCAGGCAGCGGGCCACGGCAGCCACCTTCGCCGCGGCCTGCAGGTCGGCGGAGGGCATCACGATGAACGGGTCACTGCCGCCAAGTTCGAGGACCACCTTCTTGATCTCGCTGCCAGCGATGGCCGCCACCGACTGCCCGGCCGGGCCCGAGCCGGTGAGCGTGGCGGCCATCACCCGGTCGTCGCGCAAGATGGCCTCGACCCGTGCGGAGCCGATCAGAAGCGTCTGGAAGGTCCCTTCGGGGAAGCCGGCCCGGGTAAACAGGTCCTGCATGAACAAAGCGGTCTGCGGCACATTCGACGCGTGCTTGAGCAGCCCCACGTTGCCGGCCATCAGGGCCGGAGCGGCAAAGCGCATGGCCTGCCAGAGCGGAAAATTCCACGGCATGATGGCGAGCACCGGGCCAAGCGGCTGGTAGCTGACATAAGCCTGCTGAGCCCCGACCGCGACGGCGTCGGCAGGCTGGTCGGCGAGGAACCCGGCGGCCCGCTCGGCGAAGAAGCGGCAGGTGGTAGCGCACTTGGCCACCTCCTGCCGGGCGGCAGCCAGCGTCTTGCCCATCTCGGTCGT
Organism: uncultured Actinomycetota bacterium; assembly: GCA_963775745.1. GTDB lineage: Bacteria > Actinomycetota > Actinomycetes > Streptosporangiales > Streptosporangiaceae > DATBGO01. The sequence continues at coordinate 141,868 of CAVZKE010000022.1, forward strand.
CATCATCGCGGCGATCTGGTCGCGCTCGGCGTCAAGGATCTCGGCGGCCCGGCGCATCCAGCCAGCCCGCGCGCCGAAGTCCGTCAGCCGGTAACTCGCAGATGCGCGTGCCGCCGCCGCCAGGCACCGATCGACTTCCTCTTCGGAGATCTCGTCATAGGTCTTGAGCGTCTCCCCCGTGGCCGGGTTAATGGTCGCGATTGCCACGATGCCCTCTTTTCGTCGCTCCCGGATGCCGGATCACCGCTTGACTTCGCTCCTGCCCGGGCCGGCCCCGGCCACCCGCCCAGACCGCGGTGGCGTGCCGCACGATCGTCCCGGCCAGCCGCAAGCATCGAGGATATATGGCGGGCCGCGTGGTGCCCGGAGACACCCGGGCTGCGACCCCGCGGGCGCGTCCGGTAACTCCGGCTCGCAACTCTTTGTGGCAAGTTGCCTTCGGAACGTCGCCACACCGGGCATAATGCGAATTCCATTCAGCAGTTTGCAGATAGCACGTCAGCCAGGCTCCCGCGCCCGCACGGATTGACTAGAGCGCCTCGCCAGCAAAGAGCCCGGAGGGAGCGAGACAGCATGGGGGGAAGACGGCACGGGCGGGACGCAATCGGCAGGCGGCACCGCACGGCGGGAATCACCAGGCAGCACCGGACCGCCGCAATCGGCTGGCGCCACCGCACGGCGGCAGGCGCCAGGCGGCACCGGACCACGGGAAGCGCCTGGCAAAGGGGATCTTGACCATATTGAGCGGTTTATCGCTGGCCGCATGCGCCACGACAGCGCCCGCCACGACAGCGCCCGCCGCGGCGGGACCGGCCGCGGCGTTAACCAGAGATTCTGGCGGTACGACACCGGCCAGGGGATCTTCGGGAACAACGAGATCGAGCGGATGACCGCCTCGCCCGGCAACGTCCATCTCGACGGCCACGGGAACCTGGACATCACCGCGCTGGCCACCGCCAGTCCTGGACGTCCGGCCGGATCCAGACCGCCAGCTCTGCCTTAGCCGCCCCGGCCGCAGGCATGCTGCTGGTTACGGCGTCGATCAAGCAGCCGGGTCCGCGCTATTGCCGCGGCTACTGGCCCGCGTTCTGGATGGTCGGACCGGGCCAGTGGCCGGCTGACCGGCGAGATCGACATCCTGGAAGATGTCAACGCGCTGAGCCTGGCACTCCAGCACCCTGCATTGCGGAAACCTCACCCACGCCAACGAGGACCGGACCACCGGGCCCTGCCATGAGCGCGCGGGCCTGTCCACTGGCCTGCGGCCGTGCCCGGGGTGCCAGGCCGGCTATCACACCTACAGCGTGATCATCGACCGCAGCCGCCGTGCGGACGAGCAGATCCGCTGGTACCTGGACGGCCGGCTTTTCTTTTCCGTCAGTGAGCACCGGGTCGGCCGCTGGACCTGGGAGCGCGCGGTCGATCATGGGTTCTCGATCATCTTTGACCTGGCCATCGGAGGCAGCTATCCGCACGGTGCCTGCGGCAGCTATCCGCACGGTGCCTGCGGCTGCTATCCGCACGGTGCCTGCGGCTGCGCTGCGCCCAACGCGCGGACCTCATCGCGGGGCACGATGAGCATCCGTTACGTGGCCGTCTATGAGCGCCCCGCCGAGCGCGGCTGAGCCGGATCATCGCGGTGCCGCCCCGCGCCCCGGTGCGCTGCACGCGCCCCCGCGCCCCGGTGCGGCGCGGTTTGGTGCGGCCCGGCGCGGTCCGGTCCGGTGCGGCGCGGCGCGGTCCGGCGCGGCGCAGTCAGTCCACCCAGAACGTGTCGTGGCGGATCATCAGCTCGGCCCGCTCCTGCTCGCCGAGCACCCGGCGGCCCTGCGCCACCTCGGCGAGCGCCTCGAAGTACTCCTCGCGCGGCGCACCGGGCGTGAACAGTATGAGCATCGACGCGGGCTGGCCCGACTCGTTGCGGAACCCGTGGATCCCGCCCTGCGGCACGTACAGGAAGTCGCCCTCGGTCGCGCTCACCCAGCTGGTCCCGTCGTAGAGCCGGACCGTACCGGACAGCACGAAGAACGATTCGGAGATCGTCCGGTGGAAGTGCGGGTCTGGCCCGCTGCGCTTCGGGCCGAAATCCCAGCGGTACAAACCGAACTGACCACCGGTCGACGCACCGGTGGCCAGGTAGCGGACATTATTGCCGGGCATGTTCCGCACGTCAGGCTCGGCGACACCGGGCCGCAGGATCGCGCTGATCTCGCCGGAGCTGCCGTGGTAGCGAGGCTCGGGATAAGACATGGGCACCATCCTCGGCCAGCGGGCCGGGTCCGGCCAGCGCTTATCCGCGTCCGGCGGCCCGGCCTCAGCCCAGCGGGATCGCGAAATCGCAGTCCGGCCTGCGGTCCGCGGTGAGCGGCGGGGCGGCCAGGTAGGTCACCCGGACGGCCAGGTCACTCGGCTTGCGGTGCTGCTCGGCACCCCAGGCGTGCAGGGTCTGCGCGACGACCTGCCACTGGGCCGCGTTGACCTGCGCGGTGCCGAGGTGGACGAACGCTTCCTCGTGCGCGGGCTCGGTGCGCAGGGTGAGCTGGGGGTAGGCGGCCGCGAGTTCCTCAGCCTGGTCGTCCCGGACCGGCCGGCACCACTCGATCGGCCCGTCGCTGTCCTCGGTCACCTGGCCGTGGTAGATCAGGAAGGCCGCGCCGGCCCGGCCCGGCATCCGCGGCGCCGGCCGGTCGGAGAAGATGCCGATGAACTCTTTTCCGACCGCCATCACCCCGTCGTCGCCCTCCACGTGCCGCAGCAGGCAGAGCAGGCTGCGGCCGGGGATCTGGCGCGTTGCCACCTCGTACATGACGGACCTCTTTCCGGTCAGCTGATTGACGAGGTAGCCGGCCAGTTCACGGCGGGCGGCGTGGTCGGCTTCGGCGGCGGCCCAGTAGGCGTCGACCTGCTCGGCGGCGGCCTCCGGGGCCAGCCCCAGGATCACCTTGATCCGCGCCAGCGGGACCCCGATCTGGCGCAACGATGCCACTAGCCGGGCCTGCTCCAGCTGGCCGGTGTGATACCAGCGGTAGCCGGAGTCGGGATCGACGCGTTCGGGGGGCAGCAGGCTAAGCTCGTCGTAGCGGCGCAGCGCCTTCGGCGACAGCCGTGACAACCGCGCGAACTCCCCGATGCTCACCAGATCCATGACGGCTCCCTCGATCCGGGCGGGATACCCGGTCCCCATCACTGTGCGGCTTCCCCCGCGGTCAAGGTCAACCGCCAGACCCGATGGCTGAGCATCGACGGCGCTCCGGAGCGGGACCAGCTGGGGACCATCGTTAAGGAGCCTGTTCGTTATCTGGATACGGCGCTTCAGCTACCGAGCAACCGGTCGACCCGGGACAGCGTCTCGCGCAGATTGGCCTGCGAGGTCATCTCGTGCGCCTGGCGCGTCGACAGCCAGCGCAGCGGCGCGTCCGGGCCCTCAGGCCGCGCGGCATCCGGCGCCCGGGTGGCCAGGACGAACCGCACATCGGCGTGCTCATGTGCGGGTTCCGCGCTGCTGGCCGGCACCGGAACGATGACCACGTGCCGGATCTGCCGGTCCGGCCACGGCACCAGATCGGTCAGCCCGGTTTCCTCGGCCGCTTCCCGCATGGCGATGGCCAGCGGATCGCTCTCCCCCGGATCCCCGTGCCCGCCGACCTGCAGCCAGGCCTGCTGGCGCTGATGCCAGCGCAGCAGCAGCCGGCCGCTGTCCGGGTGCACGATCACCGCCGACGCGGTCACGTGCAACGGAGTCGAGCGCCGCCACGGGTCTGCGGCGGTCTCGGCCAGCCCGCGCACCCGCGCCACGTCGGCGGCTTCGGCCTCGTCCTGTGGGCGATAGCGGCGCAGAGCGTCGAGGATGGGGCTACACATGGACGACGACTTACTCCGGCGGCTCGGGATCGGGCTGGCCCATCGTCCCACAGGACCCGGCCCGACACGCGGCCAGGGAACCGGCGCGAGAGAAAGGCTGGAAAACCATGTATAACGGGCAGCGCACAGCCGGGCGGTCCTGATGGCGAACTGGCGGCACATCGAAGACGACGCCGCCGATTTCGCGACGCGGGTCCGGGAGCGTTTCGAGGCGGGCACCAACAAGACCATCGCCACCCTGCGCCATGACGGCGGACCGCGGATCAGTGCCTCAGAGCTCGAATTCGCCGACGGCGAGGTGACGCTGGGCATGATGCGCGGCTCGATGAAGCTTCGCGACGTGCGCCGCGACCCGCGGATTGCCGTGCACAGCCCGACGATCGAGCCGCCCAAAGATGATCCGGGCAGCTGGCCGGGCGACGCTAAGCTGGCCGGCACCTTGGTCGAGACCGCGCCGCCCCCGGACAACCCGCATGTGGGCGCCGGGTTCTTCAAGCTCGACATCACCGAGGTCGTGCTGACCTATGTGGGCACTCCGGCGGACCATCTCGTGATCGAGTCATGGCACCCCGGACCGGGGTGGCGCAGGCGCACCCGTCAGTGATCGCTGGCCTTCGACCCGCGCGGGGCGCTCCAGGTCACCGCGCGGCGCTCCCCGCGCTGCCGGTCGCAGGCGCGGCGCTGCCGTCGCAGGCGCGGCGCTGCCGGTCGCAGGCGCGGCGTTCCCGGTCGCGGGCGCGGCCTGATCCAGCAGCCGCCGCAGCGTCGCGGTGTACTGCTCAAGCGCAGCGCGCCCGGCATGAGTAAGGCTGACCGTCGTCCGGGCCGTGCCGTCCTGCCGCGACTTCAGGTTCGCGATATAGCCGACCTCCTGCAGCTTGCGCAGGTGCGTGATGAGGTTGCCGGCGGTGAGGTCGAGCAGTTGCTGCAGCCGCGGGAAGGAAAGGCTGTCTCCATCGGGCAGCGTGGCCAGCGTGACCACGATCCGCAGCCGCGCGGGCACGTGGATAACCGGGTCGAGCTCAGCGGGTGGCGTGCTCATCGCGCGCGTCGGCCCGCCAGGATGCCCGCGGCCAAGCCGAACCCGCCGCCTCCGGCCAGCGCCCCGACCAGCAGCACCGTAACCGGTCCGGTCCATGAGCCGACCGCCGCGACGAGCATCAGCCAGGCGCCGAGGGCGGCCATCGAGGTGTCTAGCCAGATCGCCGCCGCGACCAGGTAGATCAGACCGGTGATCAGGACCGGCCCGGCGGCCCCGATGATGCCCAGGACGGCGGCGCTCGCCCCGTGCTGGCCGAGCGAGCCCTCGATGGCGAATAGCGCGGCGTAACCGGCCGGCCAGGACAGGCCGTAGATCCGCCCTTGAACGGCCGAGATCCCCTCGATGCCCCGCGTGGCCCGGATCACCATGATCATCGTGACGATCACAGCTGCCACGATCAGGGTGGCCAGGACCGCAACCGAAGCGGCGGTCGGCCCGCGATAAGGCTGCTGGCCGCGCACTGACAGCCACATCGCGCCTAGCCCGAGCAGCCAGGCGGCGCCCCAGACGGCATAGAGCGCGGGCAGCCTGACCTGCAGCGCGGTCCGGGCCGCCGCCCGGGTCTGGTGCAGCAGGGCGGCGGCAGTCTGCAGGTCCATGGTTTCGTTTTCGGTCATGACTCTCTCTTCTTTAGCTATCGCCAGGTGCCGCGATCAGGATGCGCAGCCGGATACCGGGCTGGCCGCGTGCCGGCTAGCGCCCGCTACTGCCGGCCACCCGCAGGCCCGACCCGCCACCGGGCCGACCGCCGCCTGCCGACCCGCCACCCGGGCCAGTCACCCGCCGGCCCGCCACCGGGCCGACCGCCCGCCTGCCCGACCCGCCACCCGGGCCAGTCACCCGCCTGCCCGACCCGCCACCGGGCCGACCGCCCGCTGGCGCGCGCGGAACAGGCAGGACGCCGCGCAGGCCACGCAGACCAGGCCACCACCGGCGCCTGCGATGGCGCTGGGCTGGATGTCGCCCGTGGCTCCGGCCGCCGCCGCTGCGACCGCGACCGCGATCAATAGCACGCCTGCCAGCCGCAGGCCCGGGGTCAGGAACAACCGGGCGAGCGGGATGAAGTGAATCCCCACGATCAGCAGGATCCACGCCGGAAGGTGGGCCGGCTGCCCGGTCACATCGAGCGCGATCACGCCGAGCACGATCGCGATCACCTCGACGGCCACGACCCGCCGGTAGCCCGCCCGGGTCCGGGGATTGTACATCGCCGCGGCGCCAGACCGCAGCCGCCAGGCGAGCACCCCGCCTGCCAGGGCCACGGCCAGGCCTGCCGCCGAGCCGACGTAAAGCGGAATGGGCCAGCCTACGGGCGACCCGGCCTGGGCCCACCCGAACCAGACGAAGCCGGCCACGCCCAAGATCACCGCCGTGGTGGCCAGATCGCGCGGGTAGGCCGCGGCCATCGGCATAATCTGCCTCCACGGCCGTCTCCGGGGCTGTCTCAGCGGCCGCCTGCGGGGCTGCGTCCGCGACCGCGGTCGCCCGGACGTCAGTCATCTCGTTCCTCCCTTGTTATCCGGCGCCCTGTGCGTCGCCGCGTTCCCGCCTTTAGCGAGTCCGGCGCCGCCGCGTTCTGCCGGCCCGGCTCGGTTACCTTCACCATGTCCCGCGCGACCGCTTTCATCTTGTCCGGCGCCGCCGCTGCCAGTCCGGCTTGGTCCCTTCGCCATGTCCGGCGCCGCCGACCTCCGCACGTCCCCCGCCATCGCCTTGGCCAGGTCGTCATCTGCCGCGCACCGTCTATGCGGGACTCGCAGGGACTTTGTGGCGCAAACATATCAAAGTTTGTGCGACAAAGTCAATCGGCGGGACTGGGCAGGAGATCCGCCAGGTGGCCGATGTTGCTGTCGACCCAGCCAGCCACGATGAAGCAGGTGGAGATCCGCATCATCCTGGAACGGCTGGAGCCGCCTTGTGGCCACGTCTCGGTCGTCGCCGATCCCGGCCTGCCCCATCATCCGCGGGACCGGGTTGACCTGCCTTTCACCGGCTGGCTCGGGCTGCTGAAAGCCCTGTACGAGGTCACCGGCGGCGCGGGCGGCCAGCCCAGGCCCACTGCATGATCATGTCGCGGCCCAAATCAACACTCAACTACCTCCCCCGCCCTAATACTCTCCCTCGCCCCAATAGCAACACCCCGATGATGGTTATTTCATGATCATGGTTATTTGGTGGGGTCATGACCCCAGCAAATAACCATGATCATGAAACGTGGGCCGCTGTGAAGGCTGGATCAGGCACCGAGCTTGGCCAACTCGGCTTCCACCATCGCCTCGTGCTCCTCCTCATCGCGGCGGGCATCGGACGGCTTCCACCGGCCGCGCAGCAGCGGAATGCTGAGCAGGAAGAAGATGATTCCGCCGAAGCACACCCAGTACCAGCTCTTCCACTGGCCGGCCGTCTGAGCGGCGGCCTTCTGAACGTCGGCGCCGTGCGCCTTCATGTAAGCGAGCGCCGACGGGGGAACCTTGGACAGGGCCGTCAGCTGGGCCTTGTACGGCGCCAACGTGGCCAGCTCGGGCGCCACCGCGATCACGCCCTTGATGGCGGCGCTATTGGCGCTGATCGTGGACAGGACCGCGATTCCCTTGGCACCGCCACCGGCGGCGGCGACCGCCTGGGCCGCCAGGCTGGGCGGGATGGCGGCCGGGTTGGTGTACGTGGCCAGCTTGGCGAATAGGGCCGGGTTGGCCTGGATCACCGCCAGCTCGGGGGCGAACTTGGCGGCGTCGGCCAGCTGGGTCTTGTAGGTCTGCGCGGTGGCGATCACTGCGGGGTGGCTCTGCGCGAACGCGAGTTCGCTGGAGTACTTGGCGGCGTACGCCGAGACCGTGGAACCGTAATTGACCAGCGGGGTAACCGAGTTGATCATCACCGGGATGATCAGGAACGCGATGAAGACCACCACCCGGATGATCCAGCCCCAGATCGCTAGCCCGGTGGCGGTGAGCGCCGGATTACGGTGCTCGACGGTTTCGGTATAGCTGGCCATCCAGGGGGTGTAGGCCACCCCGAGGAAAAACGCGCCAAGCGCCAGGATCACCGCGAGCGTGTAATAGCTGGGGTGGTGGCCAGCCTGCTCGAGGTACACGACGGTCATTACCGCGGCGATGACGCCGCCGATCACCATGAACGGCTTGCGCACCCGGAACTTGTCGGAAATCACCCCGATAAGGATCACCGCGAGGGCATTGAATCCCCAGTTCCAATTGCCGAGCCCATTGGCGTCCTTGACCGAGAAGCCAAACACCGTGGTCAGGTAGATCACGCTGAAGGCGACGGCCGTGTAGTAGATGAGCAGCATCACCGACACCGCGAAGGCGGAGACCAGGATATCGACCTTGAGTAGCTGCCGGAACGGATGGCGCAGCGCCGCCTCGACGTCGATGCCCTTGGCCCGCGCCTCGATCAGCGCGCGATCCCGCATGGTCACCATTAGCTGGTCGCGCAACTGCGGGGACAGCTCCCGCAGCCAGATCAGGGCGATCACGAACACGACGAGGCCGACGATCCCGCAAATCCGGTACTCATGCGTCCAGAACCGGGGGTCGTGGACGACAGCGGGGATGGTGGCACTGCCCACGATCGCGACGATCAGGCTGCCCAGTACCGGGCCGCTGGTCCAGAAGCCCATCGCCGTGGCCCGGCCCACCTGCGGGGAAAAGTCGCGGATCAGCGCGGGGGTCGCTACGAGGCACGCTCCCTCGACTACGCCGACCACGAAGCTCTCGATGGTGAAGGTCCACTTGTCGGTCGCGGCCGGGATGAGGAAGGCGACGAATACGCCGGTGAAGAAGAGCCCGCCGACTACCAGGTTGGCGCGGCCGAACTTGTCGGTGATCCCGGCGAACAGCGAGCCGAAGGCCCCCAGCAGGTTCCCGAAGGCGAGCGTCACCACGTAGAAGGTGAAGGTCATGTGCAGGTTGGTCAGCAGCAGGGTGGCCACTGAGCCGCCCACGTACAGCTCGTAATAGAGCGTGATGGTGGCGAGCACGGTAATAGACAGATAAAGAACGCGGGGCGCGGTATCGGGATAGGAGTCGAGCTGCCGGCGCCACAGCACCGACAGTCCTCCGCGGCGGTCAGGGGCAAGACCTGCTGCAGTCGCACTCATGCGGTCCTCGCAATGGCCATCGATCCTGCGCCCGGAGGTCCAGGGCGTGAGGTCACGATAACTGCACTATCGGTGCAAGTTCAATGGTTCGGGATGCTTTGCCCGATCTTCGTCGGCCGCGCGGCGCGGGTCAATTCCCGCTCGTCGGCCAGCGCGGCCGCGGGTCAATTCCCGCTCGTCGGCCAGCGGGCCGGGTCAATTCCCGCCTTCGAAACATGCAGATGTGCCAGCCGAATGACGCCGGCGGCAACCCGGCCCGGCTAACGGAACCCGGCTAACGGAACCCGGCTTGCGCGAACAGCGCCGTGAAGGTGGCGCTCATGACCCTCCGGGCCCGCCGCGGGCTCAGGCACAGGTCGGTACGCAGCGACTCCCAGTACTCCCAGATGCTGGTCGCGTGCAGTGCGTCGACAAGCTGCTCGCGATCTTGGCCGGATAGCCGGTCCAGCTCGGGGCCGAACACCATTTCCAGCTCGGCCCGGGCCCGGGCGACCATCCGCGCCTTGTTGGCAGACAGTTGTCCGGAGAACGGCTCCTGGATGCGGGCCGCGCGCCAGCTCGGGGTCATCTCCTCAAGGACGCGGGTGCGCTGCCCGACGAACGATCCGATCCGGGCGGCCAGCGGCTGGTCAGGCTCGATCTTCTTGACCAGGGACAGCAGGATCTCCAGATCCCGGCGCACCGCCTCGGCCAGCAGCTCCTCGCGGTCGGCGAATTGCTGCCAGACGGTACGCAGCGAGACGCCGGCCCGCTCGGCGATGCGCGGCACGGTCGGCCGCAGGTCCCCCTCGGCGTGCAGGCGCCGCATCGCGTCGATGATCGCCCGGCGGGTCCGGTAGGAGCGGGCTGCACGGCCGTCGGCCGGCTCGACGTCGCGGGCCAGCCTGGAACCTGACCCCGTCATGCCTTCGGCGCGCACCTGGCCATGGTAGCTCCGGCCGGCCGCGCACCGGGCGGGGCCAGACGCCGCCTGCGGCATTCGGCGCCACGATCGAGGGCGGTGACCCATTTCGATGCCCGACCGCAGCGAGCAGATCCTTGTGGTGCACCGGGCGGGCCGGACTGGCGCGCGCAGCCGACCCGCGCGCCGCAGGCCGGCTGGATTGTCCCGCGTTTGCAGGGAAGGAACCAGGCAATAACGGCCAGCGGGCGGCGGCGCGGCCCGGCCGGACCGCCGCGGGCCGGCCGTCAGGCACACCAGAGGGAGCAGCGATGGACCGCGGCACGATCCTCGATGCGATCGGTAACACTCCGCTGATCGAGGTCGACGGGATCTGGGCCAAGCTCGAGTACCTCAACCCGTCCGGATCGATCAAGGCACGGGTGGCCAAGTACCTGATCGACCGGGCGGAGCGGGACGGGCTCTTGCAACCCGGTGACACCATCGTCGAGGCCAGCAGCGGCAATACCGGGAACGCGCTGAGCATGGTCGCCGCCGTGAAGGGCTACAAGATGCTCGTGGTAATGCCGAACGGGATGAGCGCCGAGCGGATGGCCATCTCGCGGGCCTTCGGCGCCCAGGTGATGACGCTCGGAGATTTTCATGTCAACGACGCCCTGGCCAAGGCCAGGGAACTCGGCAGCCAGCCGGGCTACTTCGCGCCGCAGCAGTTCGACTCGGAGTGGAATGTGGCGGAGAACCGCACCTGGCTCGGCCCGGAGACGCTGGCTCAGCTGCCGAACGGCGTCGCCCCGGATGCGGTGGTCGGCGGGGTCGGTACCGGCGGCACCATCGTCGGCGTAGGTCAGTGCTTCAGGGAACGCAATCCGGCCTGCCGGATCGTGGCCGTCGAGCCCGACGAGTCATGCACGCTGATGTGCGGTGAGGTCGGCAAGCACCTCATCGAGGGCATAGCGGACGGCTTCGTGCCCGGTATCTTCGCCAGGCACCGGGACCTGATCGACGAGATCGTCTCGGTGGACAGCGATGCGGCGATACTCCAGATGCGCCGCCTGGCGCGTGAGTTCGGGCTGTTCGTCGGCCCGAGTTCGGGCGCGCACCTCGTCGCGGCTCGCGAGCTGCGAGCGCGCTGCCCCGAACTCGAGCACGTCGTGACGTTCTTCTGCGATGAGGGCGAAAAGTACATCAACGACTACTTCCTCGACGGCTGAGCACCTCGTGAGCGCCCGGCCCGCCGCCGCCGAGCACGAACGCCGTCTGCACCCGCCACCTCCTCCTCGCCAGGCAATCAGACCGCACCGCGCTCGCCCGCCCGGCGCCCCGTCAATGCCAGGCGCCCGGGGGCGGGTCAGCTGGCTAGCTGGCCGAGCGCCTTCTGGATCCGCTGCTCGGAGACCGGAGCGGGGGTGCCCAGCGCCTGGGCGAACAGGCTGACTCGCAGTTCCTCGATCATCCAGCGCACGGTCCTGGCGCTCTGGATGCCACGGCTGGCGGCCGGCAGCTCGCCGCTGGCCCGCCGGTAGGCCTCCGTCACCCGGTGCACAATGGCCATCCGCTCGGCGTCCCGGCGCGGGTCAGCGGGTGCCTTCTCCAGCCGGCGGCTGATCGCGGTCAGGTAGCGGACTAGGTCGGGCAACCGTTTCGAGCCTGTCTCCGCGACGAAGCCGGGATAGACCAGCTCAGACAGCTGGGCGCGGATGTCGGCGTACGCCGGGGCCAGCACCGGGCCGACGTCGTGGCCGAGACTAGCCTCGACCTGGTGCGCCTGGGCCAGGACCCGTGCGGCCGCGCTGACCACGTCGGCCGCGGCGACCGGGAGCGCGGTCCTGGCCGCCTCCAGGAGCCGGGCGAAACTCGCGGCGTCCCAGGCCGGGCCGCCCGCCTCGGCGATCACCTGGTCGGCGGCGCAAGCGGCGCAGTCGTCCAGCAGCGCGGCCGGGCCCGGGTACGGGCTCTTGCTCATGGCCAGCTTGGCCGTGACCGGCAGCCGGCTGGCCACCGAGCGCACGCCAGCCGGAACGGCGAGCAGCAGCAGGCGGCGGTTCCCGCGCCACATGGCCTGGCTGGCCTGCTCCGGCGTCTCGAACAGCCGGATGTCGGCGGCATCACCGGCATCATCGAGCGCCGGGTAGCCGCGCACCCGCTGGTCGGTGAAGACCCGCGGCAGCGAGTCGAAGTCCCAGGTCCGGAGCCCGGAGCGGGTGATGCCGCGGGCCGCCTCGGAAAGCTCGGCCTGCAGCCGGGGCTGCAGTCGGCGCTGTAGCTCAGCCAGGTCCTTGCCGGACGCGAGCACCCGGCCGCCGTCCAGCACCCGGTAGGTGATCCTCAGGTGAGCGGGCAGCCGGGACAGGTTCCAGGCCTCGCGCGGGATCGGTACGCTGCCGAGACGGCCGAGCTCGGCAGCCAGGGCATCCAGCAGGTCGCCGCGGGGCGGGCCCAGCCGCTCCAGCACCGTCCGGGCCGTCTGCGGGACCGGCACGAACGCCGTGCGCAACTGCTTCGGCAGCGACCTGATCAGCTCGGTCACCAGTTCCTCGCGCAGCCCGGGCACCTGCCAGCCGAGCTCCGCGCCGGTCACCTGATTGAGCCGGGCGAGCGGGATATCCACGCTCACCCCGTCGTCGGGCTCGCCCGGAGCGAACTCATACGACAGCGGAAGCTCGCCCCAGCTGCTGGGATAGTCGGCCGGGCTCACCTGCGCCGCGGCCGGGCCGGCCAGATCAGCGGCAGCGAGGGTCAGCAGGCCGGGTTCGGCGGCTCGGGCCTGCTTCCACCAGGCGTCAAAGTGCCGGGCCGAGGTCACGTTCGCGGGGATCCGCCGGTCGTAGAAGTCGAACACGGCGGCGTCGTCGGCGACGATGCCGCGCCGCCTGGCCCGGCGCTCGAGATCCTCGGCTTCAGCCAGCAGCCGCCGGTTGTCGTGGAAGAACCGGTGCTGGGTCGACCAGTCGCCCTCGACCAAGGCGTGCTGGATGAACAGCTCCCGCGCCGCCGCGGGATCGATCCGGCCGTAGCTGACCTGCCGCGCGGCCACGATCGGCAGCCCGTAGAGGGTAACCTTCTCGGCGGCCATCACGGCCCCCCGCCGCGCGTCCCAGTGCGGGTCGCTGTAGCTGCGCCTGAGCAGGTGCCCGGCCAGCGGTTCGGCCCATTCGGGCTCGATACTCGCGGCCGTCCTGGCCCACAGCCTGGACGTTTCGACCAGTTCGGCGGCGACCACCCATTGCGGTGGTTTCCTGGCCAGCACGGAATCAGGAAAGATGGCGAAACGGGCCCCGCGCGCGCCGGCGAACTCCGCAGGGCCACGCCGCTTCCCGCGAGGCTTCTGGTCCGCCTCCTGCATGCCGATGTGCGACAGTAGGCCGGCCAGGAGCGAGATGTGCACCCGGCCGGCGACATCCGGGGAGAACCGGCCGCCGTCGGTCGCGGACCCGGCCGGGACGCCGGAGGCCCGCGCCGCCTGGTCATGACGGTCAGCCACGATGCCCAGGTCCCTGGCCGCCTGCCGCAGCTGGCCCGCCACGTCCTGCCATTCCCGCACCCGCAGGTAATGCAGGTACTCGCGGCGGCACATCCGGCGGAACGCGGACGCCGACAGCTCGCGCTGCTGGTCGCGCAAGTAATCCCACAGGGTAAGGAAGGCGAGGAAGTCAGAACCCGGCTCGGCGAAGCGCGCGTGCATCGCGTCGGCCGCCTCACGGGCTTCCGCTGGCCGTTCCCTCGGGTCGACGATCGACAGCGCCGCCGTGATGATCAGCACCTCGCGGACACAGCCGTTGCGGCCCGCCTCCAGGATCATCCGGCCCAGCCGCGGGTCCACCGGGAGCTGGGCCAGCTTGCGGCCCACGTCGGTCAGCCTGGGCCCGCCGTGCCCCGGGGCGAAGGCACCGAGTTCCTCCAGCAGCCGGGCGCCGTCGGCGATGTTCCGGGAGTCGGGCGGGTCGACGAACGGGAAGTCGGCCATGTCACCGAGATCCAGCGCGGCCATCTGCAGGATGACCGACGCCAGGTTGGTGCGCAGGATCTCCGGGTCGGTGAATTCCGGCCGTGCCGCGAAATCCTCCTCGCTGTAAAGCCGGATGCACACGCCGTCCGAGGTCCGGCCGCACCGGCCCTTGCGCTGATCGGCCGAGGCCCGGGAGATCGGTTCGATCGGCAGCCGCTGGACCTTGGTCCGGTAGCTGTAGCGGGAGATCCGCGCGCGGCCCGGGTCGATCACGTACCTGATGCCGGGGACGGTGAGGGAGGTTTCCGCGACGTTGGTGGCCAGGACCACCCGGCGGCCGCGGTGCGGCTGGAAGACCCGGTGCTGCTCAGCCGCCGACAGCCGAGCGTAGAGCGGCAGCACCTCCAGGTCGGGCCGGCCGGACAGCGCGTCGGCGGTATCCCTGATCTCGCGCTCGCCGCTGAGGAAGACCAGGATGTCGCCGGGTCCCTCGGCCCGCAGCTCGTCGACCGCGTCGCCGATGGCCTGGACCTGGTCGCGCGGTTCGGCGTCCGGGCGGTCCGGGTCGGCGACCGGGCGGTAGCGCACCTCGACGGGGTAGGTGCGGCCGGACACCTCGATCACCGGCGCGTTACCACTCCGTCCGCTTGATTCGCCTCCGGCGCTCTGCTTGCTTGATTCGCCTCCGGCGCTCTGCTTGGTGGGTTCGCCTCCGGCGCTCTGCTTGCTTGATTCGCCTCCGGCGCTCTGCTTGATTGATTCGCCTCCGGCGCTCTGCTTGTTTGATTCGCCTCCGGCGCTCTGCTTGTTTGATTCGCCTCCGGCGCTCTGCTTGTTTGATTCGCCTCCGGCAAAATGATCACTGAAGCGGTCCGGGTCGATGGTGGCTGAGGTGATGATGACCTTGAGGTCGGGCCGGCGCGGCAGCAGCCGCTTCAGGTAGCCGAGGATGAAGTCGATGTTGAGGCTGCGCTCGTGCGCCTCGTCGATGATCAGGACCTCGTACTGCAGCAGCTGCGGGTCGCGGTGCAGCTCGGCGAGCAGGATGCCGTCGGTCATCACCTTGATCATCGTCGCGTCGCCGGAGGTGTCGGTGAAGCGCACCTGGTAGCCGACCACCTGGCCAGGCTCGGTGCCCAGTTCCTCAGCGATCCGCTCGGCCACCGTGCGGGCCGCGAGGCGCCGGGGCTGGGTGTGCCCGATCTGGCCGGTGACGCCGTAGCCGAGTTCGAGGCAGATCTTCGGCAGCTGGGTGGTCTTGCCAGACCCGGTTTCGCCCGCGACGATCACGACCTGGTGGTCGCGGATGGTCTCGGCGATCTTGTCCTTGAGCTGGCTGACCGGCAGCTCGGGCGGGTAAGAGATGGCCGGCCTGGCGCGCCTGCGCTCATCGACGCGGGCCGCGGCGCAGTCCAGTTCGCCCAGGACCCGGCCGAGCGCCTGCTGGCGCGCCTGGCTGTCGCGCAGCGCGGCAGCCTTGGCGATGCGCCGGCCCAGGCGGCGCTGGTCGCGCAGCATGAGCCCGGGTAGCCGGGCGCGCAGTTCGGAAGGTGAATGCGTCAAAGCGATGTCTCCAGGGACCGGGCGGGAGTGCCTAGGCCAGGATGGCCAGCAAGGCCCTCCGGAAACAACGTTTTTGCCTGCCGACGGCTTCCGCGGCCGCGAGCCCGGCCCGGCCTGGTCAGGCCCACGGCGACCGCGGCGCCGATGCTCACCGGCCGCGAGCGGGCGGCGGCTCACTGGTCGCGGCTGAGCAACTCCTCCCAGCGTTCCCTGCGGACCACCAGCCTGGAGCGGGCGCCGTCGGCGAACACCACCGAGATCCGGCGGGCGCCGTTGTAATTGTTCGACATCGTGTAGCAGTACGCGCCGGTGACCGGAACCGCGAGCAGGTCCCCGACCCTGGCCTCGCGCAGCGGGACATCAGCGCTGAGCACGTCGCCGGATTCGCAATGCCGACCCACCACGGTGACTGGCTGGCCGCCGCCAACCCGGTCCGCGATGGTCGCCTCGAACCGCTGGCCGACCAGCGCTACCTCAAGGTTGTCGCCCATGCCCCCGTCGACGGCCACGAAGGTCGTCGCGCCGGGCTTGACCGTGGTGACCCGGTAGACGGTCACGGCGCTCGGCGCCACCGGGCTGCGTCCGTGGAGCTCTCTACCCCCGGGATCACCCGGACCAGGCAGCCCTGCACCCGTCCCGGCGGGACCGTGGCCTCGAGACGGTCGATGTCGTCGGCGTTGTCGACGACGACCGTGCCCACCCCGGAGGCTACGGCGAGCTCGATCTCTTCGGTGGTCTTGGCGTTGCCGTGCAGGACCAGCGTCGCCGGGTCGGCTCCGGCGGCCAGCGCGGTGACGATCTCCCCGCCGCCGGCTACGTCGAGCCACAGGCCCTCGCTGACCATGAGCCGCTGCACGGCCGTGCACGGGAAGGCCTTCGACGCGAACAGCACCTGCGAGTGCGGCCACCGGACCGCCAGCTGCTCCCGGTAGTCGCGCGCCCGCCGGCGGACCGCCTGCTCGTCCACCACCAGCACCGGTGTGCCATAGTCAGCGGCGAGATCATCGAGGCGGCGGCCGCCGACCCGGAGCATGCCATCGCGATCTTGCGCCGTGCCGGGCGGGAACAGGCCGAGCAGGTCATCCCCGGTCATGGAACTGAAACGCCGGCGCGCATCTGAGCATGCTAGCCTCGCCCGGGTTTCGGCGGTGTTGCGCGAGGGGAAAGGTGGCGGCATGGCCACGCGCCTGGTGCATCTGGTGGTGGACGCCGCCGACCCGAAGCGGCTGGCCCGCTTCTGGTCGGCTGCCCTCGGCTGGGAGATGGCCGCCGAGAACGACGGCGAATGGGACGTGTGGCCGGCCGGCTATCGCTACCCCGATCCGGTGGCGCTGCCGCTGGTGTTCGTACCCGTGCCGGAGGGCAAGACGGGGAAAAACCGGGTGCATCTCGACCTGGCGACCACCTCACCCGAACACCAGGCGGCTGAGGTGGAGCGGTTGCGCGGACTCGGCGCGACGGCGGCCGACATCGGCCAGGGCGACGTGCCCTGGGTAGTGCTGGCTGACCCGGAGGGAAACGAGTTCTGCGTGCTCGATCCACGGCCGGTCTACCGTGACACCGGGCCGGTGGCCGCCGTGGTGACCGACTGCGCCGACCCCGCCGCGCTGGCCAGCTTCTGGGAGCAGGCGGCCGGCTGGGCGGTGGCGGGCACCGCGGACGGCTGGGTGTCGCTGCGGTCGCGGCAGGGCATCGGACCCTATCTTGAGCTGCTGCGGGTCCCGGACACCAAGCTGGTCAAGAACCGGATCCACCTGGATATCGCACCCTATGCGAGCGACGATCATGCGGCCGAGGTGCGCCCGGCTGCGCAAGGCAGGCGCCCGGCCGGTCGACGTCGGCCAGGGCGACGCTCACTGGGCGGTGCTGGCCGATCCGCAGGGCGGCGAGTTCTGCATCCTCGGGCCCCGCTGAGTCCTCGGGCCCCGCTGAGTCCTCAGGCCCCGCTGCATCCTCGGGCCCCGCTGAGTCCTCAGGCCCCGCTGAGTCCTCAGGCCCCGCTGCATCCTCGGGCCCCGCTGAGTCCTCGGGCCCCGCTGAGTCCTCGGGCCCGCTGAGCCGCCCGGGTCCGCTAGCTCCTATCATTTAACTTGACAGCTAACTAACCGCGTGGTTAAGTACGGTCATAGACCGAGTGGCCGCGCGGGATCGGGAGGCTCGTATGTCAGTGCCAACGGACCGGCTGGATGCCACCTTCACGGCCCTGGCGGATCCGACTCGCCGCGCGATCGTGGCCCGCCTGGCGTCCGGAGATGCCACCGTGAACGAACTCGCCGGGCCGTTCGCGATGACCCTGCCGGGGATCTCCAAGCATCTCAAGGTGCTGGAACGCTGCGGCCTCATCACCCGGACCCGGCGCGCCCAGTTCCGGCCCTGCCACCTGGAGCCGACGGCGCTCGACGCGGCGGCGGATTGGATCGAGGAGAACCGCAGGATCTGGAGCGAGCGGTTCGACCGCCTCGGCCAGCACCTGCGCGATATCCAGCAAGCACCCCCGGCCAGCAGGAAGGAAACGGCTCATGAATGACCACGCGGTGCACGCGGCCGAGCTCAGCTACGCCCGCGTCTTCGACGCCCCCCGAGAACTCGTGTTCCGCTGCATGATCGAGCCGGAGCATCTCACCCACTTCTGGGGCCCGGCCGGCACGCATACCCCCCTGGAGAACATCAAGGTCGACGCGCGGCCCGGGGGCGTGTTCGAGACGGTCATGGTCAACGATGCCGACGGCAGCCAGTACTCGATGCGGGCGGTCTTCGTCGAGATTGTGGCGCCCGAGCGGCTCGTCTGGCGGGAGCCAGGCACCGGCGTGACGACTACCTCGACCTTCGTGGACCTGGGCGACTCCCGCACCGAGGTCCACATCAGGCAGACCAATGTGCCTGATGCCTTCCGCAGCCCCGAAGCCCGCGCGGGCTTCGCCACCTCGCTCGACCGGTTTGCCCGCTACGTCGGGGCGATCGCCGCCGGTCCCGGCCGGTAGCCGGACGACTACGAAGCTCAGTACCACTCGTCAGCAAGGAGACACCGCGATGACAAGCCCATCCATCCAGGACACCGATCTGCGCGAGAAGATCACAGCTGAGCGCCGGGACCTCGCGGAAATGCTGAGCGGCCTGCCGGCCCGGTCGTGGGACGCGCCCACGCTCTGCGCCGGGTGGCGGGTCCGCGAGGTCGTGGCGCACATGACGATGCCGTTCCGGTACTCCACCTGGCAGTTCCTGACCGAGTTCGGCAAGGCCCGGGGCAACTTCAGCCGGATGGCCGACCGGTGCGCCAAGCGGGACGCGGCGCGGCCGTCGGGCGATCTGCTGGCCGCGCTCCGCGACAATGCCGGGCATCCGTGGCAGCCGCCGGGCGGCGGGTTCGAGGGCGCCCTGGTCCATGATGTGATTCACGGCCTGGACATCACCACGGCCCAGGGCATCGGCCGGGCGGTGCCCGAAGACCGGCTGCGAACCGTCCTGGACGTCATCACCAGGCCCAAGACCCTGAAGTACTTCGGTGCTGACCTGACCGGAGTCGAGCTACGCGCCGACGACATCGACTGGTCGTTCGGATCTGGGACGCAGGTATCCGGCCAGTCCCAGCACCTGGCGCTGGTCCTGTGCGGGCGGAAGCTGCCAGCGGGACTGCTGAGCGGAGATCCGGACCGGCGATTTGCTGCCGCGTGAGCGCCCGCCCGGGCCTGGCCTGGCCCGGGCCGCGCCGGCCTCATTCCGGGCGGGGGTCCCACCGGAACCTGCGGATGGCGATCACCGCCCCGACCGCGCCCCAGGCGAGCAGCACGCCAAGGTTGTGCCAGTCGAACCCGGTGTGGTGCGCGAACGGGCCGAGCAGCGCCTGGTTGAACGGCCGCACCGGGAGCAGGCCGGAAACGCGGTTCAGCGCGGCGGAGTGGATCGGCATGTAGGTGCCCGAGATGAAGACCAGCGGGAACAAGACAAGCTGGACGACCGGCGGTGCGGCCTCGGAGTTGCGGATCAGGGTCGCTACCGCGACGCCGAGCGCACAGAAGCTGGCCGCGCCGAGCACCAGCGTCACGAAGACGGCCGCCCAGTGGGTAGGCAGCGGCACGCCGAACAGCCTGCCCACGCCGGCGATCAGCGCGACGTCCACGATGCTGACCATGACGCAGTGCGCCAGTAGCCCGAGGAAGTAGGTCCACGCGGGCAGCGGCGTCGCGCGGACCCGCTTGAGAATGCCGTTCTGGCGCCGCATCGACAGCACGATCGCCAGCTGGCTGTAGCAAGCGCCCAGTACCGAGACCGCGGCGATGGTGGGCACGTAGTACTGCAGGGCGGACAGCCCGTAGAAGTATGAGCTCCGCTGCGCGCCACCCAGGAGTGCGCCGAAGATCGTTATGATCACGACCGGGAAGACGAACGTGAAGAACGCGCTCTGCGGGTTGCGCCAGAAGGACAGCTGCTCATAACGGACCTGATGCCACAGCAGCGCGAGATCGCTGCGCCGGGGACGGCGCGCGGTGGTGGTCACCGGGTACTCCTTTCCCATCTGCGTTCCGGTGCGCCCGGGCCGGTCAGGCGCAGGTAAATGTCCTCCAGGCTGGGCTGGTCGACCGAGAGCCCGGCCAGCACCAGGCCACGCTGCAGCGCCCAGCCGGTCAGCTCATGCAGCGTCCGGGTGGGGTCTGCGGTCTCCACGGTGATCAGGCCGTCGCTGCCGCCGGCGCCGACCGGGAGGTCGGCAGGGGCGTACCCGGCCGGGAGGGTGAAGCGGATCCGGGCCCGGGCGGTGTCGCGGCCGCCGATAGTGGACGGCGTCCCTTCGGCGACGATCTGGCCACCGGAGATTACCGCTACCCGGTCGGCCAGGGCCTGGGCCTCCTCCATGTAATGCGTGGTGAGCAGGATCGTGGTCCCCGCGTCGCGCAGGCTGCGGACGATCTGCCAGGCGTCCCGGCGAGCGGTCGGGTCGAATCCGGTGGTCGGCTCGTCGAGAAACAGCACGGCCGGGCGGCCGATCATCCCCAGGGCCAGGTCCAGGCGCCGCTTCTGGCCACCGGACAAGGCCCGTACCTTCTGCCGCGCCTGCTGGGCCAGGCCGACCAGGGCCATCACCTCATCGACGTCGCGCGGCGCCGGGTAGTCGCCGGCGTCGCGGGCGATGGTCTCGCGGACGGTCAGGTACGGCTCGACCGCGATGTCCTGCAGCACCAGCCCGATCTGCTCGCGCAGGGCCCGGCCGCCCGCCCGATCCGACGGGTCGAGCCCGAGCACGGCGGCATGGCCGCCATCCCGGGCCCGGAAGCCCTCCAGGATCTCCAGCGTGGTGGTCTTGCCCGCGCCGTTCGGCCCCAGCAGCGCGAAGATCTCGCCCGGCTCGACGGTGAAGCTCACGCCGCGGACCGCCTGGACCGCACCGTAGCTCTTGCGTAGCCCGGCTGCGACGATCGCGCTCGATGAAGGCGATCCCTCCCGGGATGGGGTTTCGGTCGCGGTCAGCTGCGTACGCACCGGATCTCCATGGTCATGTCGAGGTAGCGTCCGGCCAGCCCGCGCGATGCGGTCACGCCGAAGTCGGTCCGGTCGATCCGCGTGGTCACTGCCGCGGTGAACTCCCCCGGCGTGACGGCGGACACCTCGATCGACAGTCGTACCGGCCGGGTCACGTCGCGCACGGTGAGGCGGCCGGTGACCTCCGTTCCCTCGATGCGCTCGGCGACGAAGGTCGTGACCGGGTACCGGCCCGCGTCCAGGAACTGCGCCGACTGGACATTGCGGTCCCGTAGCGGGTTGCCGGTGTGGAAGCTCCCCGCCGCTATCTCCACGGAGATTCGCGAATCGGTGAGCGGCTCGGTGACGTTGACGGTCCCGGTCCCGATCGCGAACGTGCCGCGGACCGGCGCGAGCCCGAACAGGTGCCGGGTCCTGAACCTGACGGTCGAGCCGCTGGTGTCGATCTCATAGCGGCCGAGCTGGGGCGTGGTCGTGGTATCTGCTCGTTGTGTTGTCATGCCTGTAGTCCACGGGAAACAGGCCGGCCGCTGGTAGGGCAGGCCGTTGGCATAACGGGCGCCGAAAGGCTGGTCTGGTAGGCCGCCGTGCGACTTTCGTAGGTTTCCGGCGGGCCGAACGGCGGGCCGGGCATATTGAGGTCGGCACCGGGCCGGGCCGCGACGTACCCTGAGCCACGTGGCCTGCCGAGACTGGTACCAGCGGCACTGGTTCGTGATGGACGTGGCCATCGCGGCCTTCTTCGTGCTGCTCGACACCGCTGCGACGCTGGTGGGCGCCTCCTGGTCGGCAGGCCCGCCCCAGCCCCCTGGCCTGGATCATGCTGGGCCTGCAGGCGCTCGTCTGCGGCTCGCTGGTCGTCCGGCGCCGCGCGCCGCTCACGGTCATGGCCATCATGGCCGCGTTCACGCTCGCGGTGACCCTGCTGATCTGGCCGGCCGGCGCGCTGATCCCGGCGCACCCAGGAAACGTGGGACCGCCCTATGCGGCGGCCCTGGCGGCCTACGGGCCGGTCCTGTACCGGCAGGACCGCCGCACCGCCCTCATCGCGATCGCTGCCTTCGCGGTCATTGTCGCCCGGCCGTGGCAGCCGTCGCTCACGGTCATCACGATCGGCGTGCTGCGGGTCGCCATCGGTCCGCTCCTGGCCCTGTACTTCATTGCCCGCAGGCGCCTGGTGCAGGCGCTCACCGAGCGGGCCGAGCGAGCTGAGCGGGAACGGCACCTGCTCGCCGAGCAGGCCCGGGCGCAGGAACGCGCCCGGCTGGCCGGCGAGATGCACGATGTCGTGAGCCACCGGGTGAGCCTGATGGTGCTGCAGGCCGGCGCGCTGCAGATGACGGCCACCGACGAGCCGACCCGGCGGGCCGCCGACGAGCTACGGGTCTCCGGCTGCCAGGCGCTGGACGAGCTGCGGGACCTGGTCGGCATCTTGCGGACCGCGCCCGAGGACGACCACACGCCGACCGCGGCAGGCCTGGCCGCGCTGGTCGCGGAGTCGACGGCGGTGGGGACGACGGCCGAGCTGATCGAAGCGGGTGACCCGGCGCTGGCCTCCCCGGTGATCGGCCGCACGGCGTACCGGATCGTCCGGGAGGCGCTGACCAACGTGCGCAAGCACGCGCCAGGAGCACAGGTCGTCGTGCGCGTGGAGTACGACCCGGCGCAGGTGCGGCTCTCGGTGCGCAATACGGCCCCGGTCAGGTCCCGCAGCGCGCTGGCCGGCACCGGCTCCGGCCTGGGCATCGCCGGCCTGCGGCAGCGCATCGAGCTCGTGCACGGCACGCTGCGCGCCGGGCCGGCCGCTGACGGCGGGTTCTGCGTCGACGCGACGCTGCCCGCGTACGTGCCAACCGCGCAGCCGGCGGTGTGACCGGATGATCCGGGTGGTGGTCGTGGACGACGAGCCCATGGTCTGCGCTCACCTGCGCACAATCCTCGGCTCGGCGGGCGACATCGAGGTGATCGAGGAGGCGCACGACGGCGCGGCGGGGGTGGCGGCCGTCGTGCGCGGCCGCCCGGACGTCGTGCTCATGGACCTGCGCATGCCGGGCGTCGACGGGCTGACCGCGATTGAGAGCATCGGCCAGCTCACCCAGCCCCCGGTCGTGGTCGTGCTGACCACCTTCGACGCCGATCAGTATGTGCTGCGCGCCCTGCGGGCCGGCGCGGCCGGCTTCCTGGTGAAGTCCACCCCGCCGGAGGACCTGATCGGGCTGGTGCGGGTGGCCGCCGATGGCCATACGGTGCTGTCGCCGGCCGCCGCCCGCCGGCTGGTCGCGGCATCA
Source organism: uncultured Actinomycetota bacterium (assembly GCA_963775745.1). Taxonomy (GTDB): domain Bacteria; phylum Actinomycetota; class Actinomycetes; order Streptosporangiales; family Streptosporangiaceae; genus DATBGO01. The sequence continues at coordinate 165,061 of CAVZKE010000022.1, forward strand.
GCCGACAGCCAGTCGGCTCGCGACCGGGCCGGGGAACTGGTCGGGACGCTGACCGAACGGGAGGTGGAGGTGCTGGCCTGCCTCGGTGAGGGACTGTCCAACGCGCAGATCGGCCAGCGGCTCTTCCTGTCCGAGGCCACGATCAAGGGCTACGTGTCGCGGATGCTGGTCAAGCTGGACTGCGCGAATCGCACCCAGGCCGGGCTGCTGGCTCACGATGCGGGCATCGGTGCGCCGTAGCCGGCTACCCGGGCCGGTCAGATGAACAGCAGCTGCGCGCCTTCGGTCTTCTCGATGAAGTCGCGGCGCTGATGATGCCCTCGACCTCGTCGTAGAGGTCGTCTTTGGTCAGGTGGTTCATGTCGGCGGACATCCGGCAGGCCCACAGGTGGCCGCCGGAGTCGACGATCTGCTCCAGGAACTCGGGGACCTCGGGCACGCCGAGGTCGGCGATCGACTTCTTCATCTGGTGGGTCGCCATCGCGGTCATTCCGGGCAGGCCGCCCAGGCCCTGGGGCATGTGGGTGGCGGTGTTGCCGAGCACGGTGAACTTCAGGTCGTCCATCGGTCTTCTTGTTGATCATGTCGAAGCCCCAGAACGTGAAGAACAGGTGGGTCTCGACGCCCTCGCCGAGGGCGGCGTTGGCCAGGATCAGGCCGGGGTAGGCCATGTCCAGGTTGCCCTTGGAGCAGATGATGGCGAGCTTGCGGCCGGTCGGCGGCGTCGTCGCCGAAGTGCGGGCACGATGGCCGGTGCTGGTCTCGGTGTGCTCAGTCGATGGTCGGTCCTGCGTGCCTCAGATCTGGGTTCAGACGCAGCCGTGGGGCTTGGGCAGGCCGGCGATGTAGGCCATCTTCTTGGCCGGCTTCTGGGGGAACAGGCTGAACAGTGCTTGACCGGGATCCCGCCGGCGTCGAGACCCGGCGCAGGGTCGGCCGTCTCGCCCTGCTCCGCGTAGTCCTCGCGCAGGAACCGGATCGCCTTCCAGTGCTCGTCGGTCAGCTCGATCCCGATCTGCGGCGGCGAGCGGTCGGCCCAGGTCCTCGCTCCCACTCGGCGGGATCGGTCAGGAATCCTTCGTCGTTGACGTGGATCTGCGTGGCCGTCGAGTCGTGGTCGACAGGCATGGCTAGTCCTCCTTGGTCTGCTCGAGGGTGTGCTTGCCGGCCATCGACATGTGGGCGGGCAGCGGGACGGGCGGCCGGGCAGCAGCACGTTCCAGTACATCCAGCGGAACGCCAGCTTGCCCAGGTGGTTGATGCGCGGTCTCCTTGAGCAGGCTGAACGGGCCGACGACCGGGACCGGGTACTTGCCGGTCAGCGGCTCGGTGTCGTAGTTGAAGTCGATCAGCAGCGCCTTGCCGTCACCGGACTCGACGAAGCAGTTCGCGTGCCCGTCGAACGAGCCGGTCATCGGCCTGCCCTCGACGTGCTCGAGGAAGTTGTCGACGAAGACCTCGACGGCGAAGTGCGCGACCGAGCCGGCCTTGGAGGTCGGGATGTCGCTGGCGTCGCCGAGCGGCGAAGATGTTGTCGTGCGCCGTCGACAGCAGGGTGTGCTTGTCGACGGGGACGTAGTTCAGCTCGTCGCCCAGCCCGGAGCGGGCCACGAAGTCGGCGCCCATGTTCAGCGGGACCGTGACCAGCAGGTCGAAGGGGACCTCCCGCTCGTCGTAGGAGACGAGCGTCTTGGCGCTCCGGCGTCGACGCGCTCGACCATGAAGTCGGGCTCGACGTGCGATCTTGCGCTCGTCGAGCATGGCGCCGAGGTGCGTCGGACGGCGACCGGCTTGGTGAACGCGCCGGCCAGCGGCGTGACGTAGACCATCTCCACCCGGTCGCGGAGCCCGCGCTGCGCGGAAGTACGCCTCGGCCAGGAAGGTGAACTCCAGCGGCGCGACGGGGCACTTGATGGGCATGTCGGTGATGTGCACGACGAGCCGGCCGCCCTCGAACTCCGTCAGGGCCTCGGCGAGCGCCTCGCGCGCCGTCCAGGGTGTAGAAGTCGAAGATGCTGCGTCCGCCACTGCGGGCCCGAGCATGCCCGGGGTCTGGTCCGGACGGGGCGTGGTACCGGTGGCGATGACCAGGTAGTCGTAGGCCAAGCCGCCGCCCGTCGGCCAGCAGGACCGTGTTCGCGTCGGCGTCGACCCGGTCGATCTCGGCCGATCAGGAAGTCCACGCCGTCCGGAGATGAATCGCCGCCTGGGCCTGAGTACCTCGTCGGGGCGGTTGGTGCCGAACGGAATGAACAGGAACCCCGGCTGGTAGGGGTGGCTCGACATCCTGGTCGACCACGGTGATCTGCCACTGGTCCTGGTCCAGCCGGCGCCGCAGCTTGTTGACCACCATGGTCCCGGCGGTACCGCCGCCGAGCACGAGCAGCCGTTTCATGGCCTCCTCCTCGGGAGGCCCGGCTGCCCGGTCGGCGGCGGGATAGCGGCCGGAGCCCGCAACGGCAGGATCCCCCGCCATTCCACGTTAGGCCCTGGTCATGACGAAGATCAGGGTCGTAGGTCCCCAGTCGTGATGAGAAGAGGCCGACGATGACAGGGATGGCGGGTCATGCGACCGCCTGGCAGCGGGGCCTGCCGCTGATAGACCGGATCCGGGCCGGGATCATCGGCGAGGGCGTGGTACTCGATAGCCCGTACGGGCCGCGGCGTATCACCTACGCCGACTACACCGCATCGGGCCGGTCGCTGGACTTCATCGAGGACGTGATCCGCGAGCAGGTCCTGCCGCGGTACGCCAACACCCACACCGAGAGCTCGGGGACCGGCCTGGCCACCAGCAGGCTGCGGGAGGACGCCCGGCGAATCATCCATCACGCGGTCGGCGGCAGCGCTGAGCACCTGGTGATCTTCTGCGGTTCAGGGGCCACCGCGGCGGTCAACAAGCTGGTCGGCATCCTGGAACTGCGCCTGCCCGACGGGCTGGCGCAGCGCTACCGGCTGCTGGACCAGATCCCGCCCGCACAGCGGCCGGTCGTGTTCGTCGGCCCCTACGAGCACCATTCCAACGAGCTGCCGTGGCGGGAGACCATCGCCGACGTCGTGGTCATCGGCACCGACGCCGACGGGCATATCGACCTGGCTGACCTGTCGTCGCAGCTTGACCGGTATGCCGGGCGGACCCTGCGGATCGGCAGCTTCTCCGCGGCTTCCAACGTGACCGGCATTCTGTCCGACACCGACGCGATCGCCGCGCTGCTGCATGATCACGGTGCGCTGTCCTTCTGGGACTATGCGGCAGCCGGCCCGTACGCGCCGATCCGAGCCCGCGAATCTGCTACCGGCGCCGGCGACGGCAAGGACGCCATCTTCCTGTCCCCGCACAAGTTCATCGGCGGCCCGCAGACCCCGGGCGTCCTGGTCGTCCGCCGGGAGCTGGTGAGCAACGAGGTGCCCACCGTGCCGGGTGGCGGAACAGTCGCGTTCGTCGACCCGATCGGGCACCGCTACCTCGACGACCCGGTCGCCCGCGAGGAAGGCGGCACGCCCGCCATCGTCGAGTCGATCCGGGCCGGGCTGGTGTTCGCGCTCAAACAGGCCGTCGGCACCCAGGTGATCCAGGCCAGTGAGGAGCGGCTGTGGAAACGCGCCCTGAGCCGCTGGTCAGGCAATCCGCACATCGAGGTGCTCGGCAACCCCGATGCCCGCCGACTGTCCATCGTCTCGCTGCGGATCAGCCACGGCCGCCGTTACCTGCACCATAACTTTGTCGTCGCGATTCTCAACGACCTGTTCGGCATCCAGGCCCGGGGCGGCTGCTCCTGTGCGGGCCCGTACGGCCACCGGCTGCTCGCCATCGGCGCCGCCCGCTCGCATGCCTTCCGCGACGAGATCAGCCTGGGCTGCGAGGGCATCAAGCCTGGCTGGACCAGGATCAACTTCAACTACTTCATCTCCGACACCGTGGCCGACTACCTCATCGACGCCATCGACCTGATCGCCGCGCGCGGCCACCGGCTGCTCACCGATTACCGCTTCGACCCGCGCACCGGCCTGTGGCGTCACCGGGACGGCGTCCCGCAGCCGCCGCTGCGCCTGACCAGCCTGCACTACGCCGCCGACGGAACTCTGATCACGACGGCCAGGCCCGCTTGCGAGGGCGAAGACGTCCTCGGCGACTACCTGCGTCAGGCACGTGATCTGCTGGCGGACCGCCCCGACCGCATTGACGACGGCCCGACCGGCCTGTCCGGCGACTTCGAGGCCCTGCGCTGGTTCCACCTGCCGCCCGCCTGTCTGGCCGGCAGTGCCATCGGGCCAGAGTCATGATCGTCGGGCCGTTGGCTGCCTGCCGCGCCCGGTTCCTTACCGGGCCGCCTGAGCGAGTTCCAGCAAGGCATGCAGGTCCCTGGCCGCCTCCAGGGCCGCCACGCCGGCCAGCGCGACGATCACGGCGCAGGCCGCCAGCAGGATGCTCCGGCGCCGCGGCGGCGCGGTCAGCAGCGCCGCCACCCGGCGCGGAACTGGCCCGGCCCAGGCCACGGACACGCGGCGAGCGGCCGGCCCGATGATGCCCAGCACGATACCGGCCGGGCCCCGACGTCCCGGGCTGGCCAGCAGGGCCACCTGGCCGATGGTTTCCGCCACCAGCCTGCGGTCGCCGGTGACGGTCGCGGCGTGCTCGTCAGCCCACCGCTCGACGGTGTACTCGACCGAACGGGCCACCGGGATCAGCAGCGGGTTGGCGGCGGCGGCCAGCCGCGCCACGACAGCGAACAGATGGTGCCGGGCGGCCAGGTGGGCCTGCTCGTGTGCGATCAGCGCGGCCCGCCGGCCGTCGTCCAGTTGGTCGAACAGGCGGCCAGAGACCACGATGCGGCCGGGCGAGCCGGGCAGCGCGTAGGCCTCGATAGCCGGACCGGGCACGACCACGATGCCGTCGTCGGCGTGCAGGCCGGCCGCGCGCCGGTACGACTCGGCCAGCGCCCGCGCCCGGTTGCGGAACATGGCCGCCACCGCCACCATGGCTCCGGTCAGCGCCAGTGCGGCCACCACCCCGACCGCCGCGGAAATAGGATCGCCGCGGCGCATGACCGGCTGAGAGTAGTCACCCAGCGCGGCCAGGACCGGTGCCCGGGCCGCGGCGTACGCGGCGAGCAGGGCCAGCGCGGCCATGCTGCACCCGGCGAGCGCCACGGCGGCCGACGTGAGCAGCCAGGTCGCCTGGCGTGGTTCGAGCCGGGCGGCGAGCGGGCGGGCCGCGGCCCCGGCGAGCGCGGGGATCACCAGCGGCAGATACAGCAGCCACACGTGCCTACCCCCCGTCCTCTCCCGGCTCTAGCTCGCCGTCCTGCCCGTCCTGGCCGTCGGCCAGCAGGCGGCGCAACAGCCGCGCATCACGTCCCGACAGCCCCGACACGAACCTGCTCAGCACCGCGTCATGGTCGGTATCGCTGCTCAGCGCCTGGGTCATCCGGCTGGCCGCCAGGCTCGCCTCATCGAGCGGCGCGTACCTGAACCCCCGCCCGGCCCGCTGCCGGGCCAGCAGGCCCTTGGCGTGCAGCCGGGACACGATCGTCACCACCGTACTGTAGGAAAGCTCCGCCTGCGGCCCGGCGCTAAGCCGCTGGCGGACCTCGCCGGGGCTGAGCGGGCCGCTGGCCTGGCGCAGGATGGCGAGCACTTCGGATTCGAGCGCCCCCGCGGCCCGGCGCACCGCGCCGGGCGCGTCCGGCATGCCGCCGGGCGCGCCGCCGGACGCGGGCCTGAGGCCGTCATCTCGCACGCCAGGCGCCTCCTACCCTGATTAACTTCTACGAATCCTGTAGATGCTCTACAGTAGCTGTAGAACCCCGACGGGTTGAGTATGTCACCGCGGCAGCCCGTCCGGTACGCCCGCCCGCACAATCCCGGACTGGCCGGGACGCGGGCCGCACCGGCAAGCCCCATACCCGATGGCATGGCGAAGGGCCTGGCATGACACACCTGACCTACCTGGAGGCGGCCGTGGTCGGCCTCGTCCAAGGCATCTCGGAGATGTTCCCGGTCTCCAGCCTGGGGCACAACGTGCTGATTCCCGCCCTCGTGGGCGGCAGCTGGGCCCGCGACCTGAACGTCGCCACACCGGAGTCGCCTTATCTCGCCTTCATCGTCGGCCTGCACGTCGCCACGGCGATCGCGCTGCTCATCTACTTCTGGCGGGACTGGGTCCGGATCATCGGCGGGTTCTTCTCGTCGATACGGGACCGCCGGGCCGACACCCCCGACCAGAAGCTGGCCTGGCTGATCATCTTGGCGACCGTCCCGGTCGGCCTGGTGGGCCTGAAATTCGAGCACGCTTTCCGGGTGATCTTCGGCAAGCCGGTCATCGCCGGGGTCTTCCTCGCCGTGAACGGCGGCATCCTCATCGCCGGGGAGCGCTTCAGGACCCGCGCCTCGCTGGCTGCCGATGCGGTGGTAGCTGCGGAGGGGGCTGCCCCGGATCGAGAGGGCTCAGAACGGGAAGCCCCGCCAGCCGATCCCGCGAACCTGGTGGAGGCGTCGCGCGGCGCGGCAGGCGCCGCGGGTCAGTCCTTCGCCAGTACGGCGGGTCAGCCCCTGGCCAGCACCGCCAGTCAGCCTCTGGCCAGCACCGCGGGTCAGCCCCTGGCCAGCACCGCCAGTCAGCCTCTGGCCAGCACCGCGGGCCAGCCCCTGGCCAGCACCGCGGATCAGCCCCTGGCGGGACTGCCGGCTCCGCCGCGGGCGGGCGGTCAGGATCCGCGGCCGCGCGAGCGGGCCGGGGCCGTCCAGGCCGACCGGCGGCTGGCCGCGATGAGCTATCCGCGGGCGATCGCCGTCGGCTCGGCCCAGATCCTGGCCCTGCTGGCCGGAATCAGCCGGGACGGGGTGGCCATGGTGGCCGGCATGCGGAGCGGGCTGTCCCGTGAGGATGCCGCCAGGTTCGCCTTCCTGCTGGCCACCCCCGTGATCCTGGCGGCGGGCGCGCTGAAGGTCCCTGACCTGCTCGGCCCGCTCGGCAACGGGATTCGCGGCCAGATCCTGCTGGGCAGCGTGCTGTCCGGCATCGGCGCCTACCTGTCGGTCCGGTTCCTGCTCCGCTACCTGCGGACCCGGACCCTGACCCCATTCGGGATCTACTGCCTCATCGCGGGCCTGGCCAGCGTCGCCTACCTGGCCTGAAGTGACGCGGGCCGCGAGCCGGTGCCGCGAGGCAGCGGCCGCCGTGACGAGAGGAGAGCAAAGCCGTGCAGCAACTCATAGCCACCTACGGCTACGCCGCCATCTTTGTGCTCATGGCGGCGGAGTCGGCCTGCATACCGATCCCGTCCGAGCTGATCATGACTTTCGGCGGCGCGCTCGCCGCCAGCGCAGTCCCCGGGACCAGCCTCAACCTGCTGGGCGTCATCATCGCCGGGGTAGCTGGCAACGTCGCGGGCAGTTACCTGGCGTGGGCGGCGGGCCGTTACGGCGGCCAGGCCGCCCTCCGGCGCTGGGGCCGTACGGTCCGGCTGGAGCATGACCTGGACCGCGCCAACCGGTGGTTCGCCCGGTATGGTCCCCGGGCCGTCCTGATCGGCCGGATCCTGCCGGTCGTGCGCACCTTCATCTCGCTGCCCGCCGGGATCGCGGGCATGGAGCCGGCGCGATTCGGGATCTACACCACCATCGGCTGTATTCCCTGGACAGCGGGGCTGGCCTACGCCGGCTACGCCGTCGGCGCGAACTGGCCGTCGATCGTCAGCGCCTTCCATGGGCCCACCTACGTCGCCGCCGTATTGGTCGTGGCGGCCCTGGCCATCGCCATCTGGCGGTACGCTCGGCGGCGCAAGGCTCACGACCAGGCGGCGGCGAGCCGGGTCGCTGAGGCGATCCGCACGCCACAGGGGCGGTGACGGGGCGGTGACGGTCCGCCGGGCACGCTAGCGGGGCCGCCGCGCCACCGCGGCCGACACGGTCGCCGGGGATTACGGGGGAATGACGTCAGGCTGGCTGGGCAGGAATCAGCTGGCGCTGGCCGCCCTGGGATGGCTACCGCGGCCGTTCACCACACCTTAACGATCTGCGGATATGTTAGGCGAGAATGAAGGGCGAGAGGTAATGCCGGGCGACCGTCAGTCAGGTCAGCGGCCACCGGACCCATACTGGGCCGATGGCGATCTGAGCATGACCAGGCCAGGCCCGGAGGCCCGGCCCGGCGGTCGCTGGGAAGAGCCACGTCATGCCGCCCCGATGGGTCAGCCACCGGACCGGCCGGCCTGGTCGGGCGAGGGCCGGGACTGGTCGCGCACTAGCCAGGAGGCACCGCCGCGCCGCCCCGTCAGCCGGCCCGCGGACGGCGGGAGCTGGCCGGACGACGGGAATTGGCCCATCGGTCACGAGCGCGGGCCCGACCACGGCGGGAGCTGGCCCGCCGGTAACGAACGCAGACCAGACGGCGCGCATTGGCCCATCGGTCACGAGCGCGGGCCGGACCACGGTGAGAGCTGGCCCGCCGGTAACGAACGCAGACCGGACGGCGCGCATTGGCCCATCGGTGACGAGCGCGGGCCCGACCACGGCGAACGCTGGCCCACCGGCCCGCAGCGCTGGGCCGATAGCGGGGACCGCTGGGCCGAAGACCCGGACGGATATGGCGTTGCCCTGCTCGACCCGCAGCCGCAGGAGCACCAGCCGGGCCCGACCCGGACTCGCCGGGCGGGCCGGCGCGGCCGCCGGGCCCGGCGCCGGTCCAGGCGCCTGGCGCGGCGGACGATAGCTGGCCGGCACCCACTGCTGACTGGCTTGGCCGCGGTACTTGTGCTGCTCACGCCGGTATGGATCTCGCTGGGAAATGCGCTGACTGACCCGGGCCTCGGCACGTCCGCGGCCGCGCGGGGCGCCGAATGGTTCCGGGAGCACGGCGGAAGCCCCATCGTCAACTGGGCGGAAAACCTCTGGTACTCCCATCATCAGCCGCCCGTCGGCGGGCACCCGGCCAGCTCGGCGATCCCGCAGCTCGGGTCGGCCGACCCGCAGAGCAGCGCCCGCGTAGCGATCGCTCACCTCAAGCCGCCCCGGCGGATGACATCGCCAGCCGGCCACCGGCTGCGGGCGGAAGGGATCTGGCATCCTGTGGCCAGGCGGGTGGACGGAATCCCGGCGGTGTACGAAACGTGGGTCCGGCCCGACGCCATGCACACGAGCGTCGTCGTCGGCGTGGCCTGGATGGACACCAAGCTGCTGCGCGCGACGCTGTACTCGGGCAGCACCATTCCCGGCGGCGGGCCGTACCGGCACACCGCGCCCGATCTCGACGGACGGCCGCCAAGAGCCTGGTGGCCGCCTTCAACGCCGGATTCCTGATGAACAACGCCGAGGGCGGCTACTACACCGACGGCAAGACGATCATCCCTCTGCGCACCGGGGCCGCGTCGTTCGTCATCTACCGCAACGGCACGGCCACCGTCGGCCGACTGGGGTCGGGACGTCACCATGACGCCCAACGTCGTGGCGGTCCGGCAGAACCTGGACCTGCTGGTCGACGGCGGTAAGCCCGTGCCGGGACTGAACGCCAACGACACCACGCAGTGGGGGTACACGCTCGGCAACCGGTCTACGTCTGGCGATCGGGCGTCGGCGTCACCGCCAACGGGGCCCTGGTGTACGTCGGCGGTCCGGGCCTGAACATCACCGACGCTCGCCGACATCCTGGCGCGCGCCGGGGCGGTCCGGGCCATGGAGCTCGACATCAATACCGACTGGGTGAACTTCGCCAGCTACAAGCCGCACGGCGCGACCGCCCCGGCCACCCCCGCGAACGGCCAGGACCTGCTGCCCAACATGTTCGCCGCGCCGAACCGCTACTTCGAGTCCTGGTGGTCGCGCGACTTCTTCACCATGTCCGCCAGTCCGGCCCTGCTGACCAAGCCACGGCCGATCGGAGGCTGATCTTCGCCTCAGGAGCTCCCGGCCGGGGCGGGCTCATGGCCCCGCGCGATGTGGGCGCGGACCTCGGCCATGTCGAGTTCGCGCGCCTTGCTGATCAGCTCCTCCAGCGCCGCCTCGGGCAGCGCGCCCGGCTGGGCGTACAGGACGACGCCGTCGCGGATCACCATCAGGGTCGGGATCGACGAGATTCCGAACGCGCCCGCGAGCTCCGGCTGGGCTTCGGTGTCGACCTTCGCGAACACCGCATCCGGGTGACGGCCTGACACGCGCTCGAAGACCGGGCCGAACATCCGGCAGGGAGGGCACCAGGCGGCCCAGAAGTCGACCAGCACCAGCCCGTCGCCCCCGGTCATCGCGTCAAAGTTCGCAGACGTCAGCTCGACTGCCGCCATCGCGGCCTCCTTATCTATCGGCATCACCCTGATACCAGCAGGGGTATTTAACCAGGAGTTCCGCTCCGGCATTCCCGGCTGGCGCAGGCAGCCGCCAGCCGGCGCACGCCCGCAGCCGCGCGCTTGCCGGGCGAATAGCGAGCGGCGTGCTTGACTCTTACTGGTCAGCCGGAGGAGAGGAGCGGACGACGAACACCGGCCCCCCGGCAGGCTCAGCCGGACCTAGGGAACCCGCGGACGGCAGCGAACCTGATGCCCGCTTCACCTTTGCCAATGAGCGGACGTTCCTGGCCTGGAGCCGCACCGCGCTGGCCCTGGTGGCCGCCGGGCTGGCGATAGTCCAGCTGCTGCCGCCCTTCCCCGGGGTCCCGTGGGGCCGGCATCTCATCGGCACCCCGCTGATCTTGCTCGGTTCCGTCGTCGCCGTGATCAGCTACTTCGAATGGACCGGCAACCAGCGCAAACTTCGCCTCGGCGAGCCGGTCAGCCGCTCCCGCCTCCCCCTGATCCTCGCGGTGACCATAGCCATCATCGGGCTGGCCGCCGCGGCGATGGCCCTGCTATCGGCGGTGACCACGAACTGATGCCACCCGAACCCGACATCGAGGACCCGCGCTCCGGGCTGGCCAGCGAGCGGACCGAGCTCGCCTGGACCCGGACGGCCATCGCGTTCGCGGCGATCGGCGGCATCATCTTGAGGTCCCGTCCGTACGCGGGGATCCCGATCCTGGTCTTGAGCGCCGTGATCTGGCGGCTCGGGCGGCTGGCCCGCCCGGAGGGTGCGGACCAGGCCCGGTCCAGGCATCTGCTGCTGATCACGGTGGCGGTCACCTGCGTCTCGTTCGTCGCGCTGGCGATCACCCTGCTCGGCCCCGAGCCGGCCGGGCTGCGGCCCTGATCGGCCAGCGCCGTTATCAGGTGCACCGCAGGCCGCGTGACTACCGGGGCGGCAGCGGGGCGACCATGGCCTCGATGAGATGCGGGCCCGGTTCGGCGAGCGCCCGCCGGAACTGTTCGGCCAGCTCGCCGGCCGTGCGGACGCGGGCCGCGGGCACCCCCATCCCGGTGGCCAGGCCGACGAAGTCGAGGTCAGGCCGGGACAGGTCGAGCAAGCTCCGGGCCGCGTCACCGGACGCTACCGCGCCGACCCGGTCGAGTTCCATCCGCAAGATCGCGTACGAGCGGTTGCTGAAGATGATCGTGGTGACGTCGAGCCCCTCCCTGGCCTGGGTCCACAAGGCGGAGATCGTGTACATGGCGCTGCCGTCCGCCTCCAGGGCAATGACGCTGCGGCCCGGGCAGGCGCTAGCAGCCCCGGTCGCCAGCGGCAGCCCCAGGCCGATCGCACCGCCGGTCAGGGTCAGCCAGTCGTGCGGGGGCGCGCCCGCGGTGGCGGCGGGCAGCCACAGCCCGGAGGTGTTGGCCTCGTCGGAGACGATCGCGTCCGCGGGCAGCAGCGCGCCGATGACGGCCGCCGCGCTCTCCCCGGTCAGGCCGCCCTCAGGCAGTCCGGGACGCCACGGCTGCTGCGGCACTGGCCGGGCGCCGGGGGCCAGCAGATCGGCGAGCGCCGCGAGCGCGCCGCACACGTCGTCGCCGGCCTCGGCGAGCGGGTGCACCTGGCAGCCGGCGGGGACGAGGGAACTGGGCTGGCCCGGGTAGGCGAAGAACGAGACCGGAGCGCGCGCACCGGCCAGGATCAGGTGCCGCGCACCGGAAAGCTGCGCGGTCGCGAACTCGGCCAGGTAGGCCAGCCGGTCGACCGCCGGGAGGCCCGCACCACGCTGGAGCCGGGCCGGGAAGGTCTCGCACACCAGCCGGGCGCCGGTGGCGGCGGAGATCCGGCTGGCCGCCTCCAGGGCGGGGCGGGCGGTAGCGGCGCCGCCGAGCAGGATCGCGCCCGGCTGGCCGCTGCGCAGCGCCGCCGCGGCCGAGCTGATCACCTCGTCGGGGACCGGCGCCGCCGGCGGCACCGGGAGCGGGGCCGCAGGCTCGCCGCCCGCAGACCACGACACATCGGCAGGCAGGATGAGCGTGGCCACTCCCCCGGGCGGGGCCAGCGCGGCCGCCACCGCCTCGGCCGCGGCAGGCGCCGCCTCGCCGCTGGCCGCTGGGCGGCGGACCCAGCGCGACACCGAGCCGGCGACGGCGTCGATGTCGGACTCCAGCGGCGCGTCAAAGCGCTTGTGATAGGTGGCGTGGTCGCCGACCACGGCCACCAGCGGGGTAGCGGCGCGGCGCGCATTGTGCAGGTTGGCCAGTCCGTTGGCCAGGCCCGGGCCCAGGTGCAGCAGGGCGGCGGCGGGACGGCCGGTCATCCGCCCGTAACCGTCGGCCGCGCCGGTCGCCACCCCCTCGAACAGGCACAGCACGCCGCGCATCGCAGGAGTGGCGTCCAGGGCCGCGACGAAGTGCATCTCCGAGGTGCCGGGGTTGCTGAAGCACCTGTCTACGCCGCAGCCCACCAGCGTACGAAGCACCGACTGCGCACCGTTCATCGTTCCTCCCTGAATTCCTGACGCCGGTGCGGCTGGCCGTCCGGCCGCACCGGCGCCAGGACGGCATCCAGGCCCGGGCGTGCTCAGCTGCCCAGGGCGGCAGCCCGCCGGAGCAACCGTTCCGCCGCCCCTATGAGCAGGTGCGCCCGCACCACGCTGACCGGGTGACCCCCGAACGCCGCGCCGGGCAGCGCCGCGCGCATCCGGACGCCGATGGCGTCCCGCTCGGCCCCGACCAGGCGCAGCCTGGCCTAGGCAAGTGTCGCAGCGTGACTAAGTCCTTACGAGCGGTCGTAATGCGTCGGCGGAAAAGGATCCCGCTGCCCGCGGACCCGCAATTCGTCTTCGTCAAATTCCCGCCGGATCTCGGCCCGCGCCAGCTGGTACTCATCCGTCTCGGTGATGTCCTGCTCAGGCGGGGCATCGGTGGCGGGCGGGACTTCATCAGGGTCGAAGGCATCGAGGCCCGCCTCGATGCGTTCTTCCTCGGTGAGCCGGGCCAGCTGGTCGTCGTCGAGATGCTCGGGAGCGCCGCCGTGCTCCCGGCGGTCGCGGTGGAATCGCTCGTCAGGCGGATCTGGGAACTGCTCAGTCACGACGCCTCCAGGGTGCCGAAGAGATACGCGGGCCGGCCTGGCACGCTCTCGATGCTACCTACCCGGGCCGCTCGCGCGGCGGGCCCGCCGCTGGCCGGGCTGGCCAGGCGGCGTCCTAGAGACTGATGTCCACGATCACCGGCGCGTGATCGCTTGGCCCTTTGCCTTTGCGCGTCTCCCGGTCCACCCAGGCATCCGACACCGAGCCGGCCAGCGGGCCGTTGGCGTAGACCAGATCGATGCGCATGCCCATCCCCTTATGGAAGGCGCCGGCCCGGTAATCCCAGTAGGTGAACGGGTGCGGGCCCTTGGCGATGCGGGGGACGACATCGGTCAGACCGGTATCGCGCAGCGCGGCCAGCGCCGCGCGCTCGGCGGGCGTCACGTGGGTGGAGCCGGCGAACGCGGCGGGATCCCAGACGTCGTCGTCGGCCGGGGCGACATTGAAGTCACCCATCAGGGCAAACGGCCGCTCCCCCGCCGCCTCGCCGGCGACCGACGCCCGCAGGGCGGCCAGCCAGCGCAGCTTGTAGGCGTAGTGCGGATCATCGGGCGTGCGCCCGTTGGGCACGTACACCGACTGCACCCGCACCGGTCCGCAGGTGGCCGCGATGGCGCGCGCCTCTGCCGAACCCGGGTCGGGGAAGCCTGGATCGTCGGGCAGGCCGCGCACGACGTCGGCCAGCCCGATCCTGGACAGTACCGCGACGCCGTTCCAGCGCCCGTCACCGTGGTGCGCCACCGAGTAGCCAAGCGGCGCGACGGCGTCGGCCGGGAACGCCTCGGCGCCGACCTTCGTCTCCTGCAGGCAGGCCACGTCGGGAGCCACGTGCTCCAGCCAGTCCACCAGCCGGGGCAGCCGGGCCAGCACCGAGTTCACGTTCCAGGTCGCGATCCGCATCCCCATCCGCCCATCCCGCTCGTTCTGGTCAATCACGTCGCGATGCCGGGATGAGGATAGCCGGGCTGCCGGACCGGCGCCCGCGCTCTGGCGGCACCGGTCCGGCCCGGCCGCGGACCACCGCGGTCAGCTGGTCTTGAGCGTGACGATGCTGGCCATCCACTGGCCGCTGGTCGTCCCGGTCGCGGCGTAGGAACCGGTGGCCGTGACGATCCGGTAGGCGGTGTCGAGGAAGTCCGACGATACGGCCAGGGTCGGGAGCGCGGTCCAGCCCGAGCTCCAGGTCGGGGCCTTGCCCGATTCGATGCCGACCGAGCCGATCAGCAGCTCGCTGGCCTGGCTGGTCGCCGGGCTGCTGCCGGACGAGAACGCGGCCGTGGTGGCGCTGGCGCCCGCGGAGACATCGATCGCCGAGATCCCGGCGAACTCATCCGCGCTCACGTGGGTCTCGGCGGAGGAGGGATAAGTCAGCGTGACGCTCCCCCCGGCCGCCAGCGCCTTGACGTTGACGCCGACAAAGACCACGGTCCGGTCCCCGGCCGAGCCGTCGTTGACGTCACGGGCGAGCACGTAGCTGTTGCCCGCGCTGTCCTTGATGGTCACCGCGCCCGTGATCGACGATGTCGAGGACAGCAGCATGCTGACCACCAGCGTGTGACCGGCCACGACACCCGGCGAGCTGACCGGCACCGAGGTCGTGGTCCGGCTGGCCGATGCGGTCACCGACCCGACCCGGCGCACGAACGCTGCTGAAGCGGGCGGCTGCGGGGTCGCCGACACCTCGCTGGACCGGGCCGATATCCCGACGCTGTTGACCGCCGCCACCGTGTAGTAGTACGTGGTGCCGTTGGTCACGCTGGTGTCGGTGTAGCTGGTCGCGGTGACGTTGCTGGCTACCGGCGTGCCTGACTCACCGCCCGGGGCCGTGCCCCGGTACACGTCATAACCAGTGACCGGCGCACCGCCATTGGACGCGGGGGCACTCCAGGCCAGGCTGACCGAGGCGTTAGCGCCCGCGGCCGTCACGGCTAGCGGAGCCGACGGCACCGTCGGCCGCGGGGTCGCCGACGCCTCGCCCGACGGCGCCGAGACTCCGGCGCTGTTCACGGCGGCCACCGTGTAGTAGTACGTGGTGCCGTTGGTCACGCTGGTGTCGGTGTAGCTGGTCGCGGTGACGTTGCTGGCCACCGGCGTGCCTGACTCACCGCCCGGGGCCGTGCCCCGGTACACGTTATAACCGGTGATCGCCGCGCCGCCGTTGGACGCCGGGGCGCTCCAGGACAGCTTCACGGACGCGTTGCCGCCGGTGGCGGCCAGGTTCTGCGGCGCGGACGGCACCGTCACCGCGGCATGCGGCGTCGCCGACGCCTCACCGGAGTGCGCCGAGACTCCCACGCTGTTGACCGCCGCCACCGTGTAGTAGTACGTGGTGCCGTTGGTCACGCTGGTGTCGGTGAAGGTCGTCGTGCCCACGCCGGTGGCCACCGGCGTGCCTGACTCAGCGCCGGGGCTGGTGCCCCGGTAGACGTTGTAGCCGGTGATGCCGGCGCCGCCGTCGGTGGCGGGCGTCGTCCAGGACAGCACCACTGATCCGTTACCGCCCGAGGCCACCAGCCCGGAGGGTGCCGATGGCACGGTGGCCTGCGGGGTGGCCGACACCTCGGCCGAAGGCGGCGAGACCCCGACGGCGTTCACCGCCGCGATCGTGTAGTAGTACGTGGTGCCGTTGGTCACGCTGGTGTCGGTGTAGCTGGTCGCGGTGACGTTGCTGGCCACCGGCGTGCCTGACTCACCGCCTGGCGTCGTGCCGCGGTAGACGTCATAACCGGTGATCGCGGCGCCGCCGTTGGACGCCGGGGCGCTCCAGGACAGCTTCACGGACGCGTTGCCGCCGGTGGCAGCCGGGCTCCGGGGCGCGGACGGCACGGTGGCCTGCACCAGGTTCGGGGTGGCGAAGGCCTCGTTGGACTGCGGCGAGATCCCCGCGCTGTTCACCGCCGCGACCTTGTAGTAATAGGTGGTGCCGTTGGTCACGCTCGTGTCGGTGTACGACAACGACGGCACGTTCGTCGCCACCGGGGTCGCGGACTCGCCGCCCGGGCTGGTACCCCGGTACACGTTGAATCCGGTGATGGACGCGCCGCCGTTGGAGGCCGGTGCCGTCCACGACAGGGTGACCGATCCGCTGCCCGCCGTGGCGGCGAGCGACTGCGGGGCGGTCGGCGGCCCGGCCGCGGCCGAGCCGATCTGCGTCCACTGGCGCGACTCGTCCATCCGGCCGGAGACAAAGGTCCCGTTCAGGCAGTGACCGCTGTCCACGCCCCCGCCGTTGAGCACCTGGCCGGAGTCCAGGTACGTGGTCGTGGTGCCGGCAATCGTGATCTTGACGGCCGGGATGGCACCTGAATTAGCGCAGGACGCGAAATTTCCGCCGTTATACGCGTTGGGCGGGTAATCCGATCCGTCGAAGTTAGTGGAGTTCTGCGAGCCGGTCTCGGTGAGCACCAGCATCCCGTGCGCCTTGACGGTCAGGTTACTCCCCCAGAACTTGTAGACCTTCGAGCCGATGTCCACTTCCGCCTGCACGCCGGTTACGTCGGAACTGCCTGGGTTGTCCAGCCGAAGCGCGCTGGCGTCCCAGCAGGTCGTGGTGTGCCCGAAGTTGGAGCACGGCGATCCGACGTAACTCGAGGGGTCTGTGTACGGCCACGGATTGGGCTGACTCGAGCTGGACGGCGTCGTGTGCGTGTCCATATACCCGACGAAGATATTCAGCGGCGTCGCGGCCGCCGCCGGGGCGGTCACCCCGGCGGCGAGTGCCGTCGAGGCGGCCAGTGACGCGGCGACGGCCAGGATCGCTGTCCGCGCCAGACGGCTGCCGGGATTCCTACGGTGAGTTCCGAAGATGCGCATGGTCCCGCCCCGCCCCCTCATGCCGCAGTCCAATGTCATTGGCTGCCTAAAGCCGTGGTACCACCGGATTGCCCCGTCGTCCATCGCCAAATTTCATGAACTGCGGCGAGCCGGCTGGCGCTTTCTCAAGTGAGCCAGCCGGCTCGCGCTTATCTCAGCAGCAGCGCGGCAATTACCAGCATCACCGCGGCGGTGCCGCCGTGCATCGCGTAGGCGAGGATTCTGGGCCCGTTGTAGCGCAGCACGATCAGGGCGTCGCCGATCGGGATGATGGCCGCGGCGAGCATGAACAAGCCGAGCGCCTGCCGGGACGCGGCGACGATGAGCACGAAGGCAATGAGCCCCGATGCGATGTCGCGAACGGCCTTCACGGCCAGGTAGGCCCGGGCCCGCCCGGCGTCTGGCCCGATGTCGACCCCGAATCCGGCGGCCGACGGCCGTGGCGCCATCAGGAAGCGGGCACCGACCACGATGATGCCCAGGCAGATCACCCAGGACAGGCCATAGCCCAGGTGCGTGAGTGTCATCGCTTTCCCTCCTTGTCTGAGTTCCTTACTGCAGGCGCGCTGCGCCGGGCCCGGCAGACGCTCGCTGAGGCGCTGGGCCTTGACCCCGGCCCGGAGCTGGCCGGCCTTGAAGAAGCCATCTTGCGACAACGCCGGGAGGTACTGGAGGCAGCCTTGCGCCAGCCGCCCGCGAGGCCGCCCGTCGCGGGCCAGGCACGCGCAAGCCAGGCCGCCGCAAGCCAGGCCGCCGCGGGCCGGGGCGCAGAAGTGTTCGTCGGGCGTGACGAAGAGCTGGCCGCACTGCTCAGCGCCGCCGATGAGGTGGCGGACCGGGCCAGCGCCCAGGTCGCCCTGGTGAGCGGGGAGCCGGGCGCCGGGAAGTCGGCGCTGCTGGCCCGGCTGCGGCGGGAGATCGAGGACCGAGGCTGGCTGGTGATCGCCGGCCAGTGCCCCGAAGCAGATGGCGCGCCGCCGGCCTGGGCCTGGGTCCAGGCCCTCCGGTCGCTGGCTGAGGTGGCGCCGCCGCCGGGCGAGCTGGCCGGGCTGCTCGAGCCCTTGCTGTCTGAGCCCGCCGCGAGCGATGCGACCGGAGGCCAGCCGATGACCGGCAGCGCGATGACCGGCAGCGCGATGACCGGCAGCGCGATGACCGGCAGCGCGATGACCGGCAGCGCGATGACCGGCAGCGCGATGACCGGCGAGGCCGACCACGTGGCCGGCGGCGCGATGACCGGCGAGGCGGGCCGCGATGCCGCAGCCGGCCGGTTCCGCCTGCACCGCGCCGTCCGGGCCTGGCTGAGCGCCGCAGCGCGGGATCACCGGCTGGCGATCATCCTGGACGACGTGCAGCGCGCCGACGCGGAGACCCTGGCGCTGCTGGCCATGACCGGCTCGGAACTGGCCGAGGCGCCCATCCTGCTGCTCGCCGGATACCGGGCCGGGCCGAGCGGTCCTGGCCTGGCCGCGGCCCTCGCCGCGCTGGCTGGCCGGTCCCCGGTCCGTGTGCCGCTGACCGGCCTGTCCGAGGCCGCCGTCACCGAACTCGTCAACGCGGTGTGCCAGCAGCGGGCCACGCTGGCCACGGTGACCGCGCTGGCCGAGCGAACCGGCGGCAACCCGTTCTACGTCAGGGAAAGCGCTCGCCTCCTGGACAGTGAAGGCGCTCTGGTCGCGCTATCCGAGGTCCCCGAGGGGGTCCGGGATGTGCTGCGCCGCCGGCTCGGCAGGCTGCCGGAAGCGTCGGTCGTGGTCCTGCGGCTGGCCGCGCTGGCCGGCCGGGAGGCCGATGTCGACGTGCTGGTGGCGGCGGCCGACAGCGACGAGGCGGGCGTCCTGGACGCACTGGAGGCCGGCCTGATCGCCGGCCTGCTCATCGAGCCCGCCGCGGGGCGGATCCGGTTCGCGCACGCGCTCGTCAGGGACGCTCTGGTCGCCGACCTCAGCCAGCTGCGCCGCGCCCGGATGCACGCCAGGCTCGGCGCGGCCATCGAGCGGCTGCGCCCCGACGACCTGCCCGCGCTTGCCCACCACTACGGCCAGGCCGCGTCGGCGGCGACCGCGGCGAAGGCGGTGGGCTACTCGCTGCGCGCGGCCGAGCGGGCTGAGCGCCGCTACGCCCACGATGCGGCGGTGGGCCTGCTCACCCAGGCGCTGGTCAGCAGCGAGCGGATCCCCGCTGACCAGTACGGCCCGGGCCGGGCCGACCGGGACGCGCAGCGGGTCGCGCTGCTGGTGCGGCTGCTGGGCGCCCAGCTGCGGGCGGGCGCGGTGGCGGCCGCCCGGGCCGCCCGCCAGCAGGCCATCGATATCGCCGCGGCCGCGGGCCGGACCGACTTGCTGATCGCCGCGTTCACCGGGTGGACCGAGCCCACCCCGTGGCAGACGCGCCTGTACGGCACGGTGGACCAGCCGGTGGTCGCCCAGCTCACCCGCCTGCTCGAGCTACCCGGGCTCGAGACGTCGGTGCGAGGCGGGCTGCTCGAGGCTCTCACCGCCGAACTCGCCGGGGAGGGCGATCCGCGCAGCCTGACCGCTGCCCGCCAGGCCGTCGAGCTCACCGATGGGGTGGCCGACCCGGCCCTGCGCGCGCTGGCCCTGACCGCCCTGGCCCGGGAACGCAACGCCGACGCGCACTGGCCCGAGCGCGGCCGGATCGCGGCGGAGCTGATCACCCTGGGCACCGAGCACGACCTGCCCGCTTACCGTTCTTACGGCTACTTCACCGCCGCCATCGCGGCGGCCGCCGATGGCGATGTCCGGGCCGTAGCCCGCCTGCTGGACGAGGGGCTGGATCTCGCGCGCGCCTACCGGATGCCCGAAGCCGAGGGCATCGGCGGATACGGGCAGGCGATGCTGGCCCACATCGCCGGAGATCTGGACGAAGCCGAGCGCCGCTACACCGAGACCACCACCCAGCTGCTCCGCAACGGTTCGCTGCACGCCGACCGGTTTCAGGTCCTGGCCGTGGCGACGCTGCGGGTGGGACAGGGGCGGGTTGCGGAATACGCGGCCAGCGCGCAGCACCTGCTCGACACCCAGGGACCGCACCTCGCCGACCTCCTCACGCTCGCCCTGGCCGAGGACGGCCAGCTTGAGCAGGCCCGGCGGATGCATGCCCGGACGGTGACGCTGCGTCCCGACTTCCTGTTC
Organism: uncultured Actinomycetota bacterium; assembly: GCA_963775745.1. Lineage (GTDB taxonomy): Bacteria > Actinomycetota > Actinomycetes > Streptosporangiales > Streptosporangiaceae > DATBGO01. The sequence goes on from CAVZKE010000022.1 coordinate 185,401, forward strand.
TCGACGTTCGCGGCGCTGCGGGCCATCGCCCTGATCGCGGTCGGTGACCGTGCTGCCGCACCGGAGCTCTACCAGGCCCTGCTGCCGCTGCGTGACCAGCTGCCGGGCGCGCTCAGCCTGTCGCTCGCCCTGCGGCCGGTCGCGCACATCCTCGGTGATCTGGCCGTATTCCTCGGCCGGCCGGATGAGGCCGCCGGTCACTTCCGACACGCGGTCACGATCGCCGAACGGTGGGGCGCTGCACACTGGGCGGCGCAGGCCCGCGCCGCCCGGCAGGCCATCCGCTGACCCTCAGCTCCGCGTGATCGTGGGCGGGCAGCCAGTCGCGCCGCGGGTCGTACTCAAGCCACCTGAGCTTGCTCCCGGTCTCGGCAAAGCGATGCAGCAAGGCACCCAGCATCGGGTGCTGGTCCTGACTGCGCCACACCAGCGACCAGGCGTACAAGGGGGTCGGGCCGGTCAGCGGGACCGAGCGGACACCGGCGCCGTCGGGCAGCGGGATGTCGGCGGGCAGCAGACAGAAGCGCCGCGGGTCGGCGCGGACCCGGTCGATCAAATGGTCCAGCCCGAGGTTGGCGCCAGCGTGCTCGGCGGCCAGGCCAAAGTGATCGGCAAAGCGGCGCAGGAAATCCAGCCGGTCCGGCGCCGCCGGGCACCACAGCACACTGCCCTGCAGGTCAGCGGGACGCAGCTCGGGCCGGGCGGCAAGGGGATGCTCGGCGCTGATGATGGCGTCGACCGGTTCCAGCCGGGCGAGCCGCGAGGTGAGCTGATCGTCAGCCGACTCGCCGAGCGGATAGACGCGGCCGAAACCGGCATCGATCTCCCCGCGCAGCAGCGCGGTTACCGCGGCCGGGTAGTCACGGCTCAGGCCAGCCTCGGTGCCGAACTCGGTCAGGCCGGCCAGCACCGGCCCGACCGTGCGCATCGGCGCATACAGGTGACCCCACACGTCGATCCGCACGGGACGGCCGGTGTGCTTGGCCGCCTCGACGGCGCGGTCGGCCGCGGCCAGGACCCGCCGGGCAGGCCCCAGGAAGCGGCGCCCGGCCTCGGTGAGGCCGACGGCCTGCTGGCCCCGGGAGAACAGCCGCACGCCAAGTTCGTTCTCCAGCCGGGCAATCCGCTTCGATAGCGCCTGCTGGGTGAGGTACAGCCGACCGGCGGCCCGGCCGAAATGCAGTTCCTCAGCAGCCGCCACGAACGCGCGCACCTGCGCCAGGTCCAGGTCCACGCCTTCCACCCTCACCGACAACCAGCCGCTATGACAACCGGCGGCTGTCAAGTCAGCCAGCAGGCTGTTGGACCCCCGGCGGCTGGGCGGGTTTGGTGGTGCCAGGCGGGCCGGCCAGCAGGGCAGGCCCGGTACCCGAGGAGGACGTCCGATGAAGGCCCTGATCCCCACCGGCCGGGCCGAGGCCCTGGTCGCGGTCGCCGATTCGGCCCTGCCGCGGCCCCAGCCCGGCGAGGCGCTGGTGAAGGTGACGGCGTTCTCGGTCAATCGCGGCGAGATCTTCCAGCTCGAAAATCCCCGCCCCGGCGCCCGGCCGGGCAAGGACATCGCCGGCCTGGTGGTACAGGCCGCCGCCGACGGAACCGGCCCGGCCGCCGGCCAGCGCGTCGTCGGCCACCCGGAAGCGGGCGGCTGGGCGGAGTACGTCGCGGTCCCGGCCTGCGCTCTCGCCCCGATCCCGGACCGCCTGACCGCGGTCGAGGCAGCGGCGCTGCCGCTCGCCGGGCTGACCGCGCTGCGGCTGCTGCGCACCGCTGGCCACGTCACCGGGCGGCGCATCCTGCTCACCGGCGCATCCGGCGGGGTCGGCCACTACGTCACGGAGCTGGCCGCGGGCGCAGGCGCGGAAGTGACCGCGATCACCGCGTCCGCCCAGCGCGGCCAGCGGCTGACCGAACTCGGCGCGACGGTCATCCACGACCTCACCAGCGCAGCCGGCCCCTACGACCTGATCCTGGAGTCGACCGGCGGCAAGAACCTGCCGCTCGCCCTGGAGCGGCTGCGGAACCGGGGCACCCTGATCTGGTTCGGCCAGGCCAGCCGCGAGCCGGCCACGCTGAGCTTCTTCGACCTGCTGTCCGGCCCCGCCTCGGTGACCATCCGATCGTTCGCCTACTTCGACTTCGACACCCCCTACGGCGAAGACCTGGCCATCCTGGTGCGCCTGGCCGCCGCCGAGCGGCTGCACCCGGAGATCGGCCAAGTGGCCAGCTGGCGGGACACCGCCGCCGTCCTCACTGACCTGTACGAACGCCGCGTCCGCGGCAAGGCCATCCTGACCATCCCCTAACGGAGCCGAACCGCCATGACCACCACCGACACCACCACTGACCCCCGCGCCGTAGTCGTCCGCTACATCAATGCCGTCCGCGACGGCGACCTGGACGGTGTCCGCGGCAGCTTCGCTCCCGATGCCGCCTGGGACTATCCAGGCGACCTGCCGTTGTCAGGCACCTGGCGCGGCCCTGACGCCATCGTCGGTGACTTCCTCGGCGGCGTGCGCACGCTGCTCAAGCCGGGCGCCCCGCTGGAGCTCGAGCTGACCAGCGTGATCAGCGACGGCCACCAGGTCGTCGCCGAGTGGACCTCGCGGGCCACTGCCCGTAGCGGCGCCGCGTACCACAACCACAACATCGCCGTCTTTACCGTGCGGGATGGGCAGATCACGTCCGTGCGGGAGTATACCGACACCCAGCACGTCGAGCATGTGCTGTTCGGCGCCCCATGAGGTGACTAAGCCGGAGCCGGTAGGATCGACCGGACCTGGCCATTCACTAGCTGCGGCCCGCGAGGGCCGCAGCGGTGTCAGCGGAAGGGACGGTGGCGTGGCGGTGACCGGACCGGGCCGGCCATCCTGGTCGAGGGACTGCACAAGTCATTCGGCGACGTTCATGCTCTGCGCGGGGTTGATTTCGCGGTGCCGGCCGGCACCGTCCTGGGCATGCTGGGCCCGAACGGGGCGGGCAAGACCACCGCGGTGAAGATCCTCACCACGCTGCTGCGGCCCGATGCGGGATCCGCAAAGGTCGAGGGGCACGATGTGGTGCGGCACGCCGACGCGGTACGCCACCGGATCGGGCTGGCCGGGCAGTCGGCCGCCATCCAGGAAGAGCTCACCGGCCGGGAGAACCTGGAGATCATGGCCAGGCTCTACCATCTGGGCCGCGGTGTCGCCCGCCGCCGCGCGACCGAGCTGCTCGCGCGGTTCGACCTGGCCAACGCGGCCGACCGGCCGGCGAAGACGTACTCCGGCGGCATGCAGCGCCGGCTGGACCTGGCCGCCAGCCTCGTCGCATCGCCGTCGGTCCTGTTCCTGGACGAGCCGACCACCGGCCTCGATCCGCGCAGCCGGCTCGGCATGTGGGAGATCATCAGGGAGCTGGTCGCCGACGGCACCACGCTCCTGCTCACCACGCAGTACCTGGATGAGGCGGACGCGCTCGCCAATGAGATTGTCGTCATCGACCAGGGCCAGGTCATCGCGGCCGGAACCGCGGAACAGCTCAAGGACCGGGTGGGCGGCGACGTGCTGGAGTTCTCGGTGCCCGAACGCCGCCGCCTGGCCGACGCGGTCGGCGCGGTCAGCGGGCTGGCGGACGCAGCGCCGCACGTCGATGACATGTCCGGCCGGGTCGCGGTCGGCGTCGGAGACCGCGGATCGGAAGCACTGGTCGAGGCGGTGCGGCGGCTGGATGCGGCCGGGGTGACCACCGACGGCCTCGCAGTGCGGCGGCCGTCGCTGGACGACGTGTTCCTCGCGCTCACCGGGCACGCCGCTGAGCAGGACGGCGCAGCGGCCGGGGGCCGGCGCCGTGGCCGGCGGGGAGCAGGGCAGGCCGGACCGGGCGCAGCCGGAAAGGATGGCCAATGACAGCGGTGGCACTACGAGAGCCGGGATGGGCTGGCGCGGCCATCGGCCGGCTGCGCTGGGCGATCATCGACGCCCTCACGATCACGCAGCGGGACCTGATCGTGTGGCGGCGGGTCCCGGCGTTTCTCGTTTTCACGCTGGTGCAGCCGGTGATGTTCACCCTGCTGTTCGTGTACGTCTTCGGCGGGGCTATCCCGGTCAGCACCCCGGGTGGCTATGTCAACTACCTGATGCCCGGGATCATCGGGCAGACCGCGGCGTTCGCCTCCTTCGGCACCGCCATCGCCCTGGCCCGCGAGGTCCAGAAGGGGGTGATCGACCGGTTCCGGTCGATGCCGATGGCCCGCTCTGCGGTGCTGGCCGGGCGGCTGGTCGCGGACTCAGCGCGGATGCTCGTGACGATCCTGGTCATCGTCGCGGTCGGCTACGCGGTCGGCTTCCGGTTCCTGAACGGGGTGGGCCCGGCGATCGGCATGGTGCTCCTCGCCGAGTTCTTCGGCCTCACCGTCTGCTGTGTGTCCGCCTACATCGGCCTCACGATCAAGGATGAGGAGTCGGTGCAGGCCTTCGGGCTCATCTGGGTGTTCCCGCTGACCTTCATCAGCTCCGCCTTCGTCCCGATCGCGAGCATGCCGGGCTGGCTGCAGGGCTTCGCCGAGAACCAGCCGGTGACGCTGGTCATCGACAGCATGCGGTATCTCGCGCTCGGCCCGGTTCCCGGAGCGAGGACGCTCGAGCCGCAGCTGTGGCAGAGCCTGCTGTGGCTGGTGGGCACCATAGCCTTGTTCGGCCCGCTGGCCGTCCGGGCCTACCGCCGGGTCAACTAACCGCTCCTGGCCAGTCCGCAACAGCCAGTCGCCAGCGGGTCAGTCGCTCAGCAGGTGACGGAAGTAGGACTCCGGCTCGTTGAGGAACCGGTGCCAGTGGCCAACGAGATCCAGGTCGGTCCAGCTCGCCGGGCGGATGCCCCAGTCGCCCAGTTCCAGGATGCTGGCTCCGGGCACCGCCTCCGCCAGGTAGGTGTAGAGCCCGTGCATCGTGTCCGCCCGCAGGAAGTAGGACCAGTGCGGTCGCACCGGCGAGCGCTCCACGATGAAACGGGAGCCGAGCCCGGGCTCGCCGGCCGCGGTCCGGTAACCGCCCAGCGCAGATCCGCCCTGCGGATTGAGCCCGCAGGCCTCGGCGAGCGTTTCGACGACGGTCGATTTCCCGGAACCGTTCTCGCCGATCAGAACGGTCAGGCCAGCCGCCAGCTCCGGGCCGCTGGCCAGGATCTGGGCCACCGCGGGCACGGTGGCCGGCCAGGCATCCGGGTCAGCCGGGTTACCTGGATCGCCGCGAAGCGCCCGTACCCCGCGGCCGCCCATGCTTGTGCTGCGGCCCATACGACGATCATGCCCGGACAGGGCCCAGCCATCCTCGGTTAGGCCACGGGCTGGGGCACGCTTTCCCGGTGCGCCGGGTCCGGTTGCCTGGTACTGGTCAGGAACAGCGAGGTGATCAGCCCGAACACCAGAACGGTGGCAGGCAGGTAGAGCGAGTGGCCCAGCGCGCTGGAGTAACCGGCGGCGATGGACGCCGGGCCGAGCCCGTTGGTGCCGTGCGGGAATTGCGTGTTCAGCATCATCTGCATGGTCGCCGCGATAGCGGCGCTGCCGAGGACCGCTCCGGCCTGCCGGAACGTGCTGAACGCGCCCGACCCCGCACCGGCCAGATCAGGCTGGAGGTTGCGGATCGCGGTGGTCGAGATGGGCGCCGCGACGAAGGAACTGCCGATTCCCAGGCGGCGCTGGGCGCCACGAGATCCCAGCCGCTGAGGTGCGGGCTCAGGATGGTGCCGGTCCAGAGCAACGCAACCAGGGTGCAGGCGAATCCGGACGCGGCGAGATAGCGAGGGCTGACCTTGCCGATGAGCCTGCCGACCACGGGAGCCAGAGCGATCATGACGATGGCCATGGGCAGCAGGATCAGCGCCGATTGCAGCGCCGTGTAGCCCAGCACGTTCTGGGCGTACAGCATGAGGGGCAGCCCGAAGCCAGTCAGGGCGAATCCCATCGCGGTCATCCCCACGCTGGCCAGGGCGAAGTTGCGGTCACCGAACAGGCGCAACGGCATCAGCGGGGCGCGCTGGTTATGTGCCTGCCAGCCGACGAACGCCACCAGCGCGACCAGCCCGGCCCCGACCAGACCGGGCACGGTGACGATGCCGCTGATCGTCCCCCAGTCGTACCGCCCGCCTTCCTGGACACCGAGGACCACGCAGAACAGCCCGACGCCGCTGAGGATCACCCCCGGAATGTCGAATCCCCGGCAGACCGCCGGCAGCGACGGCACGAGCCACAGCCCGAGTAGGAAACCAGCGACGCCGACGGGCACGTTCAGGTAGAAGATCCACGACCAGCCGAGCGCGCTCACCAGGCATCCTCCGACGAGGGGCCCGACCACGGATGCGACGCCCCCGACGGTCCCCCAGACGGCCATCGCGGGTCCGCGGCGATCGGCGGGGAAGATCCTGGCGACGACGGCCATCGTCTGCGGTGTTATGAGCGACGCCCCGAGGCCCTGGACGACGCGTGCCGCGATCAAGACTGGCAGAGTGCCCGCCAGGCCGCACATCAAGGACGCCACCGTGAATACCGCCAGGCCGGCCAGGTAGGCCTGCTTCTGGCCAAACCGGTCGCCGAGCCGGCCCGCGAGCAGCAGCGGCACGACGTAGGCCAGCAGGTAGGAGCTGGTCACCCAGATGGTGCCGGTGATGTCGGCGTGCAGAGCCTTCATGATCTGCGGCGTCGCAACCGAGACGATCGTCGAATCGACCAAGATCATGAAGAACCCGATGATCAGGGTCCACAGGGCGGCCCAGGGCCGGATGCGTGCCGTCATGCTGGCTCCTTCCGTTACGGTTCGCCAAGAATGTTACACATGCAAACGTTACAATTGCAAAATTTGCATATGTAAGGCTTGGCGATTATCGTGGGAGGGTGACGGACACCCCCACGCCGACGGACTACGGTCGCTTCTGGTTCCAGGCCCGCAAGCTCGTGTCGGTGATCGAGCTGGTCATCGACCGGCGGCTGCGGCGCGAGCTGGGCATGAGCCAGACCCTGTTCCTGGTCCTGAGCGTGATCGAGGTGCACCCGGGAGACTTCAACCAGCAGGACGTCGCCGACTATCTCGCAACCACGGCCGCCACGGTGAGCAGGCAGCTGGACATCGGGGCGAGAGCCGGATACCTCACCGTCGTCGTCTCCCCGTCCTCTCGCCGGGAGAACGTCGTCGCGCTCACGCCGTCCGGCCAGGAAATGATCGAAAAGGGCGACGCGATCGTGCTCGAAGAGACCCGGCGGGTGCTGGGCCAGGTGCCGCCCGATGACTTTGCCGTCGCCGCCGGAGTCATCACGAGCATGCTGCGCGCCGCCGCACCGGCCGAACCGGACCTCCAGTGACCAGGCACCGCGCGGGCGCGCCGGGTGCTACTGAACGCGCACCCGGAATCCGTGCGTGGCCAGCCCCACGCCGCCATGGCAGATCTCGAAGCCCGCGTCGACGTTCAGCATCCACTCCGACGGCTGTACCCAGTGATGTGCTTCCAGCTGGCCGATGAACGCGCTCAGGCGGAGGTTGGTTACCTGCTGGACCGGATGCACGCGGCGGAACTGGATCAGCCGCCATCTTGATCCGTCATGGTGCGTCATCCAGCTGTGCAGGTACCACCGGGCGTGATCGGCCCCAGACAATCCTGGCGTGGCGCGGCGGCCGGGGCTCGCCGTGCGAATTCAGCCAGATCATGAGTTCCGCGCCGGTGGCCTGAAAAGGCCTGCACCAGATGGCCGTTCCCGGAATCGGCCAGGGACTGGGTCACGACAAAGTTCGCCGCGGAGCCCGAGTTACTGATGCACTCAGGCAAGCCGCCGAAGTTGTCGTTCCTGATGATGAAGCTCTCGCCAAGCGGGTTCGCGACCGGCTGATGCTGGTATTGACCGCACAGCTGAGTCAAGGGCGATGCGGACACCCGCGGTGCGATGAGCAAGCTCGCCACGGTAAGGACCGCGCCGCACGCACCCGCGGCTAATGCGCCATTTCTTCGCACCGGCCATCCCCCCGACGACGCTGAATTTCATTCCCCGCGCGCAATTTCGCCGAGTGTAACCGAGGGCCTGGGCCGCCCGCAGAGAGTCCGGCTCAGGTGATCGCGCCGGCGCCCGGACCAGGGCGCAGACCGACCAGCCTGCCGGTGGCCGAACCAGCGCGGCCACCCGTTAATAATGGGCTGAATCTATCCTCACGCGCTCCGGCCGGGGCGCGCCCTGGCCGCTGCCGAGGCGCGCCGCTGGCCCGGCGCGCCCTCGTCGGTCATCTCGCCCGTAGGCAGGTTGAGGTCGCGCTCGATCTCCTGCAGGCTGCGGTGCTTGGTCTCGGGAACCTGCCGTTGGAAGTAGACCAGCGCGACGATGGACAGGCAGGCGAACAGGAAGAAGGTCCCCGCGTTCCCGATGGCGCTGAGCAGGGTGAGGAAGCTACGGTGACCACGAAGTTCGCGCCCCAGTTGGCCATGGTGGCCACGCTCATCGCCTGGCCGCGGATCTTCACCGGGTAGATCTCGCTGATCAGCAGCCAGAACACCGGACCGAGTCCGATCGCGAAGGAGCCTGTGTAGATCAGCAGGCCGGCGATCGCGATGTAGGCGCCGCCGCCGTGCAACTGGCTGCCGCCGATCAGGAACGTGAACCCGACCACCGCCATCCCGACCGCCATTCCGGCGGTGCCGCCGATCAGCAGCGGGCGCCGGCCGGTCCGGTCCAGCAGCCGGATCGCCACGATGGTCATGCCCACGTTGACCGCGCCGTTGACGACGTTGGCCAGCAGGGCGGCATTGTTGCCGAGCCCGGCGCCCTGGAGCAGGGTCGGCTCGTAGTAGATGACGGTGTTGATGCCGGTGATCTGCTGGAACACCGCGAGCAGCACGCCGACCATGACCAGCGGCCGTACCCGCGGCGATATCAGGTCGCGGTAACTCCCTTGCCGCTGGCTGACCTCGTGGATCTCGCGGATCTCTTCGTCGATGTCACTGTCATCCCGCAGCCGCGCAGCACCCGACGCGCTTCGTCGTCCCGGCCCTGCCGGACCAGCCAGTGCGGGCTTTCCTTCTGGAAGAGCATCCCGATGAACAGCGCCGCCGCCGGGATCGCGGCCAGGCCGAACATCAGCCGCCAGTTACCGCTGTCGGAGAGGCCGTAGTCGATCAGGTAAGAGGCCAGGATGCCCGCGGTGATCGCGAGCTGGTTGAGGCTGACCAGGCCCCCGGACCGCGGGCGGCACGACCTCGCCGATGTAGAGCGGTACCACCATCGACGCGGAGCCGACCGCGAGGCCGATGATGATCCGCGCGACCAGGACTCCGTAGCTGGGCGAGAAGGCAGCGAGCATCACCCCCGCTACGAGTCCTGGTGGCAGCGCGGGTCATCATCGGCCTGGCCGTCGGCTCAGCGTCGATGGTAGTCCGTGTGCATCGGCGAGATCGTCCCGGCCGCGGAAAACGGGGCGCTGGTCAGCTTCAACCAGCTGGCCATCACCTCCGGAATCCTGGTCTCCTACCTGGTCGACTACGGGCTGGCCGCCAGCCAGAACTGGCGGCTGATGTTCGGCCTGGCCGCGATCCCGGCGCGGGCACCGAGATCGCCGAGGTACGGGAACTGTGCCCGGCGCGCCAGTCCAGCTTCCGCGAGGTGCTCAACCCGGCCTTCCGCCACGTCATGGTCATTGGTATCGCGCTGGCGGTGTTCCAGCAGATCACCGGGATCAACATGATCATCTACTATGCGCCGACCCTGCTCGCCTCGGCCGGGCCTGGCCAATTCCGCCGCCCTGCTGGCCAACGTGGTCAACGGGGCCGTCAACGTGTTCGTGAGCCATCGTGGCGATCCGGCTGCTGGACCGGACCGGCCGGCGCCCGCTGCTGATCGGCGGCACCACCGGAATGGCGGTGGAGGCGGTGGTGCAGGGTTCACGTTCCTGATCGGCGGCAGCCAGGGCAGCCGGCGGCAGCGCCTCCGGCGTCGCAATCGCCGGCCTGCTGATCTACACAGGCTCCTTCGCGATCGGACTCGGTTCGGTGTTCTGGCTGCTGATCAGCGAGAAAGAGATCTACCCGGTGAAGATCCGCGGCCAGGCGATGAGCGTGGCCACCATGGCCAACTGGGGCGCTTACCCCGTGGTCACCGTGAGCTTCCCTCACCCTGCTCAGCGCCATCGGGAACGCGGGGACCTTCTTCCTGTTGGCCTGCCTGTGCCATCGTCGCGCTGGTCTACTTCCAACGGCAGGTTCCCGAGACCAAGCACCGCAGCCTGCAGGAGATCGAGCGCGAGCCTGGACCCCCTACGGCGAGATGACCGACGAGGGCGCGCCGGGCCAGCGGCGCGCCTCGGCAGCGGCAGGCGGGCGCGCCCCACAGAGCACGTGAGGATAGATTCAGCCCATATTAACGGGTGGCCGCGCTGAGTTCGGCCATGGCAGGCAACTCTGTGCGCCCATCGTGCGGCGGCGGCGCGCCTCAGAGAAGCCGGATTCTCTGCGGGCGGCCCAGGCCCTCGGTTAGCACTCGGCGGGATCGCGCGCGGGGGGGGGGGACCGGTGATGGGGGATGGCCGGTGCGAAGAAATGGCGCATTAGCCACGGGTGCGTGCGGCACAGGATACCGTGGCGAGCTGTGCTCATCGCACCGCGGGTGTCCGCGTCGCCCTTGAGCTCAGCTGTGCGGTCAATACCAGCGTCAGCCGGTCGCGAACCCGCTTGGCGAGAACTTCATATAGGAACGACAACTTCGGCGGCTTGCCTGAGGTCGAGTAACTCGGGCTCCGCGGCGAACTTTGTCGTGACCCAGTCCCTGGCCGATTCCGGGAACCGCCATCTGGTGCAGGCCTTTTCAGGCCACCGGCGCGGAACCCATGATCTGGCTGAATTCGCACGGCGAGCCCCGGCCGCCGCGCCACGCCAGGATTTGTCTCGGCCGATCACGCCCGGTGGTACCTGCACAGCTGGATACGCACCAGGACAGATCAAGATGGCGGCTGATCCAGTTCCGCCGCGTGCATCCAGGTCCGCGGCGGGTGCCGACTCTCCGCCTCAGAGCGCGTTCATCGGCCAGCTGGAAGCACATAGCTGGGTACAGCCGTCGGAGTGGAATCTGTGAACGTCGACGCGGGGCTTCAAGAGATCTGCCATGGCGGCGTGGGGCTGGCCACGCACCGATTCCGGGTGCGCGTTGAGTAGCACCCAGCCCCACGCGCGGTGCTCGGTCACTGGAGGTCCGGTTCGGCCGGTGGGGCGGCGCGCAGCATGCTCGTGATGACTCCGGCGGCGACGGCGAAGTTGATCAGATTGGCCCGCGCCCGCGGGTCTCTATTCGAGCACGATCGCGTCGCCCTTTTCGATCATTTCCTGGCCGGACGGCGTGAGCGCGACGACGTTCTCCGGCGAGAGGACGGGGAGACGACGACGGTGAGGTATCCGGCTCTCGCCCCGATGTCCAGCTGCCTGCTCACCGTGGCGGCCGTGGTTGCGAGATAGTCGGCGACGTCCTGCTGGTTGAAGTCTCCCGGGTGCACCTCGATCACGCTCAGGACCAGGAACAGGGTCTGGCTCATGCCCAGCTCGCGCCGCAGCCGCCGGTCGATGACCAGCTCGATCACCGACACGAGCTTGCGGGCCTGGAACCAGAAGCGACCGTAGTCCGTCGGCGTGGGGGTGTCCGTCACCTCCCACGATAATCGCCAAGCCTTACATATGCAAATTTTGCAATTGTAACGTTTGCATGTGTAACATTCTTGGCGAACCGTAACGGAAGGAGCCAGCATGACGGCACGCATCCGGCCGTGGCCGCCCTGTGGACCCTGATCATCGGGTACTTCATGATCTTGGTCGATTCGACGATCGTCTCGGTTGCGACGCCGCAGATCATGAAGGCTCTGCACGCCGACATCACCGGCATCCTGGGTGACCAGCTCTACCTGCTGGCCTACGTCGTGCCGCTGCTCGCGGGCCTGCACGGCGACCGGTTTAGCCAGAAGCAGGCCTACCTGGCCGGCCTGGCGGTATTCACGGTGGCGTCCTTGAATGCGGCCTGGGGGCACTCTGCCAGTCTTGATCGCGGCACGCGTCGTCCAGGGCCTCGGGGCGTCGCTCATAACACCGCAGACAATGGCCGTGGTCGCCAGATCTTCCCCACCGATCGCCACGGACCCGCGATGGCCGTCTGGGGGACCGTCGGGGGCGTCGCATCCGTGGTCGGGGCCCTCGTCGGAGGATGCCTGGTAGCGCGCTCGGCTGGTCGTGGATCTTCTACCTGAACGTGCCCATCGGCGTCGCTGGTTTCCTACTCGGGCTGTGGCTCGTGCCGTCGCTGCCCGTGGTCTGCCGGGGATTCGACATTCCGGGGGTGATACCTCAGCGGCGTCGGGCTGTTCTGCGTGGTCCTCGGTGTCCAGGAAGGCGGGCGGTACGACTGGGGGACGAGAAGGGATCGTCACCGTGCCCGGTCTGGTCGGGGCCGGGCTGGTCGCGCTGGTGGCGTTCGTCGGCTGGCAGGCACATAACCAGCGCGCCCCTGAGCCGTTGCGCCTGTTCGGTGACCGCAACTTCGCCCTGGCCAGCGTGGGGATGACCGCGATGGGATTCGCCCTGACTGGCTTCGGGCTGCCCCTCATGCTGTACGCCCAGAACGTGCTGGGCTACACGGCGCTGCAATCGGCGCTGATCCTGCTGCCCATGGCCATCGTCATGATCGCTCTGGCTCCCGTGGTCGGCAGGCTCATCGGCAAGGTCAGCCCTCGCTATCTCGCAGCGTGCCGATTCGCCTGCACCCTGGTTGCGTTGCTCTGGACCGGCACATCCGAGCCCGCACCTCAGCGGCTGGGATCTCGTGGCGCCCAGCGCCGCCTGGGAATCGGCAGTTCCTTCGTCGCGGCGCCCATCTCGACCACCGCGATCCGCAACCTCCAGCCTGATCTGGCCGGTGCGGGGTCGGCGCGTTCAGCACTTTCCGGCAGGCCGGAGCGGTCCTCGGCAGCGCCGTTATCGCGGCGACCATGCAGATGATGCTGAACGCAAATCCGCGGCACCAACGGGCTCGGCCCGGCGTCCATCGCCGCCGGTTACTCCAGCGCGCTGGGCCACTCGCTCTACCTGCCTGCCACCGTTCTGGTGTTCGGGCTGATCACCTCGCTGTTCCTGACCAGTACCAGGCAACCGGACCCGGCGCACCGGGAAAGCGTGCCCCAGCCCGTGGCCTAACCGAGGATGGCTGGGCCCTGTCGGGCATGATCGTCAGGGCCGCAGCACAAGATGGGCGGCCGCGGGGTACGGGGCTTCGCGGCGATCAGGTAACCCGGTGACCCGGATGCCTGGCTGGCCACCGTGCCCGCGGTGGCCCAGATCCTGGCCAGCGGCCCGGAGCGGCGGCTGGCCTGACCGTTCTGATCGGCGAGAACGGTTCCGGGAAATCGACCGTCGTCGAGACGCCGCCGGCCTGCGGGCTCAAACCGCAGGGCGGATCTGCGCTGGGCGGTTACCGGACCGCGGCAGGGGAGCCGGCTCGGCTCTGGTCGTGGACGCTCGCCGGTGCGACCGCACTGGTGGATTTCCTGCGGGCGGACACGATCGCGGGCTCGACACCTACCTGGCGGAGGCGGTGCCCGGAGCCAGCATCCTGGAACTGGGCGACTGGGGCATCCGCCCGGGAGCTGGACCGACCTGGATCTCGTTGGCCACTCGCACCGGTTTCTCGACGAGCCGGAGTCTGCTTCCGTCACCTGCTGAGCGACTGAGCTGGCTGCTGCATAAGGGAGCAGATTACAGCA
>CAVZKE010000023.1:0-22650 GCA_963775745.1 uncultured Actinomycetota bacterium
GGCCGCCTGCTCGGCACCTGCAACCGCTCCTGCCTCCATCTCCTCTTCGCCCTCGATGCCCAGGCCGATCAGCGCGCCGATCTTGCTGCACAGGTGCCCGGTGGTCATGCCTGACCGTCGCCTGGGTTTGCCGTTGCGCTGGTGTGCGGGGATGCGGCGGGCTGAGGCTCAGCAGCCGGCGCGGCAGCCGCAGCGGGGCCGCGGGTCGCGGACAGCGTCTGGATAGTGATGTAGGCGACCACGACGGCGACGATGATCAGCGGGGCGGTGGCGAGTCCGGCTTTGGAGGTCAGCAGCAGCGCGATGACCGTTGCCGACAGCGGAAGTTTAAGGATCGACACGACCGCGGCGGCCATCAGCACGGCCACGGCCGGCGTCTCGGAGAACCCGGGCAAGTGCGCGGCGAGCAGGCCCCCGACCGCGCCGATGAACAAGGCCGGGAAGGTCGGGCCGCCGCGGAAGCTGCCCAGCGAGATACTCCAGGCCAGGCCCTTGAACAAGAGCAGGAACGCCAGGGTGGACAAGGCCAGGGCAGGGCCCTGCTTGATCAAGGAGCCGAAGGCGTCCTGGCCGGAGAACAGCACCAGGTCGGCTGGCTGGTGGGTGATCTGGGCGAACCCGATCGCCAGCCCGCCGACGACCAGCGCGCCTGCCGGCAACAGCAGCCACGGCTGCCTGGCGACGATCTGGGCCGACCTGCGCGCGCCATCGACAATCGCGAAGGTGACCACGGCGGCGGCGAACGCGAGCGCGATGGCCCAGCCGAAGTCCGCGACGGTGAGCGTGGAGAATGCGGGCAGCGAGAAGGGGCTCAGCGCGTAGGCGCTGGAGCTCAGCCCGGTCCAGTGGCCCATGCCGATGAAGACGACCGAGCCGATCCCCGCCGACATCAGGCCCGGCAGCAGCACCAGCGGCAGCATCGGCCCGCCCAGCCCGGCGGCCTCGATCAGGATGATCGCGCCGATGACCGGCGAGCCGAAGATCGTGGCGATCGCGGCGAACGCCGCGCTCGCGGCAAGCACCGTCTTCACCTGGTCGGGGGTGTCCTTTTTGACCAGCTTCACGGCCAGGACCGCCAGGCCGCCGCCGAGGGCGATGAGCGGGGCCTCCGGCCCCAGCACCAGACCCAGGCCCAGGGTGGCCAGCGCGGCCAGCAGAATGCCCGGCAGCTCGACCGGCTTGGCCGTCCCGGCCTTGATCCCCTCGTAGGGGATGTGGCCGCCGCGGCCGGGCAGGCGCACGATCGCCACGGCCGCCAGCACCCCGGCGACGGCCAGCACCGGCAGCGGCCACCACCACGGGACGGGATGCAGTCCCAGCCCGCTGGGCAGGCTCTTGTACACCTCTTGCTGAATCCAGTGGACCAGTTCCAGGAAGCACCAGGAGGCGAACGAGACCAGCACGCCGATCAGCGCGGCGAAGACCAGCAGGACACGGTAGCTCTTGCTCCGGATCAGCGCGCCCGGATCGGCCGCAGGCGCGGCCGCCTCACTCACCGTCGGTGCCTTGCGTCCCGGCCGCCGGCATTCCGCGTGCGTCTGGGCTTTGCGGCGCCTGACCTTGGGGCTCGTGTCATCTCCGGCACAACCGCCTCCCGGATCGAATATGCGGCGCCATCTTAGATCTCGGTGGTGGTTTCAACCTTGCCCTCCTTGACGGCGGCCTGGAGCGCGGCGTAGTCGCGTTCGTTCTGGTCGGCGTAGGTCTCGGCGAAGTCGGCGATCGCCTGGTCGAACGCGCCGGACTCGCCGAGGTAGGCGGCCAGCGCGATGCGGTCGCCGGAGCGGGCGTGTGCCCGGGCCAGGGTCCAGCCGCACAGCCGCGCGTAGACGGTCATGCCGGAGGGGATCATCGCCTCGATCGGGAAGGAGAATTTCCAGTCCTTCAGCTGGCGGACGTAGAAGTCGCGGTCGACCTTGTCCGGGCCCGGGGTGTGGGTCCAGCCGAGGAAGATGTCGCTCTGGGCCTGCATCAGGTGCTGCCCGGCGACGACGCGCTCGCCCTGGTTGGTGTACTGGCTGCGCCCGCAGTATTCCGCCAGGACCGATGGCTGGGCCTCCTTGGCCTGCAAGAACAAAGGCTCGTCGCCGTCACAGGCGTCCATCAGCAGGACCCAGGCGCGGGTGCCGACGCTGCCGACGCCAACGACCTTGCGGGCCACCTGGACCAGCGTGAACTGCTCTAGCAGGTGACGCCGGTCGGACTGCATGGTCCGCTGGTACTTGCCCAGCACGGCGCGGATCTGCTCATATACCGCGTCGGCCTGCACGTCGGAGAAGACCTCCTCGGCGGGGACGATCATCGGCGGGTCGCTGATGATCCGCCGCTGCCCGTCGGTCACGGTGGTGAGCTTCCGCAGCGCCTTCGTGCTGTCGGCGGTGTGCGCCTTGGCCAGCAGCTTCTCGCCAGCCTTCAGCCTCTTCGCCTTGACCTGCGACCTGAACTCGCCGATCGCCTGCTCGATGTCCAGATGCGCATACCAGACCTCCAGGAACGGCTGCTGCGCGAACCCCTGCATCGCGGTGCGGTAGCCTTCGGCCGCCGCCAGGACGACCTTTCTCCGGGCCTTGGCCGGGAACCCGTTGTCCCGGCCGGCCACGGCGAAGCTCGCGGCGAGCCGCTTGACGTCCCACTCGAACGGCCCGGGCAGGGTCTCGTCGAAGTCGTTGACGTCGAAGACCAGCCGCCGCTCCGGCGAGGCGAACGCGCCGAAATTCGACAGGTGCGCATCGCCGCACAGCTGCAGCCGTAGTCCCGAGGCGGGCGTGCCAGGCCAGGTCCGCGGCCATCGGCAGCGCCGCGCCCCGGTAGAAGGTGAACGGGGACACCAGCATCCGCCCGTGCCGGACCGGCACCAGCTCCGGCACCCGCGACTTCGCCTGGCCCAGCAGCAGCCCGACCGGATCCCGCTTCCCGGCCGGGGCGAACTCCGCATGCGACTCCAGCGGCGCCGCCGCCCGGGCATCCTTGCCCCGGGCCACCCGGTCCGCGCGGCTCAGCTGCTCCACCACCGCCGCCCGCGCCCGACCCCGGCCAGATTTCCGCGCAGCAGACCCTCCAGCCACGGCACGATCAGCTGTTACCGTCATAGCGACTCCTCTCCGCGCCGCGGCGGCGTGAGGCGCGCGCTACCGTCTTGACCGCGTATCCGCGGCGACGTATCGTCACGTCACCCGCTCTCTCGTGCGTGGCGCTCACGCCCACTCTCGACGGCGGGTGGCGCCCAGGCATCACCCAGGTATCACCCGCAGCAGGGTGAATCTGGCGACGCGTGGCGGGCATTTGCCGCGACCAGGTCGCCGGGGGGGCGATACCATGCAGACCGATAACAGCATGTCCGTCCAGAACCAGCAGATCGCCGTGCCCCGGCCCACCGGGGCCAGGGTGCGGCGCGCTGCCCTGCTGCGGAGGCTGGAGTCCGCTGGCGAGCCGCTGGTGCTGCTGGTGGCTCCCTCTGGCTTCGGCAAGACCAGCCTGCTCGCGGAATGGGCCACCACGACCGACGTGCAGGTTGCCTGGCTGTCCTGCGATGAAACCGACGGGGACCCGGCGCAGTTCTGGTCCCGGCTCACCTCCTGCCTCGCTGCGCGGTGGCCCGCCATGGGCAATGACGCGGCGCTGATCCTGGAGCGGCCTTCGTGGGACGATCCGGAGCTGGTGGACTCACTCGCCCGCGACCTAGCAGACCTGCCCGCCGGCGCGGCAGTCGTCATCGATGACGCTCAGTTCGCGGAGGCGTCACAGCGCACGCTGGCCAATCTTGCGCAGCGCCTGCCGGCGCATGTCCGTCTCGTGGTAGCGAGCCAGCACAACCCCGTGTTCTCCACCTCCCGGCTCCGGCTGGCCGGCGTTATCACCGAGCTGCGTGCCGGCGATCTGGCGTTCACCGACGTCGAGGTCGAGCAGCTGCTCGAGCTGGCGGGCCTGGGACGCGAGCTCATTGACGGCCGGCGGCTTCGCTCCCTAACCGAGGGCTGGCCCGCCGGGCTCCAGATGGCCGTGCTGGCGATGCGCGCCGGAGGCGATCCGGGCGAGGTGATCGACGCCCTCGCCGCCACGACGCAGGAGGTGAGCGACTACCTGGCCAGCGAGGTCATGAACCGGCTGCCCCCCGACCTGGCCGGCTTCCTGGTGAGCATCTGCGTTCTCGATGAGTTCGACGTCCAGCTATGCGAGGCCGTCAGCGGCCAGGATGACGCCCGCGGGCTCCTCGGCCGGGTGATCACTGATGACCTGTTCATCTACCAGGTCGACCTGACCGGGGAGCGGTTCCGCCTCCATCCGATGTTCGCGGCGTTCCTGCGGGCGCGGCTGAAGTCCGCCGGCGGCACGCAGTTCCGGGACGCGCACCTGCGGGCCGCGGCAGCGTTGCAAGAGCGCGGGGACCGGCTAGGGGCGATGCGTCACGCGATGGCGGTGGGCGATATGCCGCTGGCCGCGGCGGTCCTGGCCGACTCCATGCACACCATCCTGGAATTCACCAACGCGCAAGAGGCCAGGGCGGTCGCCCGGGCCTGGCTGGCCAGGTTCGGCGACGCCGCCGTGGAAGCCAACCCTGGGCTACTGCTCGAGTTCGTGCTCCCGCTGGCGTCAGCCGGGCAGCGGGAGGCCGAGGGCTGGCTCACCAAGGTGAACCGAGCTAACCCCAGCCTGCCACCGGGCCTGGCCGCCCTGGCGCACGGCACCTGGACGGCCTACTACAACAACCGGGGCTGCGTCGATCTCGCGCTGGAGCACAACCGGCTGGCCCGCCAGGCGGCCGACGCCGCGGCCGGGCAGGGTCCGCTGTTCCCGATGCTCGCGCAACTGCCTCTGCAGGAAGTCGGAGCGCATTTGCTGGCCGGTGACGTCCCGGCTGCGGCCGCGGCCTTCCACCGCGGACCCGCGCCCTTGTCGGTTCCCCTCGTGGAGGAGTTCCGGTCACCCGTCATCCAGGCCTGGGTGGCATTCCTGCAAGGTGACCTGATCTCAGCCGCCGCGGCGCTGGACCGGGTCGGGGCGGCTGCCGCGGAATTCGACGCCGTGGCGCACGGGGTGGGACAGATATTCGCCAACATGATCCAAGCGGGGATCCACCTGGAGCGCCGCGAACACGAGCCCGCCGCGAGCCTGCTGACCGCAGCGCGGGCGGGGGCACGGATCAACGGCCGCCCGTACATCCAGGGCATGGTCGACACCTGGATCGCCCGGCTGGCCACGGCTCAGGGGGACCGGACGGGCGCGCTGGCGTCCTTGGCCCAGGCACGCCTGCGCCTCGCCGCGCCGGACGACAGGGTCCGGGCACAGTACGCGATCGAGGAGTTCCGCGTCGCGCTCGCCCTGGCGCCGGCCGAAGCCGGCGCGCTGGTCCCGCGGCTGCCGGCGAACACCACGTCCCGGCTGCTCCGGACCCGGCTGCATGTTGCGTCGCGGGAGTGGGCGAAGGCGGAGAAGATCCTGGCCGAAACCGAGCCGCTCACTATCCGAGAGCGGGTGGAATGGGGAGTGCTCCGGAGCCTGGCGGCACAGGCGGCCGACCTCGCGCGGGCGCACCGCTACCTGCGGACGGCCCTGGCGCTAGCCAGCCCGCACGGGTACCTGGCCACCATCATCGAGCAGGGACCCGGCATCGCCGCGCTGCTCCGTTCCCTGCCAGCCGGCGCCGGTCTCAAGCCCTACGTCGATGACCTGTCGGTACGCGCAGAAGGGGCCGCCGCCTCATCCGGGGGCCGGGCCGGACTGCTGCCGGGCGGACTCCTGAGCGACCGTGAACTGGCGGTACTCCGGCTGCTGGCGAGCCGGCTGACGACCACGGAAATCGCCGGCGCGCTGTTCGTCTCGCCCAACACCCTCAAGTCGCACATGAAGAGCATCTACCGCAAGCTAGACGTGAACTCCAGGGCGGATGCGGTCCGCGAGGGCGAAGCCCGCGGCCTGGTCTGACCGGGCAGCGGCGACGACCCGCGAGGACCGCCGCCGGAGGGCTTGATCCTCTCTGCGGGAACGGCCCAGACCGTAGTGTTGACGGCATGACTTCTCACGCACGTTTTACCCTCGATGAGGCCCGGGCGGCGGGTCAGCGGATCGGCATCGACTGGGACGTTTCGCCGTTCGATCTCGGGCAGTTCCGGATGGGGATGGACATCGAGCTCGAGCACGGCACACGTGATCCGGAGACGAATGTGACCGATGACGATGTCACCATGACGGCGAAGATCGCGCGGGCGCACCTCAACGAGTTCCCGGACTATTACACCCGCCTTGCGAAGATGGAAGCCGAGGCGGAGGCGGACCAGCCCGGGCCGGGTGACTGAGCGGCCCCGGAGATCGTGGCCCTTAATCTCAGCGCGTGGTGCTCCCTGCGGGGCAGCGCCTGGTGACCTGCGACTCGCACGTGAGGTTAGATCGTCAGCGGCCCGGTTCTGGTTGCGGGGCGCTCGTCTGGTGGCGGAGCGCGTGCCAGGCGGCTGGCAGCCGTACCGGCAGCCAGATCAGCCGGCCGACAGGGTCCCAGGGGCCCCGCCACCACACCGTGGCGGCGTGCCGGGTGGTACTGCCGTGGTAGAGCTGCAGCCGGCGGTGAGCAGCGATCACCATCCAGATGAACAGGCAGGTCGCAGCGAAGGAGAGAAGCGAAACGCCGATGACGAGCGCCTCGGAGGTCAGCAGGCCGATGGCGATGAGAAGCCAGAGGATGAGGTGGGTAACGGTAAGACCCCAGGCACCGAGGTAGGACGCGGCCTGTGCCCGGTTGCCAAAAAGCTGGTCATCGACGGGCGGTGGGAAGCGCATGGCCCCGTAGACCCGGCGGACAACGCCGTGGCGCTCGGTTTTCGCGGTGCTAGTCATGGAGATCCCGTCGTGGCCTAGGCGGCCTGCGCTGGCCCGCCGGACCGAATAGTCATCCCTTCCTCCTCCTTCGCGCGGGTATCCGGCTGACCACGGAGTGACCGCCGCCGCATGCCGCCGCCATGGCCCCGGATCCCACCGGGCGGCTCGCCCGTCATGAGGCTCGCTGCAGGCGAACCGCCGTGGTCCAGCACTCGGTACTAGCTAACGGCGGTCCTTTCCCTGCCCGGGATTCGGGTGCGGTCGGGGACGAGGTAGGCGACGATGATCGCGGCCGGGAAGAAGAACAGGCTGAAGATGAAGTACCCGATGAAGCTGTGGCCCTTGCGTCCGGCGACGCGGGCGGGCCAGAACGCGATCGCGATCCAGATAACAGCAAGCAAGATCCACCAGAGGACGGACATGGCCGCCTCCTCTCCGCGTTCGCATGGAACGCTCATTGGCCGCTGCCGTACGGCAGCGCCTGCGCTATCGACGTTGCCGCACCGGGCTGTTCTGCGCACCACCCGGGCATCACCCCGGGAGGGGTGATCTGCAGTGATCGTGATAGCAGCCCGAAGGGCGCGGTTGCGGCGCCCGGCCAGCTAGCGTGGCTGGCGGCCGGGCGCCGGGCCCCCGCTGGCGGGCTTGCGGCCGCCGCGTTATCCCGCGGCCGCTTCGTTGCCGAAGATCGCGAGGACCAGCGTCCTGTCTGCGACTGCGTTGACCTTCCGTCAGGGTGGGATTTCGATGTCCCGGATCACCTGCCAGCCGAGCGCGACGCTCGCGGCGGATGACCTGGCCCAGACCTTGCGCCCACCTATTTGATGCCGTTAAGCGGACGATTTCGCTCCCGGAAGGCGCTGACATCACCCGAGCCTCACCGGCACCGTTCACTTCCGTAGCCCATCGGCTGTGATCTACGGGGCCGCGCACATCCGAGCTCCGGCCGTCAGCCTGGCCAGTCCGAGGTGTTGCTCATATGCCGCCCAGGCCGTCTCCATCGTGCGAGGCCCGCGGATCCGCTGCAGCCGAGGAGAGACCTCAGAGTAATCCAGGCAGGGATTGTCGCCGCAGTCGAAGCAGATGAGCTCGAACACGGTGGCGTGACCGCCTTCCGCCCGGCCATCCGCGCCAGGGGCCGACTGGCGCCGCAGAACGGCCCCGAAGCCGTGACCGAGCTCGCCGGCACCGGGGATCGCCGCGGCGCGCGCATCCTGCGGTCCGCCGGTCTGATGGCCAGCGGGCCCGGTGCCGGTGACGACGTACATGTCTGGCCTTTTCACTCCGCCCCCCAAGGCTTGTTCTCTACTGCCGGGGTCCAGAGCAGCGCCGAACTGCCAACGTAACCGGGCGGCTTGTTACAGCGAATCCTCCTTTTGGTAACATTTTAATATCGATTCGGGTGAACAACTGGCAAAACACGACGCAGCCCGTGAGACCGCCACTCTCACTTGCTACCCGGCATGCGCCGCCACAGCGGACCGCCGAGCGACGTGGCTGACCTGCGTGAATAGCTGCTCCGATCGAACGTCGCGCAAGCTTACGCAGGGACCCGTGGTCAAGCTCGGCCAACCACCGCCCCCCGCTGCCAGAACCCACGAGAGTGTCTGATCTAGAGTTCTACGCTCGGCACTCGTACCCGTACGCCCCGTCTACCAGCTACCTGGTGCGGCTGTTCGGTTGGCTGGCGCTCCTCGCCCGGAGCAATGCCTCAAAGGACGCGGAGATCCTGGTGCTGCGGCACGGCTGCTGTCCGGCCACCTCCGGCTGCACCGGATCGTGACTTCGGCCACCATGCTCGCCCGGCACACCTACCTGCTGGATCCACGGTCGTGCGGGCTGTCGGTGAAGGGCCGCGGGGCCGGGGCACTGCAGGTGCAGGCATACCGCGGCAGCCCGGGACGCGCGCAGCGCCGGACCGGGAAACAGGACCTAGGTCCCGGGCAGAAGAGCCGATCCGCTCTGGCCTGGTGAAGCACGTCCGGTCAGCTTGGGCCTGCAGGATGAACCAAGCTCACGCCAGGGTCGGAGTGCGGGGGGCGAGATGACGCTTGAGGTTGGATTAATACGGGATACTGCCAGCGGCGGTGATCACCGCCGGCGTGAACGCCTGGGCCAGACAGCAGAATTTGCGCCGTTGGCCCCCGGCAGGCAAGTCGCAGGCTAATGGCGTCCGCCGGCCGGGATGAGGAATCGCCGGGAGTTGCCGCGAACGGCAGGCGCGGCGTTCGCGACCGTGTCCGGCATGGGACCGAAGTGGTCAAGGGGAAGTACGCCGGGTCGTCGGCTGAGCATCTGTGGCGGCGGCTGGACTCGATGGATTTCATCAACCGGGGGTTGATGTTCGCGGCCACGCTGCTGTTGTGCTTGTTCCCGTTCCTGATCGTCGCCAATGCCCTGGCCGGCCGGTCGGCGGCCAGCGGGCTGGCCCGGCACCTGGGCCTGAACAAGCAGGCCGCCGCTGATGTCGGCAGCCTGTTCACCTCCTCGGCTGCCACCTCCAGCGCCGTCACCGGGACCGCGTGGGTGTTCTTCATCCTGGGCGGCATCGCCGCGGCCACGGCGATCCAGGAGCTGTACGAGCGGGCCTTCGAGCTGGACGGCCGGGGGGCCAGGGACATGCTCCGCAGGCTGAGCTGGCTGGTCGTGCTGGTGGGCTGCTCAGCGCTGGCCGGCTGGGCCGGGCCGAAGTTGCGCGGCGCGGGCGGCCCGGTGCTGCTCGCGGTCATCGGCCTGGTGGTGCTGACCGGCTTCTGGTGGTTCACCATGTGGTTCCTGCTGGCGGGCAGGATCTCCTGGCGGGCCCTGTTCCCGGCCGCCGTCGCCACGGCCGTGTGCTGGCTGGGCATGGAGGCGGTCTTCTCGGTCATCTTCTCCGGCACCGTTATCTCGGACGACAAGAAGTACGGGCCGATCGGCGTTGTCTTTGCCCTCATGTCCTGGCTGATCGCCATCGGGGTCGTGATCATCCTGGGCGCGGTGGCAGGCATCGTGTGGCAGGAGCGGAATCTGTCGTTCAGGGCTGTCCTCAAGAAATTGCGGCGGGACCGGAGCGCGCCGCAAGCCAGGAGATCCTGACCGATCGCGAGGCGATACGCGCACGCTTTGCACACCGATGATCATGGGTCGAAGTCGCAACTCACGCCCGGATACACGAGTCCACCGGCGGCAGGCCGCCGGGTTCGAAACGCAGTTCGTAGCGTCCCTGACCTGATCGGCAGCCGATGCCGGGGCCGCTCACTGTCCGCACGGCCATGACCTGTGCGAGCGTTCGTCCCGAATCCGCGGGACCAACGCCCCAGGAGATTCCCGGCCAGGTCTGCTCACGGTGGTTACTGGAGTGGCAGTTGTTGCTGCTGCTGTCTGGCAGCTGGCATAAGCGCTCCAGGTGAATTCTGAAAGGCGGGCCGCCATGAGCACCTTGTGGTGGATCTTGATCGCCGTCGTCTGGATCGCGATCGCGTTCTGGCCTGCTCGCGTGGCTGGCCGGATGGGCCACAGCTTCATCGGGTACTTCATCTTCAGCCTGATCTTCTTCCCGGCAGCGCTCATCACCGCCTACATGGTCGGCGATCGCGCCCTGTCCCCAGGCCGGGAGAGGACAGCCGTCAGCTAACCGCGACCGCCGGGCCCGGCGTCGAAAACACGCGCCAGGCCAGCGACCGAACCGATAACAGGCACCCGGCGGAGCGGGGCACGAGGGGCGTTCTTGCGAACGAACGAAACGGATCAGCGATCGCAGACTAGGCAACGCGATTAAGAGCCTGCTGTGCTGGCTGGCCTGCCGTTCGCGGCCACCATGCGCGGCCGGATTCAGGGCGCGGCCGGATTCAGCCGGCCACAAGTGAAGGAGTGGGAGAACATGACGACAACCGCATGGAAGTTCAACGGCACCGAAGGAGCCGACGAGGCGTTCCTCAAGCTCACGAAGCTCGGCGACCACGAATACATCGACGTCCAGGACATCGCTGTGCTCCGCTGGCCGCAATACGCGACGGCACCCCTGGCTCAAGAGCACGCAAACACCGAGGCCAGCAAGGCCTCCGCGTTCGCCGGCAAGCTCAGGCATACCGGCATCGACAGCTCGATGATCGAAGCCGCCAAAAGCGACATGACGCCCGGAACCTCAGTTCTTGTGGTGCTGAGCTCCGACGGTGCTATCGACACCGTCGCGCAGGCATTCCAGGGACAGGACATGGAACTGATCAGGTCCGACCTGTCGGTCCAGCAGCAAGATCACGTGAGGGCCGCCTTCAGCGCCCCGCCAGCGACGGCCCGGACCGGCCAGTCCCACCGAATTAGCCGGCCCACGCTCATCCTCGCCGCGGCCGCGATCGCGGGGGACTGTGGATCTAACGGCGTTTCCGGTCCCGGGGAACGGTCGCTTTCCGGTATTGGGAGCGCTGAAGCTGCAGTCACGGTGTCGGTAACGGCGGAAGCGCGGCCGTCGCCCGCCGCACAAGTGCCCACGTAAGCGGACGCTCATCGGTACGACACGCCAGAGGCTCCCATCGACGGCCAGATCAGACCAGATCGAGCCGATGACCAGCGGGAACGCCCCCGCAGCAGGCTCACTCACGCTGCCGGGGACACCGCGCCGCCAATTCACATGACTGCGCCTGGTCCCGCAGAGAGCGGAGCCAGCGGCCGTACCCGGAATCGGCGTTTCCGCAGGTCAAATGGGGTCCGCGTGGTCAGGGGCGGGGTCGAACCGCCGACCTTCCGCTTTTCAGGGGTCCTATCACCCCCGAAACCATAGTCCGGAGAGCATTCAAAAGCCCAGCTCACCCGCATTATCGCTGGTCAACGACTGTTATAGCTATCATAGCGACTGTGCCGCCGAGTACCGTATAGTTCCGTTTCGTCTGTGGGCTTCCTGTGGTGAGCGACGCCCGGCCGCGGACTTGTGGGGGATTGTGGGCCTTGCGGTAGCACGCGGCCGGGCTCTGTTCTCGATCTTTTTCATCGTTGCCTGCCGCATCCCGGCGGCATGTGCCCTGCAGGGGTTTAGGCCGGTCATCTCCGCGCTGACCCAGTTTTCATCGCGCTCTGAGCGCCAGCACCTTCATGGTGGATACGCCGTCGGCTCCCGGCTGGACGCCTGCCTGTTGGTCGCCGCGGCAGACGGACATGGATCATCGTGGGGGCCCGGACTCTCGCCGTCATCGGCGGCCACTATGAGATGATCTGCCGGTTAAGCTGCATGGTTCGGATGGTGTGCCCGCCTCGGCCGTCCTCGGCTCGGCGGCTGGCTGTCCTCGAGCGGGGTCTAGCCAGCCTGGAGATGGTGCGATGAGAGGGCGTGGGGCAGGGGGTGGCCTGCCATGAGCCTGTCCGAATACGCCGTCATGTTTGTGCTGGTCCTGATCATGGGAGCCGGGATACCCGGCCCGGGTGACGCGTCGCTCATCGCGGCGGGCGCGCTGGCGGGAGAGGGCAAACTCAATATCTGGATCGTGCTCGCCACGGCCGGCGTCGCCTGGATGCTCGGTTCGGCGATCGGATTCCTGGTTGGTGCCCGCGGCGGACGCCCGCTGCTCGACCACCCGGGCCGCCTTGAGAAAAGGCGCCGGAAACTGCTGGCCAAGGGCGACCGCGCCTTCGGCCGGCATACCTTCGTGGCGTCCGCGACGTTGCCGGCCTTCGTGTCCGGGATCTTCCACGTGCGATTCTGGCTGTTCCTGCTGGGAGCGCTGGCCGCCGGGATCTTCTGGATCGGGATCTACGTCGGGATCTCGTACCTCCTGGGCGAGGAGATCGCCAAGCTCGTGGGGAAAATCGGCACGAAGGCGCTGATCGGCGTGATCATCCTCGTTGTCGTGGGGCTGTTGGCCAGGGCCGGGTTGTCGAAGTGGCGCGCTAACCGCCAGGCACGACTGGGCGGCCAGGAACCTGCCCAAGGTTGAAGCCACGCAGGACTGATCAAGGGGTTTCCTAGGCGAACGGGCTTACGCGTCTAGAGCCAGGTCACGCTGCCTGCGACGTTGTCCAGGAGTGGCGTGGTAACCGGTTTGTCAACGGCCATCGGAACCACGGCTGCGGGGCATGCGGCCTGGCGACGGGATGAGATACGGGCCGGGCGGCCACGAGCCGGGGGACTGACAAGGCAACTTCTTGGTGACCGTGGGTCACGGGTCTGTAGCCGGATCGGAAGGCAGGTGATCACCGCTGAGGAAGGCGGCGACGAGCCCGGCCATTTCTGCGGGGCTTTCGAGCAGGAACAGGTGACCTCCATGCCGGACGATCTGCAACTGTGCGTGCGGGATGCACCGGGCGAGGATCCGGCCGTTGATCAGCGGCACGATGGGGTCGTCGTCGCCGGCTAGCACCAGGGTCTGCTGCGGTAGCGATCGCAGCCAGGGCATGCTGGTCCAGCCACTGATCGCGTAGAGCTGGCCGAGATATCCCGGCAGCGAGGGCCGTTCGATGAACCGGGCGATCGAGCCGTGCAGCAGCGCGTCGGGGTCGCGGCGCGCGGCGCCGCCGTAGACGCGGCCGGCGATGCGCCGGTAGTAGTCGGGCTGGTAGTAGCGGCGCGGCGTGGCGAGCGACAGCAGGACGCGCGGCGAGCCCGGCACGCCGCCCAGGCCCGGGCCGGTGGCCGCCAGCACCAGGCGGCGGACCCGGGCCGGGACCTGGTGCGCGAGCTGCTGCGCGATGACGCCGCCGAGGGACACGCCGAGCACATCGACGCGCTGGTAGCCGAGCGCGTCGAGCATCCGTTCCACCGTCCGCGCGATGCCGGGCATCCGCCGTGGCCAGGAGTAGGGGGTCGACTGCCCGATGCCCGGCGCGTCGAAGCTGATCACCTGCACCCCCCGGGCGGCCAGTTCCCGCTCGAACGGCGCGCCGAGATCGAGGCTGGCCCCGATCCCGGTGATCAGGAGCAGCGGCGGCCCGGAGCCGCGCACCGAGGTGCGCATTCGGAGGCCACCGGCGCCGATGTCGACGAACCGGATGGTGCGCTGCTCAGGCGAAGGCGCTGACACCGGTGATGTCCCTCCCGACGATGAGGGTCTGGATGGTCTCGGTGCCTTCGTAGGTGTGGATCGCCTCGATGTCGGCCATGTGCCGGATCACGTGGAAGTCGAGCAGGATGCCGTTGCCGCCGAGCAGGTCCCGCGCCTCGGCGATGACCTGC
Organism: uncultured Actinomycetota bacterium; assembly: GCA_963775745.1. Classification (GTDB taxonomy): domain Bacteria; phylum Actinomycetota; class Actinomycetes; order Streptosporangiales; family Streptosporangiaceae; genus DATBGO01. Next base: position 13,952 of record CAVZKE010000023.1, read on the forward strand.
CGGGCCTTGCGGGTGTTGTTCATCTTCGCGATGGCCGCGATCGTGTCGGTCAGCCTGCCCTCCTCGATGAGCCTGCCGAGCCGCAGGCAGTACAGCTGCATGGAGCAGACCTCGGCCAGCATCTTGACCAGCCGGTCCTGCACGATCTGGAAGCTGGCCAGCGGCTTGCCGAACTGGCGCCGCTGCCCGCAGTAGGCCACGGCGACCTCGTACCCGGCGGTGGCGTGGCCGAGCGCGCCCCACGCGACCGCATTGCGGGTGCCGGCCAGCACCCGGCCGGCGTCCTTGAAGCTGCGTTCGCCCGGCAGCCGGTTCCCGTCCGGCACCCGGACATCGTTAAGAATGATCTCGGCTTGCCATACCGCGCGCAGCGATCCCTTGGCCTCGATCCGCCTCGCGTCGTAGCCGGGGGTGCCCTTCTCGACCAGGAAGCCCTTGACCTTGCCGTCCGCGATGTCGCGGGCCCACACTACGATGACATCCGCGATCGTGCCGTTGCCGATCCACTTCTTCGCGCCGTTGATCACCCAGTCGCTGCCGTCGCGGCGGGCGGAGGTCTCCAGCGCCACCGAATCCGAGCCGTGCAGCGGTTCGGTGAGCGCGAACGCGCCCAGTTTCTCCAGCCGGGCCATGCCGGGCAGCCAGCGTTGTTTCTGCTCTTCCGACCCGAGCATGGCGATCGACTGCATGGCCAGGCCGGCCTGCACGCCGAGGAATGTGCCCAGGCTGCCGTCGCCGCGGTTGAGCTCCATGTGCACGAGCCCGGTGGCGATCGGGCTCATCGGCGGGCACCCGTATCCCTGGATGCCGTCGCCGACGATCCCGAGCTTGGCCAGCTTCTCGATCAGCGGCCACGGGAACTCCGCGCGCTCCCAGTAGCCGTTGATGACCGGCAGCACCTCATCGTCGACGAAGGCGCGGGTGCGCAGCAGGTAGCCAAGCTCCTCGCTGGTGAGCTGGTCGGCGATCCGGAAGTAATCAGTGCTCAGCGAGCGGCCGATGTCCTCGTGCATGCCGGGCCCCGTCAGGTGTCGAAGACGTATGTGCCGGGCGCGTCGACGAGCGGCCGCAGGCCGCCGCCGCCGAGCTGCGCCGGTGCCGGCTTGTCCGCGCCGCAGCGGTCGCCGAGCCAGGCCAGCAGGTCGGGCCACCAGCTGCCCGGCACCGTCTGCGCGGTCTTCAGCCAGTCCGCGGGCTGCGCCGGGGTGCCCTTGCTGATCTGGTAGCTGGCCTTCGGGTTGCCGGGCGGGTTGACCAGGGCGGCGATGTGACCGCTGGTGGACAGGATGAACCGGCTCTCGCCGCCGAGCAGCTGGGTGCTGCGGTAGCAGTTCTGCCAGGGCGTGATGTGGTCGGCGATGCCCGCGACGAGGTAACTGTCGACGTCGACCTGGGACAGGTCGACGGCGGAGCCCAGCACCGTCAGCGCGCCCGGCGTGACCAGCTGGTTGTCCATCGCCAGGTCGACGAAATCCGCATGCAGCTTCGCGCTCATCCGGGTGGTGTCGGCGTTCCAGAACAAGATGTCGAACGCCGGCGGCTTCTTGCCGAGCAGGTAGTTGTTGACCCAGTAGTTCCAGACCAGGTCGCCGGGCCGGAGCCAGGCGAACACCTCAGCCAGGGCCCGGCCGTCCAGGTAGCCGCGGCGCCTGGACATCTCCTTGGCCGCCGCCGCGAGCTGGCGGTCCGCGAGCGCGGCCACGGTACCGGCCTGCGCGTCGTCGAGCACGGTGACCAGCAGGCCGAAGGCGGACAGCCGGCCCTGCTGGCCGGTGGCGGCCAGGTGCGCGGCGGTGATGCTGGCGATGATGCCGCCGGCGCAGACGCCGGTCAGCGCGGTGCGGCTGGTGCCGCAGATCCGCTCGACGGCGTCCAGCGCGTCGAGCACCGCCTGGACGTAGGTGTCCAGGCCCCAGCCGGCATGCCGGGCGTCCGGGTTCCGCCAGGACATGACGAACACCTGCTGGCCGCCGCCGACCAGGTACTCGGCCAGGCTGCGGCCGGGGGCCAGGTCAAGGGCGTAGTACTTGTTGATGGTCGGCGGCACGAGCAGCAGCGGGACCTCGCGGACCTGCCCGGTCCGCGGACGGTACTGGATTAGCTCGAACACCTCGGTGCGCAGCACCACCGCCCCCGGCGTGACCGCGATGTTACGGCCCACCTCGAACGCCGAGGAGTCCACCATCTCGGGTATCCGCGGCGCGGTAGCCAGGTCGCGCAGCAGGCTGACCCCGCCGCGGACCAGGCTCACGCCGCCGGTGTCGACGGCGGCCTTCGCCGACGCCGGGTTGACCAGCGGCAGGTTACTCGGCGACAGCGCCTCGATGAGGTTCTCAGCGGCGAACCGGACCCGTTTGTCGTCCCGCCAGTCCAGCGCCGCATCGCTGACGAGCTGGTCAGCGGTCTGCCCGGCCGCCAGGTAGGCCTGCACGATACGGCGCAGCAGCGGATTCCCCGTCCAGGCCGGATCGGCGAACCGGCGGTCCCTACGGTGCGGAGCCAGCACCGAGGTGCCGGCGCCGATCCGGGCGAATTCGGCGGCGAGGCTGCCCAGCCTCCGGCCGGTGGTGAGCGGCCTCGCGGCCAGGCTGGCCGCGAGCTTGGCGGTCGACGCGTCCGGGGCGAACCGGCGGAACGTGCCGAGTGCGGCGTCAGCCAGCAACGCGTCGAGCGGGGCTGCCTGGTCGGCGGTGTCGGCGGATCCCGGCGGCGGAGCGCCGGGTGATGCTGTCTGAACGGTCATTACTTCACGATCTCCTAACGCGCCGGGTCCGGCGCGGCCGTGGGTTTTGAAGGCAAGGCTGCTCAGGCCGGCCTCGGCCCGCTCCTGCTCAGCTGGTGAGGGCGACGACCAGGTAGGCGATGGTGACGGCCAGGGCGAGCAGGGCCAGGGCCGTCTCCTTCCCGCTGTCCGCCGCGCGCCGGTGGGTGATCAGGGCGCCGAGGAGCAGCAGCACCATCCCGGCGGCTGCGGCCAGGCCGAGGGGGTGCCACCACAGGCCGGCCAGGACGCCGCCGGCGGCGGCTAGCTCGGCGACGCCGATGAGCCGGTAGCGGGGCCAGGGGATGCCGAAGTGCGCGGCGGCGTGCCGCATCTTCGGGTGGCCGGTCAGCTTGCCGGCCGCCGGGAGCAGGCAGGCCGCCGCGAGCAGCAGCGAGACGGTGACGAACACGGGAACCTCCTAGCGGGCGGCCGGCAGCGGGCCGGCGGGATCGGGGTGAGCTGGCCGGTGAGCCGGGGCCGGATACCTGGGCACGGCGCTGGCCGGGATGTGCCAGGGCAGGCGCGGCGGCCGGGACCGCGGCGCTGCCGCCGCGACCACGCGGTCGGGGCGGACGATGACGGTCAGCGCCGGGTCGGCGGTCAGGGCCCGCAGGCCGGCGGGCGGGTCATCGCCGAGGAGACGGACGTCGATCCAGCCGGCGTCTGCGTCCGCGTCGGCGCGCGCGGGTGTCCTGACGCCGGGCGGGCCGCTGATCCAGACGAGGACGAGGCCGTGCCGCAGGCAGAATTCCGCCAAGCCGGCCTCGGGGCGCCGCGCGGTCAGCACGGCGGTACGTCCGGCCAGGATCGTGTCCAGCCGGGCCGGCACGCCGCCGGCGGCTGATACCAGCGGGTTGGAGATCAGGCTGCCGGGCCGCAGCGCGGCGGGGATGCCGGACGGGAGGAGGCGCCGCGGGGATGGCTGCAGGGCGCCGGCCTTCAGCCGGGGCGTGGCGGTGGAGCCCATGGCCTGGCAGATGCGGTCGCTGCGGACGGCCGCGGCCAGGGCGATCCGCCGGATCGCGGCGGCGCGGTCCTGGCCGCCGGTCATCGCCCAGCCGACCCGGACGGCCTTTTCCACCAAGGCCCGGGCGTGCGGGCGGCGTTCGGTCTCGTAGCTGGCGAGCAGGCCGGGGCCGGCCCGGCCGGTGAGCACGTGTGCGAGTTTCCAGGCCAGGTTGTCGGCGTCGCGCAGCCCGGCCGCCAGGCCCTGGCCGATGAACGGCGGGGTGAGATGGGCGGCGTCGCCGAGCAGGAAGACCCGCCCGGCGCGGAAGCGGGACGCCAGCCGGGCGCGGAAGGTGTAACTAGCGGAGCGGATGATCTGCAGGCCGGCCAGGTCGCCGCGCCCGGTCCACGGGCGCAGCAGGGCGCCGAGGGCGGCTGGGGTGATCAGGCCGGCTTCGTCCTCGCCGTCCAGCAGCCGGAATTCCCAGCGGTACCGGTCGCCGGTGACGTGCATGAAGGTGGCGGCCCGGGTCGGGTCGCAGATCTGCTCCACGCCGTCCCAGGTGTCCAGGCCGTTCTCGGCCTTGATGTCGACCACCAGCCAGTTCTCGGTGAAGCCCAGGTCCTGCATAGTGATCCCGGTCAGGTCCCGGATGGTGCTGTTGGCGCCGTCGCAGCCCAGCACGACCCGGCCGGTGAACGTCTGCGGCTGGCCGCTGATGCGGGCGTGGACCCGGACCGGGGCCGCGGTGAGCGGCCCGGGGGCATCGTCGTCCAGCCCGGTCACCTCGGCGCCGCGGCGGAAGTGGATCAGCGGGTGTTCGTCGACCCGGGCGAGCAGCAGTTCTTCCAGATCGGGCTGGTGGAACATGTTCGCCTGCGGGAAGCCGTGTTCACTGCACTGGTGCTCGCGGCGGAACTCGGCCATTACGCGGTGGTCGGCGTCGAGCAGCCGCAGCCCGCTGCAGGGCCGGGACCGGGCCAGGAATCTCTCGCTGACGCCGATCCGGTCCAGGATCCGGACGACCTCGTTGTCCAGGTGCACCGCGCGCGGCAGCGGGTGGGGCCGGGTGCGGCGCTCCAGCAAGGTGACAGGGATCCCGAAGTCGGCCAGCAAGAGGGCCGCGGTACACCCGGCCGGGCCGGCGCCGACGACGATGACAGGCTCCTGCGGAGCGGGATGCTGGTCGTTCATGGTCGTGTCCTTTTCCGCGGGTCACTTCGGGCTGGTCTGGGGGGCGCGCGACGGCCCGCAGCGGACGGTGAGGGCGAACCCGGCGACAGCGGTCCGGACCTGGCCGGGGTCGGCGCCGGTCACGGTGACGACCAGCCGCCCGTCCTGGTGGTTTGCGGTGACCTGGGCGTCAGGCAGGCCTGCCGCGGCCAGCGCGTCGGTGATGGCGCGGACGGCGGCGTCGGCGGCCAGCGCGGGCTTGAACTGCTTGCCCACCGAGGTGAGCGGGATCGCGTCGACCGGGTAGATGCGCTTGGGCCGGGCGGCGGCCTCGCCGATGGCGGTGGCGGCCCAGGCCAGCAGGCTGGTCTCATCGAACGGCCCGGGGCCGGCGGGGACGACGTAGGCCACCGGGATCTCGCCGGAGTGCCGGTCGGGACGGCCGACGGCCACGGCAGCGCGGACCGCGGGGTGAGCCAGCAGCGCGTCCTCGATCACCCTGGGGTCGATGTTGTGGCCGCCGCGGATGATCAGGTCCTTGGCCCGGCCGGTCAGGTAGACGAAGCCGTCGGCGTCGACGCTGCCGAGGTCGCCGGTGTCCAGCCAGCCGTCCCGCACGACGCCGTCCCGGCTCACCCGGGGACCGCCCAGGCGCGGATCGGTGACGTACCCGGCGAACACGGCGGGGCCGCCGATGACCAGCACCCCGGTCTCGCCCGGGCCACAGTCGGTCCAGGACCCGTCGTCGCCGATCCGGACGGCCTTGATCTGCTGGCCGGGCAGGACGCGGCCGACCGATCCGGGGCGTTCCTCGCCCGGCCGGGTCCAGGTGGTGGCGCAGGTGGCCTCGGTCAGCCCGTAGCCTTCCAGCAGGCGCCGCCCGGTGTGCGCGGCGAAGTCCTCGCGCACCGAGCCGGGCAGCGGCGCCGCGCCCACGATCGGCTGCCGCAGCGTGCTGATGTCGGCATCGACGGGGACCTGCGCCAGGGTGCCGTAGACGGTGGGGACGGCGGACATCGCCGCGATCCGGTAATGCTCGATGATCTTCCAGAACCGCGCGTACAGGGCCTTGTCGCGGTAGCCCGCCGGGCCCGGCCACACCACCCGGGCGCCGCTGAACATCGGGGCGATACCCGTGACGATCAGGGCGTTGACGTGGAACAGCGGCAGCCCGCCCAGCACACCCTCCCCGGCATCCAGCCCGCTGGACAAGGCGATCCCCTGGCCGCAGGCCAGCTGGCTGGCGTGGGTGTGCGCGGCGACCTTCGGGGCGCCGGTCGTCCCCCCGGTGTGCACGAACGCCGCGAGATCCTGTGCGGCTGGCAAGTCCGCGCCGGCCAGGTAGCCGGATGGCTGCCCGGCGATCACCTCGTCCAGGTAGGCCACGACCGGCCCGCGGCCATCCGGGCTGGCGCCGGCAGGCGCGTCACCGGTCACGCCCAGGGCAGGCGGGGTGCCGTCTGCGCCATCAGGTCGCAGCGCCAGGACAGCCGTCATCCCTTCCTGCCGGGCCATCTCGAGCAGCCGCTGCCACAGCTGCGGGTCCAGCTCCGGGCCGGCCGTGACCAGCACGCGGGATCGGGTCCGTCCGATCAGCTTGGCGATCCGCTCGCTGGACAGTGCGGGGTTGACCGGGGCGGCGATCCCGACGGCCTGCGCGGCCAGGGTGGCGGCGTACAGCATCGAGGTGCTGGCGCTGGCCAGCGTCACCGCGTCGCCGCGCCGCACCCCCAGCGCGGTCAGCGCGTTGGCGATCCGCGTCACGGTGCCGGCCAGCTCGGCGTAGGTCCAGTCCAGACAGCGGGTGTGATCGGCTGGGTCGGGAATCCATTGGGTGGCGATGCGGTCGGGCCAGGTGCGGGCCGCGTCCAGCAGCAGCTGGTAGGTCGACTCCGGCGCCGGCAGTGGTTCATGTGTTGTCATGGCAGCTTCCCGATAATGGTGTTGTGCTGGGTGCCGAGGTCGAGCCGGCCGTTGGGCGAGGCGATCGTCGCGGTGATCACGTCCCCGTCCCGCAGGTACCGGGGGTTGCCCGCCTCTCGCCGGAAGAAGAGCTTCCACCGGGTGGCGGGCGGCAGCAGCGCGGCGAGCATTCCGGCGATCTTGGCCGGTGCCTTCAGCGCGGTGCCGCCGGGCGTGCCGGTCAGCAGCAGGTCGCCCGGGGCCATCGGCTGGAACCGGGACAGCAGGGTCAGCGCCTGCGCCGGCCCGACGATCATGTCCGCCAGGGTGCTGTCCTGGCGCACCTGCCCGTTGACCGCCAGGGTCAGCCGCAGCGAGCCCAGCCGGGCCAGGTCCGCCGCGTCCACCAGGGTCAGCCAGGGACCCACCGGGGTGAAGGTCGGGTATGACTTGGCCTCGTAGAACTGGGTCTTGACCAGCTGGGTCTGCCGGGCGCTGACGTCGTCGGCGACCACCAGCGCGGCGACATACCTGGCCAGGTCCGCGTCCGTCACCGTGGTGCCCACCGGCAGGTCCGCCCCGATGACCAGGCCGAGCTCGACCTCGTAGTCCAGGAACCCGACCCCGTCCGGGCGGATGATGTCCCCGGCCGGCCCGGTGATGGAGTGCGAGGCCTTGCGGAAGAAGGCCGGCGGGACCGCATCCGGGTCAAACCCGGAGTCGATCGCGTGGGACCGGTAGTTCACCATCTGCGCCACCACGCGCGCCGGAGCGGTCACCGGGCTGAGCAGGTCCACCGACTCCGCGGGCACCACATCCCGCGACGCGGCGGCCTGTGCGGTCTCGATCGCCGCCGCCAGGGCCGCCCGGTCGGCGAGCAGCCCGGCCGTCGTGGCGGCGGGCAGGCCCAGACGGACCAGCCCGGCCCTCGTGACCGCCCACCAGCCGTCGGCGGTGCGGGCCAGCCGGGCGCTCATGAGCCCATCGCCTTGATCAGCCCGCGCAGCGCGCGCAGGTCAATCTCGTTGCCCTTGTCGCGCAGGGCCTTGATCGCCGCCACGACAACACCCGGGTCGTTGGTGCCGGTGAACTCCGCGGTCGCCCTCGGACCCCACTGGGCCAGGCCGCCGACCACATCGGGGCCCAGCCGGGCTCCATCGCGGCGTCGAACACGTCGCCGTCGGCGTAGTGCTCGAACATCGCCGGTCGGGGTCGCGCCAATAGTCGAAGATCTGGCCGCCCTGGATGTGCCCGCCCAGGCCCCAGGCGTGCCGGTAGCCGCGCTCGCGCAGGTACTCCCCGCTGGCGGCCACCTCGTCCAGGTCGGTGAGCTGGTAGGCCGAGTGCACGTATTCGGTGCGCGGCTGCAGCAGCATGGCCAGGGTGTGATGGTCGGCCGGGACGCTGCCCAGGTCGCAGCGGATGAACGCCATCACCGGGCCGCGGTCCCGCTGCCCGTCCAGGTACAGGAAATCGCTGACGATCAGCCCGAGCGTGTCCAGGTACCAGTCCAGCGCGGCGCGGAACCGGGTGGTGCCCAGCACCACGTGCCCCAGCCGCTCGATCTCCGCGGGCCGCCGCACCGGCCGCTGCGCGACGTTGACGCGGACCGGCCCGGCGCCGAAGTTCAGCGGCAGCGGGGCACGCTCGGGCAGCGCGGGCAGCTCCGGGACACCGTGCACCACCCGCACCGGGAACCCGCTGGGGTCACGCAACACGATCACGTGACCGCCCCAGTGCGGCATGACCGTCCCGCCGGTACCGCGGGCCAGCCGGTCAAGGTCGCTCCGATCGGCGGCGGCGAAAGCGGCCCCGGCGAAGCGGGGACGCGAACCGCGGCGGACCACCATGCACGCGGCAGCCGCCGGCCGGCCGCGCAGCAGCAGCGTGTCCGGCGTCCGGTCGGCGACG
>CAVZKE010000024.1:0-50286 GCA_963775745.1 uncultured Actinomycetota bacterium
AGATCCGGGTGGCGGGCACACTGGTCAAGGTGATCAGCGAGCAGCTGGCCGCCCGCTAACCGCCCGGACGCCCGCCGCCGTGGTAGGTGATCTTCCCGGTGGCGCGGTCGACGGTGCCGACGACCCGCGCAGGAACACCTACGGCGACACCAAAATCGGGGACGTCCATGTCCACCACGGCGCCCGCGCCAATCACGCAGTGACTGCCGATGGTCACCCCCATCAAGATCACTGCGTTCGCGCCGATGAACGTGCAGTCGCCGATGCGGACGGGACGGCGCTCGACCGGCGCCGCCCGGCCGGTGACACACCGACGGAGGCTGGAATGGGTGTAGACGTGCACTCCGCCGGCCAGGTCGCAGCCCTGGCCGATGATCAGGCCGCCGGAGCCGTCGATGAGGCAGAACGGGCCTATCCAGGTCCCCGGGCCGATATCCGGCTGCCCGACGAACCAGGCCAGCGGATTGTACGGGTTGGCCCCGGGGGGCGGCGCCGGCCCTGGCTCGCGGGCCGCTGCGTGGCCGCCCGGGTCTGGCTCGCGTGCCGCTGCCTGGCCGGCCGCGGTCTGGCTCGACCGCTGCCTGGCCGACCGCTGCATGTCCGGCCGGGTCCGGCGTCAGCTGAGTTCCCCGGCCAGCTTGAGATGGTCGACGACCGAGGCCAGCCCCTCCGGCAGCCCGACCATGGGCTCCCAGCCCAGTACCTCCCGGATCCGGTCGATGGCCGCCTCGCGCTGGGCGACCAGGACCTCCCGCGGCCGGAACTGCGGTCGGGTATTCGACTCCGAGCGCCCTGATCAGATGATCGGCCAGATCAGCGACGGTGGTCTGCAGCCCGGTGCCGACGTTGAGCACCTCGCCGGAGACCGTCGAGTCCAGGGCGAGTCCCGACTGCCCGGGCGACGTCGCTGACGTGGACGAAGTCCATGGACTGCTCGCCCCGGCCGTCGATGACCGGCGGCTCGCCTGCGGCCAGCCTGCGCAGGAACGTCAGCACCACCGATGTGTAGTAGGCGTCGGTCTGCTGTCCCGGGCCGTACACGTTGAAGAAGCGCAGCGCCAGCCAGGACATCTTGGACCGCTGCGCGTAGAACGCGAGCAGGTGCTCCCCGGCCAGCTTCGCGATGCAGTACGGGGTCAGCGGAGCGGGCGGATCGGTCTCGCGCATCGGCAGCGCGCTCGGATTCCCGTAGATCGATGCGGATGAAGCATAGATGATCCGCCGCACCGATGCCCTCGCGGCCGCGTCGAGGACATTCTGGGTGCCGAGCAGGTTGACGTCCAGGCTCTCGGTCGGGTCGGAGATGCTCTTGTTCAGGCAGACCGCGGCCAGGTGGACTACCGCCTCGGCGCCCTTCACGGCGCTTTCAACGACGTTGGCGTAGCGGACGTCGCCTTCGATGACCTCGACCCCGGGCAGCGCGGCCAGCGAGGCAGCCACCGCCCGGTCACACCGGTAGTAGTTGTCGAGGATCCGCACCCGCCAGCCACGGTCCAGGAGGTCCGGGATGACGTAGCCGCCGATGTAGCCCAGCCCCCCGGTGACCAGGACCGTTGTCGTGTGCGACTTCATCGGGGCGTCCTCCCGGGAGCGGCGGAGGCAGCGGAGGCGGCTGCGGAGGCGGGGGATGTGGCGGAGGTAGCGGACGCGGCGGAGGCCGGTCCGGGGGTTCGACGGCCGGGCTGACCGGGTCGCGCGGTGGCCGCTCATCCTTGGCCCGGCCTGCCACCCGGACGTCCCTGACCACGTAGAGCGGCCTGCCTCTGGTCTCCTCGACACCGCGCCACAGGTACTCGCCTATGATCCCGATCACGGTCAGCTGCAGCCCCCCCAGGACCAGCACGAGCACGATCACCGTCGGCCAGCCGGACGGCGTGGCCACGCCGGCCAGGCTGCGGGCCACCAGCACGAGCGCGTACACCAGGCCGACCGCCGCGACAGCGAGGCCGGTGAAGCTGAACAGGCGCATCGGCAACGAGGAGAACTGGATCATCGAGTCGACCGCTAGCTTGATCATTTTCCGGCGCGTCCAGCGGGATTCGCCGAACTGACGGGCCTGCTGGTCGTAGTCGACGCGGGTCTGCGTGAAGCCCAGCCAGGCGATCAGGGCCAGGACATTGCGGTTGTGCTCGCGAAGGCGCCCCACTTCGTCGATGACGCACCGGTCCATCAGCACCCCGGACGGGCCCTCGGGCGGGTAGTTCGCGAGGTTGGCGTAGCGGGAGAACACCGCTGAGAAGGACCTCGAGACGAACTCGTGCAGGGCCGAGCGGCCCGATCGGGACCGCCGCACGCCCCATACGACGTCCGAGCCGTTCTCCCAGTGAGCGATGAAGTCGGCCAGCAGCGACGGAGGCTCCTGGAGGTCGGCTCCGAACACCACCGCGCAATCACCCGCCGCCTGGGCCAGCCCGGCCGAGATGGCATAGTGCGAGCCGAAGCTGCGCGCCAGCCGGACCACAGTCACGCGGTCATCCGGCGCCGCCAGCTGCAGGACCAGGTCCGCGGTGCCGTCCGCGGAACCGTCGTCCACCAGGACCAGCTCGAACTCGTACTCAGGAAAGTCGATGCCGAAGTGAGCGACCCGCTTGAGCAGGTGCGGGACATGCTGGCCCTCGTTGAGCGCCGGGACGACGACAGAGATCAGCCGCCGGCCTTCCGGGGCAGCGTCGGCTGGCTCGCGTATCTCGCTGATCATTTCTCCGTGCCTTCTGACCCGGGGACGTACACCAGCAGGCCCATCGTCTGGAGCCCGCCGCGGAGGCAGGCGGTAGTCAGCGGGAAAGATCAGGCCGCACGACCGCATGGCCTGCATCTCGGTATCGACGAGCGGTGCCCGGGATAGCACGATGGGCGCCCTCGAGCCCCACCAGCCGTGCCCGCCACGGCAGGCCCACCGGATACCGGCCGCCGTCCTGGCGTGATCGGAAGCCGAGTACCAGGCTTCCCCCACCGAGCGACCGCCCAGGAACAGGACGACGCCGGCCATCTCGTCGAACGCCATCATGGCACGGCCGGCGGGCTCGATATAAGGCAGGAGAGTCCGGTACAGCCGGCCATAGGCCTGCCCGATGCGCGGATCGAGCTTGACGGAGGCCAGCGCCGGCACGCCGGGCGCCACGCTGGTGGTGGACTCATAGCCCGCGGTGCGGTAAGGAAATGACCAGAGCCCAGTGGTGGCGATGCTGGCCGATACCACCACGGCGGCGGCCGCGACGATCGCCATCAGCCCCCGGGCGACGGCGGGCGCCGCTTCCATGCCGGTCAGCACGGCGATCAGGACCGCTGCCCAGGCGGCGAACGCGTCGACCGCCAGGTAGTACACCGGGTTCCCGGTGCCGGCCGCCTGCGTCAGCGGCAGCAGCACGAGCATGACCAGGACCGCCCAGCCGCGCCCGCCTTCGGTGCACAGTGCGCTGGCCCGCGGCCGGGTGAACCGGCCGCTGAGCACCACGGCCAGGCCGACGACCAGGACGATGGCGACAATGAGCAGGACACTGACGGTGAACATGGTGATGTGCCGCGTTCCGCCCTGCAGGTAACCGGGGCCGGTCAGCCGCCACGCCGAGATGCCGAGGCCGGCGGCGATCAGGGCGACGGCGCACCAGCGGCTGACCCGTCCGCGGGCCAGCACGGCGAACGCCGCCGCGACCAGCAGCACCGCGTTCTGCGTCACGACCTCGCCGATGACGTGCCCGGCGGTCTTCGCGTACATGCCGAACAGGGCGGTCGGCGCGTTGACCCCCGCCGCTACCTGTCGGCTCGCCGCGAGCATTTGCGGCAGGGCCTGGTTGAGCGGCACCACGAACAGCTGCAGCAGGCCGACCGAGACCAGCACGCCCGCCGCCGCCCAGACGGCCTGGCGGGCCACCTCGCGCCAGCCTCGGCGGGCGACCACGATGACCGCGACGACGCCGAGCATTAAGAAGGTCGGGGCCGCCGATGACCACTTCGCGAGCATGGCGGCCACCACCACCGGGCCGATCGCTGCGGGGACCCAGGGCGGCACCGGCTTGCCCCGCTCCACGTGGGTGGCGATCCGCAGCACCACGGACGCCCCGAGCAAGCCACCGAGCAGCGACACGTCGTTATAGCCAGGGCTGAGCGGAATCCAGCTGTAGTCCATGCCGCCGCACGCGACGATGACGGCGGCACCGGCGATTTCCCACAGCCGTGTCGCGGGCGCCCGGGGCCTGCGCTGCCGCAGCCAGGCCATGAACGTCCAGCCGAATACGGCCGACGCGCCGACGATCGTCACCAGCCGCAAAAGCCGCAATGCGGCGATGCTGTACCCCAGGCCCTCAAAGAGGGGCCCGTAGAGGTACTGCACCCCGGTATAGGTGTACAGGGCGGTGCTCCACCAGCGGTAGGACAGCAGGTAGAAACCCTCATCGGTGACATCGAAGCCGTGACCCGCGGTGATCGCGGCGGCCGCGATCCACAAGGCGGCGGCGGCCAGCGCCGCCACCGCGGCCAGCGCCAGCGCCAGCCGCCAGATGACCGGCGGGGCGGCTGCCTGGCCGCGGCCCGGTTCTGGGTCCTGCGGCGGGTCATGCCGGTCCGCGTCCACCTCCGCGCCGCTGAGCCCCATGGCGTGGCAGGCGAGCTGGGATCTGGCCGGGCGACCGGGCCGACCGGCCCGGCGAGCTGGCCGAGAAGATAACCATTTCGAGCCAGGCGAACCGGGCCAGGAAGACGATGCCCTGGCCGGTGAGACCGGCCAGGACGATCTCCGGGCCGCTGGCCCGGAACCAGGCGTCCGCCAGCGCGATCAGGGCGCTCGAGGCCAGGGCGCCTATCATCACCGTCTGCCAGAACGAGAACAGGTCCGCGGCCGCGCTCCGCCCGCTCCCCTCGCGCCAGACGAACCGCCGGTACAGCAGGAACGACGGAACGGTCAGGACCATGCCGACGCCCAGGTTGAGCAGGCCGGCATTGACATGCCAGAGATGGCGGGCCAGCAGCAGCAGGCTGTACCCGGCCGGAATGGTGACCAGCGAAAGGCCGGAATACCTGGTGAACCGGGACGCTACCGGCCCGCGCACAGATAGCGCCGCGGAACGCTCCCGAACGTCTTCAATCACCGGGTACGCTCCCTGTCGTGACAAGGCTGCTGGCGAGGACAAAGGCCGCTGAGCGCGCGCCATGACGGATTCCCGGACCGGGCCCCGTACACCGGAGTCTATTCCGCTAACCCGGCCATCGACGGACAATGCGGAGCTTGCGGCCGTCGCTGAGGTGCTCGACTCGGGCTGGCTGGCGGGCCAGGGCCCCAGGAGCGAGGCGCTCGAGGAGGACTTCAGGAGGCTGACCGGCCGTCAGCACGCGGTCGCGGTCAGCAACTGCACCGCGGGCCTGCACCTCGCGCTGGCCGCCCTCGGGGCCGGACCAGGCGATGAGATCCTGGTCGCCGATTACAGTTTCCCCGCGACCGGCCACGCCGTCCTGTACTGCGGCGCGTCACCGGTATTCGTTGACGTGCGGGCCGACACCGGCACCATTGCGCCGGAGGCCGCGCAGGCCGCCATCGGCCCGCGAACGCGCGGCATCGTCGCCGTGGACGCCCTGGGCATGCCGGCCGACTGGGGCCCGCTGGAGCAGCTCGCGCGGCGCCGCGGGCTCTTCCTCGTGGCGGACGCGGCCTGCTCGGCGGGCGGCAGGTACGCGGGCCGGCCCTGCGGCAGCTTCGGCGACGTGGCGGTGTTCTCGCTGCACGCGCGCAAGGGGATCACCTGCGGCGAGGGGGGAGTGCTCGTCACCGACGATCCGGCGCTGGCCGCGCGAGCGCGCAGCGCCGCCTGCTTCGGGATGGCCAGCGCCTACCAGCGGCAATCGGCTCCCGGCCTCGCCGTGCCCGAGTTCTCCGGCCTCGGTTACAACTACAAGCTCTCCGACGTGCTGGCCGCTATCGCTTCGGTGCAGGTCGGCAAGCTCGAGACGTTCCTGCAGCGGCGCCGGGCCATCGCCGCGCGGTACGCGGAGCTGCTGGCTGAGGTTCCGGGCATCGGCGTCCCGCCCGTTCCCGCGGACCGGCTGCCGGCCTGGCAGACCTACGCCGTCACCGCGGCGCCGCCGCTGAGCCGCGACGCGATCGCCGCCGCGTTGCGCGCGCAGGGCATCGGCTGCAACATCGGGACCTACGCACTGCACCGGCAGCAGGTCTACGGGCCTGGCCGGGACCCGTGCCCGGTGTCGGCCCGGCTGTTCGAGCAGCACCTAGCGCTGCCGATGTACGCCGACCTCACCGGCGCTGACCAGCTGCGCGTCACCGAAACGCTGGCCAAGATAGTCACTGCTCAAGCGCGGTGAGCTGGTCGGCGAACCATTTGGCGGGCGGCAGGGCGCTAGCCGCCTGGGCGAGTGCTGAGGCGCGGCGCCTCCGTTCTGAATCATCCATGATCAGCGCCTCGTGCAGAGCCTCGGCGGTGCCGGTCACGTCGTAGGGGTTAACCAGCAGCGCGTCTGACCCGAGCTCGGCGGCCGCGCCCGCCTCGGTGGACAGCACGAGCGCGCAACCCCGGTCGGACAGGATCGGCCCCTCCTTGGCCACCAGGTTCATGCCGTCCCGGATCGGGTTGACCAGCAGCACGTCAGCGAGCCGGTAGGCAGCCAGCGACCGCGGATAGTCGTCGTTGACCTCGAGGATCAGCGGGTTCCAGTCGTCGGTGCCGAACTCGTCCTCGATCTGCCTGGCCATCCGCTGCACGCTGGCGGTGTACTCGCGGTATTCGGGCAGGTCATGCCGGGACGGGTAGGCGAACGCCACGTGCATCACCCGGCCGCGCCATTCCGGGTGGGTGACCAGCAGCTCCCGGTAGGCGATCAGGCCGCGGACGATGTTCTTGGACAGCTCGGTGCGGTCGATCCTGACGATCAGCCGCCGGCCGCCAGCCGCCTGGGCCAGCGCATCGGCGCGGGCCTGCACGTCCGGCTCCGCGGCCCGGGCGATCAGCTCGCCGGCCTCCACGCCCAGCGGGTGCACGCCGACGCCGGTCACCCGGCCGTCGTAGCTGACCTGCTGGCGGGCCCGGTCCACCGCGGCGCCGAGGATCACCTCGCAGCAGTCCAGGAACGCATCGGCCCAGCGCTGGCAGAGGAACCCAGCGTGATCGGCGCCCAGGATGCCGGCCAGCACCTCGCGGCCCACCGCGGCAGGCAGCATCCGGTAGTACTCGGGCGGCGCCCACGGCGTATGGGTGAAATGCGCGATCCTGATGTCGGGACGCAGCTCGGCGAGCATCCGCGGGACGAGCGTCAGGTGATAGTCCTGCACCGCGGCGCGCAGCGGGCGGGCCGCGGCCGGGGTCGGCGGCCGGGCGACGCGGGGCCCACATCGGCCGCCAGCGCCCGGGCGAACGCGGCGTTGTAAGCGCGGAACGAGTCCCACTCCCGGCGGAAGGCCAGGCCGAAGTGAGGCTGGTTCGGCGTGTCGTAGAGCATGTGGTGGACGAACCAGAGGGTGGAGTTGGCCACTGCGTTGTACGCGCGCTGGAAGGTCCCGGGCGGGATGTCGAGCATCTGCACCCCGGCGCCGCCCGCCGCCCCGTCCAGGCCAAGCAGCCCGCCGGGGGACCGGCGGGCCGCCGCCCGGTCCGCGTCGCTGAGCGCGGCGCAGACCCAGAGCACGTCGGCCTGGCCCGCGACGGAGGCGAGCCCGGAGACCATCCCGCCGCCGCCCCGCCGGACCGACAGCTGGCCGTCATCGTCAAGCGTGAACGACACCGGGCCCCGGTTGGAGGCGACAAGTACCCGCCCGGTCGATGGTCGTGGTCCCATGTCCGGCGAGGTTATCTGGCCGGACGGCGCGGGGTGCGGATACCGCCGCGGGTTTGCGTGTCCTGCCGTGCCCGGCCGGGATGCGGACCGCCTGGGGTCCACCGGGGTGCGGGCCACCGGGGTGCGGGCCACCGCGGTGCGGACAGCCGGGCACGATCCAGCTAGAATGACGCACACAACTGAATAACGCTCATCCAGAGGGGTGGAGGGATCGGCCCTGTGAAGCCCCGGCAACCATCACGGTGAGTATCAGCCCGCGCCACGTGCGCGGGCGGGGGCCTGCCTGCGCAGGCGCCCGGGCGTTCGCCATCGCGAGGCCACCCGTGACAGGTGCCAACTCCGGCCCGCAGCCAGCAGGCTGCCGGGAAAGATGAGGAGAGAGGCCTCGCCACGTGAGTATCGCGGTAACGACGAAGATCCCGTCCAGGCTCGGTTATGCCAGCGAACTGGGCTGCCGGGAGTGCGGGCAAGCCTACGAGCTCGGGGCCGGGCACGCCTGCGCCGAGTGCTTCGGGCCGCTGGAGGTCCGGTACGACGCGCCCCCGCTGACCCGGGCCGACATCGAGGCCGGGCCGCAGAACATCTGGCGCTATGCGAGCCTGCTGCCCGTCCCGCCGGACGTTGCCGCCCGGCCCAACACCGAGCCCGGCTGGACCCGGCTGGTCAAGGCCGATCAGCTCGCCGCCGCGCTCGGGATGCGATCGCTGTGGATCAAGGACGAGCGCGGCAATCCGACCCATTCGTTCAAGGACCGCGTGGTAGCGGTCGCGCTCGCGTCCGCGCTGGAGCTCGGCTTCCGGGTGCTGGCCTGCCCGTCCACCGGCAACCTGGCCAACGCCGTGGCCGCGGCCGCCGCGCGCGCCGGGATCAGGTCCGTGGTGCTCATCCCGGCCGACCTGGAACCGCAGAAGATCATCGGAACCGCCGTCTACGGCGGAACCGTGGTCACCGTGCAGGGCAGCTACGACGACGTGAACCGGCTGGCCTCCGAGCTCGCTGACGATCACGAGGACTGGGCGTTCGTCAACGTCAACGTGCGGCCTTACTACGCGGAGGGCTCCAAGACGATCGGTTTCGAGGTGGCCGAGCAACTCGGCTGGCGGCTGCCGCCGCAGATCGTGGTCCCGGTCGCGTCCGGGGCGCAGCTCGTCAAGATCGACAAGGCATTCCGCGAGCTGGCCTCGCTCGGCCTGGTGGACGGCGGCCGGCAGCCGCGGGTGTTCGGCGCGCAGGCGACCGGCTGCTCGCCGGTGGCGGCCGCGTTCCGGGCCGGTCAGGACGTGGTGCCGCCGGTCCGGCCGGCCACCGCGGCCAAGTCGCTGGCCATCGGGAACCCGGCGGACGGGCCCTACGTGCTTGACGTGGTGCGGCGCACCGGCGGCGCGGTGGCCGACGTGTCGGATGCGGAGATGGTCGACGCGATCAGGCTGCTGGCCGCCACCGAGGGCATCTTCGCCGAGACCGCGGGCGGGGTTACCCTGGCTACGCTGCGCAAGCTGCTGGCCGACGGGCTGATCGATCCCGGCGCCGAGACCGTCATCATCAACTCCGGCGACGGCCTGAAGACCCTCGACGCGGTGGCCGGATCAGCCGCCGTCGCGGGCCCGATCCGGCCGTCCCTGGCCGCGTTCGCCGAACTGGAATCATGAAGGCAGGCAGCACATGAGCGTGTCCGTACGCATCCCGACCATCCTGCGCACCTACACAGGTGGTGCCGCCGAGGTGACGGTGCAGGCCGGAACCCTGCGCGAAGTGCTGGCCGGGCTGGACGCTGACTACCCGGGACTGGCGGGCCGGATTCTCGACGACACCGGCCAGCTACGGCGGTTCGTCAACGTGTATGTCGGCGATGAGGACGTCCGGCTGGCCCAGGGACTGGACACCGCGGTGCCGCCCGGGATCCAGGTATCGGTCATCCCGGCGGTGGCGGGCGGCTCGGGCCCGAAACCCGGTGCGGCGGGCCCCGTTCGTGCCGAAACCCAGCGCCGCGCGGTCGGCGGGCCGGCTTCATCGGGGCCGCTGGCCGCCACGTCTGAGTGAACCGGCTGGCCATCGCCGGGACATCACCGTGCATGGCCGCGAAGCCGCCGCCGCCGCCCCGCGTTACCGGGGCGAGCGGCGCCGCACGTCGCCGCGACATCTGGGCGAGCCGTTTTAGGGGAGTAACTGGGCACGAGTACGCACCCCACGTTGTAAAGTCGTGTCCGGTCGCTGTCGGCACGGCGAGAACGGCAAGCTCAGCTTGTCCAGCACGTCTGGTTCGTTCCGCGATCGACGGGTTTCGCGGTTGCAAGGGCGGAACCCGAAGCCCGAGCAGAGTTAGGGAGTTGTTGGTAATGGCTCAGGGCACCGTCAAATGGTTCAACGCGGACAAGGGCTACGGCTTCATCGCGGTCGACGGTGGTAGGGACGTGTTCGTGCACTTCTCAGCCATCCAGTCAGATGGCTACCGCAGCCTCGAAGAAGGCCAGCGGGTCGAATTCGAGATCACGCAGAGCGACCGCGGGCCGCAGGCTGAGGCAGTCCGCGCCGTGTAAGTCTCTGATCACGCGCCAGGAGGCCCGGTACCCAGCGAGGGGGCCGGGCCTTCTGGCATGCCGGAAGGCGCGGTTCGCGAATAACGGCGATGTGCCGTAGCTGTTGCTGATTGCGCAGCTGAGTGACATCGCCGCCGTTGGCGCGGCGGGCTGGCGGGTGTTCGGGCCCGTTTGTGAGAAATTCCTGTGGTCAGTGTGCCGGCTGAGGCGGCGGGTGTCGTTAGGTCATCGGGTGTGCTCGGTGAGCCGCAGTTGCGGGCTCCGGGAAGGCCCTCCGGCTTGCACTCTCACCCTGAGAGTGCTAAACAAGTCGTTGGCACTCTCGGGGTGAGAGTGACAACGAAGTGTGGCGTGGTCGGGGCGATGAGGCTGATCAGGCGGCAGGCAGGGACTGTCCGCCGGTGATGCCGTCCGTCGCGGGCGTCGGCTCGATCGGCACGCGAGGCACAAAGTTCCGGGAGGACTGGAGCCTATGGCAGCGAAGATGATCGCGTTCAGTGAGGACGCCAGGCGCGGCCTCGAGCGCGGCATGAACCAGCTCGCTGACGCCGTGAAGGTAACCCTCGGCCCGAAGGGCCGCAATGTGGTACTCGAGAAGAAGTGGGGCGCTCCCACGATCACCAACGATGGCGTGTCCATCGCCAAGGAGATCGAGCTTGAGGACCCATGGGAGAAGATCGGCGCGGAGCTCGTCAAGGAAGTAGCAAAGAAGACCGACGATGTCGCGGGTGACGGCACCACGACGGCGACCGTGCTCGCACAGGCGCTCGTCCATGAGGGCCTGCGCAACGTGGCGGCCGGCGCCAACCCGATGTCGCTCAAGCGCGGCATCGAGTCGGCAGTCGAGCGGGTGAGCGAGGAGCTCTCCAAGCTCGCCAAGGACGTGGAGACCAAGGAGCAGATCGCTTCGACCGCCTCCATCTCGGCCGGGGACCCCGCGATCGGCGAGATGATCGCCGAGGCGATGGACAAGGTCGGCAAGGAAGGTGTCATCACCGTCGAGGAAAGCAACACCTTCGGGCTCGAGCTCGAGCTCACCGAGGGCATGCGCTTCGACAAGGGTTACATCTCGCATTACTTCGCCACTGACCCTGAGCGGATGGAGGCCGTCCTCGAGGACCCCTACATCCTCATCGTCAACTCGAAGGTCTCGGCCAACAAGGACCTGCTTCCGCTGCTCGACAAGGTCGTGCAGTCGGGCAAGCCGCTGGTCATCATCGCCGAGGACGTGGAGGGCGAGGCGCTGGCGACCCTGGTCGTCAACAAGATCCGCGGCCTGTTCAAGTCGGTTGCCGTCAAGGCGCCCGGCTTCGGCGACCGCCGCAAGGCAATGCTGGGTGACATCGCCGTTCTGACCGGTGGCCAGGTCATCAGCGAGGAAGTCGGTCTCAAGCTGGAGTCCGCCGACCCCGACCTGCTCGGCCGGGCCCGCAAGGTCGTCGTCACCAAGGACGAGACGACGATCGTGGACGGTGCTGGCGACGCCGAGCAGATCTCTGGCCGGGTGAACCAGATCCGCGCCGAGATCGAGAACAGCGACTCCGACTACGACAAGGAGAAGCTGCAGGAGCGGCTGGCCAAGCTGGCTGGTGGCGTGGCCGTCATCAAGGCGGGCGCAGCCACCGAGGTCGAGCTCAAGGAGCGCAAGCACCGCATTGAGGACGCGGTGCGCAACGCCAAGGCCGCGGTCGAGGAGGGTGTCGTCGCCGGTGGCGGCGTGGCCCTGCTCCAGGCGGGCGCGAACGCGTTCAAGAAGCTCGAACTGAGCGGTGACGAGGCGACCGGTGCGGCGATCGTGCGCCGCGCGGTGGAGGAGCCGCTGAAGCAGATCGCCTTCAACGCTGGCCTTGAGGGCGGCGTGGTGGTCGAGAAGGTGCGCGGCCTCGAGTCCGGGCACGGCCTGAACGCTGCGGACGGCACCTACGTCAACATGTTCAAGGCAGGCATCATCGACCCGGCGAAGGTGACGCGTTCCGCGCTGCAGAACGCTGCGTCGATCGCTGGCCTGTTCCTCACGACCGAGGCAGTCATCACCGAGAAGCCGGAGAAGGAGAAGGCTCCGGCTGCTCCGGGCGGCGGTGACATGGACTTCTAGTCCAGCCTGCACGACGTAAGAGGCGGCCCCGGCCCAGCCGGGGCCGCCTCTTACGCATTTCCGGCGGCGGGGCAAATCCGGGGCGGAGCATTTCCAGCGCCGGGGCATTTCCGGGGCGGAGCATTTCCAGCGCCGGGGCATTTCCGGGCTGGGGCATTTCCGGGCCGGGCCGCGAGGCCGCGCCGGGTCGCCGGGAGGCTGCGCCGCGAACCCGCGCCCGGGCCCGCTTGTTCGCCGCCTGGCCCGTCGCACGGCCGGTGGCCGGCTGATCCGCCGGGGCCGTTTTCTGCGCGTGCCGGATGGATAAGTCCTGGCTAAAGAGGGATTATCGGCGCATGAGCCCCACCGCGGAACAGCTCATCCGCGACTTCCTCAACCGGGTGTCGGTTGCCGCCCGGGCAAGGCTGAACTCCGACGACCGGCGTGCTTTTCTCGCGCGGATGCGCTTCTCCATCGAGCGGCACTGCGGGCCGCCGGGTACTGCGGATCCGGTCGTGGTGGCCGACGTACTAGCCAGCCTGGGCGACCCGGAGAAGATCGTCGATGACGAAGTGGCTCGGCTCAAGACCGCCAGCAGGAAGGGGACCCAGGCTGAGGTCAGCGAGGGGCGGGAGGGCGGCAGCGGTGACGCGCCTGCCAGTCGAACCGGACGCCTGGGTCCGCGGCTGGCCAGCCCGCAGGGTAGTCAGCAGCGCCGTCGCCGTACCCCGAGTCCGTGGCTGGTCTCAGGTACCGGCCTGAGCCCTGCCGGACGGACTGCGACGCCGCGGAATCCGGCTCTCAGTGACCGGCCGCTCACCGGCGAGATCAAGGTGCAGAGCCGGCCGATCACGTCGCGCTGGCGGCCGGGTGCGCCCCTGCAGCCCAGGCAGCCCAAGCAGTCCAGGCAATCCAGGGTGAAGCAGCCGAAGCAGCCCGCCGCCAAGCCTCCCTTCCGGCTCTGGGTCGGCAGGGGCCGCAAAGCCGATCAGATCGACGC
The DNA here is from genome assembly GCA_963775745.1 of uncultured Actinomycetota bacterium. GTDB lineage: Bacteria > Actinomycetota > Actinomycetes > Streptosporangiales > Streptosporangiaceae > DATBGO01. The sequence goes on from CAVZKE010000024.1 coordinate 13,388, forward strand.
GGAGCCGGGCGATTCCGGCGCGACCAAGGCCGCAGACGGCCGGGCTGGCCAGATTCACGCCGGCGAGAGCCTCAGTGCCGGTCAGCAAGCCGATAGCGCGCGCGAGAACGGCGCCGCTGCGTCCGACGCTGGGAGCAGGGCGGGCCTGCTGCGGGCCCCAGGGGATGCCCGCGGCGCCGCGGGCCATGCCTCGGCTGATACGGCAGGCGGGCTCGTACAGCGGCCAGATTCCGGGCGGGATTCTGGGCGAGGCGGCCCAACCATGCCCGGCGACGGCCCAGGGCCTGGCCAGGGCCCAGGACCAGGTGACCAGCAGGGGGGAGGCGACCAGCAGGGGGCAGGCGACCAGCAGGGGGCAGGGACCAGCAGGGGGCAGGTGACCAGGGGGCAGGCGACCAGCAAGCGTCGGGCGGCCAGGCTGGCCCGGTCTTGGGGCCAGAGAAGGATCTCGACTGGATCCCGGGCCTAGGCCCGGGATCAAGCGGTACCGAACCGGTCCCGCCTGAAAAGCCGCTACGGTCTGCCCTGGGACCCCAGCTCGCCGAGGCGCTGGCGCGCGTGGGCCAGACGGCAGCGGAGCTATGGCGCGGCCACCCGGGGGAAGGCACCGCGGTGATCTTGCTGGTCCTGGCCGGGGTGATCTACCCGTTTCCGATCTGGCTGTTCGGCTTCGTGTTCTGGATCGTCGGCATCATCCTGGCCCTGACCTCGAAAAACTGGGACAACCTGGACAAGGCGGTGGGCGTAGCTGCACCGGTGCTGCTGGCCGTGATCGGCACCCTGGTAGCGCTGGCGATGGGGGGCACTCACGATTCCGTCCGCGCCTACGCCCACGAGGTGGGGACAATCTGGCCGCTGATATTCCGGGCTGCGGTCGTGCTCGGCGGCATCTATCTGGCGTGGCGCGCCCGCCGTGGACCGCGCTCCCCTAACGTGCCGCCGTGGAACCGGCCGCATCGCATCTAGCATCGGTCCCGCTCCGAATGGTTGCACCAGGTCACAGCTGGGTATCACGCGGATACGGACCTGTCGCCGCGGGCGCTCGCGCGGCGGTAGAGGCGATCTCCTGGCCCCGCACGAGATCCCGTCCCAGCACCATCCGACGTGGGAGGCCGTGGATGACGTGGCCCCGGTCACCGGCCGGGGCCACGTCGCTGTCCCCGGCGCAGGCGGCTCGCCGCTCGCCGGTTAGCCTGGGTCAGGTTCTGGCCGGTCCTGAGCCGTCATAATGAGTGCGGGACCGATAGCCTGGTCTCGCGCCGTTAGTGAAGTATCCGATGACTTCTCCTCGCGTAAGGTCCTGCTTGTGCCCACTGGCAAGGTTAAGTGGTATGACGCCGACAAGGGTTTCGGCTTCCTCACCCGTGACGACGGGGGTGAGGTCTTTGTGCATTCAACCGCGCTGGAGCCCGCCGGGACCGTGCTGCGTCCCGGCCAGCGGGTGGAATTCGGCGTGGCCGAGGGCCGTCGGGGCACCCAGGCCCTCCAGGTGCACGCGCTCGAGCCGCCGCCTACCGTGGCGAAAGCGAGCCGGAAGAGCCCTGACGAGATGACCGTGATCGTCGAGGACCTGATCAAGCTGCTGGACGGGGTATCGAATACCTACCGTCGTGGCAAGCACCCGGATAGCCGCGATTCGAAGAAGATCGCCGCCGTGCTGCGGGCGGTAGCCGCCGACCTCGAGGCCTAGCCAGGGCTGAGCCAGCGCCCGGCCCCAGTGCGCGGCCTCCAGCGCCCGGCCCCGGTGCGCGGCCCCCAGCGCGCGGCCCCCAGCGGCCGGTCGCCACCGGGCGGGCGCCGCCGGAGCGGTGCCAGTATGGTCAGCGGGCGCTGGCGACCACCCGGCGAGCTTCGAGGATCCTGCGCCGCCGGCTGGCCAGCATCAGTACCAGCGCCACCGCCAGCCCGGCGGCCGCCACGCTGAGGCCGGCAACGCCGCTGGAGGTGAGGGACAGGGCCACTCCGGCTAGGCCGCCGACCACCCACGAAAGCTGGTTCAGGGTCTCGGAGACAGCGAACGTCGACGAGCGGATCTCCTCCCCGGTCTCATGCTGGACGGTCGAGTCCAGCGCCAGCTTGACCAAGGCCTGTGCGGTCGCTGCGACGAACGCCACCACGAGCGCCGCCCAGAGCCCGAAGAACCACGCGCAGGTGGCGGTGACGACCGTAGTCACGGCCAGCATGCCAAACGTGATCAGGTGCGGTCTGGAGGACCGCAGCTTCGAGCCGATCGCCGTGCCGATGAACCCGCCTGCCGCGACAGCGGCGCCCAGCGCGGCGAGCGCGAAATTGTGGGAAAGGCCCTTGAAGTGATATTCGCGCAGCAGGAAGGCCAGGAAGAAGAGCATGAATCCGGAGAAGGCGCGAAGCGTCGCGTTGCCGCGCATGGCCTCGCCGATCACCGGGCCCACGCCGCGCAGGGTCCGCAGGCCACCGCCGGGCCCGCGAGCGGGCCGCGGCCGGGTCGGTCCGGGACCTGCGGGCCTGGGGGTGCCGGGCTCACCCGGCCGGCGTGTACCGGGCTGACCGGGCGGCGTCGGATAGCCGGGCTGGGGGACCTGGCCGGGCTGGGGGAACTGGCCAGGCTGGGGGACTGGCCGGGCTGGGGGACCTGGCCGGGCTGGGGGACCTGGCCAGGCTGGGGGACCTGGCCAGGCTGGGGGACCTGGCCAGGCTGGGTGGGCTGTCCGGGCTGGGTCGGCCAGCCGGGCTGCGTGGGCTGGCCAGGGCGCACCGGTTCCCCCGCTCGCGCGGGATCGCCGGGCGGATCAGGAGCGTCGACCGTCTCGGGCAGCCGGAGGCCGAGTACCGTCCCGGCTATGTAAACCAGGGCGCCGACGCGCAGCACCCAGGCGGCGCCGCCCAGGACCTGAATACCACCGGCGAGTATTACGCCCAGGGTTGAGGCGATGAGCGCGATCAGCGACGACCGCGCGTTGGCCGACACCAGGGTCAGCTCAGCCGGCAGCAGCCGCGGCGTCACCGCACTGCGCGTCACCCCGTAGGCCTTCTGCAGGATCAGCACCCCGAACGCGGCAGGGAAGAGCGTCAGCGGATTGTGCAGGGCGGCGGACATCCCCCAGCACAGCAGGCCCCGGGCGAGCAGCGTGCCCGCCAGGATGTAGCGGCGCCCCTGCTGAACCCGGTCCAGCATCGGCCCGACGAACGGCGCGAGCACCACGAATGGCGCCATCGTGACCAGCAGGTAGAGAATCACCTGGCTGCGTGCCTGGTCGAGCGAGGTGTTGAAGAACAGCGTCCCGGCCAGCGCCACGATGACGAAGGCGTCCCCGACATTGCCCGCCGCGGTCAGCTCGATCAGGTTGGCCAGGCCGGTGCGGCTGGCGCCCGAAGCGCCGGTCACCCGATGGAAGAACCGGCTCGCGCCGCTGGCCGCGCTGGCGCTGGCCCGCGCGGTACCAGTAGCCGCGGTGGCGCTCGCCCGGGCGGCGGTCTGCGAGGCCGCGAACACCTTGCGAGAAGCCCGCCTGGCCTTTTCGGCCCGCGTGCCCGTCTCGCTCATGACACCAGTATTCTGCCTCCGCGCGTATCCCACGACCCTGCGGCGCGTCGGAGCCGCCAGTCCGGGTATCGCGGCGCGTGCATGCCGCGGGATGAGCAACAATTACAACGTGAGCCCGCTACGAGCACGCACCTGGGACCTCGATCAAGCCTGCGCCGACGCGATCGGGCTGGCCCGCTCAGCCGCCGAGGAGACGGCCGGCCCTGAGCAGGTCGGCGAGCATCTCGGTGTCTCGGCCGACGGCGATCGGGTGGCGACGCACCTGTTCGACTGCCTGGATCCGGCCTATGCGGGCTGGCGATGGGCGGTCACGGTCGCCCGCGCCTCCCGGGCCAAGCTGGTCACGGTGAGCGAATGCCTGCTGCTGCCCGGCCCGGCGGCGCTGCTGGCGCCTGACTGGGTGCCGTGGCAGGACCGGATCCTGCCCGGTGACCTCGGCGTCGGGGATCTCATGCCAGCCAGGTCCGACGATGAACGGCTGGTGCCCGCGGCCGTGCTGGAAGGCGACGACGGCATCCTGGACTGGGACGACAGTGCTGACTGGGAGAGCTGGAACGAGCGGCTGGCCGCTGTCGGGCTGCCTGAGGCGGCCACCCCGGCGGCCCTGGCCCCGTCTGCCGGGCCGGGCACGCCGGGCACGCCAGCCAGCGGGGAGCGGGCGGCCGCCGCGCCGGATAGGTTGCGCGTGCTGTCGGCCATCGGCCGGGACGCGACCGCGTTTCGCTGGTATTCAAGCGATCACGGACCGGGAAGCCCGCTGGCGCGTGCGGCGCCCGCGCCCTGCCAGACCTGTGGCTTCCTGGTGCGGCTGGCCGGGCCGCTCGGCCGGGTATTCGGCGTGTGCGCTAACGAATACGCACCCGACGATGGCCGGGTCGTGTCGCTGGATCACGGCTGCGGCGCGCATTCTGGGGCGTCCAGCCCGGTTGGCGCGTTCGGCCAGATTGCTCCGGTGGTCGATGAGGTTGGCTACGACCTCGTTGAGGCAGCGGGCGTCTCAGTTGAAGAGACCGTCTTCGAGTCGCTTGATCACAGCTAGCCCGAGTTTCCTAGATAAGTTGATCTTGGCCTTGTTTCCGCTGTTCAGCTAGGGCGCGGGGGTCTTATGGTGTATTACCCATGTCAGCGTCTGGGTGCGTAGCGGCCGAGCCCGAAGATCTTGATGAGCTTGTCCTGTACTGGGGTGGTGTCGGTGAGCATGCGGTGGGCCCTGGGGCGGCCCCGCTGGCCGGGGTAGAGCAGGACGGTCTCGCCGATTCCGGCAAGCTCGGCGAGCAGGACGCGCACCGGCAGGTCCAGGCCGGCCTGGGCCACGCGGCGGCGCATGAGGTGGGCGAGCTGGAGGGCGAGCACGCAGGTGAAGACGTGGACGACGATGTTGTGCTCGGTCCAGTGGAACATCGGGCTGAAGGAGGCGGCGCGGGGGTCTTTCATCTGCCGGAAGGAGGCCTCGGCCTCAGATTGGGACCGGTAACCGGCGACTACCTCGGCGACGGGCCAGTCGTCGTGGTCGGTGATCAGCAGGTGCTTGCCGAAGATCTCCTCCTCCAGGGCAGCGCGGGCGCCAGGGTCGATGCGCCAGGTGAGCCGGTGGTCTTTGGGGGTGTCTCCGGCCAGCTGCCAGGTGATAACGCGGCGCGCCCAGGTGTCGTGCAGGATCTTGCCGATCTCGGCTTCCACCTTCGCCCTGCTCCGCCGGGTCTTGCCGCGGGCGAGGGTCGCGGCCAGCTCGTCCAGCTTCCTGCCTGCCTTCGCCAGGGTGGTGCCGGTGAACCCGCGGGCCTGCTTTTCGTGCAGCCCGGGTGAGTGGGTCAGGATGGTGCGGCGCTCGGTCCCGTAGACCTCGCGGCGGGTGTCGTAGGCGGTCAGCCCCCCGAAGCGGTCCTCATCGACGACGGCGCGGGCGCTGGCGGGCAACTTGGTCAGGCCGGCGCAGTCGGAGGCGGGCACCGACCCGATGTAATGCAGGCGCGTCCCGGCGAGGTGGGCGAAGTTGGCGGCCGAGTTCTGGCCGGCGTCGAACACTACGGTCACGTCCGCGGCGACCTGGCCGCTGGCGGCGCAGATCGCCTCGTGCCGGCTGGCGAGCGTATCGATCATGGCAGGGAACTGGGTGACGTCGGGCTTGTCGCCAGGGTAGGCGTGCCAGGTCAGCGGGATGCCGCCGTCGCGGGTGACCACCAGGCCGAGGCCGACCAGGCGCAGGTCGGTGCGCTTCTGCTTGGCCTTGCCCCGCTGGGCGATCGGGGCGCGCTCGTTGCCGGTATCGATGAAGGTGGCGAAGTTGGTCATGTCCAGGGCGACGGAGGAGCAGTCCACGCCGGACGCATCGACGATGGCCAGCGCGATCCTGCGGGAGATCTCCTCCAGCTCGTCCAGGCCGACGGCGTGCATCGCATCCCAGAACCGGCGGTGATCCAGTGCCGGCGCGCTGATCCCGGTGAACCGGCCGGCTGCCGTGCCCGCCCACCAGTCGGCGAAGGCCAGCTTGGAGCAGGGGGCAACGAGGCGGCCCAGCGCGGCCAGCGCCAGGTAGGTGCCGACCGAGGCCCCGGCGTGAGACTGCGGGGGCCCGGTCACCTCGTCAATGATGGCGGCCACGCCCAGGTCGTCCAGCATCCCCCAGGCAGCTGCGGCCGCGCCGAAGTCCTTGTGCTGGGTGCGTGCGGGCAGGCCCAGCCCCTTGCCGCGCATCGCAGCTGCCAGCTCGTCGGCGGTGCCCAGGTACTCCTGCGAGATGATCCTCGGCTGGCCGTTCACCCGGGCCGACTCGACCAGGTAGTAGTAGGTCGCGTTGCCCCGCTTCTTGCCGACGATCGATGCCATATATGGGTAATACACTATTCTGTCAGCCGGCGCCAGCACCAACACGCCGTTTGCCCAGGCAGGCCCACTGCCGGAGGGCTCAGTAGGCCCGCCTTAGTCCGCCAAGATCAACTTATCTAGGAAACTCGGGCTAGGCCTCCTGGCCCGGATCAGGATCCGTCGCGCCCGCGCGCCTCGGCGCGGCGCTTGGCGATCCGGGCGCGTGAGCGCTTGAGCTTGGGTACGTACCAGAGCCCGAATAGCCCGGCACAGGTCCCGAACGCACAGGTCCAGATCCACCAGCGGCTACCGGGCGGCAACTCGGTCCGCACGGCCAGCAAGACGATGAAGGCCACCGCCCAGGCCGCGGTGATGACTGCGGTGATGAGCTGGTCGTTGCCCTCCAGCGGTGGCGGGGCCGGACGGCGGATGCTGCTCACCTCAACCACCGTAGCTGGCCGGGCCGCGCATGGTGTACTTGGACCGGGTCCGCGACGCCCGCGTTCCCGCTCGCTTCGCTAATGGCTGGACGGAATCTCCAAGCTCCGACTACTGTTAGCAAGAGTAATGACTCAGGCTAAAGAACATGACGACTCCCCAGCCCAGGTCGGATGCCGGACTGGCCACCGCGCTGCGGATCTCGGTCAGCCGGCTGGCGCGTCGGCTCCGGGCCGAGCGCATCGCGCTCGGGTTGCAGCCCGATCTCTCCGACACGCAGCTCGGGGCCCTGGCCACCCTGGTGAACCACGGCCCGATGACCCCGGGCGAGCTCGCCGAGCACGAGAAGGTGCAGCCGCCCTCCATGACCAGGGTCATCACCGTCCTGGAAGAACGCAACCTGGTTCGCCGGGCGCCGCACTCAACCGACCGGCGCCAGGTGGTCCTCACCGTGACGGACGGCGGCCGGGAACTGGTGTATCAGGCCCGAAGGCTCAGGGAAGCATGGCTGGCCCGGCGGCTGCGGGAGCTGACCCTGCAGGAGCGGGCGACGCTGCGAGCGGCCGCCCCAATCCTGGAGAAGCTCAGCCAGTCCTGACCAGTCACCGCACCTTCCAGTCACTGCACACCAGGAACTACCGGCTCTTCGCGACCGGGCAGGTCATCTCCAACACCGGTACCTGGATGCAGCGCGTGGCCCAGGACTGGCTGGTGCTGGAACTGACACACGGCAGCGGTGCCGCGCTCGGCATCACCACCGGACTGCAGTTCCTGCCGCTGCTCCTGTTCAGCTTGTGGGGCGGCGCCTTCGCCGACCGGTACTCCAGGCGTCTGCTGCTGATGGTCACCCAGGCACTGATGGGCGGCCTGGCGCTGCTCCTCGGCGTGCTCGCACTGACCGGCAGCGTCCAGATCTGGCAGGTGTACATCCTCGCCTTCGCCCTCGGCCTGATTACCGTCGTGGACAACCCGACCAGGCAGACGTTCGTGGCGGAGATGGTAGGGCGCAACGGGATGGCCAACGCCATCGCGCTGAACAGCGCGGTCTTCAACCTGGCCAGGATCGCGGGGCCAGCCGTGGCCGGCCTGGTGATCAGCATGCTCGGGACCCCGGCCGCGTTCCTGGTGAACGCGGCGTCCTACGGCGCGGTGCTGGTGAGCCTGAAGCTGATGCGGCCCGCCGACCTGTACCCGGCCGAGCGGGTGCACCGGGCCCAGGGCCAGCTGCGCGAGGCGATGAGCTACGTGCGGGATCGCCCGGATCTGCTGATGCTGCTGGCGCTGGTATTCTTCGTGGCCACGTTCGGCATGAACTTCCAGGTCACCACCGCGCTGATGTCCCGGCAGGTGTTCGGTACCGGCGCGGGCGCCTTCGGCATCGCCTCCGCCGTGTTCGCCACCGGGGCACTCGGCGGCGCGCTGCTCGCGGCCCGGCGCAGCCTGCCGAGCATGAGCCTGCTGATGCTGACCGCGTTCGGGTTCGGACTGCTCGAGGTGTTCACCGGTCTGATGCCGGACTTTTATTCGTTCCTCGCCGTGCTGCTGCCGACCGGCCTGGTCCTGCTGACCTTCACGACCGCGGCGAACTCCGCGACGCAGCTGGCCACCAGCCCGGAGATGCGGGGCCGGGTGATGGGCCTGTACCTGCTCGTGTTCCTGGGCGGCGCACCGCTGGGGTCGCCACTGGCCGGCTGGCTGGCCGAGGAGTTCGGCCCGCGGATTAGCATGGTCTGCGGCGGGGTGATCTCCGCGGCGGCGGCCGCCGCGATCGCGCTGCTGGTGGCCCGTAGCCGCGGCGTCCAGGTTCGCCGCTACCTGCGCCCGGCGGCTCTGGCCCGCATCCTGGCCTGAGCGTTCCTGGCCTGAGCGTTCCTGGCCTGAGCGTTCCTGGCCTGGGTGCGGTTGCTGCTACGAATGAACTCATGAGGCTGTTCGTGGCGGTCACGCCTCCGGATGCGGCCCTCGACGTGCTCGAAACCCGCCTGGCGCCGCTCCGCCCGGCCTGGCCCGGCCTGCGCTGGGCGAGCCGGGAGACATGGCATGTCACGCTGGCGTTCCTCGGCGAGGTCAGCGAGTCAGCAGCCATGGCGCTGGAGCCCAGGCTGGAGCGGGCCGCGCACCGGCACCCGCCCCAGACCATGGCGCTCGCGGGGGCGGGCGCCTTCCCCGGGAAGGCCCGGGCCCAGGTGCTGTGGGCCGGGATACGGGCCGACCAGGGCAGCCTGTCCCGGCTGGCCGCGTCGGTCGCCGCGGGTGCCCGCCGCGCGGGCGCGCCCCCGCCCGATGAGGGCAGGCGGTTCAGCGCGCACCTGACCCTGGCCCGCAGCAGGGTCCCGGCCGACCTGCGTCCCCTGGTCGCCGCGCTCGACGATTTCTCCGGCACCGAGTGGACCGCCACGCAGATCCACCTCATCCGCAGCCGACTGCACGACAAGCCGCGCTATCAGACGGTGGCCAGCTGGCCGCTGCGCTGCTAGCCCCGCCCGCCGACGGCTCCCGCCGCCCGCGGCTGGTCGCCGCCCGCGCCCGCCCCCCCCCCCGCGCCCGCCTTCCGCGGAGTCGCCGCCCCGCGCCCGCCTTCCGCGGAGTCGCCGGCCCGCGCCCGCCTTCCGCGGCTGGACGCTGTCCGCGGCTGGTCGCCACGGCTAGTCGCCGGTTGCGCCGTCGATGCGCTCGCGCAGCAGGTCGGCGTGGCCATTGTGGCGCGCGTACTCCTCGATCATGTGCACCATGATCCAGCGCAGGGAGGCTGCGCCCAGCCGGGTCGGCCGGGCGGCCAGCATGTCCAGCGATGGCACCGCCGCCACCGCCTGGCGGGCCAGCTCGCACTCAGAACGCCAGTCGCCAAAGCTCGCCGCCACGTCAGCGGTGGCGGCGCCGGTGAATTCCGCGTCCGGGTCCTGCGGGGTGACGTACAGGTCGGGCACATCCTCGCCAGTCAGCATCTGCCGGAACCAGCCCCGTTCGGTCTCGGCCATGTGCCGGACCAGGCCGAGCAGGGACAAGTTCGACGGTGGCGCCGACTGCTCGCGCAGCTGCTCGTCGGTCAGGCCCTCGCATTTCCAGGCCAGCGTAGCCCGGTGGAAGTCCAGCCAGCTCTCCAGCATCTCCCGCTCGCCCGCCGTCCGCGGCGGCTCGACCCGCTCCGTAGTCATGCAGGCGAGCCTACGGGCCGCCACCGACAGGGCAGAAATCGGGCATTCCAGATAATAACCCGCGCGGCCCGCCCGGCTAGACACTGCCGCAGCGACACTTGTACCGGATTTGAGTCACTTTACTGGTCGTTATGCCCTATATTGTGGTCATCAAATCCGGTACAAGTGCTGATGATCTTGCAAAGTGGCGATAGTATCCGCCCTGAAGTTCCATCTGTCCTATTTGGGATCCGGCCTGCAGGCTACTGAGGCGTACCGCTGCTCAGGCGCGCCGTTCCGGCAGGCTGCTGAGGCGCGCGCTGCTGAGGCGCGCCGCTCCGCCCTGCAGGCTGCTGAGGTGTACCGCTGCCCAGGCGCGCCGTTCCGGCACGCCGCGGAGGCGCGCCGTTCCGGCAGGCTGCTGAGGCGCGCGCTGCTGAGGCGCGCTGCTGAGGCGCGCCGCTGGGTTGCCGCTGGCTGGCCGCAGGACCGGGGCGACTAGCTGCGTTCGATCACGTAGTCGATGCAGGCGGTCAGGGCCTGCACGTCGGCCGGATCCACGGCGGGGAACATCCCGATCCGCAGCTGGTTGCGGCCCAGTTTCCGGTAGGAGTCGGTGTCCACGATCCCGTTGCGGCGCAGCGTCGCGGACAGCGCCGCGGCGTCGATGGAGTCGGCGAAGTCGATCGTGCCCACCACCTGCGATCGCTGCTGCGGGTCGGCCACGAACGGGGTGGCGAACGGCACCCGCTCGGCCCAGCTGTACAGGATCGACGACGATTCCGCGGTCCGCTTGATGGCCCACTCCAGGCCGCCCTGATCGAGTATCCAATCCACCTGGTCGGCCAGCAGCAGCAACGTCGCCACGGCCGGGGTGTTGTAGGTCTGCTGGAGCCGTGAGTTGTCGATGGCTACCTGCAGCGAGAGAAATTCAGGGATGTAACGGTTGCTCGCGGTGACTCGCGCCGTCCGGGCCAGTGCCGCCGGGGAGAGCAGCGCGATCCATAGCCCTCCGTCGGAGCCGAAGCACTTCTGGGGCGCGAAATAGTACGCGTCGAATTCATCGGCCGACACCGGCAGCCCGCCTGCGCCACTGGTGGCGTCCACCAGCACCAGCGCGTCCGGGTCCGCCCCGCTGATCCGGCGGATCGGCATCGCCACCCCGGTCGACGTCTCGTTGTGCGTCAGGCCGTAGCAGTCGATGCCTGGCTCGGCCCGCGGCTCCGGGTGGCTGCCGGGCGGCGACTCGATCACCATCGGCGCCTCCAGCCAGGGCGCCGCGGCGGTGGCCTTGGCGAACTTCGAGGAGAACTCGCCGAACGAGCAGTGCTGCGCCTGGCGATCGACCAGGCAGAACGCCGCAACCTCCCAGAACGCCGTCGTCCCGCCGTTGCCGAGGACCACCTCGAAGTCGTCGGGCAGCCCGAAGATCTCCGCCATCCCGTCGCGGATCCTGCGCACCACGGATCGGACCGGGGCCTGCCGGTGCGAGGTCCCGAGATAACCCGCGCCCGGGCCAGCCAGATGCTCCAACTGCTCGGGCCGGATCTTGGATGGACCGCAGCCGAACCGGCCGTCGGCCGGCAGCAGGCTTTCCGGGATCACGATCTCCGGTTCCGGGTCAGACATCGCGGTCAAGCACCTCCGAGGCTCCAGGAACGTCGCGCACGGCGCGTGACTTCGGCCCAACGTACCGTGCGCTAGGCCTGATCAGGCGCGCTGTGCGCTTCTGCTCCAGGATGTGGGCCGCCCAGCCGGCCGTTCTTGCGCAGGTGAACATGGACGTGAACATGTGCGGCGGCACCTCGGCGAAGTCCAGCATGATCGCCGCCCAGAACTCCACGTTGGTGGCGAGCACCCGGTCTGGCCGGCGCGCCCGCAACTCGGTCAGTGCCGCGTTCTCCAGCGCCGCCGCGACCTCGTACCGGGGCGCGCCGAGTTCCCGGGCGGTCCGGCGCAGCACCCGGGCCCGCGGATCCTCGGCCCGGTACACCCGGTGGCCGAAGCCCATCAGCCGGTCGCCGCGATCCAGCGCTGTCTTGACGTACATCTCGGCATTGCCGGTGCGCTCGACCTCCTCGACCATGTGCAGCACCCGGGCCGGGGCGCCGCCGTGCAGCGGCCCCGACATCGCGCCCACCGCGCCGGACAGCGCCGCGGCCACATCAGCGCCCGTCGAGGCGATCACCCGGGCGGTGAACGTGGAGGCGTTCATGCCGTGCTCAGCCGCCGAAACCCAGTAGGCGTCAATGGCCTTGACGTGCCGCGGGTCGGGCTCGCCGCGCCACCGGATCATGAATCGCTCGGTGATGGACCTCGCCTGGTCGACCCGGTGCTGCGGAACCATCGGCAGGCCAAGCCCCCGCGCTGCCTGGGCGACGAAGGACAGCGCCATCACCGAGGCCCGGGCCAGGTCATCCCGGGCCTGCTCGTCGCTGATGTCGAGCAGCTGGCGCATGCCGTAGGCGGGCGCGAGCATGGCCAGCGCGCTCTGCACGTCCACCCGGATGTCTCCGGAATGCACCGGGATCGGGAACGGCTCGGCAGGCGGCAGGCCGGGCCTGAACGTGTTGTCGACGAGCAGGCCCCATACCGGCCCGTAGCTGACGCGGCCGACCAGTTCCTCGATGTTCACGCCCCGGTAGCGGAGCGAGCCGCCTTCCTTGTCGGGCTCGGCGATCTCGGTCTCGAACGCGACGACGCCCTCCAGGCCAGGAATGAAGTCGGACATGCAGGATCCTCCGTTGCTTGGCCAGCGGCGGGCTGGTCGGCGGGCAGGCGATGGCACCAGCCGCTCTATTCAACCGCGCGTATCCCCGTACCGCGAGGCTGGCTGCCCGTTGCGGACCCGGCTCGCGCTGGCCCGCCTCCCCGGGCCGCCCGTGCCCCGTGGCCCGGTGCTCGCGTCTCCGTGGCCCGGTGCTCCCGCTGGCCCGGCCTCCGCGGGCCGCCCGCGCCGCCGCGAGCCCGCTGGCCCGGCCTACGCGGGCCGCCCGTGCCGCCGCGAGCCCGCTGGCCCGGCCTCCGCGGGCCGCCCGTGCCGCCGCGAGCCCGCTGGCCTGACCTCCGGCCGCCCGGAGTGATCAGTGCGGGGGCCAGTGTGTGAGGATCAGTTCCGTGGATGCGACCGGCCCAGCCACCGACCAGCCCGATCCGGCCACGCTGAGCTTCGACGAGCTGACGGCTGACCACGACCCGCTGGTCCAGTTCGACCGCTGGCTCAAGGACGCGACCGCCGCGGGCCTGGCCGAGCCCATCGCCATGGTGCTCGCGACGGTCTCGGCCAGCGGCCAGCCCCGGGCCAGGACCGTGCTGCTCAAGGACTACGGCTCCGATGGCTTCACGTTCTACACGAACCGGACGTCCCGCAAGGGCACCGACCTGGCTGAGGTGCCCCGGGCCAGTGTGTGCTTCCCCTGGTACCAGATGCACCGGCAGGTCATCGTCGAGGGCAGCGTCCGGGCGCTGACCATGCAGCAGAGCGAGCCCTACTTCAGGTCCCGTCCGCGCGGATCACAGCTCGGGGCGTGGGCCAGCAGGCAGTCATCCGTGATCGGCTCCAGGGACGTGCTCGAGAGCCGCTACGCGGAACTGGAAGCGCGCTGGCCGGCGGGCACCGAGGTGCCGATGCCGGAATTCTGGGGCGGTTACCAGCTGGTGCCTGAGGTGTGCGAGTTCTGGCAGGGCCGGGTGAACAGGCTGCACGACCGGCTGAGGTACCGCAGCGTCGGCGGGCGCTGGGTGCGGGAGCGGCTGGCGCCCTGAGCATCCCGGATCTTCCGGTCCGGCCGGGCTACCATCGCACATAGCATCGCCTGTGGAGGTGATGGCCCACTTGACGGCGCACGGGCTGATCGACACGACGGAGATGTACCTTCGCACGGTTTTCGAACTTGAAGAGGAAGGTATCGTCCCGCTGCGTGCCCGCATTGCCGAGCGGCTGTCGCAGACTGTCCCGACGGTGAGCCAGACGGTAGCCCGGATGGAGCGCGACGGGCTGCTGCGGGTCGAGGACCGCCAGCTATCGCTGACCGACAGCGGCCGCATGCTGGCCACCCGCGTCATGCGCAAGCACCGGCTGGCGGAATGCCTGCTGGTCGGGGTGATCGGGCTGCCGTGGGAGGACGTGCACATCGAGGCCTGCCGCTGGGAGCACGTCATGTCCGACAGCGTGGAGCGCCGGCTGGTCGAGATTCTCGACTACCCGGTCCGCTGCCCGCACGGCAATACCATTCCCGGTCTTGACGAGCTTGGCGTCCCTGCTGACGCCAGTCACCGTGCGGATGCCGCCGCGCAGGACGGCGGCGTGGCCATGACAATGATCGCCACGGCTGGCCCTCAGCAGGTGATAATCCGCCGGATCAGCGAACAAGTCCAAAGCGATGCGGATCTAATGCTTAAACTCAAGAATATCGGGATTCAGCCCGGCTGCGAGGTCGAACTCACAGCCAGCGACGACGGTGTACGGGTGAGGTGTGAGAACAGGGCCGGGGGTGCCGCGGCGGAACTGCCCCGCCGGGTCGCCGCACACGTTTTCGTCACGAGATCATAATGGCGCGTTCGGAATCGATCGCGTCAGCGCTGCTGGTCAGGAGCAATGCCGGTTACCAGGACCGGCGAGACCGCGGGTGAGCCAGTGCTAGCGCCCGACGACGTTCTCGAGCAGGTCGAGACGGCCGTCGTAGTGACCGATGGCCGCGGGGATCTGCGTTATGCCAATTCATTCGCAGTCCGGCTGTTCGGCTTTCCCGAGCCCGCCGATCAGCTCACCGGACGTTCCTTGCATTCTCTCGGTTTCGAGGAAGGGGACGCGCGGCGGACCGGCGAGCTCATTCAGCAGGTGCTGCGCGGCAGGACCTGGGAGGGGACGTTCGTCAGCACCCGGGCGGACGGCTCCCGGGTATTCGTCCGCGCGCAGGCGGTGCCGTTGCGCCAGCCCGCTCAGGGGATCACCGGGGTCATGATCATGGCCCGCGAGGCGGCCCGCCATGGCAGCCAGCGGGCCCGGGACCGGATCGGCCTGCTGGAGCGCATCGGCGAGCGGCTGGCCCGCTCGCTGGAACTGGACACCACCTTGCGGCATGTCGCTGAGACGCTGGTGCCGCAGTTCGCCGATCACTGCTTCATCGACCTGTACCAGGGCGAGAAGCTGATCCGCCGGGCCCAGCGGCATTCCGGCGGCTGGACGCCGGCCCCGGGCACCTGGGCGATGGTGGGCGAGCAGATCCGCTACCCGGAGGGGCACTTCTGCGAGCAGGCGATGAGCCGCATGGAGACGATCGTGGTGGCGGACCTGGCCGAGGACCAGTTCCCGGCGCCCAGCGTGGCGAGCCTGCAGGCCAGCGACGACATCGGCCTCACCTCGGTGGTGGCGGCACCGCTGATCGCCCGGGGCGAGTTGCTCGGGGTGATGAGCCTGGCGCTGTCCCTGCTGACTGATCGCGAGGACCGCCACTACGGGGCCGACGACCGTGATTTCCTCGGCGCGATCGCGAGCCGGATCGCGATCGCTATCGACAACGCGATGCTCTTCGAGGAGGAGCGCCGCACCGCGCTGGCCTTCCAGACCAGCTTGCTGCCGCAGGCGCCGCCCGTCCTCGATGGCCTCGAGGTCGCTTACAAGTACGTGCCCGCCAAGCCGCTCGAGACGCACGGCCAGGGGATCCAGACGCAGGTGGGCGGCGACTGGTACGACATCATCCCGCTGTCCGCGGGCCGGGTGGGCATCGTCATCGGCGACGTGGAGGGCCGCGGCGCCCGGGCCGCCGCGATCATGGGCCAGCTGCGGGCGGCGCTGCGGGCCTTCGCCCAGGACGACAAGCCGCCCGCAGAGATCCTGCGCAGGCTGGACGACTGGTGCCGGATGCTGGCGCCCGCGGCGGATCAGCCCGGCGCGCCGGCGGCCGACCCGCCCATCGTCAGCTGTACCTACCTCGTCTACGACGCGTGGTCACGCCAGTTGTCGTTCGCCAACGCGGGACACGACGCGCCGCTGCTGATCACCGAGGGCGGCGTTGCCCAGATGGAGATCAAGCACAAGGGCCTGCTGCTGGGCGTCCGCGGCAAGGGGATGCCGGGAATCCCGACCTACCGCGAGGAGACGCACGAGCTGGCCGCGGGCGACACGCTGGTCCTTTATACCGACGGGCTGACTGACCGGCGGCATCGTTCCGACGGCCGGGGACACTACACCGAGGCCGAGGCGCTGCAGATGCTCCGCGACGCGGTGGACGCGGCCCGGTCGGGAGACGTCGAGGATATCGCGCAGGCCGCCGAGGAGGCCGTGCCCGGCGAGATCGACGACGATATGGCGATCGTGGTGGTGCGCACCTCCCCGGTGAACCTCGCCACCTGCGACTACACGTTCCCGGCCGAGCCCATCCGGGTGTCGGAGGCCAGGAAGGCCGCCCACGAGACGTTCCTGGCCTGGGGCATGGACAGCGAGCAGGCGGACCTGACCTGCCTGCTGGTCTCGGAGGTCGTGACCAACGTGGTGCTGCACGCGGCGGTCTCCGCCACGCCGCGGCACGAGTTCGTCTTCGAGCCATCGGGGACGGCGATCCCGGAGTTCGCCGAGGATTGGTCGGGATCCCCGTTCAGCGACCGGATGACCATCGCCGCGGGCAAGGACTTCACCCTGCGGTTGCGCCGCGGCAAGGCCTCGGTCTGGGTCGAGGTCTTCGACGCCGACCTGCGGCTGCCGAGGATCCGCACCGCAGGCGAGACCGACGAGGGCGGCCGCGGTCTTTACCTCGTCGATCAGCTGGCCACCCGGTGGGGATCCCGGCCAACCAACGAGGGCAAGGCGGTCTGGTTCGAGATGCCCATCAAGGAAGGCGTCCGCGGCAGCTGACCGCCCAGACCGCGCTAACGGGCGCTGACCAGGGCCGCAGGCTTCGGGTCAGGCCGGGCCGAAGCCGGGCGGCAAGGTCAGTGCGTGGCCGAAGCCCACAGTCCGAGGACGAAAACGACGAAGACCGCGATGATCACCGCCCAGGTCTTGCCGGTCGAGGCGAGGCCCAGGCGACGCCGGGTCCGCACGACGAACAGCGCCACCAGGACAGCCAGGAACCCCAGCAATATCAGGCCTTCGGCCACCCGGCCCTCCCGGGAGTCTTCCTCCTCGAGATAGGCCAGGACGCCGGGAAGGCGCCTGCCGCCTAGCGGCCAGCCGCCTGGCCGGGGCTCCGCACCGATTCGCGCAGCCTGCGCAGGATGTCAACCTGCCGGGCCAGCGCCTCGATCCTGTCCTCGACCAGCCGGGCCGCGCTGTCTCGGTGGCCCGCGCTGACCGAGCGGCCAGGGCGAGCCTGGCCAGCGGCTTGATCTCAAGCCGGAAGCCGAGATCCTTCAGCGCGAGCGCCGTCTCGATGTAGCCCTGGTACTCGCGGGGTACTTGCGGGTGCCGCCAGGAGAGCGGCGAGGTCATGGACCCTTGCTGTGCAGGGACCTCCGCGTGGCGCACTGACCCCGTCGTGCGCCAAACCCCGTCGTGCAGTTCTCCCGGTACGGCGATGCGCTCCCTCCTACGCGCTGACCTTGACCCATCACGGATCGTAGCTGTCGTGGCGTGCCGGGATGGCCAGAATCAGCTCTCCGATGGACCGAGCTCGGCGCGCCTATGGGTTGTACCGAACTCGCGGGGGTAACCTCGAGACTGACTGGCCGATATCAGCGGCGTCGCAGACTGCGCCGCAGGGCAGGCGCCGGTCGACGGGCGTGCCAGTGGAGGTGTCGTGTCAGAGGCTTACATCGTCGGCGCGGTCCGGGCCCCGGTCGGCAGGCGCAATGGCGGCCTGTCGGCGGTGAACCCCGTTGACCTGGCTGCGCACGTGCTCACCGAGCTGATCGCCAGGACCGGAGCCGATCCGGCCGCGGTCGATGACGTGATCATGGGCTGCGTCTCGCAGATCGGGCCGCAGGCGATCGACATCGCCCGGCAGGCCTGGCTGTCGGCCGGACTGCCGGAGAACGTGCCGGGCGTCACCATCGACCGCCAGTGCGGGTCGTCCCAGCAGGCCGTGCACTTCGCCGCCCAGGGGGTGCTGTCGGGCACCCAGGATCTCGTAGTCGCGGCCGGCGTCGAGAACATGAGCATCGTCCCGATGGGCTCGACGGTCACCCTGGGCATGGAGAAGGGGATGCCGCCGCCGTTCGGGCATGGCTGGCGGGGCCGGTACGGCGACCAGGAGATCTCCCAGTTCCGCGGGGCGCAGCTGGTCTGCGAGAAGTGGGGGATCAAGCGGGCGCAGCTGGAGGAATTCGCGCTGGAGAGCCACACCAGGGCGCTGCGCGCCATCGATGAGGGCCGGTTCGACCGCGAGATCACCGCCGGTCGACGGGGTGAGCACCGATGAGGGACCGCGCCGGGACACCTCGCTGGAGAAGATGGCCGAGCTGAAGCCGCTTCGCGAGGGCTGGGAACTCACCGCCGCCACGGCGTCCCAGATCTCCGACGGCGCGGCCGCGCTGCTGGTCGCGTCCGAGGCCGCCGTGCAGCGGTACGGCCTGACGCCCCGGGCCCGGATCCACGCGCTGACCGTGATCGGCGCCGACCCGGTTTACATGCTGACCGGGCCGATACCGGCGACCGACCAGGCGCTGGCCAAGTCCGGCCTGGACGTGACCGACATCGATGTCTTCGAGGTCAACGAGGCCTTCGCGCCGGTGCTGCTCGCCTGGTCCGCAGACACTGGCGCGTCGCTGGAGAAGACCAACCCGAACGGCGGCGCCATCGCCCTCGGCCACCCGCTCGGCGCGACCGGCGCGATCCTGATGACCAAGCTGCTGCACGAGCTCGAGCGCACCGGCGGCCGGTACGGCCTGCAGACAATGTGCGAGGGCGGCGGCCAGGCCAACGCGACCATCATCGAGCGCATCGGCTGATCAGGACGCGCCCGGGGTTGCCCGCCAAGCCCGGGCCCCGGATGCCCGCCAAGCCCGGGCCCCGGACGGCCGGGCAAGCCCGGGCCCCGGACGGCCGGGCAAGCCCGGGCCCGGACGCCGGGCAGCCCGGACCCGGACTCTCAAATCGGACAGAGAGGCCATTTAAGGTCGATAGCGTCAACCGATCGGCGCGCTCGCCCTCACTTATACCGGATTTGCTGAGGACGTAACGGACAAATCCGGACATGATTCGACTCAAATCCGGTACAAGTAGATCGCAGAAGCGCCTGGCCATGGATAAGTGAGCGCCAGCGCTGGTGATGGTGGGGCAGCTGAGGGTGGAGTGAATAGTGGGACTGAGAAAACCGGCGTTGTGGGCCGCCAAGTAGCGGAACCGTGGCCGTGCTTGAGGCCGGGAGTCCCGGCGCGGCTGGGCCTCGCCGGGACTCCGGGCGCTCCTTGCTGGACTCGGGGTGTTTCAGCCGACGTGGCGGTGGACGTCGTCCCGCTTGGACGGGCCCGGCTCGGCGGCGGACACCCACGGCCCGGGGATGGACGGGTCGATGATGCCCTCTTCCAGCCAGGTGTACCGATCCGACATCACCCGCCCGGCGAGCGCCGAGTCGGCGGAGTCGGTGTTCTTCCATAGCTGGCCGAAGAGCTCCTCGCAGCGCACCCTGGCCTGCGCGCAGAACGCGTCGGCCAGCTCGAACCCGTTCTGGGCGCGGCCGCCATCGGCGCCCTGCGACGCATCCATCTCGGCGCGCACGCAGGCTGCGCTCATCGCATACAGCTCGGCGCCGATGTCGACGATGCGGCCGAGGAAGCCCTGCCTGCGCTCCAGGCCGCCCTGCCAGCGGGCCATCCCGTAGAACGTGGCGCGGGCCAGCTTCCGGCAGGACCGCTCGACGTACCGCAGATGCGGCGCGAGCGGGCCGAAGTCGCCGTAGGCCTTGGGCTTCTGGCCCTCGCCGGTCACCAGCGTGGGCAGCCACTTGGCGTAGAACCCGCCGGCCTTGGCTGCCGCGCGGGCCTTGTCGCGGCGCGCAAGACCGGGCTTGATAACGTCGCCCGCCGCGGCCAGGTGCGCGTCCACCGCCTCGCGCGCGATGAACAGCCGCATGATCTCCGATGAGCCCTCGAAGATCCGGTTGATCCGCATGTCCCGCTGCATCTGCTCGGCAGGCACGCCGCGCTCACCCCGGGCGGCCAGTGAGGCGGCGGTCTCGTAACCGCGCCCGCCGCGAATCTGGACGAACTCGTCGACGATCTTCCAGCCCATCTCCGAGCAGTACAGCTTGGCGATCGCGGCCTCGATCCTGATGTCGCGGCGCTTGTCGTCGGCCAGCTGGCTGGAGAGCTCGACCACAGCCTCCAGGGCGTAGGTCGTGGCCGCGATGAACGCGATCTTCTTGGCGACCGCCTGATGCTCGCCGACCGGGCGGCCCCACTGCACCCGCTCCCGCGACCATTCCCTGGAGACCTTGAGCGCGACCTTGCCCGCGGCGGCGCAGCTGGCAGGCAGCGACAAGCGGCCGGTGTTCAGGGTGGTCAGGGCGATCTTGAGGCCCTGGCCCTCCTTGCCGATACGGCTGCTGGCCGGGACCCGTACCTCATGGAGCCTGGTCACGCCGTTCTCCAGGCCGCGCAGGCCCATGAAGGCGTTCCGGTGCTCGACGGTGATGCCGTCGGCGGTGCCCTCCACGACGAAGGCCGTGATTCCGCCGCGATGCCCCTCACTGGGCGGCACCAGGGCCATCACGACCAGCAGGTCGGCGACCACGCCGTTGGTTGTCCAGAGCTTGACGCCGTTGAGCACGTACTCGCTGCCGTCGGCGGACGGGACGGCCGTGGTGCTCAGCCGGGCCGGGTCGGAGCCGACGTCGGGCTCGGTCAGCAGGAACGCGCTGATCTCGCCGCGGGCGCACCTGGGCAGGTACTGCTGCTTCTGGTCTTCGGTACCGAACTGTGCGATGGGCTGCGGCACGCCGATCGACTGGTGCGCGGACAGCAGCGCGGAGACCACCGGCGAGACCGAGCCGACAATCATCAGGGCGCGGTTGTAGTAGAGGTTGGTGAGTCCGAGGCCGCCGTAGCTGGGGGAGATCTTCATCCCGAAGGCGCCCATCTCGGCCAGGCCCTTGACGACCTCGTCCGGGATCTGGGCGTCTCGCTCGATGACCGCGCCATCGACGGAGGTCTCGCAGAACTCGCGCAGCCGCGCGCAGAATTCTTCGCCGCGCTTGACCGACTCCTCGTCGGGGACCGGGTGGGGGTGGATCAGGCCGAGCTGGAAGTCGCCGAGGAAGAGCTGCTTGCCGAAGCTGGGCAGCTCCCAGCTGGTCTGCCGGGCCTCCTCGGCGATCTGGCGGGCCTTGGCCTCGCTGACGTGCGTCTGTCCGCTGGTGGCTGAGGCAACCTTTGT
This sequence comes from uncultured Actinomycetota bacterium, assembly GCA_963775745.1. Taxonomy (GTDB): domain Bacteria; phylum Actinomycetota; class Actinomycetes; order Streptosporangiales; family Streptosporangiaceae; genus DATBGO01. The sequence goes on from CAVZKE010000024.1 coordinate 34,599, forward strand.
TGTCTGCCCGGCATGCTGGGCGCTGTCCTGTTCGCTCATGGCCTGACCCTTGCTTCTCGAGAAGTACTACAAAGGTTACTGCCCAGTAGCAGTGGCCGGGTAACGCGGGCCTGTCCGCGACCGGTGCTGGCGGGCGGCACGGCACCGGCACCTGAACATCGTTCAGGGAAATTTTCAACTCTAGTTGTAGGTTCATTTATAGTAGAGATCTAGAGAAGCTAGACCACCAGATCAGGGTTTCACCGGAGGTGCATCGCAGTGTTGCTCACATCATTCGATCCGTTCATGCAGGAGTTCGACCGGATCGCGCAGCGGGCGTTCGGGACGACGGCCGTCGGCCGGCCGGCCATGCGGATGGACGTCATCCGCGGCGAGAAGGACATCCAACTCCGCTTCGATCTCCCGGGTATTGCCCCGGAGAGCACCGAGGTCACCGTGGACCGCGGCGTGCTGACCGTCAGCGCCAAGCGCGAGGAGGAGTACGCCGAGGGCGAGAAGCCGTACATTCGCGAGCGGCTGATGGGCACGTTCACCCGGCGCGTCTACCTGCCCGACACGGTTGACGCCGACAAGATCGAGGCCGGGTACGCTGACGGCGTCCTGAGCGTGCGCGTGCCGCTGACCGAGAAGGCCCTGCCGCGCAAGGTCGAGATCACCACGGCGCCCAAGGCGGAGATCGGCGCCTGACGAGCCGGGGCGCAGATCAGCGCTTAAGGCGGCGATAGGCTGTCCGGGCCCGGCGGGTTACCATGTGCCCCGTCCGGGCCCGGCACCATCCCGGGAGCGAGCCGTGTCACTATTGCCACTCGATGATGAGGACCTGCCGCTCTATACGGTCGGGCAGGTCTCGCAGATGCTGGAGATCCAGCAGGCCTTCCTGCGGCGGCTCGATGAGTTCAGCGTGGTGCGCCCATCTCGGTCGTCGGGCGGCCAGCGCCGTTACACGCGGCGCGAGATCACGATTGTCCGGTATGTCACACATCTGGCGGGCGAGGGGATGACCCTGAACGCGATCCGCCGAGTCCTGCAGCTGGAGGAGCGGGTCAGAGAACTCGAGGCCGAACGGGACGCGCTGCGCGCGGCCATCGCTGAGCGGGACGACGTCCTGCGCAGATTGCGGCCACAGGCTCGCTAGCCAGCACCTTTCAGCGTCCGGGTCTCACTGTCTGGGTCTCACCGTCCGGTCTCACCGTCTGGGTCTCAGCGTCCGGGTCGCCCAGCGTCCGGGTCTCGGCGGTGCGGGCGGCTCTCAGCCGCTGCTGGCGGTGCTGGCTGCGCTGTGGCTGACGGGCGCTGACGGTGCGGTTCCGGTAACATGGCGGGGCGAGCCGAGCGCGGGGCCGGTGTATAAGGTTCTGGCGACGGTCGGCCGGCCGCGCGGGTGTAGTTCAATGGCAGAACGTCAGCTTCCCAAGCTGATAGTGCGAGTTCGATTCTCGTCACCCGCTCCGATGTGAAGGCCCAGGTCAGAGACGGTGTCTCTCGCCTGGGCCTTGATCGTTTCTAGGGCGTTTGGGCGCCTCGTGCCATTAACGTGCCATTAGCCTGCGGGGATCAGAGTGCCGGGCAGGCCGTCATCGTTGCCGTCGTCCCGGGCTCGCTGGGCGTCGACGTGGGCGTCGATTGCGTTCGTGATGGCGGTGTCGGCGCCGCGTGCCTCGTGCTGGTATATGAGCGCGGCGCGTTCGCTGTCGTGGCCCATCCGGGCCATCAGGTCGCGTAGGCCCGCCCCGCTGGCCGCCGCGAATGTGTTTCCTGTGTGGCGTAGGTCATGGAAGTGCAGGCCCTCTGCGCCGATCGCGGCGACCGCCTGCGCCCAGGCCGCGGAGCGGTTGAAGTTGCCCCGGCGCAATAGGCCGCCTTTGGCTCCGGGGAAGGCGAGCGCGCCGGGGTCGGGCTTAACGAAGATCGCGAGGTGGTGGCGCAGGTCCGGGAGGATCACGCGGGGGATTCCTACGATGCGGCGACCGGCCTTGGACTTGGGTGGGCCGAGGATGAGTTCACCCGTGGACCGTTCCGCGTAGGAGGCCCGCACCCGCACCGTTCCTGCGTCCAGGTCGATGTCGCAGCGACGGAGCGCTACTGCCTCGCCCCATCGCAGGCTGGCGAAGGTGGCCAGCAGTACCAGAGCCCGGTAGCGCCGGTCATGGTTGCAGTCGGCCCGGCCGTCGAGGGTCATCGCCCACAACGCCTGCTCGGCATCGGCCCTGGTCCGGTAGATCTCTGGGGCAGTGCGCATCTCGCCGTTCCGCTGGAACCGGAGGCGGTAGCCACCGCCCGCGAGCTGGCGAACATTTCCGACCGGACGGCGGCCGACCATTTCGGCCAGCTCGAAGACCTGGGCGACGGTCAGGACTGGGCGCTCGGGAGCTTGCTCGCTTCCGGCTCCCCGGATGCGGCAGGGATTGCGCGGGAGAATCTTGTCCTCTTCGACGGCGGTCGTCAGCACTGCGCGCAGGAGCCGGTATGCCTTGGCCGTCGTCGTCGCCGACACCCCCTGAGCCACGAGACTGGACCGCCATTCGCGGATGATTTGCGTGCTCAGCTTTCCAATGGGCACATCGCCCAGGTACGGGTCAATGTGCTTCGCGAGTAGCCAGCGGTAGAAGTCAATCGTGCGTATCCGCAAGCCGGGCCGCTGCGTGATCCAGTCCCGCGCATAGTCGCCGAGTTTGGCCTTGCCGCGTTTTGGGTCCGTCCACTCACCCGCGATCATCTGGGCTTCGATGACCGACAAGGCCCGCTCGGCGTCGCTCTTGCGGTCAAAGGTCTGCGGGTGGCTGCGCAGGCGTCTATCTGGGCCGGGATAGCGGACCTGGTACCGGCCGGACGGCAGCTTGCGAACGTTGCCGAACCGCCGGTGTCCTTCCTTGTTAGACATCAGGCGGCCCTCCTTGGGTGCGGTGTGGTCATGGGCTCGACAAGCCCGGCCGCGATGAACTCGCGCAGCGCGGACTCGGGAATGCGGACGTGGCCTCGCTTGCCGTCCTCGCCCAGACGGACGAATCGGATCCGCCGCTCAGCGATGAGCCGCCGCGGAAAGCGCTCGGACGTGCCAAGAAGCTCGGCGGCCTGGGCGACGGTGAGAAGCCGGTCGTTATCAAGCAACGTCGTCCACTCCCTCCCGGTGCGAGCCGTCGCGCTGATCTCCGGCTGGCGGGTTCGGTGGGTCGGGCGGAGTAGTGAGTGGCTGACCTCGCCCGGCGAAATGCCATTGAGCGAGGACGAGTGTGCTGTCCGGCGCAAGGTCGGGCATGAGCCCGGCGGCTATGGCTTGTTCGCGTTGGTGGGCGGCGCGGTCGGCGCGCAGGGCACCGAGGGTGATGGAGTAGGTGCGGCTCTTGGTCGAGAAGTGGCCACGGAAGCCGAGCATGTGCGCCCAGGCCGCAAGCCGCAGGTCTGCCAAGCCAGGGAGCTTGCTGAGGCGGAGGCATTCGGCGATGAGGCGGCGGGCGTGATCGCGGATGGGAAGGTCAGCGAGCTGGTCAGCGGGGGTGACGCGGCGGTCGAGGGTGCCGGTGCATTCGGCGGCCTTGGTGGCGTACTTGGCGACGTACGCGGCGACCTGGCTGTCGGCCAGTTCCCCGGTGGTGGCGACTGGGCGGATGTCGAGTTCACGTCCCCATACCAACGTCCGGGCCGGGAGGCCAGGGGCGGCCGGGATATCCAGGTGGACGGTGCGGGCGGCCTGGTCGATGGCGGCGGTGAGCAGGACAAGGGTCGCCCAGGCGGGCGGGGCCGTCGTCGGCCCGGTGGGGCCATCGAGCCGGATGATGGCGTGGAAGTGGACGACGCCGCGCCGCTGGTATTCGGCGACCTTGGCGTATGAGACCCGGACCTGGGCGGCGAGTGCCTTGTTGGTGAGCCCCGTCTGGCGGGCCAGAGTGCGGCGCAGCGTGATGGCGAAGCGGCGCCACAGTTCGGGGGCGCGGGCATTGAACAGTACGGAGCCGGACGAGTCGTAGCAGTCGGAGCACAGCGGCTCACCGAGCAGGATGTCGTCCCGGCTGTGTCTGGTGGCGCAGGACATGCGGCGCCCGTGGGGACAGATGCGGCTATGCCGGCGGGGACGGCAGCGGAGGATTCGGCCGTCTTTCTCGCGGTGGACGTGGACAGGGCCGAACGATGGCGCGGTCAGCGTGGTGAACACGCACGGATGGGTGGCGACGGTGTCGGGAATGCCTTTGCCGCCGCTTAGCCCGGCGCGGATGAGCTGGTAGGTGTCAGCCCGGTAGACCTCGGCACAGGGCGGACACTGGGAGGCGCGGCGAGTCTTGCACGCGATGGGTAAGGCCCCGCCGGGCTCATGGACAGTGCTGTAGCGGTGCAGCAGTTCCCCGGTAGCCCCGTCGATGTGGTCGACGCGGCCACGCAATAGAACCGGTTGCAGGCACCCGCCCGGATACCGGGTGGTGCTCGCAGGGACGGGGGCAGTGGACAAAGGCAGTACTCCTCTCGTCGGGCCCTTGCGGGCGGTGGTGGACGAGCGGAGGCAAGCCCCAGCCAGGCGCAGAAAGTATCGGGTTCACTGATCAGCGGTGCTATGCCGCATCTGGCCTGGCCAGAGTCGCCTGCCGCTCAGGCGGTGCATTGGGTGTGTGGCGTTGGCACCGTGACCCGGGCACCCAGTGAACTCACCAGCCCGGCACTTCACGGTCATCCCTCGCTGCGCGAGGGTCTGTCTGCTCGGGGATGCTACCCCGTGCCTGATACTATCCGCATCATAGATCTGTTACACGTACTAAAAGTATTAACTTGGCAACTTGGTGGCGGGTAGACGCGCGGCAAGGCCGCGTAGCTCGCTTGATGGCGGGTCTTGCATGGTGAGCAAGTCGGAGACGAGCTGGCGCACCAGATCATGGATGAGGACCTGCTCGGGAGTGATGTCCTCGGCTTGGCGCAACGCGGCGACCGCCTCGCCGACCTGGCGGCGCTGGGCGTGGGCGCGGGCAACGTCGATGAGCATCCGGGCTCGCCGCTCGGCGGACAGGCCGCTCGTGTCGACGGTGGCGGCGGTGCGCAGGGCGCGGCCCGCGTCTCCGAGTTCGACCGCGACCGCGATCTCATACAAGGCCACGTTGGCCGGGCCGAACTCGGTGTTGTAGTCGTTGCGTCCCTCACCGAGCCGTTCGGCGATCTGCCTGGCCCGCTCCAGGTGGCCATAGGCGGTGTCCGGGTCGTTGACACGGGAGGCGGTCACGGCGCGCTGCAAGGTCAGGGCGCCCCACAGCGACATGGCCTGCGGATCACCTTGGTCGGCCAGCGGCTGTAGGGCGTCGGCGGCGGTGCGAGCAGTCTCTGCCGCTTGGTCGTAGTGGCGGGCGGCCAAGAACACGAACACCAGCCGGAACGCGCCGGCGGCGACGAGCATTGGGTTGTCTGCCCGTTCGGCGGCGGCCATAGCGCGGTCGGCGGCGATCCAGGCGGCTTCGGGTTCGCCGAGCTTGGCCAGCGCGGCTGAGCACGCCTGGTAGGTGGTGGCCAGCAGTTCGCTCACTTCGGCCCGCTGGGGCTGACGGACTGTCCGGGCGGCGGTTTCCAGGTCGGGGATCAGACTACGGAGCAAAGCGGTCAGGTCGGTGTAACGCCCGGCGTGGGTCAGGTCCCAGGCCTGGCGGGCTTTGCTGCGGAGGGTGGCGAGTGCGGGCGGGCGGCGGCCGTTGAGCATGGCGCGCAGGGCATGGGCGCCGGACAGCACCAGGCGCAAGCCGCGGGCGTCTGGTGGTTCCTCGGTCACCGCGGCGACCACGGGTGCCTCGGCGGCGAGCTCGGCCAGCGGGACATCGAGTGCAGCGGCGAGGGTTTCCAGCACCGACATCCGGTCCACCTTGCGCACGCCGCGCTCGACCTGGGAGACCCAGGCCACCGACCGGTCGATCATCCGGGCCAGCTCGGGCTGGGACAAGCCCCGGCGGCGCCGCTCGGCGGCGATCTTCCGCCCGAGTGCCTGCTGATAGCCGGGCGTGTTCAACCGCCAGTGCCCTTACCGGTCTGCAGGGTCAGCCAGTCAACCTCGGTGCTGGCCAGGTACTGACCCCGCTGTTCGAGGTAGCGGCGGGTATGCGGAGCCGCCTCGTGCGCCTCAAACGCCGCCTTGTCCCTGTAAAGCTCATAGAAGATCCGCTGCAGCGGCTGACCCTCCACCAGGTGGGAGGCATACACCAGCGTCCCGGGCTCGCCGGTTTTGATGGCTTCGATGGTCTCGGCGACCAGCCGGTCGTAAGCCTCGGCGCTGGCCTCGTCTTTGCACGTGAAGCGCACGCACAGACCGAACATCATTTCCCTCCAGGTCGCGTGACGCCATGTTCGCACTCTTTGTGCCGGGCAAGTACACGAAGTCTCACGTACTTATTGTACGGCTCACGGATTCAAAGTACGCTCAGTCGGCAGGCCGTGACCGGGCGCAACCAGCGAGGACTGATGCACATGCCAGCACCCAGAGCACTCGCACTGGCCACCAGCGTCACCTACCCCGGCACCAGCGAGCACATCCGCATCGTCCGCGCCGACCTGCGCGCAGTACTCCACGAGTGCCCCATGGCAGACGATGTGATCCTCTGCGCCTCCGAACTCGCGGCCAACGCCGCCACGCACAGCCGCTCCCGGCTGCCTGGCGGCACCTTCACCGTCCGGGCCAAGATCAGCCCTGGTGACTACGCCTGGATCGAAGTCGAGGACGAGGGTGGTCCCACGAGCCCAGGGATGCGTGACACCACAGGGCATCTTGGGCTCGATATCGTCCACGTCCTCGCTACCGACTGGGGCATCGGGGGCGATCACACCACCCGCACCATCTGGGCAAGGTTCGACTGGCCGGACCGCTCATAGCCGTGACAGGGCAGACAGGGTAGTGCCTTTGCCTAACTAGCTCCACTTGACGCGACATATCGGCCGATGATCTCGTTACGGCGGGCTGCGCTGTTACCGGCTGGGCGAAGCCGGTGAGCGCAAGGCGTCGATGAGCACCCGGCGGGTGTCCGCGCCTGGGGCGCCCTCGCGCTGCGGGGCAGCGTGAATATTGCCTCGCGGGGGAGGAGGCTGCGGAATTACCCTCAGATTCCTGGGCGCTGAGGGAGGCCGGGATGGACCGCGATGTGCTGGATGTGATCGAGCGTGAGATTGACCAGGAGGCACGGGCGCGGTTCCCCGGCACCGAGGTGCGGCAGGCTGTGCTGCTGCAATACGGCGACGACCCGCTAATCGAGCCGGGGGACCTGTGGGTCCGGATGCTGCTCGACGAGCCGGACGGGCCGGGGGCCGACTGGGGGCCGCCCATGACGGCATTCCAGCAGGCCAACGAGACGGCGATCGGGCAGTTCCGGGGCTACCTGGCGGCAAAGCTCCGGGAGATCATGGCGGTTGAGTACGTGTTCGGCAACAACCCCGTCGCCTTCGACGGCGATGGACCCCGGTGCGGCTATCCCGTCGCGCAGCGGCTGTCGGACATCAGCGAGTGGGAGCATGGTGAGGCGACGTTTGTGCTGGCCGCGCTGGGACCGGCTGGCCTGGAGACGGTGGACACGCTGATCATGGCGGGAATCGCGGCCACCCGCGCGGAGGCCATCCGGTGGGCCGTTGACCGCGTCCGCGAGGGGCCAGCGTACCGGCGGCTCGGTGAACTGAGAGGCGACGCCGAGGTCATGGACCGTGACGTGCTGGATGTGATCGAGCGTGAGATTGACCAGGAGGCGCGGGCGCGCTTCCCCGGCACCGCGGTGCGGCAGGCCGTGCTGCTGCAATACGGCGACGACCCGGAAATCGGGCCGGGGGACCTGTGGGTCCGGGTGCTGCTCGACGCGGACGGGCCGCAGGATTACGAGCCGACCCTGACGGCATTCCTGCTGGCCGGGGAGACGACGGGCGAGCAGTTCGCGGGCTACCTGGCCGAAAAGCTCCCGGAGATCAGGCTGGTCGAGTACACGTTCAGCAACCCTAACCCCGTCACCCGCGACGGCCACGGGCCCCGCGTAAGCAATCTCGTCGGGGAGCGGCTGTCGGACATCCAGGAGTGGGAGCGCGGCGAGACCACCCGGGAGCTGACCCGGCTGGGACCGGCTGGCCTGGAAACGCTGGACACGCTGATCATGGCGGGAACCGCGGCCACCCGCCCGGGGGCCATCCGGTGGTCCCTGGACCGCATCCGCGAGCGGCCCGCCTACCAGCGGCTCCGTGAACTGAGAAGCGAAGCCGACAAGCTCAGGAACGAGTTCTGAGCCAGGCCAGATCAACCATCAAGCCCGGTATCTCTGCCCGGCCACGTTCAGCTCCCGAAGCATTGCGGGAGTGTCGCGCATCAAGTGAAGCCACGGTGTCGCATATCAAGCGGAGCCTGACACTAGGGAAGTGCCTTGCCTGTGAAGACTTTCTTTACTATCCATCAAGGGCGCGCCTGCGGCGCGCCAGCCGTCCGGCCCGGCGGGCCGGATCGGGCGCAGGTAGCGCCCAGTCACCGGGAAGCACGCGTTAAGGCCGACCGAGTACCACTAGTGCAGCACCGCATTAATCCTTGACGGGTTCGGCTGCTGGCCTGGGCGGGGTTACGCGGCCATCGGGAGGCTGCTTTCTGGGGTGGGCCAGGTGGCTACGGAGTCGCTGTGCCCGGCGTGGCGGGCGAGATGGCGGGCATGGTCGGCGCGGGCGTCGTAGGTCCAGGTGTAAGGCCGGGCGGTGCGGTTGTAGCGGATCGTGAAGTCGGTGATCTTAGCGGCGAGGCCGGCGCGGGAGGTGAACTCGCCGCGGCGCAGCAGGCCGCGGGTCAGGACGGAGAACCACAGCTCGGCCATGTCCAGCCAGGAAGCATGCTTTGGGGTGTAGGTGACCGTGATCCGCGGGTGCGCGGCGATCCAGGCCCGGGTGGCGCGGGAGGTATGGGACGACCCGTTGTCCATGACCAGGTGAATGGTCAGGCGCGGGTCGATGTACTGATCTAGGCGGTGCAGGAAGCCGGTGAAGGTCGCCGAGTCGTTGCGGGCGATCGGCTCGGCGACGACCTGCCCGGTGGCTACCTCCAGCGCGGCGACGATGGAGACGGTGCCGTTGCGGATGTACTCGAATTCCCGGCGGGCTAGCCGGCCGGGCCGGGCGGGCTGGTCAGGGTAGCGGCGGTACTTGGCCTGGATCCCGGTCTTCTCATCGATGCAGATCACCACGGTGCCTGGCGGCGGGCGCAGGTACACCTCGCACACTGCGGCGGCCTGCGCCCAGAACTGCTCGTCATCGCGGCGGTTCAGCCAGCCCCGGACCCGGTGCGGCGCCAGCTCCAGCCCGGCCAGTATCCGCCCCACCTGGCTCGCGGAGATCCCGGTGCCGGCCAGCTCGCCGGCGATCATGTCGTGCGTCCATGCCGGCTCGCCGTCCGGCGGCGCGGAGGTGGCGGTGGCCACGATGGCCAGCCGCACGTCCGGCCCGTACACCTCAGGCCGGCCGCTGCGCGGCCGGTCAGCCAGCGCCGGGATGCCGTCGCGGACGAAGCGGCGCCGCCAGGTCCGCACCGTGCCCGCCGAGCAGCCCAGCTCCGCGACGATCCGGGCGTTCGCGCAGCCCTGGTAGGCCAGCAGCACGATCCGGGCGCGCTGCACCAGCGACTGCGGCGAGGACGGCCGGCGCACGGTCGCCTCCAGCCTTGCCTTGCGACGCGATCCCAGGATCACGATGTCCTCGCTGGCGGCACGCGCCATGCCCACCTCCGGGGTGATCAGTGCCGATCGCCCGACAATGCCCGCATAAAGATCACAACTGGCGGCGCCGCGCCGCACCCAGCGACAATGACCGTATGCCCGTGCCACCCCGGCGCCTGAAAGACCTCATCGAAGGCACCGTCGACCACCACGCGTCTCAGCGCTGGCCAGTCCTGGAAGAGGTCACCATCCGCTGGCGCGGCTCCTACGGCTACCTGACCGGCTACCTCAGCGAGAACGACGACGACACGATCCCGCTCTGCCGCATCCAGTACCTCGGCGACCCCGACGAGTGGGCATTCGCGACCTGGCAGGCCAGCACCGACAGCTACGCCGAATCCGTCCTGCTAGACGGGCGGCCGACAGGCCACCCCAACACGGCACTCGACACCGCCTGCACTCTCTACCTCGCCGACACCAGCGACCACCCTGCGCAACCCGGATGAACCCCTCAAGGACTTACGCGGCGCTGCACTAGCGCGCCGAGCAGGGTTGCGTTGGGCAACCGCGGACTGTGGGCGGCGGCCTGCCGCGCCCTGCCGGGCGGAAGCCCTACGGACGCGGCGCCGCACGCCGGTCAGCTAGCCCGCACCCGCAGGCCGGTGGCTCAGGCCCTAACGCTGCCCGGTGACCGCGCCTGTGTATCTGACCGGGCCGTCCTCCTCGCGCCGGGCATCCTGTCGCCGCGCAAAGATCACCGTCAAGGTCGTACGTCCTCGCTTCGCTCCGGGCGCTCCACCTTGACACTGATCTTCCACGGCAAGACATCGGCACCTATCGGAAGGACGGACCGGACTCGACTCGTCCTCCTACCCACGCTGCCACCTGCCAGCCTGGATCAGGTCTTCGGGCGGTAAGACCCCGCATCTACCGGGAGGACGGGAGCAGAGCCAGAACGCACCCATTGTCAGCGCAGTGATCGCTACTTACGCTGGCACGCTATGACCGCCGAAGTGACAGTGCCGAAAGAAGCCCGCTCAGTCAGCCAGGAGTGGGTACAGCTCGCGGCGGCTGGCGCTGCTCCTCCGCCATTCGACCCGGAGATGACCGCTGGGCTCCCGCCAGCCGTCCGGGCATGGCTCACGCATGCGATCGAGCCAGGCACCCCGTTGTGGCAGACCGTCGAGCTAGTCATGCGCGGGCAGATCCGACTCGGCCAGTGGCGCACCTTCACCGCCAGGCAGATCCTGGCACCGCCTCGCGGCTACATCTGGGCAGCAACCGCCCGCGTCGCTGGGTTGCCGGTGACCGGCTTTGACCGGCTCAGCTCAGGGACCGGCCAGATGTCCTGGCGACTCTTGCACCTGGTGCCAGTCATGACTGCCGACGGCCCCGACGTCACGCGCAGTGCGGCCGGGCGGATGGCCGGTGAGATCGTGTTGCTGCCGACCGCTTTCCAGACCGCGACGTGGAGCAGAGCGAACAACCCGGCACCGCGCGGGCGAGCTGGCAATTCGCTGACGACACCGAGACAGCCGAGCTGCGCGTCAACGGGGACGGGAAACTCCTGGAAGTGCGGGTCAACCGGTGGGGCAACCCTGGAAACACACCCTTCGGCCGCCACCCCTTCGGAGTGTCCATTGAGGCCGAGTCGAAATTCAGCGGCGTCAGCATCCCAACGCGGTTCCGCGCCGGATGGGAATGGGGCACCAGCAAGCAGGACGCTGGCGAGTTCTTCCAAGCCGAGATCACACAAGCGATCTTCCGGTAGACCCAGGGCTGGGGACGAAGAGGCCACCATGGGAAAGATGCGGTAGCCGATGTCAACCCGAACTTGACAGTCGCTGCCCTCTGAGCCGGACCTGGTCACCGGGCTGTCTGGCCGGATTTTGGCCGCACAACGATGCTCAAAGCTGCCGCCTAGTGCGGATGCATGAGCGAGATTCCGCCAGCTCAACAGGTCTGCCGCCGGTAGCAGATGCGCCCGTAGATCACTACGGAACTGGTGGTTGTGCCAGGCTCCAGCTTGCGCGCTGCTTGGCGCGGCGCCTCTTTATATCTGCGACGGCTTCCTGCCAGCGGTCATTGCCGAAGTCTCGAATGAACAGGTCCGAACGCGATGCCGGGTCGCCATAGGAGAGGTCGGCTTCCACAACCCCCGCAGCGATGTACAGCGAGATCATGAACTCGACCTGCCGCCTCGCGGGATAGGCCCACGACGGAAAGCAGCCCCTGTGAATCAGCTCGGGAACCGGGGTCCCCTCCATGAGGTCGGCCAGCACGGCGCGCACATACTCGGGCCTAGTGGAGCCATGCCTGGAACTGAAAGCGTTCTTGTGCAGATTGCAGAACAGGTGGGCAAATCTGCAGGTTTCCGAGGTCATCGCCGCCGCCAGCGATCCGGGGCACAATGTGGTCGACGGATGCCGAAAGCGGGCGCCGGGGGACGCGATCAGGCCCCGCTTCGATACTGAGTTCACCCAGAGGAACGTCCTGCGGGACGAGGTCCTCGATGATGAGTTCCTTGATCACCATGATAGGTGGACGTTCCACTGGGCGCGCTGGGTCCTGGCAGATTCCGCACAGCCAGTTGTCGCGCTCACCGACCTGGATGCGCTCAGTGACGATGAACTTCCGTCGACTGTCACGGCGCTTGGGCACGTCTTCAACACCATCATCGGCCGCGATCGTGCGTCAACACTCCCCGTCCTCGGGGAGGCCCTCACCGCACGCCGAGCAGATGAACTCCATTGACCGAAGCATAGGTTGCGCCCACGCAGTATCGCGGTTACTACAGGCAGCGTTGACGCTTACGTGTCAATTGAGTGATTTCACCTCCGATTGTTTCGCCGCGTGTATATGACCAAGGCAGCAAGTACTAGAACCACGAACGCGGCGGGTATTATTATCCAGGGTGGACCCGAAGTTATAAAGATGATAAAGAAGATAACGACGGGACCGCTACGCCGATCCATCCGAGAATGACTCCAGCCTTAGCCATCCCGCTACCGCACTCACCGCGCTTGTACGCGTCGCGGATCGATGCACGACCAGAATGACAGCCAAGATACTATACAGATAAACGGGATCACTGAGGATTATTCAGGGGCGTCCGGTTGGTAACAAATGCATTGAATAGCGGCGCGCCTACGTGAAAGACGACTTGCCCTCGAAAAGATTGGGTTACCGCACTCAATCAAAGAGAGGCAAGCCGCCGGTATGTATAATACCACGGGATTCACAAGGCCGAGATCACGGAGCTGTGCGCCAGAATAGAAGCACGCAAGCTGGCGCCGGAAATGCGTCGATGGCCGCCGATACTCGGATTGCGCAGCGCGCTCACCGTAACCCTGACATACCTGCGCAGAAACCGCGTACAGGCCGAAATAGCCGAAGGCTGCGGCGTCTCGCAGCCCACGATCAGCCGCGCTATCTCGGCAATTACCCCGCTGCTGGTAAACATGCTCTTTGAATATGTCCCCACCGCTGACGAACTCGGCCACGGGACGTGCTACATCGTGGACGGCACCCTGCTCCCGTGCTGGTCGTGGCGGGCGCACCCGGAACTGTACTCCGGAAAGCAAAGACCACCGGCATGAACGTACAGGTCGCCTGCACGATTGACGGGCGCCTCTCATGGATCTCCGATCCGGTTCCCGGAAGCCGCCACGATAATCATTGCCTTGGCGAATCTGGCGCCCTTCTCACACTCGACCCGCGTAACTGGATCGGCGACAAAGGCTACGCGGGTAATAATATGATCACGCCCTTCAAGAAGCCCGCAGCAGGTGAACTCCTGGACTGGCAGAAAGAGTTCAACGCGCAGGTCAACAAGATCCGCTACGTTATCGAGCAGGTCATCGCCAACTTCAAGGCCTGGCGGATCATGCACACCGACTACCGTCGTCCCCTCGCAACATTCTCCGAAACCATCTCAGCCGTAATAGCCCTGCACTTCTATGCAACGGCCTGAATAACCCTCACTGTGATGCCCAGGATGCCTAGTACCAGGGATGCAACGGAGTTTCCGTCTGGTGCTGCTTGCGGCGGTTGCGGCTTAGGCTCTGTCGATATGACATTGCTCATCGGAATTACCTCCCTCCGACGCGCCGGGGACAGGTGTCTTGAGGGCATTCACCCCCTGGTTACAGGATCGATTCCTAACGCCGAGCTGGGCAGGGGCATAGGTCCCCTCGCCGTCCCGCGAATGGCCCGAGTATGCGCTGACGGGCCGACGGGCTGACCTGGAGCAGGTAGCCGAGAGAGGGAAACGATCTTCGAAGCAGCGGGTCACCAGGGAGGCGGTGCAGCAGCAGAGTGCAGCAACCAGGCTGACGTTCCTCGGTCCCGGTCGCCGCCGGTTGACCTGGCCACCTGCGCAAACGACCGTCATTGACCTCACTGCCGATAGTTCGCATCGAGGGGCAGCGTCATCGCCTTGCCGAACTGTGCCGTAGTAATGATCAAGCGGCGCCGCTGCGCGGCGCCGGGTCCGGCGCTCCCCGCGCCGGGCTCTGGCCTTGGGGAGGCCCCGCCCGGCGCGCCCGCGGCGTCCCGGCTGCTGAGCACCATGGTCTGACCGGCTTATTCGTCACGACGATCGCGGCGCAGCGCCGCGCGTCTTCCCCGGCTACGCTGGTACAGCTCGCGGCAGTTGCACGCGTAGCGCCATTCGCTGGCGCTCAGGCCGCCAGATGCGTGCGGAAGAAGGCTACGATGCGGCGGCGGGCGTCTTTGGCGGATGGCTCGTGGTAGTCGGAGGCTCCGGAGAAGATGCCCATTACCGCGAAAATCAGCGGTGTCTTGTCTCCGGCGGTCTTGTGATCGTTGAGGAACGCGTGCCCGGCGTCAGGGTATTCCTTCATGTCATGAGGTACCCCCAGTTCGTCCAGTACCCGGGTGAGCTTGTCGGCCGTCCCGCGGTTGGCGCGGTCCTTGGCGCCATAGCTGCCGACGATAGGGCAAGCACCGTCGAGAAAGGCAGCAGAATAGGTTCTTTCGGGGACTCCGACGCCGTAGTTGACGCTGGAGGCGGAGAACCCGTGGCCGGGGGCGAGCACGAGCGCGAACCCGCCGCCGATGCAAAAGCCGATGACGCCGATCTTGCCGGTGCACTCGGCCCGGCCGGCGAGCCAGGTTCGCACTGCCTCCACGTCATCGAAGGCCCGGCCTTTGCCGGAGCGGATGTCGTTCGTGATGGCTCGCAGACACTTCATCGTGCCGCCCCAGGAGAGCAGGTCCGGCGCGGCGGCCAGGTATCCCTCGGTGGCCAGCCAGTCGGCCTGGTTACGCAGATCCTGGCTCATGCCCAGGGCGTCGTGGATGACAATCACGCCCGGCCATGGCCCCGGCCCCGGTGGCGTGGCCAGGTAGGCAGGCACGGCGCCACGCACGCCGGGGACTGCCACCTCAGTCATCGCGCCTCCCGCGATCATGCGCCAGGATGTGCTGGCCTGCCAGGCCGCAGAATACATCGGCGGCCCATGGGCAGCACCCTGTCATCGGCTCTGCAGGTAATCGCCACTCCTGACGGGGACATCGTCTGGGTGTCCGGCCCCCTGCCCGGCGCCGTCCACGACCTGACCGCCGCCCGGATCTGGGGATCCTGCAAGAACTGGCCGCATCCGGGCTGGTCGTGCTGGCGGACAAGGGCTACACCGGAGCCGGTGACCACATCCGCACCCCGTACAAGGGCCGGAACAAGCCACCCGCGCAGAAGACGGCCAACCGCGCTCACGCCAAGCTACGCGACCCCGGCGAGCGCGCCAACGCCCAGCTCAAGACCTGGCGCATCCTGCCGAAACTCCGCTGCTGCCCCTGGAAAGCCGGGCAGCTCGCCAAGGCCACCCACATCCTTCAAGAACGCGAGATGGAAGGATGAAAAAGGCTCACTGACGTTCGAGCCCACTGCCACCCGGCACCCGAATGCGGTGTTCAGGTCAGGTGCAACCCAAGGGCGGCTTCCGGCTGCTAGGCCCGCTGACCACCTGGATGGGCATCCACCAGGAGCAGCGGATATGGACAAGCCTCAAGAAGCGCTTGGAGCAGGTAACCGACAGATCACAATGTGA
>CAVZKE010000025.1:0-9583 GCA_963775745.1 uncultured Actinomycetota bacterium
CCGACCTCTTCCTTATCAGGGAAGCGCTCTAACCGACTGAGCTACAGGCCCTTGCCCCATGGCATCTTAGTGCGTACTACAGGGCGCGCCGGGCTAGGCTACCGTACGCCTGGACATCCAGGTCAGTCGGTCTCCTTCAGCGTTACCTCAATGCCGCCGGCGACGTGCGTCACCAGGTTGTAGATGATCGCCCCCACCGTGGCCAGCGCGGTAATCAGGACCACGTTCACGGCTCCGACCAGCATCGTGTACCCGAGGACGCGGGAGGCGGAGAACCACCCGCCGCCCGTATCGACGCCGGGTGAGTCCTTGCTGGACGTCACGCTGCCGATGGTGGTCTGAATCGCGTGGAAGACCCCGAGTTTGTTGAGGACGAAGTAAAGGACGGTCACGGCCACGAACAAGACGAGCCAGCCGACCAGGGAGACCATGAAGCTGAACTTCATTACCGACCAGGGCTCAATCCTGGACAGGATGAGCTGGGCCTTGCGCGTGGAGACCGGGCCCTTGGGCACGGCACTCGCGCTCGCTGCCGCCTTCTTTGGCGGCCGTGCGGACTTGGCGGTGCCGGGCTGCGGCCTCGCCTGGAACGGGGCACCGACCCTGGCTGTCATCGGCTTAGCGGACCTTTCGCCCTTGGGGGGCCGCGCGGGCTTGGCGGCACCGGTCTTGGACCTGGCGAGGAACGAGGGCTTGAGCTTAGCCGCGAGGCCAGGTGCGGACGGCTTCTGCACCGAAAAAGGCAGTTGCGCCGGATAGGGGGGCGGCAGCGCGGCAGCGCCGCCCGCGGGCCCAGAGCGGCTTGCGCCGAGCTTCCGTTCGGGTGCTCGGGGCCGGGGCCGGGGCCGGGGTCGCTGGCTGTCTGGGCTGGGTAAGCGGGACCATTGGAGTAAGCAGACTCGGCCGGGTAAGCCGGACTAGCGGGATAATCAGACTCGGCCGGGTCCTCCGGCTCGGCCCGGTAAGCCGGCGGAGCAGAATAGCCCGGGTCCTCCGCGAACGGCGCCTCGCCCGCGTAGGACGTCTCGCCCGCAAACGAACTGTCGGCCGCG
Organism: uncultured Actinomycetota bacterium; assembly: GCA_963775745.1. Classification (GTDB taxonomy): domain Bacteria; phylum Actinomycetota; class Actinomycetes; order Streptosporangiales; family Streptosporangiaceae; genus DATBGO01. Next base: position 1,053 of record CAVZKE010000025.1, read on the forward strand.
TAAGACGTTTCGGCCGCCGCGAAGGGCTGCTCCTCCTCCGGACTTGTGTCGGCGCCGTCGGCCGCGCCGTCGGTCACCCACGGCTGCGACCCTACACGGTGCTCCACCCCGTCCTCCTCCGGAAGGTTGCCTCTCATGAGGTTATCCCCAGATGGCGATTGCGGCCCCCTAGGACTGTCATCCGTGACAACACCTATAAGACGCCGCAAACCCTCGCCACGTTGCGCCAGGTAGGTTGCGGTCTGCTATCAATCGCCTTCCGATTCTTTATCCCCGGAACCTTCCGTCATAGTCCCGTCACTCCCGGCACCTTTCCTGGTCTTCCGTCCTGCGTCGTCCTGCGTGCCCGCGCTGCGCGCTGTCTCGTGCCCGCGCTATCTCGTGCCTGCGCTGTCTCGCGCCCTGCCCATACTCTCCCGGCTACGCGCCGTCCCCGGCGCCGCCCTCCCCGATGCCGCCGTTGTCCTCGATGCCGCCGTTATCCTCGGCGTCGCCGTTGTCCTCGATGCCGCCGTTGTCCTCGATGCCGCCGTTATCCTCGATGCCGCCGTTGTCCCCGATGCCGCCGTTGTCCTCGATGCCGCCGTTCGGGGCGTCCAGCGACTCGGCGTTCCGCGCGATCGCGACCAGGCTCTGCCCGGCGGCCAGGTTCACCAGCCGCACGCCCATGGTCTGGCGTCCCGACTGCTTAACCTCCGCCGCCGAAGTCCGGATGACCCCGCCCGCCGAGGTGATGGCGAACACCTCCTCCTCGGGCAGCACCATCAAGGCGCCCACGAGCTCCCCGCGGGCCTCGACGATCCTGGCCGTCAGCACGCCCCGGCCGCCCCGGCCCTGGACCGGGTACTGATCGACGGGGGTCCGCTTGGCATAGCCACCGTCGGTAGCGACCAGGACATCCGCGCCCTCGCGGACCACGTACATGCCCAGTAGCTGGTCCCCGTCGCTGAACCGCATCCCGATCACGCCCGAGGTGGCCCGGCCCATCGGCCGCAGCGCCTCATCAGTGGCGTGGAACCTGATCGCCTGCGCCTGCCGGCTGACCAGTAGCAGGTCCTCGTCGGCGGAGGCCAGCCGCGCCGCGATCACCTCATCGTCCTCGCGCAGGCTGATCGCGATGATGCCGCCCGATCGCGGCGAGTCGAAATCGGTCAGCCGGGACTTCTTGACCAGCCCGGAGGAGGTGGCGAGCACCAGGTACGGCGCGACCGAGTAGTCGCTCAGCGCCAGCACCTCGGCGATCCGCTCATCCGGCTGGAAGGCCAGCAGGTTGGCCACGTGCTGGCCGCGGGCGTCCCGGGCCGCGTCGGGCAGCTCGTAGGCCTTGGCCCGGTAGACCCGGCCCTTGTTGGTGAAGAACAGGATCCAGTGGTGCGTGCTGGTCACGAAGAAGTGCTCGACGATGTCGTCGGTACGCAGCTGGGCGCCCCGCACTCCCTTGCCGCCCCGCCGCTGGGCCCGGTACAGGTCGGTCTTGGTCCGCTTGGCGTAGCCGCCCCGGGTGATGGTGACGACCACGTCCTCCTCGGCGATCAGGTCCGCCAGGGACACGTCGCCGTCGTAGGGGATGATCGAGGTGCGCCGGTCGTCACCGTACTTCGCGACGATCTCGCCGAGCTCGGTGCCGACGATCTGCCGCTGCCGCTCCGGCGAGGCCAGGATGGCCTCGTAGTCGGCGATCTGGGCCATCAGCTCGTTGTACTCGTCGGTCAGCTGCTGCCGCTCGAGGGCGGCCAGCTTGCGCAGCTGCATGTCCAGGATCGCCCGGGCCTGGATCTCGTCGATCTCCAGCAGGTCCATCAGGCCCTGCTGGGCGGCAGCGGCCGATTCGCTGGCCCTGATCAGCGCGATGACCTCATCGATCCGGTCGATCGCCTTGAGCAGCGCGACCAGGATGTGGGCCCGTTCTTGCGCCTTACGGAGCAGGTACCGGGTCCGCCTGACGATGACGTCGATCTGGTGGGTGACCCAGTGCCGGATGATCTGGTCCAGCCGCAGCGTGCGGGGCACGCCGTCGACCAGGGCGAGCATGTTGGCGCCGAACGTGTCCTGCAGCTGGGTGTGCTTGTACAGGTTGTTCAGCACGACCTTGGCGACCGCATCCCGCTTCAGCACGATCACCAGCCGCTGGCCGGTCCGGTCGCTGGTCTCGTCCCGGACGTCGGCGATCCCGCCCACCCGGCCGTCCTTGGCCAGCTCGGCGATCTTCTCGGCCACCCGGTCCGGGTTCACCTGGTAGGGCAGCTCGGTGACGACCAGGCAGGCCCGGCCCTTGATGTCCTCCTCGACCTCCACGACCGCGCGCATGGTGATCGACCCGCGGCCGGTCCGGTAGGCCTCCTCGATGCCCCGGCGGCCGACGATCAGGCCGTAGGTGGGGAAATCCGGGCCCTTGACCCGCTCGATCAGCGCCTCGAGCAGCTCGGCGTCGGGGGCGTCGAAATGGTCCAGGTACCAGCGGACCCCCTCGGCGATCTCGCGCAGGTTGTGCGGCGGGATCTTGGTGGCCATCCCGACCGCGATCCCCTCCGAGCCGTTGACCAGCAGGTTCGGAAACCGGCTGGGCAGCACCACGGGCTCACTGGAGCGCCCGTCATAGTTCGGCCGGAAATCGACGGTCTCCTTGTCGATGTCCCTGAGCATCTCCATGGCCAGCGGCGCGAGCCTGCACTCGGTGTAGCGCATCGCAGCGGCCGGGTCGTCGCCGCGCGAGCCGAAGTTGCCCTGGCCGTCGATCAGCGGCATCCGCATCGACCACGGCTGGGCCATCCGGACCAGCGCGTCGTAGATCGCCGAGTCACCGTGCGGGTGATAGACGCCCATCACCTCGCCGACCACCCGGGCGCACTTGAAGTAGCCGCGGTCCGGCCGGAACCCGCCGTCGTACATGGCGTACAGGACACGGGTGTGCACCGGCTTCAGGCCATCCCGCACGTCGGGCAGGGCGCGGCCGACGATGACCGACATCGCGTAGTCGATGTAACTGCGCTGCATCTCGACCTGGATGTCGACCGGCTCGGTGCGGTCGTGTCCCTCCGCTGGCGCGTCTGGCGTGCTCACGTCGGGCACCTTCTAACCCCTCTCTCGCACCGCGTGGCAACCCCTGCCCGTGGACCGCGCAGGTCCGGCCAGTATGCGACGCGGATCTTACGAAACCGTGAAAGACTCGTTCAGATGTCCAGGAACCTGACGTCCTTCGCGTTCCGCTGGATAAACGCGCGCCTGGCCTCCACGTCCTCGCCCATGAGCACCGTGAACAGTTCGTCAGCCTGCGCCGCGTCGTCCAGGGTGACCTGGAGCAGCACCCGCCGGGCCGGGTTCATGGTGGTCTCCCACAGTTCCCGGGCGTTCATCTCGCCGAGGCCCTTGAATCGCTGCACGCCATCGCGCGGCCGCGGGTCCTTGCGGCCATCGGCGATGCCCGCCTCGATGATCGTGTCCCGCTCCTTGTCGGAGTAGGCATAGTCGGGCGGCACCCCGCGCCCCTCCCATTTGATCTTGTAGAGCGGCGGCTGGGCCAGGTAGACATACCCCGCCTCGACGAGCGGCTTCATGAACCGGAACAACAGGGTGAGCAGCAGCGTCCTTATGTGCTGACCGTCCACGTCAGCGTCGGCCATCAGGATGATCTTGTGGTACCTGAGCTTGGTCACGTCGAACTCGTCGTGGATGCCGGTGCCCAGGGCCGTGATCATCGCCTGGACCTCGTTGTTCTTCAGCACCCGGTCGATCCTGGCCTTCTCGACGTTGAGGATCTTGCCCCGGATCGGCAGGATGGCCTGGAACTTCGGGTCCCGGCCGCCCTTGGCCGAGCCACCGGCCGAGTCGCCCTCGACCACGTAGATCTCGCACTCCGCGGGGTTCCCGGACTGGCAATCGGACAGCTTGCCGGGCAGCCCGGAGCCGCCCATCAGGTTCTTCCTGGTCAGGTCGCGGGCCTGGCGCGCGGCGATCCTGGCCCGGGCGGCCTGGGTGGCCTTGATGATGATGGCCTTGGCCTCGCCCGGATTGCGCTCGAACCAGTCCCGCAGGTGGTCGTTGCAGGCCTTCTGCACGAACGACTTGGCCTCGGTGTTGCCGAGCTTGGTCTTGGTCTGGCCCTCGAACTGCGGCTCGGCCAGCTTGACGTGGATGATCGCGGTGAGGCCCTCCCGGACGTCCTCACCGGTCAGGTTCTCGTCCCGCTCCCGCAGCAGCTTCTGCTCCCGGGCGTACCTGTTCACGATCGTGGTCAGCGCGGCGCGGAAGCCCTCCTCGTGGGTACCGCCCTCGGCCGTGTTGATCGTGTTGGCGAAGGTGTGCACCGATTCGGCATACGAACCCGTCCATTGCATGGCGATCTCGGCGGAGATGCCCGTGGCCTCATCGCCGAACTCGATGACGGTGTCGTGCACCGGCTCCTTGGAGGCGTTCAGGTAGCGCACGAAGTCGGCGATGCCGCCGTCGTAGCGGTAGCTGGCCACGTGCAGCTCGCCGTTGACGTGGTCGGGCCGTTCGTCGGTCAGGATGATGGCCAGCCCGCGGTTGAGGAACGCCATCTCCTGCAGCCGCCGCGACAGCGTCTCGAAGGACCAGACGGTCTCCTCGAAGATGTCGGGGTCCGGCCAGAACGTGACGATGGTGCCGGTCTGGCTGGTCGGCTCGCCCTTGGTCAGCGCAGCGACCGGCGCACCGAGCCGGTAGGACTGCCGCCAGACGAACCCGTCCCTGCGGATCTCGACCTCCAGCCGGGACGAGAGCGCGTTCACGACGGAGACGCCGACGCCGTGCAGGCCGCCGGAGACCGCATACGACTTGCCGTCGAACTTGCCGCCCGCGTGCAGCGTGGTCAGTACCACCTCGACGGCGGGGCGGTGCTCCACCGGGTGCTCGTCGACCGGGATGCCGCGGCCGTTGTCCACGACCCGGACGCCGCCGTCGGCCAGCAGCGTGACCTCAATGCGATCGCAGAAGCCCGCGAGGGCCTCGTCGACGGCATTGTCCACCACCTCTTGGACCAGGTGGTGCAGGCCGCGCTCGCCGGTAGAGCCGATATACATTCCCGGACGCTTGCGGACCGCCTCAAGGCCTTCGAGGACCGTGATCGAGCGTGCGTCATACGACAAGGTGGAAGCTCCTCCTGGGACAGACCGGCACAGGGGCACCGCAGCCCCCGTTGCCGCTTGCCCTGGTGCGCACCACCATTTTACCTGGGCGTACCGTCAGCCTCAGCCGTACGTATCACGTGGTCCCCGTCCGCCCCGGACCCGCCACTGCCCGGGCTGCCGTGGTACGGCCGGTCCGCGCACTTTAACCCGTTTTACGGCACCGTCGCCGAGTTCGGTGTTGAGCCTGCGGACAAGCTGACCGGCCAGCAGCCGGACCTGGGTCGCCCAGGCCGTCGAGTCTGCCGTCACGGTCAGCTCCCCGTCCGCCAGGGCCTCCGGCTTGGTGTGCGCGGCCAGCTCAGGACCGACAATGTGGGCCCAGCGCCCGAACACCGACCCGGTCGCCGCGGCCAGCCGCCAGCCGTTCTCCTCGATCAGCCCGTCGATCGCGGATTGCAGCGGCTGCGGGTCGTCACGGCGCGGCCTGCGCCGGTATCGCGGCGCCGGACCGCCGCCCTGCCCCGGACCGCCGCCCTGCCCCGGACCGCCGCCCTGCCCCGGACCGCCGCCCTGCCCCGGACCGCCGCCCTGCCCCGCGCCGCCGGTACCGCCGGCTGGATCCGCGGCCGGGCCGGGCCCCGCATCGCCGGGAGCGCCGCCGGGCTGCCGCTGCGTGGCCCGGGCCGGGCCGCCCGGCGGAACGGGGTGGTAACCCCGGGCCCGCGAGTCGGCCCGGGCCTGCGCGAGGGCCTCGGCCGCCAGCCGGCCTCGCGCCGTATCGTCAGGAAGCCCGCGCCGCCCCGGCCGCCCGGGCTGCTCAGGCACGGGTGACCGCCCCCTCCGCCACCGCGAACCTGGCGCCATCCAGCCGGGCCGGGACATCGGCGGTCACCGCGGCGGTGACCAGCACCTGCTCGGCCCCTGCGACCAGCCCGGCCAGCCGGTCCCTGCGGCCCTCGTCCAGCTCGGCGAAGACGTCATCGAGCAGCAGCACCGGATCCTCGCCGTCGGCCCGGAGCAGCTCGTAGGCCGCCAGCCGGAGCGCCAGCGCCAGCGACCAGGACTCGCCCTGACTGGCGTAACCGCGCGCGGGCAGCTCACCGATCCGCAGCTCGAGCTCATCCCGGTGCGGGCCGACCAGGCAGACGCCGCGGTCGAGCTCGGCCCCGCGGACGCTGGCCAGCGCGGCGCGAAGTTCGCCGGCCAGCTGCTCGGCGTCCACGGCAGGCTGGCCGGTCCCCGGCGGCTCGGTAAGACCGGTATTGAACGGCTGCCGGTAGCTCATCCCGGTTTCGCAGGCTTCACCGGACACGTGGCCATAAGCACTGGCCACCAGCGGCCGCAGCGCCGTGACCAGCTCCAGCCGCCCGGCGGTGAGGGCCGCTCCGGCCCGGATCAGCTGCTCATCCCACGCATCCAGGGCGCTGGGCACCGCCCCGCCGCGGGCCCGGGCCGACTTGAGCAGGGCGCTGCGCTGCCGCACCACTCGTTCGTAGTCGGCCCGCACGCCCGCGTAGCGCGGCCGGAGCGCCACCAGCAGATCATCCAGATAGCGCCGGCGCTGGTCCGGGTCGCCCTTGACCATGGCGAGGTCCTCGGGAGCGAATAGGACGCAGCGCAGTGTCCCCAGCACCTCGCGGGGCCGCGGCGGCGGGCACCCGGTTCAGCCGGACCCGGTTGGCCTCCCCGGGTTGACCTCGATCTCGATCAGACTGTCGCGGGCCGCCGAGGTGACCGCGGCGCGCAGGATGGCGCGGTCAGCGCCGTGGCGCACCAGCGGCGCGTCAGCCGAGACCCGATGGCTGGCGAACGTCGCCGCGTAGGCCGCCGCTTCCACCAGGTTGGTCTTGCCCTGGCCGTTCGCGCCGGTGAAGGTGGTCACGCCCGGGGACAGCAGCAGATCAGCCGCGGCGTAGCAGCGGAAATCGGTGAGCGCGAGCCGGGTCAGGTGCACGGCTTGCAGGCTACATCTCGCTGCGGTCCCTAGCTGCTGAGGCGAATCGGCATCAGCAGGTACCGGTAGTCGGGATGGCCGTCCGGGCCCGGCTTGCCGGTGATCAGCGCGGGCTTGCCCGGCTGGGTGAACGAGATGCGCACGGTGTCGGAATCGAGCGCGGACAGCCCGTCCAGCAGGTACTGCGGATTGAAGGCGATCGACAAGTCATCGCCGTCGTAACCGGCCTCGAGGACCTCCTCGGCCTGCGCCTCGTCCCCGGTGCCGGCCTCCAGCAGCAGCTGCCCGGCCGAGAACGCCAGCCGCACCGCGGTGTTCCGCTCGGCGACCAGGGCCACCCGCTTGACGGCCTCGGCGAGCAGCGCGGTGGGAAGCTCGGCGGTGGCGGTCAGCTCGGTCGGCAGCAGCGCCTGGTAGCGCGGGAATTCCCCGCCCAGCAGCCGCGTCGTGGTCCGCCGCCCGCCGCCCTCGAAGCCGATCATGCCGTCCCCGCCCGGGCCCTCGTCGCCGGGCAGTGCCAGCGCGATCGATACCTCGGCGCCTGAGGTCAGCGAGCGGGCGGTCTCGGCCAGCGCCCGGGCGGGCACCAGGACGGCCGCGGACAAGTCCGGGCGGGCAGGCGACCACCGCAGCTCGCGCACCGCGAGCCGGTAGCGGTCAGTGGAGATCAAGGTGAGCGTCTCGCCCTCGATCTCGATCCGGACGCCGGTGAGCGCGGGCAGGGTGTCGTCCCGGCCGGCGGCGGTCGCCGACTGGCTGACCGCCGAGGCGAACGCGTCGCTGCCCACCGAGCCGGCCGCAGGCGGCATCTCCGGCAGCGCCGGGTACTCATCCTCGGGCATCGTGAGCAACGTGAAGGTAGCGCTCCCGCAGGTGAGCACCGCGCGGCCGCCGTCGGAGCTGATATGCACCGGCCGGGCGGGCAGGCTGCGGCTAATCTCGGCGAGCAGCGGCCAGAGACCAGCACGCTGCCGGGCTCCTCGGTACTGACCGGCACGGTGGCCTGGGCCGAGACATCGTAATCAAAGCTCGAAAAGGTGAGCTCCTCGTCGGCGTTCAGCCGCATGCCGGCGAGCACGGGGACCGTAGGTCGGGCTGGCAGGGCGCGGGCGGTCCAGGCCACCGCGTCGGCCAGGACGTCCCGGTCGAGCTGGATCTTCACAGGACGCTGCCTCCTGTTCTGGCTGTCGTGCAACAAGCGGGCGGGCGGCAGCGGCGCGCGGTGCCTGCTTGGTACTTGGTCTGGAAGTTAAATAAATATAGGTAGTCGTCATAGGGCCGGTGGATCCTGGGGACATCGTGCGTCTGCCCAGATCGCGACGGCAACCGGTGTCCACAGGGGCTGTGGCGGGGCACCCCGCGGCGGTGACCGTGCTGTGGAACGCCGCCGCCGCGCCGCCTGTCGCCGACTGGTTACCCCCCGGACAGCCGACGTTTTCCTCTGTTTGTCCCAAGCTCGTCCACAGGGTTGTCCACAGCCTGTGTGCGCC
>CAVZKE010000026.1:0-114651 GCA_963775745.1 uncultured Actinomycetota bacterium
CGCGGCCATTGCGCAGATGCCAAGGTGATTGGTGCCGAGTTGGGCGACGACCGCCGCCAGGCCGCTGATGGCGCCGACCGCGTATCGCTCGGCTACCGACCCGCTATCGCTCAGGTGCATGTGCCAGCGCTGGCCGTCATGACGAACCAGCACCGGATGGACCGGGTGCTGGGCCAGCAAGGCATTCAGCCGGTCTGATGCGGCCGCCTCATCGCCGTCGGCGGCCGCACCGAAGATCGCGGCAAGCTCCGCGCGCAGCAGCCGGAGGGCATCTAGATCGTGAAAGGTGATCGGGCCAGCCAGGTGCGGGCGGTCCGCCACCAACGTGCGAAACGCCTGCGGGCTGCCAAGCCAGTCTGGATCTCCGTCGGCTCGAGCAGACGTGTTCACGAGACGGACGGCAAGCTCGGCGTAGGACGTGAAGTCCACTCCGGTCCTTTGTTACGGGGAGTATCAGAAGTAGTTTCCCGCACGGAAGTATGGCACACGCGGCCATGGCCGGGCAGATCTTCAATGACGCGTTCATCACATATGGGCATCAGATGGCCCTCGTCGGTCGTCCTCGGTTGGGAAGTTCGCGCATGGACCGCTGCCCTGCGGTCAGCCGGCCCGGACCGGGACGCTAGGGTCCAGAGCATGTTTGCCGTTACCGCAGCGCGCATCTCCGCTGAGGAGCCGCTCGCTGGCCTCGAGCTTGGCGAGCGGCCTGAGCCAACGCCACCGGCCGGATGGACCACTGTCTCGGTCCGCGCCACCTCCCTCAACCACCATGACATCTGGACGCTGCGCGGGGTTGGGATCTCTGCTGACCGGCTGCCGATCGTGGTCGGCTGCGACGCGGCCGGGCTCGATGAGGACGGTAACGAGGTCGTGGTCCATGCGGTGGTCAGTGATCCTGGGTACGTCGGCCCCGACGAGACTCTGGACCCGGCACGCTCGCTGCTCTCTGAGCGATACGACGGGACGTTCGCACAGCGAGTAGCGGTGCCTAGGCAGAACCTGGTTCCTAAGCCTGCCGCGCTGTCGTTCGCCGAGGCGGCCTGCCTGCCGACGGCTTATCTCACCGCGTACCGGATGCTGTTCAGCAAGGCCGGCCTTGAGCCGGGGGCGACGGTGCTTGTACAGGGCGCGGGGGGCGGCGTGGCGACGGCGCTGATCCTGCTCGGCCGGGCGGCCGGTTACCGGGTCTGGGCCACCAGCCGGAGCGAGGCCAAGCGCGACCGGGCCCTGAAGCTGGGCGCAGATCAGGCTTTCGCGGTCGGCGCCCGGCTGCCCGAGCGCGTCGACGCCGTGATGGAGACCGTCGGCCAGGCCACCTGGGCGCACTCGCTGCGGGCCCTCCGCCCGGGCGGCACCATCGTGGTCTCCGGGGCGACCAGCGGGCCGGCGCTCTCCGCCGACCTGGCCCGGGTGTTCTTCCTGCAGCTGTCGGTGATCGGCTGCACCATGGGCAGCCGCGCGCAACTCGGCCGGCTGCTGCGGTTCTGCGAGCAGACCGGGGTGCGGCCGCTGATTGATCGCACCATGCCACTGACGCAAGCCCGCGACGGCTTCGCCGCGATGATCTCCGGTGAGCTGTTCGGGAAGGTCGTGTTCACGCTCTAGCGGCCGGGGGGCTCATCCTGGGCAGCCGCGGACCCCTCCTCGCCGCCCGCCTGCGCTCGCCGGCCTCGCCGCCTGCGCCTGCCTCGCCGCCTGCGCCGGCCTCGCCGCCTGCGCCTGGCCTCGCCGGCGCCGCGGCGACCGGTGCCGGTTGCCGCTGCACCGAAGACCTCATCCTTGACCTTCGTCAGGGTGTCCTCAAGGATCGTCCGCAAGTCGCTCAGCGCGTTCTCGCCGACCGACTCGGTATGCCAGGCGGCCGTCCGCAATTCCCTGGCGAACTCGACGGCCAGCCGTTCGAGGTCGCGGAACAAGCCGGCATCCGGTCCCGCCGGGCGGCCTCGTCCGGTCCCGGACCCAGGTCCTGGTCGGCCGGGCGTCTCGGGGCCGATGGTTTCGGAATCCGGGGCCTCGGGACCACCCGGGGCCGCCGAGCCAGGAAAGCTGCCAAACCCTGCCCAGCCGCGCTTGCCCGGACGCTCCCGCCAGCCCGCCCAGCTCTGCCAGTCCTGGAATGCTGCCCAGTCCGGCCAGTCCAGGCGGCTGCCGCGACGCTGCTCGCGCTTCCGGTTGCTGCCCCGCCCGCTGCCCCCCCAGGGAATATCCGCGGTTCCGGTGGCTCCCGGCGTGTCGTCGGCCCATCCTGGCCCATCGGCCGGCGGCGGCCCGTCGGCCTGCGGCGGCGGCCCGTCCGGCGGAACATGCGGTGATGACTCCCACGGATGCCCGGCGCCCGTACCGGCATCCTGGTCCCCGGCCTGGGGCCGGCCGCTCCGGGTCGCACCCCGGGCTTGCCTGGCGCTCTCCTTGATCTCCTCGCGAATCGGCCTGGCCCGGTCCCGTGCCGCGTCCCGCTCCTGCTCGCGTTCCTCACGGCGGACATCACGCGCCGCCCACGTCAGTTCCTCGCGCAGGTTCCGGACGGTGTCCCTGACGTCCTGGGTGACCTCGCGGGCAATGTCCCGCACCGACTCGGTGAGCTCCTCCTCGAGTTCGGCCAGATCGTCGAGGCGGGCCTGGATCTCCGCGCGGCCCTTGTCGGTGATCCGGTACACCTTCTTCCCGTCGACCTCATCGTGGGTGACCAGGCCTTCTTCCTCCAGCCTGGCCAGGCGCGGGTAAATGGTCCCAGGCGACGGGGCGTACACGCCCAGGAAGCGGTCCTGCAGCAGCCGGATGACCTCATAGCCGTGCCGGGGCGCTTCATCGAGCAGCTTGAGCAGGTAGAGACGAAGCCTGCCGTGCCGGAAAACCGGGCTCATGCCGCACCACCCTGTCGTTCCGCCGCTGGCTGGGCTGTCGGCCCGGCGCCGCCGGGTTCAGGCCGCGCCAGCAGCGTCACATCGCCGCTCATGCTCGATACCGACAAACTCGCCGAGCCTGACCCGAGGGTGCCAGCCAGGGTGGTCGGCCTGGGGCCGTCGGAGCGCATTCCGTCGAAGGTACTGTGCACCTTTCCGGAGTTTGACCTGAGGTCGACCTGGACATTGGAGCAGCGAGGCAGCCGGACGGCGACCGCGCCCGACACGGTCGACACCCGCAGGTCTGCGCCCTCGGACACCTCGATGTCGGCGGTGACCTGACCGCTGACCGTCTTTGCCTCGAGCTGCCGGACTGAACCGCCGGCCAGGGTCAGGTCACCGGTGACCGAGTTGAAGGCAATGCCACCGTCCAGGCCGCGAGCCTCCAGGTCACCGGACACGGTCTTCGCATCCACGATGCCGGCCACGCCGTCCAGCATGAGTTCGCCGGACACGCTCTTGGCGGAAATGCTCGCGGCCACGCCCGACATCGTGGCGCTCGCGTTCACCACGCCCAACTGGACCGGGCAGCCGGTCGGCACGGTGAGGGTGAGGTCGGCCACGTGTGGCTGCGGGCGCAGCCAGCTGAGCAAGCCATCCCAGCGCAGGTCCTCATAGGTAACGGTCATGATCCCGGCTTCCTGAGTCACCAGCAGCGGCTGGCCGGTCAGCGCGGCCACGTCGAGAGTCGGCGTGTCTGCCGAGGCCAGGATCGCTATCGACCCGGAGATCAGCCGTACCCGCAGCGCGGCGAAGTCACCGATCTCGACGGTAGCGGGGCCATCGATGGTCCAGCGCGGCATCCTGTCCGTCCTTCCCGGCCCGCAGTGGCAGCAGCTGGCATCTGCCCTGCTGGGCCGCGGTCTTGTCCCTACATACGATATATCGTGTCCGGGCTTAGTCCAGATGGATCGCGCCTGGCCTGCCACATCGGACGGGCGGCCAGGCGGCGGCCGGGCCCTGCCCCGGCCCGGAAGGCTCGGCCGTCGGCCTAGTCCTCGTCATCCAGCCGCGCGAGCCAGCTGGCCAGCTGATCCACCGGCGACTCCGCGTCAGGATGCAGGTCGACGAACTCGCCCAGCCGCTCGGCCAGCCAGCCGAGCGTCACCTGATCATCGCCGCGCCGCTCGGCGAGTTCCTCGATGCCGCGATCGGTGAAGTACATCGGCTAGCCGTCCAGCCGCAGCGCCGCCTCCAGGAGCGCCGCGTGCTCGGCGGTGTGCGCCTTGGCCGACCCGGCGGCCGGCGCTGAGCTGGGCGGCAACGACACCACCCCGACGGGCCGGCCGATGGCGGCGGGCAGGTGCAGCGCTATGTAGGGCCAGGCACCCATGTTGGCGGGTTCTTCCTGCACCCACACGACCTCTTCCGCGGCGGGGAAGGCGGCCAGCTCGGCCGCGATCTGGGCACTGGGCAACGGGTACAGCCGCTCCGCGCGCAGGATCGCGCAGTCGGTGAGGCCCGCCTCCTGCCGCTTGTGGGCCAGGTCGTAGTAGACCTTGCCGGAGCACAGCAGCACCCGGCGCACCGCGCCGCGATCGGTCAGTTCAGGATCGCCGAGGACCGGGCGGAACGTGCCGCTGGTGAACTCCGTCACCGCCGAGACGGCGGTCTTCAGCCGCAGCATCGACTTGGGCGTGAACGTGATCAGCGGCTTGATCCGCGGTGACAGGGCCTGCCAGCGCAGCAGGTGGAAATAGTTAGCGGGGGTGGACGGCACCGCCACGGTCATGTTGTCCTGCGCGCAGAGCGTCAGGAACCGCTCGATCCGGGCCGAGGAGTGATCGGGGCCCTGGCCCTCGTATCCGTGCGGCAGCAGCAGCACCACGCCGGAAGACTGGCCCCACTTCTGCTCGCCGGAGCTGATGAACTCATCCACGATCGTCTGGGCGCCGTTGACGAAGTCGCCGAACTGGGCCTCCCAGCAGACCAGGGCGTCCGGCCTGGCCACGGAGTAGCCATACTCGAATCCCACCGCAGCGAACTCGGACAGCAGCGAGTCGTAGGCGTGGAACCTCGCGGTGGCGGTGTTGAACTCGCGCAGCGGCGTGTACTCCTCGCCGGTGTGCCTGTCGACCAGGACCGCGTGCCGCTGGCCGAACGTGCCCCGGCGGGAGTCCTGCCCGACCAGCCGGACCGGGTGGCCGTCGATCAGGACCGATCCGAAGGCGAGCAGCTCGCCGGTGGCCCAGTCGATCTCGTCCCGCTCGATCATGACCGCCCGCCGCTGCAGCTGCGGCTGCAGCCTCGGGTGCGGGGTGAAGCCGTCCGGGAGGTTCACCTGCGTGTCGATGATCCGTTTGATCGTCTCCGCGGTGATCGCGGTGGGGGTCTCCTCCTGGTCGGCCGGATGCGCCTGCGCCGGGGCGCGCCGCACCACCGCGCCCGGCTCGACCGGCCTGCCCGCCGCGTCTTTGGTCTCGGTGAAGGCGCGCTCCAGCTCCTGCTGGTAGTCGCGGAGCGCCTGCTCGGCCTCCTCCAGGGTGATGTCGCCGCGGCCGATCAGCGATTCGGTGTAGAGCTTCCTGGTCGAGCGCTTGGAATCGATCAGGTCATACATCCGCGGCTGGGTGAACGACGGGTTGTCCGCCTCGTTGTGACCGCGCCTGCGGTAGCAGATCATGTCGATGACGACGTCTTTCCTGAACTCCTGCCGGTAGGCGAAGGCCAGCCGGCCGATCCGCGCCACGGCCTCCGGGTCGTCCCCGTTGACATGGAAGATCGGCGCCTGGATCGTCCTGGCCACGTCGGTGGAGTACACGCTTGATCTCGAGTACTCCGGCGCGGTCGTGAAGCCCACCTGGTTGTTGACCACGATGTGTACCGTGCCGCCGGTCCGGTAGCCGCGCAGCTGCGACAGCTCCAGCGTCTCGGCGACCACGCCCTGGCCCGCGAACGCCGCGTCGCCGTGGACGAGCACCGGCAGCACCGTGAACCCTGGCTCTCCCATGTCGATGATGTCCTGCTTGGCCCGGACCACGCCCTCCAGCACCGGGTCGACCGCCTCCAGGTGGCTGGGGTTGGCCACCAGCGCGGTCCGGATGACGGACCCGTCCCCGGTCCGGTACTTGCCCTCGGCGCCGAGGTGATACTTCACGTCGCCGGACCCGTGCGCGGTGGACGGGTCCAGGTTCCCCTCGAACTCCTGGAAGATCTGCGCGTACGACTTGCCCACGATGTTGGCGAGCACGTTCAGCCTGCCCCGGTGCGCCATGCCGATGACGGCCTCATCGAGGTGCTGGGCGGCGGCCTCGGTCAGCACCGCGTCGAGCAGCGGGATCAGTGACTCGGCGCCTTCCAGGGAGAACCTGCGCTGGCCGACGAACTTGGTCTGCAGGAACATCTCGAACGCCTCGGCGACGTTCAGCCTGGACAGAATCCGGATCTGCTCGTCGTGGTCGGCCCGGCCGTGCGGCCGCTCCACCCGGGCCTGCAGCCAGGCGCGCTCGTCCGGGTTCTGCATATGCATGTACTCGACGCCAACCGTGCGGCAGTACGAGTCCCGCAAGACGCCCAGGATCTCCCGCAGCTGCATGCGCGGCTTGCCGCCGAATCCGCCGGTGGGGAACTCGCGCTCCAGGTCCCAGAGGGTCAGGCCATGCTGGTTGATGTCGAGGTCAGGGTGCTTGCGCTGGCGGTACTCCAGCGGATCGGTGTCGGCCATCAGGTGGCCGCGCACCCGGTAGGCGTGGATCAGCTCATGGACCCGGGCCGCCTTGTTGATGTCGTCCTCGTGGGCGGCCGGGATGTCCCTGACCCAGCGGACCGGCTCATAGGGAATCCGCAGCGCCTGGAAGACCTCGTCGTAGAAGCCCTGGTCGCCGAGGAGCAGCTGGTGGATGATGCGCAGGAACTCCCCGGACTGCGCGCCCTGGATGATCCGGTGATCGTAGGTGGACGTCAGCGTGACGGTCTTGCTGATGGCCAGCCGCGCGATGGTGTCCGCCGACGCGCCCTGGTAAGCCGCGGGGTACTCCATGGCGCCCACGCCCACGATGCAGCCCTGTCCCGGCATCAGCCTGGGCACCGAGTGCTCGGTGCCGATGGTGCCCGGATTGGTCAGGCTGATGGTGGTGTCGGCGAAGTCCTCGATGGTGAGCTTGCCGGTGCGCGCCTTCCGCACCACCTCCTCATACGCCATCCAGAACTGGCGGAAGTCCAGCTGCTCGGCCGACTTGATGTTCGGCACCACGAGCTGGCGGCTTCCATCCGCCTTGCGCACGTCGATCGCCAGGCCGAAGTTGACATGCTCGGGCGACGCGATGGCCGGCTTGCCGTCTATCTCGGTGTAGGACTCGTTCATCTCGGCTGCGTCGCCCAGCGCCTTGACGATCGCGTAGCCGATCAGGTGAGTAAACGAGACCTTGCCGCCGCGGCCGCGGGCCAGATGATTGTTGATCACTATCCGGTTGTCGATCAGGAGCTTGGCGGGTATCCCGCGCACGCTGGTCGCGGTCGGCACGACGAGGCTGGCGGCCATGTTCGCCGCGGTCCTGGCGGCCGCACCGCGCAGCCGGATCTCGGTAACTTCGGCGGCTGCATCGTCACCGGCGGCCGCCAGCCGGCCGTCGCGAGCCGGCCGCCCGCGGAGCCGCCGGCAGCCTGCCTGGCGGCAGTCGGCCCGCCCGCGGCGGGTGCGCCGGCCTGGGCGGCGTCGGGCGCCAGGCCCCGGCCCGGGCCTGGCCGCTGCGCCTGGCCTGCCCGCGGCGCCTGGCCTGCCCGCGGTGCCGAGCCGGACTGTGCTGCCTGGCCTGACTGTGCTGCCTGGCCTGCCTGTGCTGGCGGGCTGGGCTGTGCTGGCGGGCTGGGTTGTGCTGGCGGGCTGGGTTGTGCTGGCGGGCTGGGCTGTGCCGCTGGCCTGCCTGTGCCGGCTGGCCTGCCTGTGCCGGCTGGCCTGCCTGGGCCGGCTGGCCTGCCTGGGCCGGCTGCTCTGGCTGCGCGGCCCGGCCCGGGCCCGAGCCGGGCACGGCTCCCGCGCCTGGGCGCGGCTCCGCTGGCAGCGGGTGGTAGTCGGCGAAGAAGTTCCACCAGGCGCGGTCAACCGAGCTGGGATCGGCCTGGTATCGCTGGTATAGCTCGTCGACCAGCCATTCGTTGGGCCCGAAGTTGGTCCCGGCCTGGTCGGCCGAGGTCTGGTCCGGCGGTGGCTGGCTCTCCCCGTCGTGATCACCTGGCGCGGCCGGCCGCTGGCTGGAACGGCCGTCTGCTTGCTCGGTGAGATCCGCGGACGATCGCGGGGACTCAGAAGACACGGCCGACATCGCCCTCTTCCGCAGCTGGTTTGCCTGTCATTTCCCGCGCACCAGGCTACCCGCCTGCGGCCGGAGTCTCGGCGCAGCACCGGGCCGTGCGGCTCAGGTCAGCAGGCGGTCCCGGTCGTGCGGTTCGAGCCAGTTCACGAACGGGCCCTTGGGCACGATCCGGGACGGGTTGGTCCAGTCCTGAGTCTGGTAGTAATGCCGCTTGATCTGGCCGAAATCAGTGGTGTCGCCGAATCCGTGACGCTGGTAGAGGTCACGCGCGTAGGCCCACAGGTTGGGGTAGTCGATCAGCCTGCGCAGATTGCATTTGAACAGTACGTAGTACACGGCATCGAACCTGGCCAGGGTGGGGAAGAGCCGCACGTCGGCCTCGCAGAACTGGCTGCCGAGCAGGAACCTGCGGCGCCCGAGCCGCTCATCGAGCGCGTCGAGCGTCGCGAACAGCGCGTCGAAGGTCTCCTCATAATCGGCCTGGGAGGTGGCCATTCCCGCCTTGTACACGCCGTTGTTGACGGCGTGGTAGATCAGCGTGGCCAGTGCGTCAATCTCGCGGCGCAACCCAGCCGGGTAGAGATCAGGAGCCCCGGGCCGGTGATAGTCAGCGAATTCCGTTTCGAAAATAACCGGAATCTGCACCATATCGTTGGTCACCAGGCGTTGCGTGCGCAGATCCCACAGGCATGGCACAGAGCAGCGGCCTGCGTAGCCGGGATCGGTGGCCAGGTACAGCTCAGCGAGGGACCGCACGCCGGTCGCCGGGTCGCGGCCGCCCTGGCTGTCAGGGAAACGCCAGCCGCGCTCGTCGGTGATCGGGTCGGTGAGCGACAGCCCGATGACTTGTTCAAGCCCGAGCTGCCTGCGGACGATCAGCGCGCGCTGTGACCACGGGCAGGCCAGTGATGCGTACAGCTGATAGCGTGCTCGTTCCACCGGGAACCCGCTGGAACCGTCCCTGGAGATCCGCCCCGTGATCGTGCCGTGCTGACGCGCAAACCCGCCCGTCAGCGTCGTTGCTGAGGGCGGTTGCGGTGTGGTTCGTATCACCGTCCGCTCCCGGGGGGCTGAACTGGCATCGCTTATGTCCTACTAGATCACGCTCTGCCAGCCTAAGGGACGACGTCAGCGAACTGGCCCGTTAGCCAACTGGCTGGGCCGGCGCGCCGAACACGTCCGCTCGGCGGTTGTCCAGGCCAGGCAGCACGGCCCGGACCCGGGCGAGCATCCCGGCATCAAGCTCGGCCACGGCGACGCACTCGGCGGAGCCGAGATCGGCACGCACCGTGCCCATCGGATCGACGAGCATGCTGCGGCCGATTCCCGTGGGCGCGCTGGTGGGCGGCTCGGCGGGGTCGGGAACCTGGCCCGCGGCGGCGACCCAGATGGTGTTCTCGATGGCCCTGGCGCGCACCAGGGTCACCCAGTGCTCTTCCTTGAACAGTCCCGCCGCCCAGGCGGCCGGGATCGCCAGGAGCTGCGCGCCGGCCGCCGCCAGCGCCCGGGCCTGCTCGGGGAACCTGACGTCGTAGCAGGTGAGCAGGCCGACCCGGAGCCCGGCCAGGTCGGCGATCACCAGCTCATCACCCGGCGCGACCAGGTCGGACTCGCGCTGGCCGAGCGCGTCGAACAAGTGGATCTTCCGGTAGCGGGCTACCAGCCGCCCGGTGGTGTCGACGGCGACGGCGGTGTTATAGACGCGCCCGTCGGGGCCGGCTGAAAGACTCCCGCCACGACGGCAACTCCGTGGGCGCGCGCGGCTTCGAAAAGACCATGGCCGAACGCACCATCGAGCGGGGCCGCCGCCGCTCGCAGGTCGGTCCCGAAACGCGCCTGCGTCCCTTCGGGGAACACCGCGAGCCGGGCTCCCTGTCCGGCGGCGCTCGCGATCGCGGCTTGCGCCCGGGCCAGGTTGACGGACGGATCGGAGCTGACCGGTATCTGGCAGAGCGCAACCCGCATAGCGGCAGCGTAAGGCATCCCGGCCGGGCCCGGTTCTGCGCCAGCCGCCCGGCCTGGCCCGGTTCTGGCGCCAGCCGCGGCGTCCGGCCCCGGCATCAAGCCCGGCCGACCTGTCGGCCCGAAATGCGGTTAGCGTGGCGGCATGGTCGCGCTGCTGCTCGTCGCAGTCTCTGTCGGCCTGTCCAACTTCGCCGCAGCGATCGGAATCGGCACCGGCGGCGTCGACAACCGGATCAGGCTTCGGGTGGCGGTCGTCTTCGGTCTGTACGAGGCGGGCATGCCGATCCTCGGGCTGTTTCTCGGCCAGCGCTTCGCCACGGCGCTCGGTAAGACCACGCATTGGATCGGCGGTGCCCTGCTGATCGCCATGGGCTTGTACGGGCTCATCAGGTCGATCCGGTCATCGGGGGATAGCGACGCGGCACAGGTCAGGTCCGCGACCAAGGCCCGGCTGCTGATCAGCGGCTTCGCGCTGAGCATCGACAACCTCGTGATCGGCTTCGCGCTCGGCACCTATCAGGTCGGCATTCTGACCGGCGCCGTCGTGATCGGCCTGGTCAGCGTGGCCCTGTCGATGATCGGCCTCGAGCTGGGCGCGAAGATAGGAAGATGGTCCGGCCCGCGCAGCGAGCAACTCGGCGGGCTCATCCTGATCTCGGTCGGCGTCGCCATCGCGGCCGGAACTCTGAGCTAACCCTGCGCCCAGCCGGTGGCGGGTCTGCTGGCCGGTCGCGCTGGCTGGCCGGTCGCGCTGGCTGGCCGGTCGCGCTGGCTGGCCGGTCGCGCTGGCTGGCCGCTCGCGCCAGCCGGTCGCGGTCTGCTGGCCAGCGTCGGCAGCGGGCCCTGCCGTCCGGGCCATCGCCAGCCATCCGGCTCCCCGGTCGGCCCCGGTTTGGGACTCGATCTCACGGACAGTGAGCAATCCTGGCCGCGCGGCGGCCCGATTCGAGCCCAGCCATGACCGCCGGAGCCTCATTCCTTCACTTATACCGGATTTAGTGAGGACGTAAGCATATAATCTGGGCACGATTTGACTCAAATCCGGTACAAGTCAACGGATAGCCTCGCCGGGAGTTAACCGAAAGTGACGATCTGCCTGATTGCATCGCCTCGGCGCAGTGCGGTAATCGCGTCGTTCAGTTGGCTGAACGCAATCCGGCTGGTGATGAGGCCCTCGACGTTCAGGAGGCCCGCGCGCCACAGGCTGACGAACCGAGGAATGTCGCGGCGCAGGTCACAGTGACCGTACAGCGAGCTGAGCAGTTGCTTGCCGTCGTAGAGCAACTCGAACACGCTGAACGGGACCGTGTCTGTGCGGGTACCTGCGCCGACTACGATCACGGTGCCGCCGCGCCTGGCCAAGCGCCAGGCACTGCGGATCGTCGCGGGTACGCCGACCACCTCGAAGGCGTAATCGAAGCCGTTGCCGCCCGCGAGTTCCTTCCTGGCCTGTTCCGCGTCGTCCGGGGTCACCGCGTGCGTCGCGCCAAGCGCCAGCGCGAGACCGTGCTTGGCCGGCAGCGGGTCAACGGCCAGGATGGTGGCCGCGCCAGCGATCCTGGCGCCCTGGATCGCGGCGAGGCCGACCCCGCCGCAGCCCACGACCGCCACCGAAGAGCCCGGGGCCACCTGGGCCGTGTTGATCGCCGCTCCGACGCCGGTCGGGATGCCGCAGCCGAGCAGGGCCGCGTAGTCGAACGGAATGTCGTGATCGATCGGGATCACCGCCTGCCAGGGCACGACCAGTTCCTCGGCCCAGGTGCCGCAGCCGGCCATGCCGAATGCCTCGGTGCCGTCCGCGAGCCTGAACTGCGGCGTCTTGAATCCCTTGATCACATAGGTAAGGCAGAGGTACGGCTGTCCCCGGCGGCATTCTGGGCAGTCGCCGCAGGCGGGCGTCCACGAGATCACCACGTGCTGGCCCGGCATCAGGCCGGTGACCTGGTCGCCCAGGCTGATGATCTCGCCTGCGGCCTCGTGCCCGAGCACCACAGGCATACCGGAGGGGATCACGCCGTTGAGCACGGACAGATCGGAGTGGCAGACGCCGGTGGCCCGAACCCGGACCCGTACCTGTCCTGGACCCGGCCCCACCGCGGTGACGTCGTCCCTCAGGTCCACACCCGCCTCGGGGCCGGTGGCATGCAACAGCGCGGCTCGCAACGGCGTTGTCTCCTTACTCGTCCAGCGCCAGCGCGGCCTTGGGGCAGGACCGCACCGCATGCCGGACCGCCTCGGCCAGGCCGTCGGGCACTTCGGTCATCAGGATGTGCAGGTCTTCGTCGTCGTCCACGGCAAACATTTCGGGCACCAGCCCCGCGCAGACCGCGTTGGCCTCGCAGGCGTCACGGTCGACTCTAACCCTCACCGGCCACCTCCCGACTCGGATACAGCGCGCCGAACCCCGCATACTGGTCATCGGAGTAGAGCATGTCAGCCCGGTGCGGGCAAGACGGCGGGCGGGAGCCTGGTCTGCGGGGGAGCCTGGTCTGCGGGGCGGCTGGTCTGCGGGAGACTGGTCTGCATGACTGACGCGATGCCGCCTGAGCTCAGGCGCGCGGCCGAGGCAGCCACCGGCTTCATGCCACCCGCCGAGGGCCTGGCGCTGTTCCGCGCCGCCGCCGCGTATGCGTCGGCCGGCCCCATCGCCGAGATCGGCACCTACTGCGGCAAGTCGACCATCTACCTGGCGGCGGCGGCGCGGGCCGCCGGACAGCTGGTGGTTACCGTCGACCATCATCACGGCTCGGAGGAGAACCAGCCAGGCTGGGAGTACCACGACCCGCGGCTGGTCGACCCGGCCACCGGGCGTCTCGATACGCTGCCGTACTTCAGGTCGACGCTTGCGGGGCCGGCCTGGAGGAGCAAGTGATCGCCGTCATCGGCCGCTCCGCCGAGGTGGCCAGGCTGTGGCGGACCCCGCTGGGCATGCTGTTCATCGACGGCGGCCACACCGACGCCGCGGCCACCGCTGACTACGAGGGCTGGGCGCCGTGGATCACCCGGGGCGGGGCGCTGGCCATTCACGATGTGTTTCCCGACCCGGCCGACGGCGGCCAGGCGCCGTTCCGCGTCTACCAGCGGGCGCTGAAGTCGGGCGCGTTCACCGAGATGTCCGTGGCGGGGTCGCTGCGGGTCCTAGAGCGGACTGCCGACGGCATCGGCTGACGACTCGGCGGGCCCGCAACCGCATACCGAACGATCCACCGGCGCGGCCGCGGTCCACCTCGCGTCATCAGTCCGGAAGATCCCGGCTCCGGCGGTGGCCCCGCACAGGGCATCGGCGGCCAGCAGGGTGGCTGCCGATGTCCAGCTGCTCCGCTCGGCGGGGAAATGCTCCTGGTTGGCAAACTGCCAGCCGGTCCAGTAGGCACCGCTGTCGTCGCGCAGGTGCTGCATCTCCGCGAACAGTCCAGCCGCGCGATCAAGGTCACCGATCGCCTCCAGCGCGAGCACAAGTTCGCAGGTCTCGGCTCCGGTCACCCATGGCTCATCGCTGACGCACCGGACGCCGAGGCCTGGCACCACGAACCGGTCCCAGCCGGACTCCAGGCGCTGCCGCGCCGCATGGCCGGCCAGCGCACCGCCGAGGACCGGGTAATACCAGTCCATGGAGAACCAGCTCTTATCGGCGAAGGCCGCTGGGTGGCAGGCGACGGCATGGCCGAGCAGATCGGCCGCGAGCTCCCAGTCCGGCTGCGGCTCGCCCAGCTGCTCAGCCAGCGCGACGGCGCAGCGCAGGCTGTGGTAGATGCTGGAGCAGCCGGTCAGCAGCGCGTAGTCGTCGGGGGTGCCGTCAGCCTTCCGCTGCCAGATCACCTCACCGCGGGGGAGTTGCAGGCCGAGCGTGAACTCGATGCCTGCGCGCACCACCGGCCACATCCGCTCGGCGAAGCCGGAGTCGCCGCTGACCAGGAACTCATGCCAGACCCCCACGGCCGGATAGGCGGCGTGATTGCTCTCGGCAGCCGGGTCGGTGACGGCGCCGTCGGTGGTCGCCCTCGGCCAGGAGCCATCCGCGCGCTGCGTCGTCCGCAGCCACTGGTAGGCCCGCCGGGCAGGGTCACGCAGCCCGCAAACGCTCAGCGCCATGGCGCACTCGACGTGATTCCAGGCATCGACATGACCATCCGGCCAGCCGATGGCTCCATCCTGCTGCTGTTGCGCGGCGATGCTCTGGCCGGTCGCCAGGACCTCGTCGGCGGTCAGTACGCCCGATATGGCCGGTACGTCAGCCAGCCGGCGTCGCTGCGTTGTTCTCCCGTGCATGTGCCCCCCGGTTGCGCGTCCCCCGTTGACGCTTTTCCCATTCGCGACCGGCCCATGCCCGGCCGCGCCACCCGCCCGCTGGCCGCGCACGCGCTCAGGCCGCCGCATCCGACCGCGCCGGCCCGGCCCCGGCCGCGTTGCTTGGGCCGGTCGCGCGGGCGTCCCGCCCGGTCCCCGGCCGGCCGGCTGCGCGCCTGGTCGCGTAGATGACGGTGCTCTTGCCGATGAGCGGGTTCAGCGCCCGGTCGGCCAGCCGCATGACGCGCGGCTGCTTCATGATCTCCCAGACCAGCAGCCGGTGGTAAGCGCGGGCCAGCGGGTGATCGTCATCATGTACCCCGATCGCGCACTTGAGCCACCAGTACGGCGAGTGCAGGGCGTGCGCGCGGTGCTGGCCGCGCACCGCCAGGCCCGACCGCTCCAGCTTGGTCTCCAGCTCGCCGCGGGTGAAGATGCGCACGTGGCCGCCTGGCACGTTGTGGTAGTCGTCCGACAGCCGCCAGCAGATTCGCTCGGGCAGCCAGCTGGGCACCGTGATGGCCGCCCGGCCGCCGGGCCGCAGCACCCGCGCCACCTCGTTGATGGCGGCCTGGTCGGAGGGTATGTGCTCGAGTACCTCGGCGGCGATCACCCGGTCGAATGACGCGTCGGGGAACGGCATCGCGGTCGCATCGCCGGACACGGCGGATGCTGCGCCGCCCGGGCCGGCCTCGCCCGCCTCCTGCATCGCGGTGAACATGGCCGACACCTGATCAAGTTCCCGCTGGTCGGTATCGAGCGCGACTACCTGGGCGCCCCGCCGTAGCACCTCGAACGCGTGCCGGCCCGCCCCGCAGCCCAGGTCGAGCACCCGGTCGCCCCGGCCGACCGGAAACCGGTCGAAATCGACGGTCAGCACGGCAGACTGCCCGTAGGGTGGCCCGCCGCCGGTTGCTGGTCCGGCGGGTTGCCGGGTCCGCGCGCCGGTTGCTGGTCCGGCGGGTTGCCGGGTCCGCGCGCCGGTTGCTGGTCCGGCGGGTCGCCGGGTCCGGCCGCCGGCTGCCTGGCCGCCATCGCCCGCTCGTACTCGGCGACGGTCGCGCGGGCCACGGTCGGCCAGGCGAACCGTTCCTGGACCCGGCGCAGTGCTGCGGCTGACAGCCTGGCCCGCTCCGGCGCGCTATCGTGCAGCCGGGTCAGTGCGACCGCGAGCTCTTCCGCGTCCCCCGGCGTGACCAGCACGGCCGCCTCACCGGTCACCTCGGGCAGCGCGCCGGTCCGGCTGGCGATCAGTGGGGTTCCCGATGCCATGTGCTCGACAGCAGGCAGCGAGAACCCCTCATACAGCGACGGCACGACCGCTATCTCGGCGCGCGCGATGAACTCGGCGAGGTCGGCGTCGCTCATCCCGCTGATGAACTGCACCCGGTCGCCGAGGGCCAGCTCAGCCACGAGCCGTTCGGTGGGCCCGCCGGGGGCCAGCTTGCTCACGACAGTCAGCACCGCATCTCGTTCTGTCGTGAATTTCCCGAAGGCCCGCAGCAATGTCGAGATTCCCTTGACTGGCGAGTCCGCGCTGGCTACGGCCACGATCCGACCGGGTACCCGGGGCACGGGGCGGGGGTGAAACAGCCGGGTGTCGACCCCCAGCGGGATCACGTGAATGTTGCCCGGCGGCACCCGGAAATCTCTGCTGATGTCGTCGGCCGATGACTGCGAACCGGTCAGCACCGGGCCTACCCGGCGGGCGACCCGGCCCTGCATCCGCACGAACGAGTACCAGCGGCGCTTGGTCAGCCTCGACAGGCGGCGGGCCTGCGCAAGCTCGATCCGGCGGTCCACCGAGATCGGATGATGGATGCTGGTGACCAGCGGCAGCCCGAGCCTGGCGATGCCGAGCATGCCGTAGGCGAGCACCTGATTGTCGTGCACCACGTCGAAGTCGGCGCTCCGGCCGCGCAGCAGCCGCAGGGCGCGCAGGCTGAAGGTGAGCGGCTCCGGGAACGCCGCCGTCCACATCATCGCCACCTCGAGCGCGTCGATCCAGTCCCGGAACTCGCCGGGCCGCGGCGTGCGGAAGGGGTCGTCATCGCGGTAGAGATCAAGGCTCGGCACCGTGCGCAGCAAGGGTCCCGGCTCAAGGTCCGGATAGGGCTGACCGGAGAACACCTCGACGTGATGGCCAAGAGCAGCCAGCTCACGCGAGAGATGGCGCAGGTAGATGCCCTGCCCGCCGCAATGCGGCTTGCTCCGGTAGGACAGCAGCGCGATGCGCAACGGGCGGACGCTAGTGCTCACGCAGTCCGCCTCCTCCGGTCCGCCCGCAGGCCCACCCGCCGACCTGGCTAGGGTGCTGAACTTATCACCGCTCCCCTGGGCAACCTCGGACCCCGGTGGACTGCTGCTCAGAATCTGGTCGGCGGGGACACGGCCGGCGCGCGAACTATCCAGACGCAGTCACGGGGGACGGTGGTGGTGTCCTTCTGGATGACCTCATAGCCCAGGTGATCGAGAAAGCGTTCCATGATGCTGTCGGTCATCACCGAGAACGATGTGCCCGACCGCTTGCCCATCAGGTTCTTGTCCCATTCACGCAGGAACCGCGCCCAGCCCCGCTCGCTGAGGATGTTGGTGTGGTGCAGGACGCAAAGACGCTTACCCCGCATCAGCGGCGGAACGCGGCTCAGGTAGTTGAAAATGTCCCGCGGCTCTATGTGCACCATGGTGTCGTAGCAGAAGAACACATCGACGGATTGGGCCGCGATTCCGTCGAGAGTCAGGCCGTCCAGCTTGACGTACCTGATCCCGTCCTCGCCGAGTCGTTCGCGCGTGGCGGCCAGCATCTCGCTGGCGATGTCGGCGCAGATGAGTTCACCGGCATGGGCGCGAAGCAGGGCCGCGGTTTTCCCGCCCCCGACGCCGAGTTCCAGGACCGTATCGGATTTCTCCACGTAGGGCGTTATGAACCGGTCCTCAAGTAGCTGGTTGTATTCTTCCAGTGACGTAGCACCACCGGATTCGGTGCCGATCCATTCATCGCCGATGTGCGAGCGTCCCGGAAAATTCTCTGCCCACCTGCGGGCATACCGGTTCCACGCGCCCTCGTAGTCGATGCCAGGCGCCGATTTCTGCGGCTGGCTGCCCGCGGGCGCCGACGCTGCCCCGGGCGCCGACGCTGCCCCGGGCGCCGACGCTGCCCCGGGCGCCGACGGTGCGCCGGGCGCCGACGGTGCGCCGGGCGCCGACGCTGGCGCTGGCCGGCCGAGGATTGCCTTGATCCCAAGCTTGATGCTCATATTCCTGCCTCCAGCACTCGCGGAGCAGTGGGCAGAGCAGTCGACTGCCGACCGCCCCCGGCGCGGATGATCCGAATCGGATGGCGCGAAAACGTAACCAACGGCGTGAATGGTAGCAACGCAGGCACCTGGTCCGCGCCCCATGCGGTCCCAAGGCCAGGTCCATGGCTGGGCCAGGGCGGACCCGGGACCGGGCCCCAAGCCGGGCCGGGCGGGCAGCGGCCACGCCGCCTGATCCCTCCGGGTGCCGTGATATCGCTACGATCTGGTGTCCAGGACCCGCATGCCGGGCGACCAAGAGAGTGAGCCGAACGCTGTCCACTACGACCAGGCGCGCGCTGATTACCGGGATCACCGGGCAGGACGGGTCCTACCTGGCCGAGCTTCTGCTGGAGCTGGGTTATGAAGTGTGGGGGCTGGTCAGGGGCCAGGCGAATCCGCACGTGCGGCGGGTTCGCCAGTTGCTCGGGGACGTCCGGCTGGTCCGGGGTGACCTGCTCGACCAGGGCAGCCTCATCTCGGCGGTCGAGCGGGTGCAGCCCGACGAGGTCTACAACCTGGCCGCGATCTCCTACGTACCGATGTCCTGGCAGCAGGCCGAGCTCACCGGCGAGGTAACCGGCCTGGGCGTGCTGCGCGTGCTCGAGGCCATTAGGGTGTGCAGTGGCATCAGCGCCTCGCGGAGCCCGGCCCACGGCCAGATCAGGTTCTACCAGGCGTCGTCGTCGGAGATGTTCGGGATGGTGCGGGAATCGCCGCAGACCGAGCAGACCCCGTTCCACCCCCGGAGCCCCTACGGCGTCGCCAAGGCGTACGGGCACTTCCTCACCCAGAACTACCGCGAGTCGTACGGGATGTTCGCGGCCTCCGGGATCCTGTTCAACCACGAATCACCGCGGCGCGGCGCCGAGTTCGTCACCCGCAAGGTGTCGCTGGGCGTCGCCAAGATCAAGCTTGGCTACGAGCGGCAGCTGCGGCTGGGGAACCTGGGGGCCAGCCGGGACTGGGGGTTCGCGGGCGATTATGTGCGCGCCATGCACCTGATGCTGGATCGCGACGAGCCCGCCGACTACGTCGTGGGGACCGGGGTCACCCATGGGGTCGCGGAGCTGGTCGAGCTGGCCTTCGCGGTGGCGGGCCTGGACTGGCGCGATCACGTGGTGACCGACGCCGCGTTCATCAGGCCGGCCGAGGTGGACCGGCTCTGCGCCAACCCGGCCCGGGCCCGGGATGAGCTTGGCTGGGAGCCGAAGATCGGCTTCGAGGAGCTTGTCACCATGATGGTGGAATCCGACCTGGAACTGCTGTCGGCTTCCGGCCGGCATGCCGAGGACTCGTTCGGCTCTGATACCTGGTAAGCCGGCCTGCCTCGGCTCTGGCCTGCCACCGTGACCGGTCAGCCAGCTACCGTGCCGACCACGCTGCCGATCCCGTACGTCAGGCCGGCGGCGGCTCCCGCCAACAGCAGCTGACGGACCGCGCCGCGCAGGAACGGCCGGTCGGTGATCCGCGCCACCAGGCCGCCGCCCACGAAGGCCGCGATGGCGGACAGGACCAGCATGACGGCCAGCCCCCGCAGCGCGCTGAGGCCCACGAGATAGGGCAGCAGCGGGATGAACGCCCCCACCGCGAAGGTCAGCAGCGAGGCGCCCGCCGCGACGACCGGGGAGGGCAGCTCGTTGTGGTCAACGCCGAGTTCCTCGCGGACGTGTAGATTCAGCGCCGCTTCTGGATGGGCCGACACCTGCCGCGCCACCCGGTCAGCCAGGTCGGCGTCCACGCCGCGCTGCCGGAACACTTCCGCCAGCTCGCGCAGCTCCGCATCCGGATGAGCCTCCAGCTCGAACCGCTCCTTGCGGACCTCGGAGGCGACCAGCTCGTTCTGCGAGGAGACCGAGACAAACTCGCCCGCCGCCATCGAGAACGCGCCGGCGGCCAGGCCCGCCAGCCCGGTCAAGACCAGCGTCTGGTGGCTCCCGTGGCCGCCGCTGACCCCTGCGAGCAGCGAGACGTTGGTGACCAGGCCGTCCATGGCCCCGAACACGGCCGGGCGCAGCCAGCCACCGGACACGTCCCGGTGCTGATGGCCGTGGAATTCGGCGGGCTCGTCCCTGGCGGTAGTCATCGCATAGCGGTAAGGAATTCAGGCCCGCTCTTGTTCCGCGTGGTCAGCCGAGTGATTGCGCGGGCCTGGTCGGCAGGCCAGCCGCCTGCCAGGCCCGGAACCCGCCGTCGAGGTCGGTGGCCTCGCGCAGCCCGATCCGGCGCAGGCTGGCCGCGGCGAGCGTCGATGCATAACCCTCAGAGCACATAACGATGACCCGCGCGTCGGCCCGGGCCAGGGCCGGGATCCTCGCCTCGCTGCGAGGATCGAGGCGCCATTCGAGCACGTTGCGGCCGATGATGATCGCGCCGGGGACTTCGCCCTCGACGATCCGCTGCTCGAGCGGCCTGATGTCGACCAGCGCGGCGCCATCGGTGATGGCGGCCAGGGCCGCCTCCGGCCGCAGCCGCCGCAGGCCACTGCGGGCCTCGGCGAGCAGCTCGTCTATGCCGGGCGCGCCGACCGGGAGCGCATCGGAGGTCAGCTCGGCCGCTGAGGCGGTGGCATTGGCCAGCGCGGTGTCGGCGCCGCCCCGCCCCCGGGCCCCTTCCGGGCCGTCGATCGACATGGTTTCCCTGGCGATCAGGCCGTAGCCGGTCGGCGTGTAGTAGGTCATCGCGACCAGCGGCGGCGAGTAGGCGTGGATGCTGGTCGCCGAGCGGTCGCCGCCATGCGCGACATCGTGGACGTGCCCGGGACCGAAGGCGACCGCCTCGCGGGCGGATAGCCGCCTGGAGGCGAGCCGGCGGCCGCTCGGGACCCGGTACTGCTCGAGCAGGCTGCCCTCGGCCACCGCGAACGATCCGGACGAGCCGCCGTGGTCGTGCCAGTCGGTGTCCTGGCCACGTTCCCAGGCCAGCAGCCAGACATCGCAGGAGTTCGACCGGTGCAACGGCAGGTACCAGCGCACGTCGACGTCACGGACCACCAGGTCGGCCCAGAGCTCGGGACGCGCGGCCACCGCCACCGTGATGGCCCGGAGCTGGGCGGGGGACAGGCGGCCGGCCCGCGCGGCCAGGCCGTGCAGCGTGTCAAGGATCGATTGCTGGCGCTGGGGGCTGACGCCCCAGCCCTGCTTCAGCCCGGCATTGACCCGCGCGGGCTCGTCGGCGCTGGCGCCCTCGGGAGTGACAGTGGCAAGAGACACGTGACCTCCTCGGGCTCTGGGAGCAGCCCGCCCGCCGCGCCGGGCCATGCTCGTGCGGCCGATCCTACCCCCGGCCGGGCCTGCGCGGCCGGCGCTGCGATGAGCGGCGCAGCGGCATGAGCGCGTCCGGCCGCGCATGGTAGGGCGTATATCAGCGCGCCGCAGCGGTTACTCTAGCTTTCTCTGCGGTAGCACGGCCGTCTCGGGCGCACCGGCCGCTGACGCCCGACCTCCGCGCTATGGACACGTTCGAGCGGTGCCAGAGCCAGTTGGCGGAGGCAGATCCCAGGCCAACAAGCCCGAGCCACGGAAGGGGCCGACTCGTGATCACCTTTGATCGCGTGACCAAGCGTTACCCGGGCGGAACGGTAGCCGTCGACGCGCTCGACCTGGAGGTATCAGCGGGCCAGACGATGGTCCTGGTCGGCCCGAGCGGCTGCGGTAAGACGACCTCGCTGCGGATGATCAACCGGCTCATCGATCCTTCGGAGGGCCGGATCTTCCTGGACGGCAAGAACATCCAGGAGGCCAACCCCTCGACGCTGCGCCGCGGCATCGGTTACGTGATCCAGCAGACCGGGCTGTTCCCGCACCGGACCATCGAGGACAACATCGCCACCGTGCCGCTGCTGAACGGCTGGGGCCGGGCCAAGGCGCGCGGCCGGGCCAGGGAACTCATGCAGCTGGTCGGCCTGGATCTGGCCATGGCGCGGCGTTACCCGCACCAGCTGTCCGGCGGTCAGCAGCAGCGGGTCGGGGTGGCCAGGGCCCTGGCTGCTGACCCGCCGGTGCTGCTCATGGATGAGCCATTCAGCGCCGTGGACCCGATTGTCAGAGCCAGCCTGCAAGATGAGCTGCTGAGGCTGCAAGGCGAACTGCGCAAGACGGTCGTGCTGGTGACCCACGACGTCGAGGAGGCGATCAAGGTCGGCGATGTGGTGGCCGTGTTCCGCCCGGGCGGGCTGCTGGCGCAGCTGGACACCCCCGAGCGGCTGCTCGGCAAGCCCGCGGACGAGTACGTCGAGGGCTTCGTCGGATTTGACCGCGGCATCCGCAGGCTGTCCTTCTTTGACGCCGCGAACCTGGACCTCCAGTTCGACGCGGTGCTCCCGGAGGACACCTCGGCCGCCGAGGCGGTGCAGGTGGCCAAGCAGGCCGGGGAGCCCTGGGTGCTCGTCATCGACGCCGAGCGGAAGCCGAAGGGCTGGGCGTCGACCGCGAACCTGGAGGCGGTACCCGGGTCAGCCCGGCTCGCCGGGGTCCCGCTGGTGAGCTACGGCCACACGTTCCGGCCCGACGCCCACTCGCTGCGGGCCGCGCTCGACGCGACCGTGCTCTCACCCACCGGCCGGGCGGTAGGCGTGGACGAGACCGGCCGGGTGACCGGCGTGACCTCCTACGACCGGCTGCGGGCCGCGATCCAGGCCTCCCAGGAAGCCGCGGACCATGCTGGCGGGACCGCGCAGGACCGGGCGGCGTCATGATCTGGTCCTGGATTCCAGGCCACCTCGGGCTGATCTGGCAGCTCACGCTGGAGAATGCGCTGCTCGGCCTGGTGCCCCCGCTGCTCGGCCTGGCCATCGCGTTGCCGCTCGGGATCGTCTGCGTGCGCTGGGGCTGGCTGTACCCGCCGGTGCTGTCGGGCACCAGCATCGTCTACGCGATCCCGTCGCTGGCGCTGTTCGTGGCGCTGATCCCGTACACCGGGCTGTCGGATACCACGGTGATCATCCCGCTCACGCTGTTCTCGCTGTGCGTGCTCGTGCCCGCCGTGGTGGACGGGCTGCGCTCGGTCCCCGAACCGGTCCGGCAGGCGGCCACGGCCATGGGCTTCGGCACGTTGCGCCGGCTGATCCAGGTCGAGCTGCCGGTCGCCGCCCCGATCGTGATCGCCGGGCTCCGGGTGGCGACGGTATCGAGCATCAGCCTGGCCAGCGTCGGGCAGCTGATCGGGGTCAGCAGCCTGGGCTACCTGTTCACCGACGGCCTGCAGCGGGACTTCCCGACCGAGATCGTGGTCGGGATGGCGATGGTGATCATCCTGGCCTTCGCGGCCGATCTGGCGCTGCAGGGGGTGCGCCGGCTGCTGACCAGGTGGCAGCGGGGCTCTGACGACGTCAGCACCACGCGCGTGCTGACCCGGCTGGTCCCCGGCGGTGCGCGATGAGCTTTTTCAACTACGCGTGGAGCTGGCTCAGCCAGTCGCAGCAATGGCACGGGCCCGGCGGAATCCCGACCCGCCTGATCGAGCACCTTGGCTACACCGCCCTGTCGTTGCTGGTGGCCGCGGTGATCGCGCTCCCGCTGGGCGTGCTGATCGGCCACACCGGCCGCGGCGGCTTCGCGGTGGTGAGCCTGGCCAACATCTGGCGGTCGATTCCCACCCTCGGCCTGCTGGTGCTGATGGTCATCATCCTGGCCTTCTCGGTGGCCACCTGGCTGATCCCGCTGGTGGTGCTGGGTATCCCGCCGATCCTGGTCAACGCGTACGAGGGCGTCCTCGGCGTGGACCGTGGTCTGAAGGACGCCGCCCGCGGGATGGGCATGACGCCATCGCAGGTGCTGCTCAAGGTAGAGGTTCCGGTCGCGCTGCCGCTGATCCTGCTCGGGCTGCGCACCGCGGCGATTTTCGTGGTCGCCACGGCCACGATCGCGGCGGAGATCGGTCTCGGCGGTTTCGGCCGGTACATTATCGATGGGCTGGCGACCAACAATTACGGGGAAGTCGCCGGGGGCGCCGTGCTCGTGGTGGCCCTGGCCCTCGCGATCCAGGTCAGCTTCGTCGGGATACGGCGCCTGGTCGTTCCGGCGGGCCTGCGGCGGGGGACAGTGGAGTCCTGATAACCTTTTTCCTATCAAGATGGAAGGAATATGCACATCATGATCCCAACAAGCGCGGCACTCAAGCGGGCTGCCGCCGCGGGCGTCGCGGCAGCGGCTGGCCTCGCGCTGGCCGCCTGCGGCAGCAGCGGCACCTCAAGCAATCCCCTCACGCCCACCGCGTCCAAGGGGACGGTGGTCGTCGGCTCGGCAAACTTCCCTGAGAACGAGCTGCTGGCCCAGATCTACGCGACGGCCCTGGCGGCCAAGGGTGTCAAGGTCACCGACAAATTCAACATCGGCGCCCGCGAGGCCTACTACCCGCAGGTCAAGAGCGGCGCGATCACGATCATCCCGGAATACAACGGGGCGCTGCTGAGCACCTCGGTGGACACCTCGAGCACCGCGTCCACCACCGCGGAGGTGGACGCGGCCCTGCAGTCCAAGCTCCCGTCCTCGATGGAGATCCTCACCCCGTCCTCCGCGCAGGACAAGGACTCGGTGACCGTCACCCAGGCGTTCGCCAGCAAGCACCACCTGACGTCGATCGCCAACCTGACCCCGGTCGCGAAGACCATGGTCATCGGCGGGCCGCCGGAGTTCAAGACGCGCACGGACGGGCTGGTCGGCCTGAAGAAGAACTACGGCCTGGTGTTCAAGAGCTTTGATCCGCTTGATGAGTCGGGCCCGATCACCCTGGCCGCGCTGAAGGACGGCAAGGTGCAGGCGGCGGACGTTTTCACCACGACGCCGCAGATCATCACCGATCACCTGGTAGCGCTGGCCGACCCGAAGTTCAACTTCGCCGCGCAGAACGTCGTGCCCCTGGTCTACAAGAAGGGTGTCACCCCGACCGTGGTCGACACGCTCAACGCCATTTCCGCCAAGCTGACCACGGCTGCTCTCCTGCAGATGGACAAGGCCGTGATCCTGGATCACGCGGACTACTCAACGGTCGCGACCGGCTGGCTGAAGGCGGAGGGCCTGCCGTCCTGAGGTCGTGAGCATCGCCCGCGGCCGCCGCAACCGGTGGCCGCCGCCGCCGCAACCGGTGGCCGCCGCCGCCGCGGGCGGCGCGATGCGGCCGCCCGGCCGCTTGCTGATCGCCGCGAAGCGCGGCCGGACATCGTGCTGGCGGTCGCGGCGGGTGCTGATCATGCGCGCTGCGCTGGGCTGTCTCGCATCGGTAGGGTTACCTGCGGTGGGCGAGAAAATGAGGAGCGGTGATGGCTGCCATGCACACGTCCGGCCCGGCGCCGGCCGGGCCGCGCCCGGTCCGGGCTCCGCGCGGAACGGCCCTGACCTGCCAGGGCTGGCCGCAGGAGGCGGCCATGCGGATGCTGATGAACAACCTCGACCCGGAGGTGGCCGAGCATCCGGACCAGCTGATCGTGTACGGGGGATCAGGCCGGGCGGCGCGCAGCTGGGACGCCTTCGACGCGATCGTCAGCTCCCTGCGTGACCTGGCCGGCGACGAAACGCTGCTGGTTCAGTCGGGCAAGCCGGTCGGCGTGTTCCGCACGCACGAGTGGGCGCCGCGGGTGCTGATCGCCAACTCCAACCTGGTGCCGCAGTGGGCCACCTGGGAGGAGTTCCGGCGCCTGGAGTCCGCCGGGCTCACCATGTACGGGCAGATGACCGCGGGATCCTGGATCTACATCGGGACCCAGGGCATCCTGCAGGGCACCTACGAGACGTTCGCCGCGATCGCGGCGAAGCGGTTCGGCGGCTCGCTGGCCGGGACGATCACGCTCACCGCCGGCCTGGGCGGCATGGGCGGCGCGCAGCCGCTGGCGGTGACCATGAACGGCGGCGTGGCCATCTGCGTGGAGTGCGACCCGTCGCGGATCGCCCGCCGGATCGAGTACGGGTACCTGGACGCCGCCGCGGACAGCATCGACGACGCGGTCAGGCGCGCGACCGCCGCCCGGGACGCCGGGCAACCGCTGTCGATCGGCCTGCTCGGCAACGCCGCCGACGTGCTGCCCGCCCTGCTGGAAATGAACGCGCCGGCGGACATCGTCACCGACCAGACCTCGGCGCACGACCCGCTGACCTACCTGCCGCGCGGCGTTCCGTTCGACCAGATGGGCGCGCTGCGGGCCGAGGACCCGGCCGGGTTCACCCGCCGGGCCCGCGAGTCGATGGCGGTGCACGTCGAAGCGATGGTCGGGTTTGCCGACCGCGGCGCGGAGGTGTTCGACTACGGCAACTCGATCCGGGGCGAGGCCGAGCTGGCCGGCTACCAGCGGGCGTTCGACTTCCCCGGGTTCGTGCCCGCCTACATCAGGCCGCTGTTCTGCGAGGGCAAGGGCCCGTTCCGGTGGGCGGCGCTGTCCGGCGACCCGGCCGACATCGCCGCGACCGACGACGCCATCCTCGACCTGTTCCCCGACAACGAGCCGCTGGCCAGGTGGATCCGGATGGCCCGGGAGAAGGTGCACTTCCAGGGCCTGCCCGCGCGGATCTGCTGGCTTGGCTACGGCGAGCGGCACCTGGCCGGGCTGCGCTTCAACGAGCTCGTCTCGCGGGGCGAGGTGCAGGCGCCGATCGTGCTGGGCCGCGATCACCTGGACTGCGGCTCGGTCGCCTCGCCGTACCGCGAGACCGAGGCCATGGCCGACGGGTCCGACGCGATCGCCGACTGGCCGCTGCTGAACGCCCTGCTCAACACCGCTTCCGGCGCGTCCTGGGTGAGCATTCACCACGGCGGCGGGGTAGGTATCGGCCGGTCGATCCACGCCGGGCAGGTCTGCGTCGCCGACGGCACCGCGCTGGCCGCGCAGAAGCTGGAGCGGGTCCTCACCAACGACCCGGGCACCGGGGTGATCAGGCACGCCGACGCCGGCTACGAGCGCGCCACCGAGGTCGCCCGGCAGCGCGACGTCCGGGTCCCGATGGCCGGGCCCTGACCGGCCACATCGCCGCTATGGGCTTCACTCAGCTGTGGGAGTCGCTGCTGCCGGTCGGCCGGTACGAGCCGACTGGCGGGTACCGGCGTTACTCGTTCACCGAAGCTGACGCCGCCTGCCGCCAGTGGTTTGAGAAGACCGCCGCGGAACGAGAGCTCCGCGTCGATCACGACCGCAACGGCAATCTGTGGGCCTGGTGGGACGGCCCGGATCCGGGCCGGGACGCCATCGTCACCGGCAGCCATCTCGACTCGGTACCCGACGGCGGGGCCTTCGACGGCCCGCTGGGCGTGGTGTCCGCGTTCGCCGCGCTGGATGAACTGGCCGGGCGCGGCCTGACGCCCCGCCGGCCGGTCGGGGTCGCGGCGTTCTGCGAGGAGGAGGGGGCCAGGTTCGGCGTCGCCTGCCTGGGCAGCCGCCTGCTGACCGGGGCGCTGGACCCGCCGGCCGCGCGGGAACTCACCGATGGTGCCGGGGTCAGCCTGGCCGGCGCGATGGCCGGCGCCGGCCTCGATCCGGCGGCCATCGGCCCAGACGATAGCCGGCTGCGCCGGATCGCTGCCTATGTCGAACTGCACATCGAGCAGGGCAGCGCGCTGGACAGCCTGGGCGCCGCGGTCGGCCTGGCCGCAGGCATCTGGCCGCACGGCCGCTGGCGGGTCGAGTTCGCCGGCCGGGCCGATCACGCCGGCACCACCAAGATCGCCGACCGCCGGGATCCGATGCTGCCGTTCGCGGCGACCGTGCTGGCCGCCCGGCAGGCCGCGGCCGAGCACGGCGCGCTGGCCACCATCGGGAAGGTCACTGCCGAGCCCGGCGCCGCCAACGCGATCTGCTCGGCGGTCCGGTGCTGGCTGGACGCCCGCGCGCCGGACGAGGCGACGCTGGACCGGGTCACCGCGCAGGTCACGGCGGCCGCACGGGCGGCCGCCGCCGACCACCAGGTGCCGGTCAGCATCAGCCAGGAATCGGCCACGCCGCCGGTCCGGTTCGACGCCGGGCTGCGGGACCGGCTGGCCGCCGCGCTCGCTGCCCGCGGCATCGCGGCGCCGGTGCTGCCCACCGGCGCCGGCCACGACGCGGGGGTCCTGGCGGCCCGGCTGCCCACCGCCATGCTCTTCGTGCGCAACCCGTCCGGCGTCTCTCACTCGCCCGCCGAGCACGCTGACCTGGCGGACTGCGAGGCGGGCGTGGCGGCGCTCACCGCAATCCTCGAAGAACTGGCCTTCCTGTGACGGCGTCCATGGCGGCACGCCGAGATCGCCAACCGCGGGCGCGCTGGGCTGGCTCCGCGATGACGGCGGGCGGCGGCGGACGGTGATCACGGCGGAGGGCGGCGGGACCGCCAGGCGCTGGCTGGCCGAGCTGGCCTGGCTGCCCGGCGAGGGGGTCCGCGCCAACGTGCTCATCGAGGCGGCGGGGGACCGGTTCAGCGAGGTCACGCCGCAGGCCGGGGACCAGGTGCCCGGCGACGTGACCCGGCTGCCCGGCCTGACCCTGCCCGGCCTGGCCAACTCGCACTCGCACGCCTTCCACCGGGCGCTGCGCGGGATCACGCAGGCGGACCGGGGGACGTTCTGGACCTGGCGGGAACGGATGTACCAGGTGGCGTCGCGGCTCGATCCGGACAGCTACCTGGCCCTGGCCACCGCGGTCTACGCCGAGATGGCGCTGGCCGGCGTCACCTGCGTGGGCGAGTTCCACTACCTGCACCACGGCCCGGGCGGGATCACCTACGGCGACCCCAACGAGATGGGCCGGGCGCTGCTGACCGCGGCGGCCCGGGCGGGCATCCGGATCACCCTGCTCGATACCTGTTACCTCTCGGGCGGTCTCGGTGCCGATGGCCGCCCGGAACCGCTGACCGGCCCGCAGCTGCGGTTCGGCGACGGCGACGGCGAGGCGTGGGCGGCCCGGGCCGATGCGCTCGGCGCCGACACCCGGGGAACGCTGAGCCCGGTGGCCCGGGCCGGGGCCGCGATTCATTCGGTGCGCGCCGTGCCGCCGCCGCAGATGCACCCGGTGGTGGCCTGGTCGCACCGGCTGGGCGCGCCGCTGCACGCCCACTTGTCCGAGCAAGTGGCCGAGAACGAGGCCTGCCTCGCCGCTTACCACGGCACGCCCGCCGAGGTGCTCTACGACGCCGGAGCCCTGACCCCGCGGTCCACCATGGTCCACGCTACCCACCTGACCGCTCGTGACCTGGAGCTGCTCGGCGGCAGCCGGGCCTTCACGTGCCTGTGCCCGACCACCGAGGCCGACCTGGCCGACGGGATCGGGCCCGCGGGCGCGCTGATGTCGGCCGGCAGCGCGCTGACCATCGGCAGCGACAGCCAGGCGGTGATCGACCTGTTCGAGGAAGCCCGCCGGGTCGAGCAGTACGAGCGCCTGGCCACCGGGCACCGGGGTAATTTCACCGCCGACGCGCTGGCCCGGGCGGCCACCCTGAACGGGCACGCCAGCCTGGGCTGGCCGGAGGCCGGGGAGATCACTGTCGGCGCACTCGCCGACCTGGTCACCGTCTCGCTGGAATCGCCCCGGCTGGCCGGTACGGCGGCGGCCAGCGCCCTGGAGTCGGTCATCTTCGCGGCGACCGCCGCCGACGTCCGCTCCGTCGTGGTCGGCGGCCGCGACGTGGTGTGCGACGGCAGGCACCTGCTGGTGCCCGACGTCTCCGCCGCCCTCGCCGCCGCGATCCGCGCCCTGGCAGGCTGAGCTCGGCCTGACCTGCCCCTGGTCGGGGCGCTGTGGCGGCACCGGGGAGCCTACTGGCGCCCGGCCGCCGCCGTCGGCCTTTGAAGCAATGGATGCAGTGGACCGTTGCTGCTGCTCTAGCAGCAGGAAGGTGCCATCGCCGCGATTCGCCAACCACAGTGGTGCGCCATCGCCGCTAATGAACAGCCGTAGAGCAGGCGGGTCAGAGTCCTGGCCGGGGCTCTCGGGACGGCCGGCCTCCGGCCGGGCCTGCACGGGATCAGCTGCCGGGAACCGCCTCCGCATTCTGGGTGGCCAGCTTCCTGAGCTGCTCTTCATCCCAGCCGAACCGTCCGTCGCGTAGCTCGCCGGCCAGCGCCCGGACCCAGGTCACCTCGGCGCGCAGCACAGTGATCCGGTACTCGTCCTCGATCAGGACGATCCGCGGCAGGTAGTCGGCCGATGCTGCCATGCTGCCGGTGATCCTGGCTAGCTCGGCCTCCAGGCTGGCGGCGCGCGTCTCGAGCTGAGCGGCCGCATCCTCGGGCTCCAGCAGCAGCATGAAGGCCAGGGCGGCGGGGAAGTCGGGGAAGTCCTGCGTGGGCGCGGCCAGCATCTCGCGGAGCCACTGCATCATGAGCTGCCGCCCGACCGGGGTCAGCTCATAGACGGTCCGTTCCGGCCAGTTCTCATCCCGCTCGGTCTCGCGGACCGTGATCAGGCCGTCGCGCATCAGGCGGTCGATCGTCTGGTAGATGCTCGCCCGCTGCCTGACGTTGATCACTTGGTCCTTGCCGCGTTCCCTGATCAGCTGCTGCATCCGGTACGGGTGCATGGGCGCCTCGTAGAGCAGCGCGAGGACAGCGAGCGCGAGCGGGGAGCGTCGGGGCAAGGAAGCCATAGCAAGAACCTTACTAGTCATGATCTGTAGACAGCAACTCGCTAGACAGTAGTTCACTAGTCATGTTACAACTAACCACATGACTACTATGACACTCTCTCAGGAAACCACTCGTCCGGCTCCCTACCCGCGGCGGTGGGCGGCCGCCATCGTGATGATGACGGCGGCGCTGATGGACCTCATCGACGGCACGATCGTCAACGTCGCGCTCCCGACCATCCGGCGGGACCTGCACGCCAGCGGGCCGTCGCTCGAATGGGTGGTCTCGGCCTACCTGCTGGCCTTCGCGGCGACCCTGGTCACCGCGGGACGGGTCGGCGACCTCGTGGGCCGCAAGAGACTGTTCCTGGCCGGCGTGGCTACCTTCGGGCTGGCCAGCCTGGCCTGCGGGCTGTCCCGCAACCCCGGCGAGCTCATCGCCGCGCGGGCGGTGGCGGGCGCGGCCGCAGCGGTTATGCTGCCGCAGGTCCTCGCGACCCTGCGGACCGTGTTCAGCGGCAAGGAACGAGGTGCGGCGTTCGGCATCTACGGAGCGATGGGCGGCATCGCCACCGCGGCCGGCCTGTTGCTCGGCGGCGTCCTGACCAGCGCCAACGTGCTGGGCTGGGGATGGCGGACGATCTTCTTCGTGAATGTCCCCGTCGCGCTGGCCGCGCTGGTCGCGGCGGCCGTCCTGGTGCCGGAGACCAGGTCCGAGCGGTCGTTGCGGCCCGACCTGCGGGGGATGGCACTCGCTTCGGCCGGTCTGGTGGCACTCGTCTACCCGCTGTTCGAGGGCCGGTCGCTGGGCTGGCCGGCCTGGTGCTTCGGCTGCCTGGCGGCCGGCGCGGCGGCGATCGCCTGGCTGTGCGCGGCGGGCCGCCGTCGGCAGCGCTCCGGGATCGCGCCCCTGCTGCCCGCCGGGCTGTTCGGCAAGCCGGCGTTCTCGGCCGGAGTGATCGTCCAGCTCGCCTTCGCCGCCGGCCTGCAGGGCTTTTCCCTGGTGCTAGCGCTGTGGCTGCAGTCAGGCCAGCACTACTCGCCGCTCCGGGCCGGCCTGACCACGATCGCCTTCAGCGCCGGCGCGTTCCTCACGGCGGGTCCGTCGATCCAGCTGGCTGCCAAGCTCGGCCGGACGATCCTGGTCATCGGCGCCCTGATGATGGCGGCCGGGATG
Organism: uncultured Actinomycetota bacterium; assembly: GCA_963775745.1. Classification (GTDB taxonomy): domain Bacteria; phylum Actinomycetota; class Actinomycetes; order Streptosporangiales; family Streptosporangiaceae; genus DATBGO01. The sequence goes on from CAVZKE010000026.1 coordinate 31,399, forward strand.
AGCGGGGTGCTGCTGGCCGCACAGCACTCGGCGGCCGGCGTCAATCCCTGGCAGCTCGTGCCGGGACTGGTGGTGGCCGGCGCGGGCCTGGGCTTCCTGGTCGTGCCGCTGACCAACGTGGTGCTGGCGGCCGTCCCGGCGGAGCTGGCAGGCGGCGCGTCGGGCGTGTTCAACACCGCGCAACAGCTCGGCGGCGCGGCCGGCGTCGCGGTGGCCGGTTCGGTGTTCTTCGCCCGGGCGGGCTCGGCCGGCCTCACCGCCGGGTTTGAGCTGGCCATGCCGCTGGCGATCGGGGCCTTCGCGGCCTGCGCGGTGTTGTCCCTGATCCTGCCGCGCACCGCTGTCAGCGAGGCCTACGAATAGCCGCGGCTCCGCGCCTCTTCCACGACTTATACCGGATTTGGTGGGGACATAACCGTCATCTCGGACGCCAAACCTCACTGAATCCGGTATAAGTGTTTCCACAGCCTCGATGGAACCGGTCAAAGATTCCTAAAACGGACGAGCGGCCCGCGTGGAATTGAGTTCTGGATGCGCGGTGCCGGGTCGCGTCGGGTTCTGGAGCGTGGGTGTCGCGTGGTGCTGGTTCTGAGGGGGCGGTGCCGGGCCGTGTTGGTTTGGTGGAGGTGTCGCGTTGCGCTAATGGAAGTGCTTGCGGCGGGCCAGTGAGCGGCCGGTCGGCGGCGGCCGGGCGGGTGCGCCGTCAGCTGGCCGGTGGGCGGCCGCCGCGGCACCTGCGAGCTCGATCACGAAGGCCTCATCGGCGGCCGAGCGGAATTCCACCGTCAGCCAGTCCGACGAACCGGAGCGCAAGATCACCCGCGGATCAGCGCGCAACTGCTCCCGCCGGGCCCGGATCTGACCGCGGGTCAGCCGGAGGTCGATGGCATGCCGGCCTTCGAAATGCGCGATCTCAGTACCGTTGACCCAATAGGCCAGGCCCTCCTGGAAAGCGGAATCGCTCTCCACGACGCCCTCGATCGCGGCCAGCGCGTCTCGCAGTCGTTCCGTCATCGCCAGCATCATGACCCGGAACCGGCCGCCCTGCCAAGCGCGGCCAGTCCGGACCGCGCCCCGTCCAGTGCGGGCGATCCGGACCGCGCCCGCCCAGTGCGGGCGATCCGGACCGCGCCCGCCCAGTGCGGCCAGTCCGGACCGCGCCCCCGTCCGGTGCGGGCGAGCCGGAGCCGCGCCCCGCCCACTGCGGCGAGCCGGAACCGCAGCCCCGCCCGGTGCGGGAGGGGAGGCAGGCGGCCGGGCGGCCAGCTTCCCGGTGGCCGCCCATGCTGACCGGCATGGGAGTATGCGCAACGTGAGGCCGACGTGAGCACACTGGTAACGAACATCGGCGAGCTGGTCACGAACGCACCCGAAGCCGGATCGTTCGCGGCCATCGCGGACGCCGCGCTGGTCATCGAGGGAGAGCAGGTCGCCTGGACCGGACCGGCCGCCCGCGCCCCGGCCGCGGACCTGGCCGTGGACGCGGGCGGCCGCGCGGTGCTGCCCGGCTTCGTCGACTCGCACGCGCACCTGGTCTTCGCGGGGGAGCGCGGCGCGGAGTTCGCGGCCCGGATGGCGGGGCGGCCGTACCAGGCCGGCGGCATCCGCACCACGGTCGCGGCGACCAGGAACGCGACCGACGACCAGCTCCGCGCCAACCTGCGGCGCCTGGCGGCCGAGCTGCTCGCCCAGGGCACCACGACGTTCGAGTGCAAGTCCGGGTACGGGCTGACCACCGCCGATGAGCAGCGCAGCGTCGCGCTCGCCGCCGAGGTCACCCCGGAGGTCACCTATCTGGGCGCGCACGTGGTCCCGCCGGAGTTCGACGGCGACCCGGCGGGCTACGTGGCACTGGTCTGCGGACCGATGCTGACCGCCTGCGCGCCGCACGCCCGGTGGGTGGACGTGTTCTGCGAGCAGGGCGCGTTCGGCCCGGATGAGGCGGCCGCCGTCCTGGCGGCGGGCGCCGCCGCCGGGCTGCAGCCCCGCGTCCACGCCAACCAGCTCGGCCCGGGACCTGGCGTGCAGGTGGCGGTGGCAGCGGGTGCCGCGTCCGCCGACCACTGCACCTACCTCAGCGACGCCGATGTGGACGCGCTGGCGTCTTCGGGCACGGTGGCGACGCTACTGCCGGGCGTGGAGTTCTCCACCCGGCAGCCCTACCCGGACGCCCGCCGGCTGCTGGCGGCGGGAGCCACGGTGGCGATCGCCACCGACTGCAACCCGGGCTCCTGTTTCACCTCCAGCATGGCGTTGTGCATCGCCCTGGCGGTGCGGGAGATGCGGATGACGACCGAGCAGGCGGTCTGGGCGGCCACCGCGGGCGGGGGGCGGGCGCTGCGCCGGACCGATGTCGGGCACCTGGGCGTCGGCGCCCGGGCCGACCTGGTCATGCTGGACGCGCCGTCGCATACCTACCTGGCCTACCGGGTCGGTGTCCCGCTGACCGCCGCGGTCTGGCGGGCCGGCCGGCTGGTCGACAGGCGGCGGCCCGGCCCTGCCGTCCGGCTGACCGGCGGCCCGGGAAACCCAGAGTTCGCAACCTGGTGGAATGCCACATCGGTCCGGCTATTCCGAATCGAATGCCCAATTCACCAGGCGCCACCCTGGGTTCGGCGAGGGTCCTGGCCTGCGTGGCGCGGCGGCTTGCGGTTGGCGGGTGGGTCCAGGCCTACCCGCAGAGGTGGGCTCAGGCCGATGGCGCTGGCCGGGCCCTGGCCAGACGATGGCTCGCATGGAATTCACCGTGGCCGCGATGATCGTCGGCCTGATTCTGCTCGGCCTGGCCATAAACCGGCGGCTGCCCAGCGGCGAGGTGCGCGAGATCCTCAGCCGGATCTCGTCGTACCTGGGCCTTGGTCCGCTGCTGCTGTTCGTGGCGCTGCTGAACATACAGCTGTGGGGGATCCTGAGGTCATCGGCAAGCTGCTGGCCCGCAGGTCCCAGGACGGAGCCGGTGGCCAGGCTGACCGGCCGGGAACGCGAGGTGCTCGAGCTGATGGCCGAGGGCCGGTCCAACAGCGCGATAGCCCAGCGCCTGTTCATCACAGAGAAGTCGGTCAGCAAGCACAGCACGAGCATCTTCGCCAAGCTCGATCTGTCGCCTTCGGACGATGACAACCGGCGGGTGCTGGCCGTCCTGGCCTATCTCAACTCGTAACCAGCGGCCGGTAGCGGCTCCGGAACCTGATTAGCGGATCGCCGGATTCGGCGACGTAGGGCACGTCGAGCACCCGGGCGATCACCAGCAGATGATCACCGGCCGTCATCCGCTCGGTCACCTCGCACTCCAGCGCGGCCAGCCCGCCGTCGGGGATGAGCGCGCCCGAATGCGATCCGCGCCGGTGCGGAACGCCCTCGAGCAGCAGCCGGGCGCCGGGGCGGCCGGCCACGGTGAACCGGCCCGCCAGGGCCCGCTGGCAGGCCGCCAGCAGGGTCACCGCGAACCAGTCCAGCCGGGCCAGGACTTCAGCGGGATAGGAGTCGGCCTGCAGCGACACGCCGACCAGGGGCGGCCGGCTGGACAGCGGGCAGAACGAGCTCACCGTGGTCCCGATGTCATCTCGCCCGTCGGCCAGGGTCACCAGGGTCACGCTGGCGGCATGAGCGGTCAGCACATCAGCGAACCGGGGCTCGTGACCGGCGCCAGGGAACCGTTTGGTCACTCAAATATCCAGCTGCCGGGCAGGATCAGCGGCCCGTGCGACGGCCAGCCCGCCTGGGCCGCCAGCCGCCAGACCGGTCCCCAGCCTTCGGCGAGCAGCGCGCCGGACTGGCTGTCGCTGGACGACGGCGGGCGGACCCGGTCGAGCGGCTTGGCTCTCGGGAAGCCGCGCAGCGGTGCGGACATGGGCAGGCCGGCCCGGCTGCGCGCGATCGCGGCGGCCCGGTCCAGGCCGCCGATCTCGTCGACCAGCCCGCGCTCCCGCGCGTCGGCACCGGTCCACACCCGCCCCCTGGCCAGCTCGTGCACCCGGTCGGGGGACAGCCCGCGGCCGGCCGCGACCTTGCCGGTGAAATCGGCGTAAATGTGATCGAGCCAGTTATTGACCAGTGCCCACTCGTCCTCGCTGAACGGGCGGTTGATGCTGAACATGGCTGAGTGCTCGCCTTCGGTGATCGAGTCCGTCGTCACCCCCATCCGGCCGAGCAGGTGGCTGACCACCGGCTTGCCGGACAGTACGCCGATCGAGCCGGTGACCGTCCCGGGCTGCGCCACGATCGCGTCGGCGGCCATCGAGATGAAATAGCCACCGGACGCGGCGACGTCACCCATCGACACCACGACCGGCTTGGCCGCCGCGCGGGCCCTGACCACCTCGCGCCAGATCGTGTCGGAGGCGACGTAGGAGCCGCCCGGGCTGTTGACCCGCAGCACGATGGCGCGGACCTGCTCATCGGCGACGGCCGAGCGGATCGCGCCCGCGATGGTATCCGAGCCCATGGCGCCACCGGACAGCGGGCCGCGCCCGCTGCGGCCGCGGCGGATCGGGCCGGTGGCGTAGATCAGGGCCACGGACCGCTCCCGGGCCGCGGGGAGCCGGCCGGGCAGCTTGCGGGCCCGTTCGGCGAGCACTCGCGAGCGCTGATAACGGGTCAGGTACTGGGTGATCGCGTCCTGGCCGGCCTGCTTCCTGACGCTGGCGTACACCTCGTCCCGGTAGCCGAGTTCGTCTACCAGGCCGGCCTGGCGGGCCTCGGCGGACAGGAACGGGCCACGGTTGATCAGCTCCCTGACCCGCTCCGGGGCGATCCGCCTGCGCTCGGCGATCGCGCTGGCCAGCTGCCCGGTGACCGACTCGGCGATCCGTTCGGTCGCCTCCCGGGCCGGCCCGGTGAAGCCGGCCTCGGTCAGCTGCTCGGCTGCGCTCTTGTACTCATGCCGCTTGGCGACCTGGAACTCGATGCCGAGCCGGTCCATCGCATCCCGGAAGAACCTGCGCTCTACCGCTATGCCGGTGAGCCCGAGATCGCCGGAGGGCTGCAGGTAGATCGTCTCGAAGGCGGTGGCCAGGTAGTAAGGCACATTTCCGGCCGAGAACTCGCCGAAGCTCTCCGCCCAGGCGACCGTCAGCTTGCCCGCGTCGCGGAACTCGCCGATCGCGTGCCGTAGCTCCTGCACCATGGCCAGCCCGATCGGCCGCCCGTCCACCTTGGCGATCAGGGCCTTGACCCGCTGGTCATTGCGGGCCCGCCGCAGCCCGTCCAGGACGTCGGCGAGGACCAGCCTGCGGCGGGCCAGCATCGCGGAGACCGGATCGGCGGGCCGCTCCTCGCCCAGCCCGTCGGAGAGGTCCAGCTCCAGGATCAGCGGCGCGGTCCTGCGCTGGCGCATTCTGGCGACCTGGTCGGCAATCATCGACTCCGCCATGAGGCCAGCTTATGTGGCCGAGGCCGCCCCGCCGTCGGCTATCTTCGGCCTGGATGGCTACTCGCGACGGTAATGGCTGGGTGATCTGCGGGCTGGGCCACCGGCACTGGGGCCGGTACGGCGCGGCCGGCCTGCTCGCCTATACCGGCGACGGCCCGGGCGCCGCGAGCGTGCTGCTGCAGCGCAGGAGCGAGTGGAATCATCACGGCGGGACCTGGGGGCCGCCGGGCGGCGCCAGGGACAGCCACGAATCGGCCGTGGCCGCTGCGCTGCGCGAGGCGGCCGAGGAGTGCGGGGTGCCTCCCGGCGCGGTCACGGTCACAGGCGTGCTGGCTGACGATCATGGATCATGGGCGTACCGGACGGTGCTCGGCTTGGCCGCTGAGCCGTTCGCGGTGCACGCGGCCAGCGCCGAAACGGCCGAGGCGGCCTGGGTGGACGTCACCAAGGTCGAGCGGCTGGCGCTGCATCCAGGATTCGCCGCGCAATGGCCCGTGCTGCGCACGGCGCTGCAGCCGCTGACCATCATCGTCGATGTGGCCAACGTGATGGGCTCCCGGCCGGACGGCTGGTGGCGGGACCGCGCCGGGGCCGCGGAGCGGTTGCGCGATCAGCTGGCCGGGCTGGCGGTGCGGGGGCTGCCCGCGGCGCCCGCGTCGCTACCCGCGCCCGCCCTCGAGCGCTGGTATCCCGACTTCGTCCTGGTGGTGGAGGGCCAGGCGCGGGGGATCACCGGGGACGGCGGGGCTGGGGGACGGATGCGGGTGGTGGCTGCGGCTGGTTCGGGCGACGACGCGATCGCCGCGCTGGCCGGCGAACTGCCTGGCTGGCGCCTGGTCGTCACGGCCGACCGGGAGCTGCGCGGCCGGTGCGCCGCAGCGGGCGCGTGGGTCACCGGGCCCGGCTGGCTGCTGGGCCTGCTGTGATGGCGGGCCTGCGGTGATGGCGGGCCTGCGGTGATGGCGGGCCGCCCCGGGTTCCCGGTCGGCGCCTCGGTGACCAGGGTCGGCCTGGACGGCGACCCGCATCCGCTGCTGCGGGAACTGCGTGAGCGCGAGCCGGTCTCCTGGGTTCCGGTGCTGGGCGGCTGGCTGGTGACCCGGCGCGACATCGCCCTGCGGGTGCTGCGGGACGCCGCGGCCTTCACGGTGGACGATCCGAGATTCTCCACCGCCCGCGTCGTCGGGCCGAGCATGCTGTCCCTGGACGGGGCCGAGCACAAGCGGCACCGGGATCCGTTCTTGGCGGCGCTCCGGGCGGCCGGTTCGCGCGGCCAGCTGGACGGCTTCACCCGGGCCGAGGCGGCGCGGCTGGTCGCGGCGATGGCCCCGGCCGGGCGCGCCGAGCTGCGCCGCGCGCTGGCCGGCCCGCTGGCCGTCGCGGTCGTCGCCGAGGTACTCGGCCTGGCCGACACCGATCCGCGGCTGATCCTGTCCTGGTACGACGCCATTGTCGGCGCGGTATCCGACCTGGCGGGGCAGCAGGACCCGGACTCACCGCCGCGCGGCACCGCCGGGGGCCAGGGTGCGGGCGCGGAACGGGTCGCGGGCGCGGACCGGGGCGCGGCGGCGTTCGGGAAGCTGCGGGCCTGCCTGGAGAGCTCGATGGCCAGCGGCGACGGCCGGTCGGTGCTGGCGGCGGCGGCCGGCGGCGGCCTGCGCACCGGTGAGGTCGTATCGAACGCGGCGGTGCTGATGTTCGGCGGGATCGAGACCACGGAGGGGATGATCTGCAACGCCCTGCTGCATCTGCTCGGTCATCCGGACCAGGCCCGGCAGCTAGTGGCTGAGCCCGGGCTCATCGACAACGCGATCGAGGAGTCACTGCGCCTCGAGCCTGCGGCCGCGGTCGTCGACAGGTACGCGACCGCCGACGTCAGGATCGGCGCGGCGGCGATCCGGCGCGGTGACCTGGTCACCGTATCGCTGGCGGGCGCCAACCGGGATCCGGCGTTCTTCACCCGCCCGGACACTTTCGACATGCGCCGGGCCAATGCCAGGCAGAACCTGGCGTTCGCGCGGGGCCCGCATTTCTGCATCGGCGCCCAGCTGGCCAGGCTGGAGACGCGCACGGCCATCGTGGAGCTGCTGAGCCGGCTGCCCGGCCTGCGGCTTGATCCCGCCGGGCGCCCGGCGCCGGGCGGGGTGGTGTTCCGCAAGCCGCCCGAGCTGCGGGTGGCGTGGGATACCGGCTGAGCCCCGGCAAGTACTCCAGCTGTATGACTAGGCCCTGGTCAAGACCACCGATCCGGCCTTGCCCCAGGAAGCGCAGGGCGCGAACTGGCTGCTGGTGCGCCGGTCCATCCCGGCCAGCGGGACGAAGACGAGTCCGCGGCTGGACCCGTGGCGGGCCACCGCCCGCAGATGTCACTATCAGCGCCGTGAAGCCCTGGCCGCCTGAACTGCGGCCAGGAATCCTGTGGCCGCCGGGTGTTCACCGGATTAAGGTCCTCCTGTGAGGAGCCCTGGTCCCCAAAGCGGCCTGATCGTGGAGATCCCCGAGGCCGACCCTGCTGTGGGATGGCACCGGGCACGCCTCGATGCCAGCGCCCGGCTCGGCATCCCGGCCCACATCACGGTGCTCTTCCCGTTCATGCCGCCCGGGACGATCAATGGAACAGTGCTCGCCGAGCTTGAGCACCTGTTCGCGGCAGTCAGCCAATTCCGTTTCCGGCTGGACCACACAGACTGGTTCGGCGACACCGTGCTCTGGCTTGCGCCACGTGATCCCGGCCCCTTCCGCGCCCTGACCCAGCGCGTATTCGAGGCCTTCCCCGCATTCCCCCCGTTCGAGGGCCAGTTCGACGACGTCGTCCCCCACTTGACCGTCGGCCACGGACACCCGCTCAACGACCTGCGCACCGCCGAGAAGTCGGTCCAGGCGCAACTCCCCATCGACGGACACGCCACCACAGTGACCCTGATGACCCAGCAATCCGCCGGAGGACACTGGACGAAGGCCGCTACCTTCGCTCTGGCATAAGACCCACAACCGTCCTCATCACGAAGTGTCGCTGGAGTACTTAGGCCACCTGGATCGATCGTTTGGCCAGGCCCAGCCAGTAGCCGGTGATCGTGGTCACGGGGGCCGGACGGCCGGATCCGGCGCCCAGCGTGACGAAGATCGGCGCGAAATGCTCGGTGGAGGGATGCGCATACTGGGCCCCGGGAGCGCTGCGGAAGCCGGCCAGGGCGTCGACATCGCCGCGGTCGAGGGCCTCGGCGGCCCAGTGGTCGAACTCCGCCGACCAGCCCGGCGGCGGTGCGTCGAACCTGAAGTCCCGCAGGAACGGCAGCCCGTGGGTGAGGAAGCCGCTGCCGATGATCAGGATGCCCTCATCGCGCAGCGGCGCCAGCGCCGCACCGATCCGCACCAGCCGCGGCGGATCCAGGGTGGGCATCGAGACCTGCAGCACCGGGATGTCCGCGTCCGGGTACATGACCGTCAGCGGGACGTAAGCGCCGTGGTCCAGGCCACGGTCCCGCTGGTCGGCGACCGGTTCGATCCCGGACAGCAGCCCGCGCAGCCGGCCGGCCAGGTCCGGGGCGCCCGGGGCCGGATACCTGGCGTGGTAGTAGCGCTCGGGAAACCCGCCGAAGTCATAGATGAGCGGCGCCGCGTCCCTGGTCGCCCCGATGGTCAGCGGGGCCGACTCCCAGTGCGCCGACACCATGAGGATGGCGCGGGGCCGGGGCATGGCCCGGGCCCAGGCCTCCAACTGGACCACCCACAGCGGGTCGTCGACCAGCGGCGGCGCGCCGTGGCCCAGGTAGATGGCGGGCATCCGGCCGGGGGTGACCGCGGCGGCGGCCCGCTCGGTGACCAGGTCCGCGGCGTTGTCGGGTACCACCTCGTGCTCGGGGGCGCTGGCCTCAAGTTCCTCGTCCATGGCTACTCCTGGCTGGCTCCGGGCTGCTGGCCGGCCTGGCTGCCGGACCGATCGCCGGCCGACCGCGACGCGTCGTCAGTCTGGACGGTAACCCAGCCCCCCGCAGGGCAGGTAGGCGGGGCTCGGGCCAGCGGCCGGGCAGCGCACCGCGGCGCCGTCGCCGAGAGCCGGCACGTAACTGGCCAGGTTCTCGACGCGGACGCGGGTGACGCCGTCAGTCATCAAGGGCGGCGAGGTCGAGCCGGGCGAGGCGCTCAGGGTCGGTGATCGCGTCGATTTCGACGATCTTGCCGCGCGAGACGGTGAAGCCCATGACCGAGACCGGCTGCCCGCCCGCGATCACGACCACCCCCGCGGCTCCGTTCACCAGTGCCGGCCGCTTCAGTGCGGAGGCCTGCGCGAACATGAGCGTCCGACCGGCCACGGCTGCCGCGCCGCGGACCACCACGGAAGCAGCCGGGCGCGCCGTCCCCCGTCGGATCGCAGCACGACATCTGGGTCGAGGACCGCGACGAGCGCATCGAAGTCACCGCGGTGCGCCGCGGCGAAGAAGGCGTCGACTAGCTCCCGCTGACGGCCGATATCGGGGTCGGAGGCTCGGACATCGGCTCCCCGCACCCGGCGCCGGGCCCGGCTCGCGAGCTGCCTCGCCGTGGCCGGGGAACGCCCTACCATGGGGGCGATCTCGTCAAAGGGCAGGTCGAACATGTCGTGCAGGACGAACGCCAGGCGCTCGGCGGGGGTCAGAGTTCCAGCACCACGTGCAGCGCGAGCCCGACCGAGTCGGCCAGCAGCGCCTCATCCTCGGGGTTCGTCCCGTCGATGCGGCTGATGACCGGGTCGGGCACGTGCACGCCGAAGAGCTCCTCGCGCCGCGTGCTGCGCGAGCGCAGCACGTTCAGGCACACCCGGGCCACGACGGTGGTCAGCCAGCCACCGAGGTTATCGACGCCGCTGGCGCCTGACCGGCTCAGGCGCAGCCAGGCTTCCTGTACGGCGTCATCGGCCTCGGCGAGCGAGCCGAGCATCCGGTAAGCCACCGCCCGCAGGCGGGTCCGGTTCTTCTCGAAGCCCGCCGCCAGCCAGTCGGGCTCGGCCATCGGTCACACTCCCTGGTTGCGGCGTGTCATATAGGTGACCCCTCAAATCCGTCTGATGTGACAGGGAGACAGGTTATGCATGCACGGATGGCCAACCCGGCGCTGAGCGTTCCCGGCACGTTCGACGCCCTGCAGGCGCTCGCGAAGGCCGCCGGGCAAGGCAGCCTGCCTCAGGCCACCGCCGAGTTCGTCAACCTGCGGGCCAGCCAGATCAACGGCTGCAGCGTCTGCGTCGACCTGCACGCCCGTGACCTCAAGAAGGCAGGCGAGAGCGACGAGCGGATCTGGGCCGTCGGGGCCTGGCGGGACGCGCCCTACTTCACCGACGCGGAGCGCGCCGCACTGGCGCTTACCGAGGCCGTCACCCGGCTCAGCGACCGCGCCGACCCGGTACCCGATGAGATCTTCGACGAGGCCGCCAGGCACTACGAGGAGCCGGCGCTCAAGGCCCTGATCCTCCAGATCACCTTGATCAACGCCTGGAACCGCCTGAACGTCACCACCAGGCAGGTGGCGGGCGCGTGGTGAGCACGCTTCCGCGACGGCGGCTCGCACCTGAACTACTCCGTGTACCACGACCGCTACCAGCCCACCCCGGACGGCTGGAAGTTCACCGAACGCGTCGACGAGATCAAATACGTCGACACCACGCCGCTGGCGGGCTCGGCGCCCCACGCGGCGCCCGGGTCCAAGCCCGAATCACGACCGGCTCCGGCCGATCCCGGCGCCTGACCAGTTACGCCGACACAACGTCGGCAGGCCGGAAAGGATGGCTGGGTGCGAGTGGTGGTGCTGGCGGACACGCATGCGCCGCGCCGGTGGAAGGTCTGCCCGCCGCGGGTTGCCGCGCAGCTGCGGCGAGCTGACCTCATCCTGCACGCAGGCGATGTGTGCACCGCCGATGTGCTGGATGAACTGGCGGCCTACGCGCCGGTCCGGGCCGTGCTCGGCAACAACGATGGCCCGGACGTGGCCGCCTGGGGGGCGCCGGCCGTGCTGGAGTTCGACCTGGACGGCCTGCCGGTCGCGATGATCCACGACAGTGGCGGCGCCCAGGGCAGGCTGGCCCGGCTGCGCCGCCGGTTTCCCGGCGCCCGCCTGGTGGTGTACGGGCATTCGCATATTCCGCTCGACCAGGCAGGCGAGCGGTTGCGCATCTTCAACCCCGGCTCGCCCACCGACCGGCGCCGGCAGCCGCATGGCACCGTCGGGGTTCTGCGGATCGAGGCCGGCCGGCTCGCCGAGGCCAGGATCGAGCCGGTGACCTGACCAGGGGGCTCAGTGCTCGGGCGCGAGGAACAGCACCCCGAGGGGCGGCAGGGTGAGCACCGCTGAGGCTGGCCGGCCATGCCGGGGCTCGTCGATGGCCTCGATCATGCCCAGGTTGCCGACCCCGCTGCCGCCGTAGGCCTCCGCATCGGTGTTGATCACCTCGCGCCAGCGGCCCGCTGCCGGCAGGCCGATCCGGTACCGGTAATGCGGCTGGCCGGAGAAGTTGGCCACGCAGGCGATCTGGACCGGCCCGTCGGGCCCGGTACCCGCCTGGTCAGCCGCGTCGCCGGCGAAGCGCAAGAAGGACAGCACGTTACCGGCCGCGTCGTTGGCGTCGATCCAGCTGAACCCGGCGGGGTTGCTGTCCTGCTGCCACAGCGCCGGGGTGGCGCTGTAGAACCGGTTCAGGTCAACGGTCAGCCGCTGAACGCCGGCGTGCCGCGGGTCGCCGAGGGCCGGCCAGTCCAGCCCGGCCTGCTCGGACCATTCCGCGTTCTGGCCGAATTCCGAGCCCATGAACAGCAGTTGCTTGCCCGGATGCGCCCACATGTAGGCCAGCAGCGCCCGCAGGCCGGCGAATCGCCGCCAGTCGTCACCGGGCATCTTGCTCAGCAGGGAGCCCTTGCCGTGCACCACCTCGTCGTGCGACAGCGGCAGCACGAAGTTCTCCGAGTACGCGTACATCATCGAGAACGTCAGTTCGTTCTGGTGGTAGTGCCGGAACACCGGGTCGCGCGACATGTAACCGAGCGTGTCGTGCATCCAGCCGAGGTTCCATTTCAGGCCGAACCCGAGGCCGCCCAGGTGTACCGGCCTGGTCACGCCGGGCCAGGCGGTGGACTCCTCGGCGATCATCAGGATCCCCGGTGCCCGCTTGTAGCAGGTGGCGTTCACTTCCTGCACGAAGGAGACGGCGTCGAGGTTCTCCCGGCCGCCGAGCGCGTTCGGCGTCCACTCGCCTGGGTTGCGCGAATAGTCCAGGTAGAGCATCGACGCGACCGCGTCCACGCGCAGGCCGTCGATGTGGAACTCCTCCAGCCAGTACAGCGCGTTGGCGACCAGGAAGTTACGGACCTCGGGCCGGCCGTAGTTGAAGATGAACGTGCCCCAGTCCGGGTGCTCGCCGCGGCGCGGGTCGGGATGCTCGTACAGCGGCGTGCCGTCGAAGCGGGCCAGCGCCCACTCGTCTCGGGGAAAGTGCGCGGGTACCCAGTCCAGGATCACGCCGATGCCCGCCTGATGCAGCCGGTCTACCAGGTAACGGAAATCGTCCGGCGTGCCGTACCGGGCCGACGGCGCGTAGTAGGACGACACCTGATAGCCCCAGGATCCGCCGAACGGGTGCTCGGCGACCGGCAGGAACTCGACGTGGGTGAAGCCCATCTCGGTGACGTAGTCGGCGAGCTGGTCGGCCAGCTCGGAGTAGGACAGGCCGGGGCGCCAGGAGCCGACATGCACCTCGTAGGCGCTCATCGGCTCGCGCAGCGGGTTCGAGCGGGACCGGGCCGCCAGCCAGTCCTGGTCGTGCCACGGGTAACCGGAGGCCCAGATCACCGACGCGGTGGCCGGCGGCCGCTCGGCGAGGGCGGCCATCGGGTCGGCCTTGCGGCGCCAGGTGCCGTCCGGCGCGCAGATGTCGTACTTGTAGCGCATCCCAGGCCTGGCATCGGGCACGAACAGCTCCCAGACGCCCGCGGAGCCGAGCGAGCGCATCGGGTGCGGTCGGCCGTCCCAGTGATTGAAATCGCCGATGACCCGGACCCCGCGGGCGTTCGGCGCCCAGACCGCGAATGCTGTCCCGCCTGCCGCAGGCTGGTACCTGGCCCCGAGCACATCCCAGAGCTTCTCGTGCCGGCCCTCGGCGATCAGGTGCAGGTCCATCTCTCCGAGGGTGGGCAGGTGCCGGTACGGGTCGTCGGTGAGCGTCTCCGGCAGCGTGGCGATGCTCGACTGCGGCCTACCGCCCGCCCCGGCGCCGTCCGGGCCGCCCGCCAGCTGGCCGGCCCGCGGGCCCGCGAACCTCGCGACCGGCGGGTTATCGGGCGCCGCGCCCGGGTACGCGACGGCGATCCGGTAGTCGGGCACCTGGCCGTCGGGGAGCGTCGCCGAGAAGACCCCTTCGTGCAGGTGGGTCATCGGGAACCTGCGGCCGTCGGGGAGCACGACGGTGACGGTGGCGGCGAGCGGTCGCAGCGCGCGCACGATGACCCCGTCCGGGCCCGGGTGCGCCCCGAGGACCGAGTGCGGATCGTGATGCGTGCCGCCGACGATCTGGTCGATTTCGTCGTGGCTGATCCGGTCGGCCTGGCCTGCTGTTGGTTCGGTCATTGCCAGTCTGCTCCGTCGTCAGGCGTCAGCGATCGAGTCGAGCGGGATGGGCAGCCAGGCAGGCCGGTGCCTGGCCTCGTAGATGACCTCATAGACCGCCTTGTCGAGCATCAGGGCGCGCAGCAGTACGTGGTTCGCATGCGGATCCATGCCCCCGGCGCTGGCGTAGCCGTCGCTGAACGCGTCCTGGCTGCGCTGCACCCACTCACCCGCCGTCGGCCCGAGTTCCTCGGCGTCCGGGCGGCCCAGTAGCTGATGCCGCGCCACATAGTCGAAGGACCTGAGCATGCCGGCCACATCGCGCAGCGCGAGCGAGGGGGCGCGGCGCTGCTCGAGCGGTACCGCGGGCTCGCCCTCGAAGTCCAGGACCACCCAGCCGGTCGGGGTGCGGAGCACCTGCCCCAGGTGGTAGTCCCCGTGGACCCGCTGCACCGGCACCGGCCGGCCGACCTGCGCCATGGCGGCATAATAGGCGCGAACCTTCTCCTCGTGCTTGCGCAGCTCCTGCACCTCGACGCAGGCCTGGTCGAGGCGGGCGGTCAGCTGGCCGGCCAGCTCAGCCAGCGCCTGCGGCGGGAGCTGCGCGGTACCGAATTCGGCGGCCAGGTCAGCGTGCACCTCGGCGGTGGCCACGCCCAGCCGGTAGGCGTCGCCGGCGAAGTCGCCCCCGGCCCGCTGCGGCGAGAGGCGCTGGCCGTCCCGGAGCAGGTCAGCGGCGTACAGATCGCGGACGCTGGTGGCCGCGAGCGACCAGCCGTCGCAGGCGGTCGGCAGGAACACCGACAGTATCCCCAGCAGCAGCGGCTCGCCGTCCAGCGTGGTCTCCATCCAGCCGAGCGGCTTGGCCACGTGCTTCGACCCGCGCCTGGCTAGCGCGCTGGTCACCTCAAGGTCGGGGTTGCACCCGGTGAAGAGCTTGCGGAGCACCTTGAGAATCGCCGCTTCGCCGAAGATCAGGCTGGTGTTGCTCTGCTCGGCGGTGAGCACGATGCTGTTGAGCGCGGTGTCGATCCGGGCGCCCGGGTCCTTGCTGAAGCGGAGCTCGCCGACGGTCCGTTCGGCGGCCAGATTCTGCAGGAGCACGCGGGTGAGATCATCGTCGTGCAGCGCATCGTAGGCGAACCGGCCGTCGTCCGTCGGCCCGATGGCGACCTGCCGGAACGCATCGGGCAGCTGCGCGCGAACTCCGACGAGGACCTGGTAGGAGGACCTGCGGCCGTCCTGGCTGAGGCTGACGATCAGGTGCCGTAGCTCAGGATCGCCGTCCAGCAGGGTGGCTTCCGCCGTGATGGTGAGATCACGGATGTCCGCTTCCTGGCCGGAGAACCAGCGCTGCGCGGGCAGCCAGCTCGCTAGCGTGTCCTCAAATGTCATGACTCCCGCTCTACCCCGTCGCTCGCTTCTCATCCCCGCAACCGGCGAAACCGTGTGTAGCGGGCCAGATCAGCCAGCCCCAAGCCTAGAGGCTCGGGGTCAGGGTGAGCCGAACCGGCAGGCGTGCCCGGCGCCCGGCCGGATGGCCGCAGCCCGATGGCGCCGTCAAGGCGCTGGCGTCCAGCGCGGCCAGCGCGGCGGCGCTGGGCGTGGCGCCGCCCACCACCAGCAGCCCGGTCATGAACGGGAGGATCTTGCAGTAGAACGCATAGCTGCCGGCCTGGCCGGGCGCATCCAGGAAGCGGATCTGTCCCGGATTGATCGTGCCGGTGTTGAACAGGCTGGCGATGCTGACCGCCGGGCCGGCCGAGAGGGTGTGGGCGACGCTGTCGGCGTTCCGCACCTCGATCCGCTCACCCGGGCTGACCTACGGCGTCCGCGGCGAGAAGCTGAAGTTGCTGATGACAATGGTCATCGTGGGCCCAGACGGCCCCGCCGATGGCGCCGTCGTGGCCGGCCCGGGCGCCGGTGCGCTGGCGCCGGCCACCGAGATCCCGAGCACGACCAGCGCGACCGCGCTCAGCCCGGCGACCGCGCGCCCGGCCACGGCGGCCCGGGATCTGCCGCGCCCGGCCGCGGCTGAGCCGGCCGTCACCTCGCTGGCCTGGCCAGCCTCGGTGACGGCCAGCAGGGCCAGCGCGGCGAAGGCGGCGATCTCGATGACCCCGGCCACGATCCCCGCGGTGGTCCTGACCTCCTGGAACCCGAACAGGCCGACCCACAGCGACAGCAGGTAGCCGCCGAGGGTCGTCGCGGCGAACCCGGCGCCGGCCAGCGCGGCCAGCGGGCTGGACAGCACCAGGACGGCCAGCGCGAGCGCGAACGCCGCGATCACCTGGAGCAGGAAGAGCCAGCCGATGGTCGGGATCGAGCGGTAGCCGGTCAGGTAGAGATCGAGGTGGATTCCGCCGGCCGCGGCGAGCAGCCCGGCTCCGATGATGCGCAACGCCAGCAGCCGCAGCCGGGCGGACCGGTCCCCCATGCTGTCCATGCTCTCGCCAAGCCCGCTCCGGCCCAAGGATTCACTCGTCGGCGGCCAGGATCAGCGCCGCGGCACCGGCGGCAGCTGGAACCAGTAGAACCCGTGCCCGGGCAGGGTCAGCAGGTAGCTGAAGTCGCCGATCGGCGGGAAGATGACGCCGCCCATGCACTCCACCGGGGTGATTCCCTTGAACCGGCGCAGATCCAGTTCGACCGGCTGGGGAAACCTAGAGAGATTATTAACGCAGAGAATCTGGTCGGCCGCCGACGCATCCTGGCCGGGCTCGCGGTATTCACAGACGAACGCCAGCACGCTCGGGTTGGAGGAGTTGAGCTCCTCGTAACTGCCCCGGCCGAACACCGGGTGCCGCTTGCGGATCTCGATCATGCGCTTGGTCCAGTGCAGCAGCGACCCCGGGCTTCGTTCCTGCGCTTCGACGTTCAGGGCCTGGTAGCCGTAGATGGGATCCATCAGCAGCGGCAGGTAGAGCCGGGCCGGGTCGCAGATGGAAAAGCCCGCGTTCCGGTCCCGGGTCCACTGCATCGGGGTCCGCACGCCGTCGCGGTCACCGAGCCAGATGTTGTCGCCCATGCCGATCTCGTCGCCGTAGTAGAGCACCGGCGAGCCGGGTAGCGACAGCAGCAGCGCGGTGAACAGCTCCAGCTGGTTCCGGTCGTTTTCCAGCAGCGGGGCCAGCCTGCGCCGGATCCCGATGTTGGCCTTCATCTGCGGGTCCTTGGCGTACTCCGCGTACATGTAGTCACGCTCATCGTCGGCGACCATCTCGAGGGTCAGCTCGTCGTGGTTGCGCAGGAAAATGCCCCACTGGCAGCCCGAGGGGATCGGCGGCGTCTGGGCCAGGATCTCCGAGATCGGGTACCGCTGCTCCCGCCGCACGGCCATGAAGATCCGCGGCATCAGCGGGAAGTGGAACGCCATGTGGCATTCATCGCCGCCGACGTCGGGATCACCGAAGTACTCGACGACGTCGGCGGGCCACTGATTGGCCTCGGCGAGCAGGACCCGGTCCGGGTAGAGCCGGTCGATCTCGGCCCGGATCCGCCTCATGTACTCGTGGGTTTCCTTGAGGTTCTCGCAGTTGGTGCCCTCCCGCTCGTATAGGTAGGGCACCGCGTCCAGCCGGAACCCGTCGATGCCCAGGTCCAGCCAGAACCGCAGCACCTCGAGCATGGCGTCCTGGACCCGCGGGTTCTCGTAGTTCAGGTCGGGCTGGTGGGAGAAGAACCTGTGCCAGTAGTACTGGCCGCGAACCTGATCAAAGGTCCAGTTCGAATGCTCGGTGTCGACGAAGATGACCCGCGCGTCCGGGTAGCCGTCGTCGGTGTCCGACCAGACGTAGAAGTCGCCGAACGGGCCGCCGGGCTCGGTACGGGAGGCCTGGAACCACGGGTGCTGGTCGCTGGTGTGATTCATGACCAGGTCGGCGATGACCCGGATACCGCGTTCGTGTGCGGCTTCGACCAGCTCGACGAAATCCCCGATGTTCCCGAACTCGGGGAGGATCGACATGTAGTCGGCGATGTCGTAGCCGCCGTCCTTGAGCGGCGAGGAGTAGATGGGCAGCAGCCAGATGCAGTCGATGCCGAGCCACTGCAGGTAGTCGAGCCGGGAAGTGAGGCCGCGGATGTCCCCGGTGCCGTCGCCGTTGGAGTCGTGGAAGCCGCGCACCAGCACCTCGTAGAACACCGCGTGCTTGTACCACTGCGGGTCGCGGGGCGTGGCGAAGCTGAACGAGTCGGGGACCGGCTCGCTCGGCGCCGGGGCCGAGCTGGGCAGGCATGCGGGCGGCGGCAGCCTGGCCTGGCTGAACCTGGCGGGCTCAGGTGGTGTCACCACTGTGATCTCCCGGGGATCTGAAAAGCCATTCGGGGTAGTCTCTCGCGGGGCGCTGATCGGTTGGTACGGGTGTTATCTACTGTTACTGCCGTGGTTCAGCCTGGCTGGCCGGCCGCGACGGTGAAGATGTGCGCGGGCGCGGCCGCAGGGTCGAGCCGCACATAATTCGCCTGGCCCCAGCGGTACGACTCGCCGGTGAGCTCGTCGGTCACGACGAACTGCGCCCCCGGGTCCAGGCCGAGCGCGGTCGCGTCGAGCCAGACGGTCGCCTCACGCGGCCGATACGGGTCGAGGTTCACCACCACGAGGACCGTGTCGCTGCGTCGGATGCTGCCGTCGAGCACGTCCGCGCTCTTGGAGAAGACCAGTATCTGCGGCTGGTCACTGTGATGAAAGCGCAGGTTACGAAGCCAGTGCAGGGCGGGATGATTCTTCCTGATCATGTTGAGATGGGTGATGAAGGGCGAGATATCGGCCGCGACGGTCTCGGCGTGCTCCCAGTCGCGCGGCCGGTACTGGTACTTCTCTGAATCCATGTACTCCTCGCTGCCGGGGACGACGGGCACGTTCTCGCAGAGTTCGTAGCCCGAGTAAACGCCCCACGACGGCGCGAGCATCGCACCAAGCACGGCCCGGACCCGGAATGCGGGCGGGCCGCCATGCTGCAGATACTCGCTGAGGATATCCGGTGTGTTGACGAAAAAGTTCGGCCGCATGTACGCGGCCGCCGGGCCGGACAGCTCGCGCAGGTACTCGGTGAGCTCGCCGGCCGAGTTCCGCCAGGTGAAGTACGTGTATGACTGATGGAAGCCGATGGTCGCCAGGCCAGCCATCATCGCGGGCCTGGTGAAGGCCTCCGCCAGGAAGATCACGTCGGGGTCAGTGCTGGCCACCTCGGCGAGCAGCCGCTCCCAGAACGGCAGCGGCTTGGTATGCGGGTTGTCCACCCGGAAGATCCTGATCCCGTGATCCATCCAGTACCGGACTATCCGCAGCACCTCCGTGTAGATCCCCTCCGGATCGTTGTCGAAATTGAGCGGGATAATGTCCTGGTACTTCTTGGGCGGGTTCTCCGCGTAGGCGATGCTGCCGTCCGACCGGGTGGTGAACCATTCCGGGTGCTTGGTCAACCACGGGTGATCGGGCGAGCACTGCAAGGCCAGGTCGAGCGCCACCTCCATGCCGAGCTCGCCGGCCCGGCGCACGCAGGCGTCGAAGTCATCGATGGTCCCGAGATCAGGATGGATCGCGTCATGGCCGCCCTCGGCCGAGCCGATCGCCCATGGAGAGCCCGGGTCGCCGGGGGCCGCGTTCAGTGAATTATTGGCACCCTTCCGCGCGGTCACGCCGATCGGATGGACCGGCGGGAGATAAACGACGTCGAAGCCCATCCGGGCGATCGCATCGAGCCGCCGGGCCGCGGTGCGCAGCGTGCCCGAGGCCACGATGCGGCCGGTGGACGGGTCGGCCCGAGCCCCCTCGGAGCGGGGAAAGAACTCATACCACGAGCCGTAAAGCGCGCGCGGCCGGTGCACGATGACCGGGAACCGCGGTGAGGAGGTCAGCAATTCGCGCAGCGGGAACGCGGCCAGGATCGCCGCGACCTCCTCGCTGGTCGCGGCGGCGAGCCGGTCCAGCGAGCCGATGCTCGGGTCCCGCAGCCGCCCGGCCAGCGCCTCCAGCGCCTCGCGGGCCGTCCACGCCGCGATAGCGGGCGCGGCGCCCGGCGCCGTGCGGGGCGTGCGGATACGGCTGGCCGCGCGCTCGAACAGCACCGCGCCGTCGGCCAGCATCAGCTCCACGTCCTGGCCGAGCGGGATCTTGATCGCCGCGTCGTGCTGCCAGCGCGCGATGGGATCACCCCAGGCTTCGACCTGGAAATGCCACAGCCCGGCCGAGGCGACCGTGACCTCGCCGCCGTACCGGTCGCTACCCTCGGCGAGTTCTCGCATCGGCGCCAGCGGCTGGCGGCTGCCGTCCGGAGCGCGCAATACCGCCCCGGCCCCGAGCATTTCGTGACCCTCACGGAATACAGTGGCGCTGACCTGGAACGTCTCACCGGCTACCGCCCGAACCGGGCGCCGACCGTAGTCCACCACAGGCTGCACGTCGAGAATGGGAATCCTGCCGATCACCTCTGAAAGCTACCCATCGAAGCTCACCCCAAGCGAGCGGGACCCGGGTTGTGGTCACGGTAGGCCCGCCGGACGCATTAAGGTCGCACAGCGTGAGAGCCATCCGCCGTTTCACGATCCATCCGCTCCTGCCCGAACCACTGGCCCCCTTGCAGTCGCTCATGCTGAACCTGCGCTGGTCATGGCATTCGGACACGATGGACCTGTTCGCCACGATCGACCCAGCCGGGTGGGAGCGGGTCGGCCACGACCCGGCCGCGCTGCTGGCCAGCGTCCCGCCGGACCGGCTGGCCAGCCTGGCCGCCGACCGCCGGTTCCTGCGCCGGCTCGGCGATGCCGTCGAGGACCTACGCGAGTACACCTCGGGCCCGCGCTGGTACCAGCGCCTGGATCAGGCGGATGCGCCGCCCGGCGTGGCGTATTTCAGCCCGGAGTACGGGATCACCGCCGCGTTGCCGCAGTACTCGGGCGGCCTGGGCATCCTGGCCGGGGATCACCTCAAGGCCGCCAGCGATCTGGGTGTGCCGCTGATCGGCGTAGGCCTGCTCTACCGGCACGGCTACTTCACCCAGTCGCTGTCGGCGGAGGGCTGGCAGGCGGAGCGCTACCCGGCCAGCGATCCGAACGGCCTCCCGCTGACCCTGCTCCGCGACGCCGCGGGCGAGCAGGTCAAGGTGAGCGTCAGGCTGGCCGGGGAGGCCGTCCTCACCGCGCAGGTCTGGGTCGCCCAGATCGGCCGGGTGCCGCTGCTGCTGCTCGATTCCTATGTCGAGGAGAACGACCCCGAGCTGAGCGAGGTGACCGACCGGCTCTACGGCGGCGCCAGCGACCACCGGCTCCGGCAGGAACTGCTGCTGGGCATCGGCGGCGTCCGCGCGGTCCGGGCGTACTGCGCGATCGCCTCGCATCCTGAGCCCGAGGTCTTCCACACCAACGAGGGCCACGCCGGCTTCCTGGGCCTCGAGCGCATCCGCGAGTACGTCAACCGGGGCATGTCCTTCGACGAGGCCCTCGAGATGTGCCGGGCCGGCACCGTGTTCACCACGCACACGCCGGTGCCCGCCGGGATCGACCGGTTCAGCCGGGAACTCATGGAAAGGCAGTTCGGCGGCAGCGATGCCGATCCGGGGTTGCCGTGCGAGCGCGTGCTCGCGCTCGGCGCTGAGACCTTCCCGGGCGGCAATCCTGATGTGTTCAACATGGCCGTGATGGGCATGCGGCTGGCTCAGCGGGTCAACGGGGTGAGCCGCCTGCACGGCGAGGTCAGCAGGTCGATGTTCACTGGCTTGTGGCCCGGTTTCGACACTGCCGAGGTGCCGATCGGCTCCGTGACCAACGGGGTGCACGGGCCCACCTGGATCGCGGCCCACCTGCTGAACGTGACCAGCGGCGGCCCGCCGGAGGACGGGCCCGGCGGGCAGGAGCCAGCCTGGGACCAGGCCGCGGCCGACCCGGCGGCGATCTGGGAGACCCGGCGGCAGCTGCGGGCCAAGCTGGTCGCCGAGGCCCGGCGGCGGCTGCGGGCCTCCTGGCGGCAGCGCGGAACGCCGGACGCGGAACTGGCCTGGGTCGAAGACGTGCTCAACGAGAACGTGCTGACGATCGGTTTCGCCCGGCGGGTGCCCTCCTATAAGCGGCTGACGCTGATGCTGCACGATCCGGCCCGGCTGACCGCCCTGCTGCTCGACCCGGAGCGGCCGCTGCAGCTGGTCATCGCCGGGAAGGCGCACCCGGCCGACGACGGCGGCAAGCTGCTCATCCAGCAGATGGTCAGGTTCGCCGACCAGCCGGAGGTCCGGCACCGGATCGTGGTCCTGCCCGACTACGACATGGCGCTCGCGCGCACGATGGTGCAGGGCTGCGACGTCTGGCTGAACAATCCGCTGCGCCCGCTCGAGGCGTGCGGCACCTCGGGCATGAAGTCGGCGCTGAATGGCAGCCTCAACCTGTCCGTGCTCGATGGCTGGTGGGACGAGTGGTACGACGGCGGCAACGGCTGGGCGATCCCGTCCGCTGATGAGGTCAGCGATCCGGCGCGCCGCGACGAGCTTGAGGCCGCCTCCCTCTATGACCTGCTCGGCAGGTCTGTGGCCCCGCTCTTCTACGACGCGGCGGCCGACGGCCTGCCGCACCGCTGGCTGGAGATGGTGGCGCACACGCTGCGGACTCTCGGGCCCAAGGCTCAGGCCACCCGGATGGTCCGGGACTACGTGACCGACCTGTACCTGCCGGCCGCCCGCTCGTCGCAGGCGCTGGCGGGCGGTCCGGCCGGTGACTTCAGCGGCGCCCGGGACCTGGCGGCCTGGAAGGCGCGGGTGATGAAGGCCTGGCCGCAGGTGAGGATCGAGCATGTGGAAGCCGACGACACCGACCAGAGTCCGGGCTCCACGCTGGCCGTGCGGGCGAGCGTGGCCCTCGGCGAGCTGGCCCCGGACGACGTTGCGGTCCAGGTGGTCTACGGCCGGGCCGGGGATCAGGACGAGATCCTGGACCCCCGGCTGCGGGTCCTCCAGCTCGAGGAACCGCCGTCGAACGGTTCGGTCGCCAGGTTCGCTGGCCAGGCTGAGCTCGGGCGCCCGGGACCGTTCGGTTACACGGTTCGCGTGCTCCCCGCCCATCCGCTGCTGTCCAGCCCGGCGGAGATGGGCCTGGTCACGTTCCCGCCGGCGACGACCGGGATGAGCAACGGCGACCTGCGCTGAGCCGGTCGCCCGGGTAAGTCCGGTTGGCCTGCGCTGAGTCCGGTTGGCTTGCGCTGAGTCCGGTTGGCTTGCGCTGAGCCCGGTTGGCCTGCGCTGAGTCCGGCTTTGCCCACGGTCCCGGCCGCGTCTATCGCCGGTGCCCTGGTTATCGGCTATGAGACACTACTGGGCCCATGCCGGGTTGGGCGAGTTACGCCGGGCAAGTAAACCATTGCCCCTTTTCCGGCGTCCTGTTATCAGGGTCAACCGAGGCACGCACCGGAATTTCTGCTCGTGCCAGGCGGAACGCCAGTAAAGTCCAGGGGGGCGTGACATCCTGTGATAGAACGGTGGCGCTAAGTAACGCAACCACGTCGTGACTTTCTGTTACGAACCCAACACACCCCGAGCTTGAGAGGACCAGCCGTCATGAGAACGCAGATCAAGCCAGAGAACCGGCTCCTGACTCCGGCCGAAGTTGCGGCGATGCTCCGCGTCGACCCAAAAACGGTCACTCGATGGGCCAGAGGCGGGAAGCTGTCGTCGATCCGCACTCCTGGTGGCCACCGCCGCTACAGCGAGAACGAAGTCCGCGGTTTCCTGAACGGCTGGCAGCAGCACGTCTCGATGCCGCGGGTGCCCGAGCAGTAGTCCGCCGAGCGCCTGTCCCAGCAGCGCCGGGGCAGGCCCTCGCGCTACCGGACGGGGCGAGGCTCGGGACCCCGGTCCCGCGGAGGGGGGAGCAAGATGGGAGTGATGCTGTCCCTGGACCGGCCGGGGCTGTCCAGGAACCGCAGGCCGGCCCGCCACGCGCGGCGGGCCGATGAGCAGGCATGGGCGGATTCGTTCACGGCCATCCTGCGCGATGGCTCATCGCACGCTGGCTCACCGCACGCTGGATGCCTGGTGCGGCTGGCCAAGAATGTGCTGGCCGGGCTGCAGGCCCCGTCGGCCCGCGGCGAGCCCAGGGGCCCGGCGAACCGGGCGCCCGGCCTAGAGCACCAGCCTGCCGAGGCCGCGGACTTCGCGCCGGGTCAGCGGCCGGGGCCGCTCGGCCCGTCCCCACCCAGCCCGTCCCTTTCCGGCCCGTCCCGGCCTGGCCCGTCCCTTTGCCCTTTCCGGCCCGTCCCGGCCTGGCCCGTCCCTTTCCGGCCCGTCCCGGCCTGGCCCGTCCCACTCGGGCCTGCTGTCCGGCGCATGCCTGCTCGGTCAGTGCGAGGACTCACCCGGGGCTCCAGGTTGCGCATCGACGACGTGCCAGCACGACTGCCACGGCCGGTCACCAGCCGTCGGCCCGAGCGCGGCGCGGCCGGTCAGCTGGGTGGCCTGAGCCCGTCCTGGCCGGTCAGCTGGGTGGCCTGAGCGCCGTCCTGGCCGAAGCGGCCTCCATCGCGGCGATCGCGCCGTATCTGGATCCCGCGCTCACCTCGGTGGGCACCTCGGCCAGCCTGGAGCATAAGCGCGCCAGCCCGCTGACCGAGGAACTCGTCGTCGAGGCCGAGCTCACCGAGGTGACCGGGGCGAGGCTGGTGTTCAGCTTCATCGCCCGGGTCTGGAATCCCGAGGCAGACCTGGTGGTCGGGGCGGGCACGATGGAGCGCGTCGTGGTGGACCGGGAGCGTTTCGTGGCGGGCGCCCAGCCCGCCTGGGCCGCGTCGTGACACCCGGCCGGCCTGGGCCGCGTCGTGACACCCGGCCGGCCTGGGCCGCATCGTGACACCCGGCCGGCCTGGGCCACGTCCCGAGACCCGGTCGGCCAGCCCGCAGCCCGATACTCGCCATGATCGCGTAAGATCCGGTGCGCGGACCATGATCCGGTAAGAAAAGGCGCCGCGGAGCGCGCGGATCTTACGTGTTAATGCTGAATCAAACCCCCGTGGTGGAGCGCGGGGAGGGCCCGTCCGCGTGGCGCACTGCACGCTGCTGCGTTCGGCTTGCGTAGGATCGTGCCTGCGCGTGGAGGTGCGTCATGGCTGAGTTCGTAACGGTCCAGACCGATCAGGCGGTGGCCACCATCCGCCTGGAGCGGCCCCCGATGAATGCGCTGAACGCCCAGGTGCAGGACGAGATAGCGGCGGCCGCCGCGCAGGTCACGGCCGACCAGGAGATCCGGGCCGTCATCGTGTACGGCGGCACGAAGGTGTTCGCGGCCGGGGCCGACATCAAGGAGATGGCGCAGGCCAGTTACAGCCAGATGGCGGCCGACACTAGGCGGCTGCAGGACGCTTTCATGGCGGTGGCCAAGATCCCCAAGCCCGTGGTGGCGGCGATCACCGGCTACGCGCTCGGCGGCGGGCTCGAGCTTGCCCTGTGTGCGGATTTCCGGGTGGCAGGCGAGAGCGCCCGGGTCGGCCAGCCGGAGATCCAGCTGGGCGTGATCCCCGGCGCGGGCGGCACGCAGCGGCTGCCGCGGCTGGTCGGGCCGGCCAGGGCCAAGGACATCGTCTTCACGGGGCGGTTCGTCGGCGCGGCAGAGGCACTGGCCATCGGGCTGGTCGACCAGGTGGTACCCGACGGTGAGGTCTACCAGGCCGCCCGCGAGCTGGTCGCCCGCTATGCCGAGGGCCCGGCCATCGCGTTGCGCGCGGCCAAGCAGGCCATCGATGAGGGCCTGGACGTCGACCTTGACACCGGTCTGGAGATCGAGCGGCTGAACTTCGCCGGGCTGTTCGCTACCGAGGACCAGCGGACCGGCATGCGCAGCTTCATCGAAAACGGCCCGGGTAAGGCCACCTTCGCTGGCCGGTGAGGGTGGCCAGCGTGACGGGGCAGATTACCGGGCCGCGCCGCGTTAAGAATGTCGTTGACTTGCCACAAGGAGAGTCCGGATTCATGCTCCTGCAGACTCAGCCCCGCCGCGGCGGCGGCCAGCGGACCCGGCTGGCCCGGCGATGACCGAGCCCGGGGACAACCTCTCGCTGGAGATGGTCACGGCGGCGCTTCGGGCCGACCGCGCCGACGTGGAGATCTACGCTCGCGTCCTGACTGAGTCCCTGGGCGCCTCGCTGCCGCCCGGATGCGTGACCGTCGAACGGGACCGGAGCATGTCCGACCGGATGCGTGGCCGCCCAGGCCAGGTCACGAAGGTGACCGTGCGGCTTGGTGACCGGCTGATGACACTGGGTGTGCAGCGCGGGGCGCCGGTCGCCGAGATCTGCAGTGAGGTACGCGGCGTCGTGCTGTCGCGGCAGCCGGTGCAGCTGGGCCAGTGGGCCGACGAGCTCGCCCGGGCGCTGGTCGCGCACGCGGAGCAGAATGCGGTCGCCGCGCAGGCGCTGCGCAAGCTCGTGGCCGGCAGCTGACCAGGTCGCGGTCCCGTCACCGGCCGCCGGCCCCGGCGCCGGCCCCGGGGGAGGTCAGGGGCAGCGCCCATCGCCGGATCCGGCTCCAGGCCCGCGGCGCTCCGGCTGCGGCCGTCGGGTCCGTGCAACGCCACTGGAATTCCGTACTCTGGTGAGGTCATGACTGGTCAGGAACCGGCACCGGACAGACTCGGGAACTACCGTGTGCTCAGGCGGCTCGGCGAGGGCGGCATGGGCGTCGTCTACCTGGCCGTTGACCCGCAGGACCGGCTGGTCGCGGTCAAGGCGCTGCGGCAGGGAGTCTCCGCCGACCCGAACGCGCGGTACCGGCTGGCCCGCGAGGTGGAGACGATGCGCCGGGTGCACAGCCCGTTCGTCGCCGAGGTCATCGATGCGGACGTAGCCTCGGAACCTCCCTACATAGTCACCAGGTACGTGGAGGGCCGATCCCTCGAGGACGTGGTCGGACAGAGCGGGCCGCTGGCCGGCGAGGCGCTGGCCCGGGTGGCCTACGGCCTTGCGTCCGCGCTGACCGCGGTGCACGCCGCCGGCGTCGTGCACCGTGATCTCAAGCCGGGCAACGTCATGCTGGCCGACGGCAAGCCGGTCGTGATCGATTTTGGCATCGCGCAGGCCCCGGACCTGACCAGGCTCACCATGACGGGCATGTTCATGGGCACGCCCGGTTACCTGGCCCCGGAGGTCATCGAGGGGCAGCAGAGCGGCCCCGCGGCTGACGTTCACTCCTGGGGCGCGACGGTGGCGTTCGCGGCCACCGGGCGGCCCCCGTTCGGGATCGGCTCCTTCGAGACGATCTTCTACCGGATCGTGCACGGGCAGCCCGACCTGGACAGGTTCCCGCCGCCACTGGCTCCGCTCGTGGTCCACGCGCTGGCCAGGGATCCGGCGCGACGGCCGTCCGCGGCCGAGCTGGGTACCCGGCTCGCGGCCCTGGATCCGGCCTCCCTGGTGCCGGGTGCGGTGCCCTCGGCGGCCGGGGGCGGCGCGCCGCCGCCAGGCACGATTATGGATCAACGGGCTGCTGCGGCGGCCTGGGTTCCGGGTGCTGGTCAGGTTCCGGGTGCTGGTCAGGGTCTGGGTGCTGGTCAGGTTCCGGGTGCTGGTCAGGGTCTCTGGGTGCGGCTAACGGCCTGGCTGCGGGGCGCGCGGTCAACGGCCTGCCCGCAGGGGGCGCGGCTGCGGCCGCGGGGGGCGCCGCCGCGGCGGTGGCCGGCCCGTTCCCGTGGGGCTTCGCCCCGCCGGGCACCTCGGGCGCTCCGGGCAATCCGGCCGTCCCCGGGCGCCCCGGGTCGAACGGGCAGTCTCCGCCCGGCCCGGCTGTCGCCGCCGGCGAGCTGGGCGGGCCGCAGGTGACCCGGCCGCTCGCGGCTGGCGCACCGGGCGGCGGCTCGCGGCCCGCGGCTGCTGCTGACTTCCGCGACATGCTTCCCCCGGTGCAATACGGCCCGCGCGGGTCCGGGGCGCGCGGCGCGGGCCAAGCCGGGGCGGGGCCAGCCGGGGCGGTCTCGGCTGGCGGGGCGGCGGCCGGAGCAGTGCCGTCCGGAGCAGTGCCGGCCGGAGCAGTGCCGGCCGGAGCAGCGGCGGAGCAGTGCTGCGGAGCAGTGCCGCCGGGCAGGCAGGCTGGGTCAGCGGGGCGGCAGCCAGGAGGGCCGGCCGTACCGGCCCGCTGCTGGCGGCCGCGGTGGTGGCGGTGGCGGCTAGCGTCAGCGTGCTGCTGCCGGTCGCGGGGACGATCGCCGCGCTGGCCCTGCTGCTGGCGCTCAGGGCGGTCAGCCTGACCGGGGGCAGCCTGGCCAAACGGCGGTCGGCCCGGGGCACCCGGGCCACCGATCCGATGCTGGCCGCTGCGGTGTTCCCAGTCGCGCTGCTCCGCGCGGTGCTCCGGATGCTGCTGTTCGCGCCGCTGGCCGCCGTGACCGGCGGCATCGTGGCGGCCATCACGATCGTCGGCGCGCCCGTGCACCCGCTGGCCCAGGCGGGCGCCTGCGCGGCCGGGGCCGTTGTCCTGTTCTACGGCTTGGGCCCGGGGTCGGCGGGCTGCCGCAAGCCCCTGGTACGGTTCTTCAACTCGCTGGGGCGCACCCCGGTCAGCGCGCTCATCGTGTTCCTCGGAATGGCTGCGCTCGCGGTCGGAACGATCGTCGCCGCGCTCACCCATCCGCCGTTCTACTGGCCGTTCCGCAACGTGTCCGGGCAGCTCCCGCTGCACGGGCTGATGAACGACCTGCGGGTGGCGGTGCTCCGGCTGGTCGGCAGGCGGCCCTGAGCCAGGGCTTGGCTCAGTCCCCCCGGCTGGCGTGCATGGCCGCCGCCCGCGAGGCATTCTGCACCGGGGCCGGGTACTGAGCGGGCGCCGGATGCTGGGCGGCACTGGATACTGGACCGACATCGTGGGCTGGGCGGGGGGTCCAGCCGGGGCCAGCCCGGCGGTCGCTGAATTGCCCGGGACCGCCGGCAGGTTGGCGGTAGCGGCAAGCTGGTCCGGCCGCTCGGTCGGCGGCAGCGGCCGCACCAAGCCCAGCGCGACCACCTCATTGGCCAGCCGGACCCGCCGGTTCATGCCCTCGGGGATGCGGAGTTTCTGGTACAGGCGCAGCAGGTGCTGCTTGACGGCCGCCTCCGTTACCACCAGGTCAGCAGCAATCTCCCGCGCGGTGGCGGGCGCCACGAACGCCTCGTCTGACAACGCGGGCCGGCACAGCGCGGTCACCACGTCCAGCTCCCGGCGGGTCAGCTCCGGGGCCGCCGCCCGACGCAGCTCGACCTCGGCCGCGCAGTCCTCGGCGCCGAGCCCGCCGATCCGGCATCTGGCCGACCCGAAGGTCAGCACGTCGCCGTCCTGGAGCACCCGCCGGGCCACCAGCCGCCCGTTCACCCGGGTCCCGTTACGAGATAAACCCAGGTCTGTTACGTAGGCATAGGGCCCGCGGCGGATGATCTCCGCGTGCAGCCTGGAGACGCTCGGATCACTGAGCTGGACGTCGACTTGGCTGCCGCGCCCGATGGTCGTTACATCCTCGCGGAGCGGCACCACTATCCCGCTGTCCTCAATCCGGATGAAGGGGGCCTGCATGACCGTTCTCCTG
The DNA here is from genome assembly GCA_963775745.1 of uncultured Actinomycetota bacterium. Lineage (GTDB taxonomy): Bacteria > Actinomycetota > Actinomycetes > Streptosporangiales > Streptosporangiaceae > DATBGO01. Next base: position 60,857 of record CAVZKE010000026.1, read on the forward strand.
CCTATCGGAGCAGCCAGTGGTAAGTCACTATCCAGTTACCCTGCTGAAGCCGTTCGTACCGTATCCGGACTGGTTATCAAGTCCCGCGAGGTCAGTTATGAAGTCCCGCGGCGGGCCGGGCCGCTGCCGGAAGTACACTTCGCAGCGACAGCCCAGGAGGAAGCGCATATGGCGGAGAAGCCGTCTAGGGGACTGGCCGATGTGGTTGCCGCGTCTACTTCCCTCAGTGACATAGACGGCCAGGCCGGCCGCCTGTTCTACCGCGGTTATGACATCGACGAGCTGGCCGGCTCGACGACCTTCGAAGAGATTGCCTTCCTGCTGCAGCGCGGGCGCCCGCCGAGCCAGGCTGAGCTCGACAGCTACCGCGCCGAGATCGCGGCCGGGCGCGCGCTGGGCAGCCTGCTCAGCGATTGCCTGGCGAAGGTAGCGCGTAGCCAGGGCCCGATGGAAGCCCTGCGCAGCCTGGTCTCGCTGAGCAGCGCCGATGACCCGGATTCCGATTCGAACGAGCCCGCGGCCAATGTCCGCAAGGCGGCCAGGCTGACCGGGCAGCAGCCGGTGCTGGTGGCGTCCTACGAGGCGGTGCGGGCGCGGCCGCTGAGCCGGGCGGATCCTGAGCTGATCCTGGCGGATCCTGAAGTGAGCCTGGCGGCTAACTTCCTGCTGCAGATAACCGGGCAGCCGCCGTCGGCGCGCGAAGCCCAGATCCTCGACACCTGCCTGGTGCTGCACGCCGACCACACGATGAACGCATCCACTTTCGCGGCGAGAGTCTGCGCGGCGACGCTGTCGGACATGCACTCCGCGGTGGTCGCGGCGCTCGGCACCCTTTCCGGGCCGCTGCACGGCGGGGCCAATGAGCAGGTCATGCGCAGGCTCGAGGCGATCAGGAACGCGGCGCCAGACGATCCGGTCGGAGCCGCCGGTAGCCAGACGGCCGCGCGGCTGCGGGACGGGCAGAAGATCATGGGATTCGGGCACCGGGTGTACCGGACCGAGGATCCCCGCGCCACGCACCTGCGGAAGATGTCAGCGGAGCTGTCGGCAGCGGCTGGCGACGATGCCTACTACCAGATGTCCCGGCGGATCGAAGAGGTCGTGTTCGCCGAGAAGGGCCTTTACCCGAACGTGGACTTCTATGCCGCCACCGTCTATCACTACCTGGGCATCCCGACCGATCTGTTCACGCCGGTGTTCTCGGTTAGCCGGATGGCCGGCTGGACGGCGCACGTCATCGAGCAGCATGCCGACAACAGGCTGATCAGGCCGGACAGCGAGTACATCGGCGAGAGCGGGCTCACCTGGGTACCGCTGGTGAGCCGATGAGGCATTCGGCCGGCACCCCGGCCCGGCGGCAGGCCGGAAGCTCCGGCGCACCGGGTACCCGGCACCGCGCGACCGGCCGGGAACCCAGCGCCGCAACGGCGGGTCCGGGTGGCGGGGCTGCGGGTCCGGGTGGCGGGGCTGCTGGTCCAGGTGGCGGGGCTGCTGGTCCAGGTGGCGGGGCTGCTGGTCCAGGTGGCGGGGCTGGTGGTCCGGGTGGCGGGGCTGCTGGTGCACGCAGGGACGCGGGTACGCGCGCCGCGGCCGCGGTCACCCGTACCGGGCAGTTGCCGTACTGGCTCACGGTCTCCGGCGTGGTCGTGCTCCTGGTCCTGATGTGGCAGCGCGCGCTGAGCGTCAGAGGGGGTACGTTGGCAGTGGCCGGCATCGTGCTCGCCGCTGCCCTGGCCAGGATGGTGCTGCCGGATCGCCGGGCCGGAATGCTCGTGTCCAGACGGCGGCTGGTGGACGTGGCGATCCTCGCCGCGCTCGGGGCTGGCCTGCTGGTCGCGGGCCTAGTGCTGCCACCGCAGTCCTGATCAGGGCGGTCAGAGTGCATCCGAGGGGCCGAACCGGAGATAGCGGGCCGCGAGCGGCGAGGCCCGGCCGCCAGTAATGACGAAGAAGTCGCGAAGGGAAAGCAACGGCATGTCCAAGATCAAGGTAGTGAATCCCGTCGTCGAGCTGGACGGCGATGAGATGACGCGGATCATCTGGGAGTCCATCAAGGAGCAGCTGATCCTGCCCTACCTGGATATCACCCTGGACTACTACGACCTGTCCATCCAGAACCGGGACGCCACCGAGGACCAGGTCACGGTTGATGCGGCCAACGCCATCAAGCGGCACGGCGTCGGCGTCAAGTGCGCCACGATCACCCCCGACGAGGACCGGGTCACCGAGTTCGGGCTGAAGCGGATGTGGCGCTCCCCGAACGGGACGATCCGCAACATCCTCGGCGGCGTGGTCTTCCGCGAGCCGATCGTGATCCCGAGCATCCCGCGCTTCGTCCCGGGCTGGACCAAGCCGATCATCATCGGCCGCCACGCCCACGGCGACCAGTATCGCGCGACCGACTTTGTCGTACCGGGGCCGGGTACCGTCTCGATCAGCTACCGGCCGGACGGCGGCACGGGCACGCCGATCGAGCTGGAGGTGGCACAGTTCCCCGGCAGCGGCATCGCGATGGGCATGTACAACTTCGACGACTCGATCCGGGACTTCAGCCGCGCTACCATGCGCTACGCGCTGGATCGCGGCTATCCGCTGTACCTGTCGACCAAGAACACCATCCTGAAGGTCTATGACGGCCGGTTCAAGGACATCTTCGCTGAGGTATTTGAGTCCGAGTTCAAGGGCGATTTCGAGGCGGCCGGGATCACCTATGAGCACCGGCTCATCGACGACATGGTCGCCCAGGTGATCAAGGGCGACGGCGGCATTGTCTGGGCCTGCAAGAATTACGACGGCGACGTCGAATCTGACATCGTGGCGCAGGGGTTCGGCTCGCTCGGCCTGATGACCAGCGTGCTGATGACCCCGGACGGCCAGTGCGTCGAGGCGGAGGCCGCGCACGGCACCGTAACCCGGCACTACCGCCAGCACCAGCAGGGCAAGCCGACGTCGACCAACCCGGTCGCCTCGATCTTCGCCTGGACGCGGGGCCTGGCGCACCGCGGCAAGCTGGACGGGACGCCCGAGGTCACCGCGTTCGCCGACACGCTGGAGCGGGTCTGCGTGCAGACCGTGGCGAGCGGCAAGATGACCAAGGACCTGTCGATGCTGGTGGGCAGCAATGCCCCGTACCTCACCACCCAGGAGTTCCTGGCCGCGCTGGCCGACGGCCTGCAGACCGCCATGGCCAGGTCATAATCGGCGATGAGCAAAGGAGATCACGCGATGGCCCGCACAGGAAAGGTAGCCGTCGTCGGCGCCGGTTTCTACGGCTCGACGACCGCGCAGCGGCTCGCCGAGTACGACATCTTCGATGAGGTCGTGCTGACCGACATCATCGAGGGCAAGCCTGAGGGGCTGGCCCTCGACATGAGCCAGTCCCGCCCTGTCGAGGGCTTTGAAACGAAGGTCACCGGCCAGACGACCGGTCCGGCTGGCGAGGGCTACGAGGCGATAGCGGGCTCCCAGATCGTCGTGATCACCGCCGGCCTGCCGCGCAAGCCGGGAATGAGCCGGATGGACCTGATCGGGGTCAACGCGAAGATCGTCAGGAACGTGGCCGAGCAGGTGGTCAAGCACGCCCCCGAAGCGGTCCTGATCGTGGTCTCCAACCCGCTTGACGAGATGACCGCGCTGGCCGCGAAGGTCACCGGCTTTCCGGCCCACCGGGTGCTTGGCCAGGCGGGCATGCTGGACACGGCGCGGTTCACCTACTTCGTCGCCGAGCGCCTGTCCGTGCCGGTCAACGCGGTGCGCACGCTGACACTCGGCTCGCACGGTGACACCATGGTGCCGGTCAGGTCAGCCTGCTCGGTGAATAGCCGGCCGCTGGCTGACCTGCTGACCGAGGCGGACATCGACGCGCTCGTCGAGCGGACCAGGGCCGGCGGTGCCGAGATCGTGGGCCTGCTGAAGACGGGTTCTGCGTACTACGCGCCGTCGGCGGCCGCCGCCCGGATGGCGCGCGCGGTCGCTGAGGACTCCGGCGCCGTGCTGCCGGTCTGCGCGTGGGTGGACGGCGAGTACGGCATCTCCGGTGTGTACCTCGGCGTCGAGGCCGAGATCGGCTCGCGTGGCGTGCGCCGGGTGGTGGAGCGTGATCTCACCGAGAGCGAGCTGGCTGACCTGATGGCGGCCGCTGAGGCGGTCCGGGCCAAGCAGGCCGACGTCGCAAGCCTCTGATCGGCCGCGCCGGGTGCGGCGGCTGATCCACCGCGGCGGCCGCCGCGACGTCACGGCGCGACTACCACCTCGGCAGCGCCACCGGCCATGTCTCGCTGACCGCCCAGATCTATGGCGGCCCGCTCAGTTGCCGCGTCAGGCCAGGGCGGCGGCCGCGGCGAGCCTGCGCAGCGCCAGCTCCGCGTAGAGGGCCGCTCCGTCGGCGAGAACGCCGTCGTCAAAGACGGCATCAGCGGAGTGATTGAACGGGGCATTGGCCAGATCCGAGCCCGCCGGGCAGGCGCCCAGCATGACGAAGGCCCCTGGCACCTGCTCGAGCACGAAGGAGAAGTCCTCCGCTCCGGTCAGCGGGTTCACCGCGGGCGTGAAGCGGCCGGCACCGAACATGTCGGTCACGGTGTGCTGGGCGAACGCCGTCTCATCGGGGTCATTCACCGTGACCGGGTAGCCCTCGGTCCACCCGGCGCGCACCGACAGCCCGTGTGCCGCGGTGATGTCCCGGACCAGGCGCAGCGCGGCACCCTTGACGTCGGTGCGGGCCGCCGCCGAGAACGTCCGCACCGTGGCGGCGAAATGCGCCTCATCGGGGATCACGTTGCTCACGGTGCCGCCCTGGAACAGGCCGACCGTGAGCACGACCGGGTCGAAAACATCGAACTGCCTGGTGATCATGGTCTGCAATGCGGTGACCAGCTCACAAGCCACCTGGATCGGATCAGCCGCATGGTGCGGCTGCGCGGCGTGGCCGCCCCGGCCGCGCACGGAGACCTCCAGGGTGTCGGCGGCGGCCATCATCGTGCCCGGCCGGGTCGTGCACACCCCGGCCGCCAGCAGGCTGGACACCACGTGCAGCCCGTACGCGGCGACCGGCCACTCGCCGGCCGCGTCGAGCACCCCCTCGGCGATCATCTTCTCCGCTCCGCCGCAGCCTTCCTCACCGGGCTGGAACATGAAGATGACGTTGCCGGTCAGCTGTGCCTGCCGTTCGGACAGCAGCCGCGCAGCGCCGGCCAGCATGGCCGTGTGCAGGTCATGGCCGCACGCGTGCATGGTCCCGTCGATTTGTGAGGCGTACGGCAGGCGGGTGTGCTCGGTGACCGGCAGCGCGTCCATGTCTCCCCGGAGCAGCACGGTCGCGCCCGGCCGGCTGCCGCGCAGCACCGCCGTGACCGAGGTGAGGGCCTCCCCGCAGGTGACCTCCAGCGGCAGGTCATCCAGCGCGCCGAGTACCTTGGCCTGGGTACTGGGCAGGTCGAGGCCGATCTCCGGCTCCCGGTGGATGGCGCGGCGCAGCTCCGCCAGATCGGTGGAGATCGCGGCCGCGTCATCGCGTGTGCTAGCCACTGTTAGTTATCTCCTTCGCGCGGGCGCCCGCATCGCCTGATGCATCCGTTATGTTCCCGCAAGAATCGCATGATCACGCCAGACTGCTTAGACTGGGCCGACACCGCGATCGCGGTGTCGGCCCATGGCCGATGTGACCGCCGGCCCTGGCCGCTGCTGTCGGCCCAACTCGCGAGGTCAGGGATCCAGACGTGAATGGCGTCGGCTGGGATATCGTCATTGTCCTGGTCATCATCTTTATCGGCGGGTTTTTCGCGGCCGCCGAGATGGCCCTGGTCTCGCTGCGCGAAGGCCAGCTGCGATCGCTGTCCAGGCGGGGCAAGCGCGGCCAGCGGGCGGTGAAACTGGCTCACGACCCGAACCGGTTCCTGTCCGCGGTCCAGATCGGCGTCACCCTGGCTACGCTGCTGTCCGGTGCCGTTGGCGCCGCCACCTTGGCCGAGGACCTGCGCAAGGGGCTCATTCACCACCTGGCGCCCGGACTTGCGTCCGCGGTCTCGGTCGTGGTGGTGACCCTAGTGATCTCGTTCTTCACGCTGATCTTCGGCGAGCTGGCGCCCAAGCGGATCGCGCTGCAACGGTCCGAGCGGGTCGCCGTGTTCGCCGCGCCACTGCTCGACCGGCTGGCCACGATAGCCAGGCCGCTGGTCTGGCTGCTGTCCAAATGCACCAACGTGGTGGTCAGGATTCTCGGCGGCGACCCCGGTGTCGCCCGCGGCATGATGACCGAGCAGGAACTCCGCGACCTGGTGGCCGGGCACCAGGCGCTATCCGCTGACGAGCGGCACATCGTCGGTGAGGTGTTCGACGCGGGGAAGCGGCAGGTGCGCGAGGTCCTGGTGCCCCGCACCGAGGTGGAGTTCCTGCCCGCCACCATGCCGATCAGCGAGGCCGCCGCGATAGCCGCAGGCGCGCCGTACTCCCGGTTCCCGGTGTATCAGGAGTCCTACGACGACGTGATCGGCTTTGTGCACGCTCGCGACCTGTTCGACCGGGATCGGGCCCCGTCGACCCAGGTCGGCGAGGTCATCAGGCCGGTCAAGCTGCTGCCGATCAGCAAGACGGTGCTCTCGGCGCTGTCGGAGATGCGGCGGGACCACGCGCACCTGGCGATTGTGCTGGATGAGTACGGTGGCACGGCCGGCATCATCACCCTCGAAGACCTCGTTGAGGAACTCATCGGTGACATTCAGGACGAATATGACGTCGACGAGGGGCACGCGAAGGAGCTACGCGGTGGCGAACTCGAGGTCGACGGGCTGCTGAACCTCGATGAGTTCGCCGAGCAGACCGGGGTCGAGCTGCCGGAAGGCCCGTACGAGACGGTGGCCGGCTACGTGCTGGCCGTGCTGGGCCACTTGCCGGGCGAGGGCGAGTCCGTGGAGGTGTCCGGGCGCAAGCTCGCCGTCACCCGGCTCGATGGCCGGCGTATCGCCCGGGTGCGGGTGGGCCAGCCGGCGTCTGCCGCTGCTGATGGGCAGGCCGAGCCCGGCCCGGTCGCGCACTAGACTGGGCGGCCTGGTCCGGCCGAGGTGATGGCCGGTCCGGCGTTCCGGCCGCGCTGCTCGGCGAAGCGCTGCTCAGCGAAGCGCCGCTCGTTGCAGCGCCGCTCGTTGAGCGTTGCACGTCAAGGGTGCTGCTCCTGAAGCATTGCTCGTCGAAACACTGATTCTTGAAACATGGATTCTTGAAACACTGTTCCTTGACGCACTGCTCGGCCAGGGAAGGGGCTACGTGCAGTCAGCTAACCATCACGGGGCGCCGCCGGGCGGCGCGCAGTCCGGCGTGCCCGCGGAGGTCGGGTCCGGGATGCCCACGGAGGTCGGGTCCGGGGTGCCCGCGGAGGTCGGGTCCGGGGTGCCCGCCCAGGTCGGGTCGGGGGTGCCCGCCCAGGTCGGGTCGGGGGTGCCCGCCCAGGCTCGGTCCGGCGTGCCCGCCGAGGTTAGATCCGGCGTCACCGGCGGCGTGCTGGTGGTGGATTTCGGGGCCCAGTATGCGCAGCTGATCGCGCGCCGGGTCCGTGAATGCCAGGTCTATTCGCAGATCGTGCCGCCCACGATGACCGTGGCGGAGATGCTCGAGTTGCGGCCGGAGGCGATCATCCTCTCCGGCGGCCCCGCGTCCGTCTACGCGCCAGGCGCACCGGCTGCCCCCGCGGGGCTGTGGGACGCAGGAATCCCGATCCTCGGCATCTGCTATGGCTTCCAGCTGATGGTCTCCGGCCTGGGTGGCCGGGTGGAGCGCACTGAGGCCGGGGAGTATGGCGCGACCGCGCTGCAGGTGCTCGAACCCGGGCCCAACGTCCTGTTCAGCGGCCTCCCGCTGGATCAGCGGGTGTGGATGTCGCACGGCGACACCTGCGCTGCAGCACCGCCGGGCTTCGCGGTCACCGCCCGGACGGTGGCAACGCCGGTGGCGGCGGCGCAGGCCCCCGGGCGGGGACTTTACGGTGTTCAGTTCCATCCCGAGGTTGCCCACACCGAGCAGGGCATGGCGGTGCTGCGCGCGTTCCTGGCTGCCGCGGGCTGCCGCCCGACCTGGACCATGCGCAGCATCATCACCGAGCAGGTGGAGCGGATCGCCGAGCAGGTCGGTTCCGGCCGGGCGATCTGCGGGCTGTCAGGAGGGGTTGATTCGGCCGTCGCCGCCGCCTTGGTCCAGCGCGCGATCGGATCCAGGCTAACTTGTGTCTTTGTTGATCACGGACTGCTGCGCGCTGGAGAGGCCCGGCAGGTGGAGCAGGACTTTGTCGCCGCGACCGGGGTCGACCTGAAGGTTGTTGACGCGACCGCGGAGTTCGTGGCCGCACTGGCCGGGGTGACCGACCCGGAGCAGAAACGCAAGATCATCGGCCGGGAGTTCATCCGCGCGTTCGAGCAGGCTGAGCGGGAAATCGCGGCCGCGGCAGGCAGCAACGGCGATGAGGTCGGTTTCCTTGTGCAGGGCACTCTGTACCCGGATGTGGTGGAGTCCGGCGGCGGGTCCCGGGCGGCCAGCATCAAGTCTCACCACAACGTCGGCGGACTTCCCGAGGACCTGAAGTTCGAGCTGGTCGAGCCGCTGCGCGCGCTGTTCAAGGATGAGGTGCGCCAGGTCGGCCTCGAACTCGGCTTGCCCGAGGAAATCGTCTGGCGCCAGCCGTTCCCCGGGCCGGGCCTGGCGGTCCGGATCATCGGCGAGGTCACGCCGCAGCGGCTGCGGATCGCGGCGGCCGCCGACGCGATCGCCCGCGAGGAACTGTCCGAGGCTGGCCTCGATCGCGAGATCTGGCAATGCCCGGTGGTGCTGCTGGCGGACGTACGCACAGTCGGCGTGCAGGGCGATGGTCGAAGTTACGGCTACCCTGTCGTGCTGCGCCCGGTGACCAGCGAGGACGCGATGACGGCGGACTGGGCCCGGTTGCCCGACACCGTGCTGGCCAGGATCTCGACCCGGATCACCAACGAGGTGCCCGAGATCAACCGGGTGGTACTTGATGTCACGAGTAAGCCGCCAGCCACCATCGAGTGGGAGTAGCAGACCATAGATCAGCCGGGCGTGGGCGGGTCAGCCGGGCGAGGCGGGTCAGCCGGGCGAGGCGGGTCAGCCGGGCGTCGGCCGGTGAGTCAGCCGGGCGGTGGACGGCGGGTCAGGTTACCCGGGCCGGCTCGGCGCGCAGTTCGGCATAGGACTGCGGGTCTGCCGCTAGGCGCCTGAGCGTGTCGAGTGCGTCCCAGACGTCGGTGAAGCCGGTGAAGATCGGCGCAGGCCCCAGCCGGAGCCGGTCGGGCGTCCGGTAGTCAACGACCACGCCGGCCCGGATGAGCGCCTGACAGATCCGCCAGGCTTCCGGATGGCGCAGGCAGACATGCGAGCCGCGGCGCCCGGAGTCCCGTGGCGAGGCGAGCGCGAAACCGTATGACGCCAGCCATTGGTCAGCCAGGCTGATCAAGTAGCTGGTCAGGGCGACGCCCTTGGCGCGCAGTCGGCCCATTCCTGCCTCGCTCAGCAGACGGGCGCTTTCTTCCACTGCGACCGTGCCGATGATTTGCGGCGTGCCGGTCAGGTATGCGTCGATGCCCGGGGCAGGCTGATATTTCGGGCCCATCGCGAACTGGTCCCGCTGACCGAACCAGCCCCAGATCGGCTGACGCAGCCGCTCCTGCAGATCCGCGCGGACATACAGGAAGGCGGGTGCGCCCGGGCCGGCGTTGACGTATTTGTAGGTGCAGCCGACGGCCAGGTCCGCACCGCAGGCATCGAGTTCCGTTGGGACAGCGCCAACCGAGTGGCACAAATCCCAGAGCGCAAGCGCGCCCGCTTCGTGCACCACTTCGGTGATCGCCGCCATGTCGGCCAGCGCACCGCTGCGGTAGGCCACGTGTGAGAGGCTGACCAGCGCCGTACGCTCGTCCACGGCGCTGCCCACCTCGCTGGCACCAATCCCCTGGTCGATGTCCGTGCTGATCTGACGCAGCTCACACCCGCGCTGAGCAGCTATCCCTTCCAGCACGTACCGGTCGGTCGGGAAGTTGTCGTCATCGGTCACGATCACCGTCCGGCCGGGCCGCGCATCCAGGGCCGCGCAGACTAGTTTGTATAGGTTTATCGTGGTCGAGTCGCAAACGATCACCTGGCCGGGCGCCGCCCCGATCAGCTGGCCGATCGCCTCGCCTGCCACCCGGGGCTGGTCGATCCACTTGTCCCAGGACCGAACCAGGCCGGCGCCCCATTCCTGCGCGACAACCGCAGCGATGCGGTCCTTCGTGGCCAGCGGCAGCGGCCCCAGGGAGTTGCCGTCCAGGTAGATGAGCCGCTCGTCGGGCCACACGAAGCGGTCCCTGAAGCCGGCCAGCGGGTCCACGGCGTCCAGTTCCTGCGCGTAGGCCCGGTCGGGGGAGAAACTCGTCACTGCTCCACCCTAAGCCAGGCGCCCGCAAGCCCTCCGGGCGCAAAATCGACCTGATGGGCGTTTCGGATCGGCCCGTCTGCCGTCGGACGGGCGCCGGTAGCGCGCCGGATCGGCCCGTCTGCCGGCCCGAACAGCCGGCCGCCGGGACGCTGCGGCGGGGGACCCGGGCAGCGCTGCGGCCAGGGACCCGGGCAGCGCTGCGGCCAGGGACCCGGGCAGCGCTGCGGCGAGGGACCCGGGCAGCGCTGCGGCGAGGGACCCGGGCAGCGCTGCGGCGAGGGACCGGGCTAGCGGTCCCGTGACTTCCGGCGCCGCAGGCCCAGCACGACCAGGACCGCTAGCAGCAACACGGCCGCGGTCGGCAGGGCGCGCTTGAGTACCGGTACGCCGGCCACGCTGAGCAGGTCAATGGCATCCTCGTCCGGCGGCCTGGCCTCCAGACGGGGCCGGGTCGGCACGGTCCCGAGCAGGGGCGGGCCTGGGGGTGGTGGCAGCTGGGTGACCGCTTCCTGTACCCCCCGCGGCAGGCCGTTCGCGCTCGCCGTCGATGGGGCGAGCGACAGCCCCAGGGTGGCCAGCTTCTGCCTGATCTCCTCGACCGAGGCCGGGCCGATGTTGTCGATCGCCAGCAGTTCCTCCCTGGTCCGGGAGGCTAGCTGGCCGACGGTGTGGATGCCCTGCCGGCGCAGGCTGTTATAGGAGCGCAGCGACAGGTGCAGGTCGTCGATCGGCTGGGCTGGCGCATCCGCTGGCTGATCGGCGGAGCCTGCGTCGCCCGGGCCGGAACCATCGACCGCTGGCCAGCCTGCTCCGGCGGCGGAACCGTCCGCGGTGGCCGCGGGCTGCTTGCTGGCCGCCGGGCCGTCGGCGACGGCCGCCGGGTCCGGCCCGTCGGCGACGGGCACCGGCTCCTCAGCGGCCAGCATGCCGGCCAGGTTGGCGGCGAAGATGCCGATCAGCTTGCCGCCGACCTCCGCCATCACTCCGCGGCCGAACTGGGCCTGCCGCCCGGTCACGTTCAGCGTGGTATGCACGATGACGTGCGTGTGATCGCCCTGGCCCTCCAGCATCGAGCGCACCCTGGCCGACGCCGTGCCGGCGCCGCGGGTCTCCTTGCCCGAGGCCTCGAGCGTGACGACGTGGGCGTGCGGGTCGCGCTCGGTGAAGCGTGCCGTGCCCGCGTAGGTCATGGCGATCGGGCCGACCTTCACCTTGATCCGGCCGGCGATCGCGTCGCCGTCGACCGAGTCGAGGGAGGCGCCCGGCATGCAGGGCGCCACCCGCTCGACATCCAGCAGCACTTCCCACGCCCGTTTCTCGGGGACCGGGACCGTGAATGAGTGCTCCAGTTCCATCTATCAGACTCCTGCCGCCGCTGCGAGTGCCCGGCCGGTGAGGACCCGGGCCAGGTGGCGCCGGTAGTCGGGCGCGCCGTGCAGGTCGGCGGGGGGCGCCGTGCCCTCCGCCGCATACGCGGCCGCGCCGTTCAGTGCCGCCCGGTTCGCTTCCACTCCTGCTGCCGCGGTCTCGGCCGCGCTCGCCCTCACCGGCACCGTGCCCATGTTAGTCAGGCCGATCCTGGCCTCGGCGACGACTCCGTCCGATCTCCTGGCCAGGGCCGCGACACCGACGGTGGCCCAGGCCTGCGCAGTCCGGTGAAATTTCTCATAACGGTAACCCCAGCCGGGCCCCAGCTTAGGCACGGTGATCCCGGTCAGGACCTCACCTGCGTCCAGGGCGGTGGTCAGGTAGTCGACGAAGAAATCCCCGGCCCCGATCTGCCGCTCTCCGCCCGGCCCGCGGGCGGTCAGCGTCGCGCCGAGCGCCAGGATGACCGCCGGAAGATCACCAGCCGGGTCGCCGTGCGCGAGCGAGCCGCCCAGGGTGCTGCGATGCCGCACCGCGGGGTCGGCCACGGTGGCCGCGGCCTGGGCCAGGATCCCGCAGTGTGCCGCGATCAGCGGGTCGCGGGTCAGGTCGTGGTGGGTTGTCCTGGCTCCGATCAGCAGCGAGTCGCCGGTGTCGGTGACCCCGCGCAGCTCGGCGAGGTGCCCGACGTCGACGAGCAGGTCGGGGTAGGCGAGCCGGAGCCGCAGGAGCGGCATCAGGCTCTGGCCCCCGGCGATGATCTTCGCATCCTCGCCGCCATCGGCCAGCGCCTGGATCGCCTCGTCCAGTGTGGCCGGGCGGACGTAGTCGAACTGTGCCGGGATCACGCCGCACCTCCTGCCTGCGCCTGGTCGCCCTCGGACGCGATACCTGATGGGCTGTGGCCCCGGGTCCGGTCGCTCTGCCTGGCCTCATGCTGCTCGGCAGCGCTGCCCTGATCGCCGCCCTGAGCGGCCTGGATGGCTCGCCAGACCCGTTCGGGCGTACACGGCATCGTGACGTCCCTGACGCCGAGCGGCCGGAGCGCGTCGAGGATCGAGTTGACCACCGCCGGGGTGGAGGCGATGGTGCCGGCCTCGCCGACGCCCTTGACGCCGAGCCGGTTATGAGCCGGGCTCTCGGTCCGGCTGGTGACATAGGACGGCAGGTCGGGCGCGGCGGGCACCAGGTAGTCGGCCAGCGTGGTGGTCACCAGGTTGCCCGCGTCGTCGTAGACGGCCTCTTCGTACAGCGCCTGGGCGATGCCCTGGGCGATGCCGCCGTGCACCTGGCCCTCGACGATGAGCGGGTTGACCACCTTGCCCACGTCGTCAACCGCGACATAGGAGCGGATCGTGACCATGCCGGTCTCGGTGTCCACCTCCGTCGCGCACAGGTGCGTGCCGTGCGGGAAGGAGAAGTTGTCCGGGTCGTAGGTCGCGTCCGAGTCCAGCGAGGGCTCTACTCCGTCGGGCAGGTCGTGCGCGGCGAAGGTGGCCAGCGCGACCTCCTGGATCGTCTTGGCCGCCTCGCTGCCCGCGGAGAACACGCCGTGTTCGAACGTCACCTCCTCCGGCGGGGCCTCCAGCATCTTCGACGCGATCACCTTGGCCTTGTCGATCACCTTGTCGCACGCGGAGACCAGCGCCATGCCGCCCACCGCCAGCGACCTCGAGCCGTAGGTGTCCATGCCCTTGGCCGAGATCTGGGTATCGCCGTGCAGCACCCGGATGTCCTCGAACGGCACTCCGAGCTGGTCGGCCACGATCTGGCTCCAGGCCGTCTCGTGCCCCTGGCCGTGTGCGCTCACCCCGGTGACCACCTCGACCTTGCCGGTCGGCAGCATCCGGATCGAGGCGCTCTCCCAGCCGCCCGCCGCGTAGGCCAGCGAGCCGAGCACCCGGGACGGCGCCAGTCCGCACATCTCGGTGTAGGTGGAGATGCCGATCCCCAGCCGGACCGGATCACCACGCGATATCCGTTCCGCCTGCTCTGCCCGCAGCTCGTCGTAGCCGAATAGCTCCTTGGCCTTGGCCGTCGCCGCCTCATAGTTCCCTGAGTCATAGGTCAGGCCGGCGATCGTGGTGTAGGGGAACTCGTCGTGGCCGATCCAGTTGCGCTCGCGCAGGGCCAGCGGCTCGATGCCGAGCTCGGCGGCCAGGTCGTCCATGATCCGCTCGATGGCGAAGGTCGCTTCCGGGCGGCCCGCGCCGCGGTAGGCGTCGGTCGGCATCTTGGTGGTGAAGACGCCGGTGCAGCGGAACGAGTAGGCGTCCATCTTGTAGATGCCGTTGTACATGAACGCGCCGAGCAGCGGTATGCCGGGCGTGACCAGCATCAGGTAGGCGCCCATGTCGGCCAGCAGGTCCACCGACAGGCCGCGGAGCCGGCCGTCGCGGTCGGCGGCGACCCTGATCCGCTGCCAGTGGTCCCGGCCGTGGTGCACGGTCATGTTGCCCTCGCTGCGCGACTCGGTCCACTTGACCGGCCTGCCGATCTTGCGGGCGACCAGGACCGCGAGCACCTCCTCGGCCGTGACCTGCAGCTTGGAACCGAAGCCGCCGCCCACGTCGGGGGCGATGACCCGGATGTTCTGCTCCGGTATCCCGGTGACCAGCGCGAGCATGACCCGCAGGACGTGCGGGATCTGGGTGGATGACCACAGCGTGAACTCGCCGCCCACGCAGGAGGCCACCACGGCGCGCGGCTCCAGGGCGCTGGGGATCAGCCGCTGCTGGCGGTAGTTGCGCTCGATCACCACCGGCGCGTCGCGGAAGGCGGCGTCCAGGTCGCCGGCCGCGAAGTTCCATTCGAAGCTCTTGTTGCCCGCCTCGTGCACCTTCGGCGAGCCTTCGTCCAGCGCGGTGCGCATGTCGAGCACCGGCTCCAGCGGCTCATAGTTGATGTCGATGGCGGCCACCGCGTCCGCGGCGGCGTACCGGTCGCGGGCCACGACGCAGGCGACCGCCTCGCCGACGTAACGAACCTCGTCGACGGCCATCGGCGGGTGCGCGGGGAGCACGATGTCCGGGGTGACCGGCCAGGCGCACGGCAGGCTGCCCTGCTCATCGGCGAAGTCGGCACCGGAGAAGGCCGCGATCACGCCCGGCATCCCCGCGGCCGCGCTGACATCCACCGAGGTGATCCTGGCGTGCGCGAACGGGCTGCGCACGAAGGCCATGTGCACCATGCCGGGCAGGATGATGTTGTCGGTCCAGTTGGTCTGGCCGGTGATGAGCCTGGCGTCTTCCTTGCGGGGCCGGGCCCGGCCGAGCTCGGCCGCCGGCGCCTGCGTCTGCGCCGTCATGACTGCACTCCCGCCTCGGCCGCGCGCTTGACCGCGCGGACAATGTTCTCGTAGCCGGTACACCGGCAGAGGTTGCCCTCCAGGCCGTCGCGGATCTCCTGGTCACTGGGGTGCGGATTGTCGCGGAGCAGGTCCGCCGCCGCCATGATCATGCCGGGCGTGCAGTATCCGCACTGCAGCGCGTGCTCTTCATTGAAGGCGCGCTGCAGCGGGTGTAGTTCACCGTTGGCCAGGCCTTCGATGGTGGTGACCTCGCTGCCGTCCGCCTGCACGGCCAGGACGGCGCAGCTCTTCACCGACTGGCCGTCCAGCAGCACGGTGCACGTCCCGCAGTTGGACGTGTCGCAGCCGATCGGCGTACCGGTCTTCCCGGCCACCTCCCTGAGGTAGTGGACGAGCAGCAGTCGTGGTTGAACCTGGTCGACGTAGCTAACCCCATCGACCTTGACGGTAATTTGCGTCATGCGCGGACCCTTCCGGGAAACGGCAATTGCGCCTGATGACAACCTAGGACCGTCGGCCCGGGCTGCACCAGTCCCCGGAAGAGGATCATGCTGGGTCAGCCGGTGTTGAGCACCTGGAAGGCCTCGGCCAGCCGCCCCTCCGGCAGGCCGGCCTGGGCGGCGGACCGGCTGAGCCAGGTCCTCAGCATGCCTTCCAGGTCCGCCAGGTGCCCGGTCTGGCTGGCGTGCGCCTGCAGCGCGGCGACCTTGCGGCCGAACATCTCGGTGATGTCCACGTAGTGGTTGGGCGCCGGGCTGCCGCTGATCCAGACTTCCCGTACCTTCCAGGGGTCAAGGCCCTCGTCGGCGAGCAGTTCGGGGAACGCAAAAGGATTCCGCGCGTCCGGGTAGACGGCGTCCAGGGCCGCCGAGCCGGCGGCGCGGTGGTCGGGATGGCCCACCCCGACCCGGAGGTAGTTGCGCTCGGGCGACTGGCACAGCAGCCGGTCGGGCCGGACCTGCCTGATCACCCGGGTGAGATCCTTGCGCAACCCGAGCGTGGCCTCCAGCCGGCCGTCGGGATAGCCGAGGAACCGGACATCATGCACGCCGACCTGCTTGGCTGCCGCGGTCTGCTCAGCGCGGCGCAGGGTGGCCATCTCCGGGCGCGAGATGGAGTGATCGCTGCCGCCCGCGTCGCCGTTGGTGACGATGCAGTAGCTCACCTCGGTGCCCGCATCGGTCCACCGCGCGACCGTGCCTGCCGCGCCGAAGTCCACGTCGTCGGGATGGGCGCTGATCACGAGGATCCGGCTGAGCTCTGATTCTTCCAGCACCCTGCCGATCCTACGGGGGCCGTCGGCCCGGTTCGCCGGGCCGGCCCGGCGAGACTGGCCGAACCGCGCAGGCCCGGCAATCCTTTTATAAACACCCGCCAAGTGGTTGACAGCCGCACGGCCGGAGCCGCGATGATCGGATGGCAGCGATTGTGACCGGAGAGCGGACGGCTGGTCGCCTGGCGCGCAGCTGGCCGCGCGGACGTCGGAGTGGAGAGGCGAGGGCATGGGGCTGGTTGATTCGGGGGACTGGCAGGGCAAGATCTTCTCGGATGGCTGGCGGCCGGGCTCCGGCGGCGAGCACCCGGTGACCGAGCCCGCGACGGGAGATGAGCTCGGCCGGATCGGTTACGCGACCCCGGCCGACGTACGCAGGGCGGCCCGGCGGGCGACCGAGGCGCAGCGGTCCTGGGCAGCGGCCCCCTACGGCGAGCGCGCCGCGGTGCTGCGCCGGGCCGGGGACTTGTGGAACGCCCACGCTGACGAGATCAAGGCCTGGCTGACCAGGGAGACCGGGGCCATCCCGCCGATGGGCGACCTGCAGGTCCACCTGTCGGCCGAGGAGTGCTACGAGGCCGCCGCGCTGGCCTCGCAGCCCTACGGCGAACTGCTGCGCACCGAGCAGCCCAGGCTGAGCATGGCCAGGCGGGTGCCAGCCGGAGTGGTCGGCGTGATCGCCCCGTTCAACGTCCCGACCATCCTGTCCATCCGTTCGGTGGGGCCCGCGCTGGCCCTGGGCAACGCGGTCATCCTGAAGCCGGACCCGCGGACCTCGGTCACCGGCGGCGTGATACTGGCCGAGATCTTCGCCCGGGCCGGGCTTCCCGACGGCCTGCTGCACGTACTGCCCGGCGGCCCGGGGACCGGCGAGGCGGTCGTCACCGAGCCCGGTATCCGGGTCATCGCGTTCACCGGCTCCACCCGGGCGGGCCGCGTGGTGGCCCGGCTGGCCGGGGAGCATCTCAAGCGGGTCCATCTGGAGCTGGGCGGGAACTCGGCGCTGATCGTACTGCCCGACGTGGATGTCGAGCGGGCCACCTCGGTGGGCGCCTTCGGCTCGTTCATCCACCAGGGCCAGATCTGCATGTCCGCCAGCAGGCACCTGGTGCACAGCTCGATCGCCAAGGACTACGCGATGGCGCTGGCCGCCCGGGCCGAGCACCTGCCGGTCGGCGACCCGAACAAGGAGCAGGTGGCGCTCGGGCCGCTGATCGACGAGCAGCAGCGCGACAACGTACACCGGATCGTGACCGGCAGTGTCGACGCGGGCGCGCTGCTGCTGTCCGGCGGCACCTACCAGGGCCTGTTCTACCGGCCGACGGTGCTCGCCGACGTGCCCACCTCGGCGCCCGCCTACGCCGAGGAGATCTTCGGCCCGGTCGCGCCGGTGACCTCGTTCGACTCCATCGATGAGGCGGTCGAGATGGCCGGCGGCACCGACTACGGGCTGTCTGCGGGCATCCTGACCAGGGACGTCTACCAGGGGCTCGCGATCGCCGAGCGGATCCCGTCCGGGCTGGTCCACATCAACGATCAGACCGTCAATGACGAGGCGACGATCCCGTTCGGCGGGGTGGGGTCCTCGGGTAACGGCGGGCGGCTCGGCGGGGCCCGGGCCAACCTGGACGCCTTCACCGAGACGCAGTGGGTCACGGTGCGCGGCGATCTGCCCGTCTACCCGTTCTGACGCGTATCCGGGGAACCCTCGGGGGCGCATCGGGCAAGTAGGAGTGTTACGCCCGGCGGACGGAGGCCTCCGATGAATCCGCACGTCCCCGTTGATATCCAGGCATCCCCCTGCAGGCCCGACCGCGGTCAGGCGGACGCGCCTGGTCCACCGGCCGGCATGCGGCGGAAATTACGCGCTAGGTCGCGCGGCGCATCGGCCATGATGCGGCCGCCGACGTGGTGGCGGATACCTTCCTGGCGGCGTTCGCCGATCGCGGCAAGTATCACTCAAGCCAGCCCGATGCCCGGCCCTGGCTCTACGGGATCGCCACCAACCTGACCGGCCGGACCGGCGCGCTGAGATCCGGCAATACCGGGCGTACGCCCGGACCGGCGTCGACCCGGTCACCGAGCCGTTCACCGAGCACGTCGACGCGCGGGTGAGCGCCACCGCGGCCCGCCGGGCACTGTCCGCCGCCCTGGCCAAGCTGCCCGCCGGCCAACGGGACGCGCTGCTGCTCGTGGCCTGGGGAGAGCTGACCTACGAGCAGGTGCAGTACTTCGAGAACCTGTTCAGCTCGGCTCCGGCCAGCCAGCGACCGGAGAAGGCGTTCGAGTCGATTGGCCAGCTGCTCACCCTGTACGTGACTCAGCCGGCCTTCACCGCCGAGTTGTACCGGGCCATCGCCGACATCCCCGGCGTAACGGTCAACACCCATGCCGTCAACCTGGCCGGGCAGCCTACCATCGCGCTGAGCTACCTGACCCCCACCAAGCTGCTCGGCGGCCAAATCTTCCTCGATCCGCGCAGCTACCAGTACGTGGGCGCGGCGAGCACAGTCAAGAGCGGCGATCACAATTACGGGCTGAAGGGCTACACGATCCTGCGCTACGCGCTGGTCTCCGGTCCCGGAGTGCGGCCCTAGCCAGGGCGATCCCCGCAGGCATCTGGATCCCGGTGCGCAGACCGGGGTCCATATGCCGCACCGCACGTGATGTCCGGCTAATCCCGGCTAGTCCAGCGCGGACATAACGTGCTTGACGCGGGTGTAGTCCTCGAACCCGTACATCGACAGGTCCTTGCCGTAACCGGAGCTCTTAAAGCCGCCGTGCGGCATCTCGGCGACCAGCGGGATGTGGGTGTTGATCCAGACGCAGCCGAAGTCGAGCCGCCTGGACATCCGCATCGCCCGGCCGTGATCAGCGGTCCACACCGAGGAGGCCAGCCCGTATTCGGTGCCGTTGGCCCACCGCACGGCCTGGTCCTCGTCGCTGAACTGCTGCACGGTGATGACCGGCCCGAACACCTCGCCCTGGATGATCTCGTCGTCCTGGTGCAGCCCGTCCACCACGCTGGCCTCGAAGAAGTAGCCGCGGTCGCCGGTCTGCCGGCCGCCGGTCAGCACCCGGGCATGGTCGGGCAGCCGCTGGATGAACCCGGACACCCGCTCCAGCTGGCTGGCGTTGTTCAGCGGGCCGAAGTCCGCGTCCGGCACCTCAGGCCCGGCCACCGTCTGGCCCTTGGCCTGCTCGACGAGCGCCGACACGAATTCCCCGTGCACGCCTGGACCGGCCAGCACCCGGGTCGCCGCCGTGCAGTCCTGGCCCGCGTTGAAGTAACCGGCGATCGCGATCGCCTCGGCCGCCTTGGCCGGGTCGGCGTCGTCGAAAACGATCACCGGTGCCTTGCCGCCCAGCTCCAGGTGGACTCGCTTGAGGCCGGGCGCCGCCGCGGCGGCCACTTCCCGGCCCGCGCGGACGCTGCCGGTGATGGACACCATCTGCGGCACCGGGTGCGCGATCAGGGCCCGGCCGGTGTCCCGGTCGCCGCAGATCACGTTGAACACCCCGGGCGGCAGGTGCTCGCTCATCAGCTCGGCCATCAGCAGCGTGCTGGCCGGGGTGGTGTCCGAGGGCTTGAGCACCATGGTGTTTCCCGCGGCCAGCGCGGGCGCCCATTTCCAGACCGCCATCATCATCGGGTAGTTCCACGGGGTCACCGCCGCACAGACACCGATCGGCTCGCGCCGGATGAACGAGGTGAAACCGGACATGTACTCGCCGGCCGAACGGCCCTCCAGCATCCGGGCCGCGCCGGCGAAGAACCTGATCTGGTCCACCATCGGCGGGACTTCCTCGGAGAGGGTGAGCGCGATGGGCTTGCCGGTGTTCTGCGACTCGACAGCGACCAGCTGCTCGGCGTTGGCCTCGATCGTGTCGGCGATCCGCAGCAGGGCCAGGCTGCGCTCGCCGGGCGTCGCGTCGCGCCAGCCCTCAAAGGCATTCGCGGCCGAGGCGAAGGCCGCGTCGACCTCTTCCGCGCCGGAGACCGGCGCGGTGGCGAAGACCTCACCGGTGGCGGGGTTGATCAGGTCGGCGCGCCGGTCAAAGGAGATATCGGTGTACTGTCCGCCGATGAAGTTGCGCAGATCGTCTGCCACGCGTCCTCCGTTCAGGGTTGTTACGGGGTTAATTACTCGCGTGCGTGCGCTCCTCGCAAGCCCACGGTGAGCCGTAGTCGGTCAGCAGGTCCAGGAAGGGCGCTGCGGGCAGCGCCTCAGGACCGAGCACGCCGGCGCCCGACCACGCGCCCGAGTCGATCAGCTCCAGGGCGACCACCGGGTTGACCGCAGTCTGCCAGACCACGGCCTGGGATCCGTACTCCGCCATCGACCAGGCGTTGTCGACCACGTGGTACAGGTACACCTCGCGCGGCCCGCCGTCGCGGCCCACTCCGGTCACCCAGGTTCCCGCGCAGGTCAGGCCGGTCATCCGGTCACCGAGCATGGCGGGATCGGGCAGGCACGCCGCGACCACGTCCCGCGGCGAGACCTTGACCCCGCTCGCGCTGACCGGCTCCACCGAGTCCAGGCCCAGCCGGTGCAGGGTCTGCAGGACGTCGATGAACTCCGAGCCCAGGCCGTACTTGAAGGTGACCCGCTGGGCGTCCACCCAGCGCGGCATCAGCAGCACTTCCTCGTGCTCCACGTTCACGCACTCAACGGGCCCGATCCCGGCCGGGAAGGTGAAGATCTCCGGCTCGCTGAACGGCGGCGTGGTGAACCAGCCCCGGCCTTTCTCCCAGATCACCGGCGGATTGAGGCATTCCTCGATAGTGGTCCAGATGGAGAAGGTCGGCGCGAAGTCGTAGCCGGCCACCTGAAGACTGGCGCCGTCCCGCACCCCGAGCTGATGGATCTCGGTGAACATCTCATCGGCCGCGTGCCGGGCGAAGATGTCGGACAGCCCGGGCTCGACGCCCATCCCGGCCAGCGCCAGCCTGCCGCGCTGTTCCCACTCGGGGGCCAGCGCGAACTGCTCGTCACCGAGCTTCACCCCGGTCTTGCTGTGCGGGTCATCCTCGTTCGGATGGGACAGCGACATCGCCATGTCCAGGTAGTGCGTGCCAGCCTGGAGCGCCGCCCGGAACAGCGGCATCACGAACCGCGGATCGGTCGCGTTCATGAGCACGTCGCAGGACTGCTCGGCCAGCAGCGCCGCGGCGGCCTGCTCGTCGCGGGCATCGAGCTGGACGGCCCGGTAGCCGTCGCTGGCCGCGGCGGCCCGTTCAGCCCGGCCCAGGTCATAGTCGGCGATGACCAGTTCAGCGAAGGGGCGACGGGCGGCGATCCGGGCAAATGCCGTGCCTACCCCGCCGGCGCCCACCAGAAGGATGCGCATGGGGCTGATCTTAGACCGAGGGCCCCTGACCGACGGGACCCGCGGTGATGCTTAGCTGTTACAACGGAAATAGTCGCTGGGGGGCACAAATCATGCTAGAACCGTCGTACCCGGGTGTCACCGTCTGGACAACCGGGTATTCATGGCGCGGCATCAGGTACCGGCTGCGCCATGCTCGCGTGCCAGGTCCGGCCCGGTCGGGCAACTGCCAGGAGGGGTAAGCGATGGCTGCCACCGAGCAAGTCGCAGGACAGCAGGAACAGCCGCTCGATAAGGGACTCAAGTCCGGCGCGCTCGGGCTGATCTCTACCACGATCATCGCCACCGCCTCGGTCGCGCCCGCCTATAGCATCGCCGCCACCCTCGTATTCGTGGTGCTGGCGGTCGCGTTGCAGGCGCCGGCCGTGGCGGTGCTCGCGTTCGTGCCGATGCTGCTGACGTCCATCGGCTACAGCGAGCTGAACAAGGCTGACCCGGACTGCGGTACCACGTTCACCTGGGCGACCCGCGCGTTCGGCCCGAAGACCGGGTGGGCGGGGGGCTGGGGCATCATCGCCTCCGACGTCCTGGTCATGGCCAGCCTGGCCCAGGTCGCCGGGCAGTACGGATTCCTGCTGTTCAACGCCAAGGGCATCGGCTCGAACCCGACCAGCGGCTGGGTGCTGCTGGTCGGCGTGCTCTGGATCGTGGTGATGACCTATATCTGCTACCGGGGCATCGAGGTCTCAGCGAACTTCCAGAAGGTGCTGCTGAGCATCGAACTCGTGATGCTGCTGGTGCTGTCGGTCACCGCCCTGGTCAAGGTGGGCACCGGGCACGCCCCGCCGGGCCACCTGACGCCGAGCTTGTCCTGGTTCAACCCGTTCCACATCGCCAGCTTCAGCGCCTTCGCCAGCGGCATCATCTTGATGGTCTTCATCTACTGGGGCTGGGATACGGCGGTCGCTGTCAACGAGGAGACCAAGGACCCTAACAAGACCCCGGGCCGCGCAGCCATCTTGTCCACGGTGATCCTGCTGGTCACCTACGCGCTGGTGATCCTGTCCATGGAGTCCTTCGCCGGGATCAAGTCCACCGGCAACGGCCTGGGCAACGTGAACAACGCCGGCGACGTGCTGTCGATCCAGGGCAACCTGGTCTTCGGCACCTCCGGATTCGGGTCGTTCCTCACCCACTTGCTGCTGCTGATGGTGCTGTCATCGGCCGCGGCCTCCACCCAGACGACGATCCTGCCGACCGCGCGGACCACGCTGTCGATGGCGGTGTACAAGGCCATCCCGTCCTCGTTCGCGAAGATCCACCGGCGGTACCTCACCCCGACCGTATCGACGATCGTCATGGGCGCCGTCTCGATCGTGGTCTACGTGGCGTTCAACTACTCCTCCAACGGCATCGGGGTGATCGGCGACGCGGTGCTCGCGATCGGCCTGTACATCGCGTTCTACTACGGGCTGACCGGCTTCACCTGCGCCTGGTACTACCGCAAGAACCTGACCAGCAGCGCGCGCAACCTATGGATGCAGGGGATCCTGCCCGCCGCCGGCGGGCTGATCCTGTTCTTCCTGGGCGGCTGGAGCCTGTGGCTCGACTATGACGTGGCCACCGAGAACGACTACACCATGTGGACGGTGCCGTTCATCCACTGGGAGATCGGCGGCGCGTTCGTGATCGCGGTCGGGTCCGCGATCGTCGGCGTGCTCGCCTTCCTGTTCTGCCGGTTCGCCTACCCGGCGTTCTTCAAGAAGCAGACGCTGACCAGGGCCACGCCGACGCTGGTGCCTGACGAATAGGGGCCGGTAACCCGGCGGCGGCGTACGTGGTCCGGTGCCCAGCGTCGGTGGCAGCGCCTACGCTGGGCAGGTGACCGCGACGGCCGTTGACACCCTCCTGGACGGGCTGAACCCGCAGCAGCGCGCTGCCGTCGTGCACGAGGGCGGCCCGCTGCTCATCGTGGCCGGGGCGGGCTCGGGCAAGACCCGGGTGCTCACGCACCGGATCGCCTACCTGCTGGCCGAGCGCGACGTGGCCCCGGGCGAGATCCTGGCCATCACGTTCACCAACAAGGCCGCGGGCGAGATGGCCGCCCGGGCGGCGGCGCTGACCGGGTCGCGGGCCCGGGCGATGTGGCTGCTCACCTTCCACTCCGCGTGCGTGCGGATCCTGCGCCGCGAGGCGGCCAGGTTCGGCTACCCGTCCTCGTTCTCCATCTATGACCAGGCCGACTCGCAGCGGCTGATGGCCCTGGTCTGCCGCGAGCTTGACCTGGACGCCAAGTACCACCCGCCCAAGGCGATGGCCAATCAGGTCTCGGCCCTCAAGAACGAGCTCGTCGACTACGAGACGCTCGCCGCTCGGGCCACCGGTTACCGGCAGAAGGCGCTGGCCGAGGCGTACGGCGAGTACCAGCGCAGGCTGGTCGCCGCGGGCGCGATGGACTTCGACGACCTGATCATGGTCACGGTCAACCTGCTGCAGGCGTTCCCTGACGTCGCCGCCGCGTACCGGCGCAAGTTCAGGCACGTGCTCGTCGACGAGTACCAGGACACCAACCATGCGCAGTATGTCCTGGTCCGGGAGCTGGCCGGCCGGGCGGGCGACGCGGGGCCCGGTGGCGCGGTGACGCCGGGCGGCTTGATCGCGGCAGGGCCGGATGGCGGGCCGGTCCCGCCCGCGGAGCTGGTCGTGGTCGGCGATGCCGACCAGTCGATCTACGCGTTCCGCGGCGCGACGATCCGCAACATCGAGGAGTTCGAGCGCGACTTCACCGGCGCCCGGGTCATCCTGCTCGAGCAGAACTACCGCTCCACGCAGAACATCCTGGCCGCGGCCAACGCCGTCGTGTCCCGCAACCCGGGCCGGGTACCCAAGAACCTCTGGTCGGACGCGGGCGACGGGCCGCCGATCACCGGGTACGTGGCCGACAGCGAGCACGACGAGGCCGCGTTCGTCGCTGAGGAGGTCGACCGGCTCGCCGACGAGGGCGAGGCCAGCCCGGGCCAGGTCGCGGTCTTCTACCGGACCAACGCTCAGTCCCGGGTCTTCGAGGAAGTGTTCATCCGGGCCGGGCTGCCGTACAAGGTGGTCGGCGGGGTCCGGTTCTACGAGCGCCGGGAGATCCGTGACCTGCTCGGCTATCTGCGGCTTATCGCCAACCCCGGCGACGAGGTATCGCTGCGCCGGGTGCTGAACGTGCCCAAGCGCGGCATCGGGGACCGGGCGCAGGAGTATGTCGCCGCCTTCGCGACCCGGCAGAAGATCAGTTTTGCGGCGGCGCTGGCCCGGCCCCAGGATGTGCCCGGTCTCGCCACCAGGTCGATGCGGGCGATAGAGGCATTTAACGAGCTCATCACCGGACTCCGGGCCCTCGCCGCCGGCCCGGTCGGCGACCTGGCCGAGGCGGTGCTGGACCGGACGGGCTACGTGGCCGAGCTCAGGGAATCCTCCGACCTGCAGGATGAGAGCCGGATCGAGAACCTGACCGAGCTCGTCTCGGTGGCCAGGGAATTCGATTCACGCACCCCGGACGGGACCCTGCTCGACTTCCTCGAGCAGGTGTCGCTGGTCGCTGACGCGGATCAGATTCCCGAGGGAGAGAATCACGGTGGCATGGTCACCCTGATGACCCTGCACACCGCCAAGGGCCTGGAGTTCCCTGTGGTGTTCCTGACCGGCCTGGAGGAGAACGTCTTCCCGCACGAGCGATCCAGCGGCGATGAGCGGGAACTGGCCGAGGAACGCCGGCTGGCCTACGTAGGGATCACCCGGGCCCAGCAGCGTCTGTACCTGACCCGGGCGGTGTCCAGGGCCTGGTTCGGGCGGCCGGCTTATCACATGCAGTCCAGGTTCCTTTCCGAGGTCCCTGCGGAGCTGATCGACTGGCGCCGCGACGCGGCGGCGGCCGCGCCGCCCGCCTCCGAGCGGCTCGCGCGCCGCCCGGGCGTCCAGGCGCTGGGTAACCGGCCGATACCGGCGCTGGCGCCGGGCGATCAGGTCAACCATGACTCCTACGGACTGGGCCGGGTGCTGTCGGTCGAGGGCCGCGGCGACGATCCGGAAGCGAAGATCGACTTTGGCGGTGACTACGGGATCAAGCACCTGGTCTTGCGTTACGCGCCCATCGAGAAGCTCTGAGCCGCGGCCGATTCCGGGCTCAGCCGGTGTCGGCCCGGTCCGTGCCGACTCGCCGGTTCCGGGCTCAGCCGGTCCCCGTTCAGCCCGGTTCCGGGCTTCAGCCGGTTCCGGCTCAGGCGGCGTCGCTCCTCCGGTATCGGGCCCGTATTCCCTCGTCGGCGCCCTGTGGCCGGATCCCGGCGCCAAGGGCCTTGTCCCCCGGTCCGGAATATCGGGCTACGCTGCGCATAGGGTCAGCGCGGGGCTCAATGGGAGGCAACTGGTGAGCAGCATCCGGGTGGTTATCGCCAAGCCCGGCCTGGACGGCCATGATCGCGGCGCCAAGGTGGTAGCCCGGGCGCTGCGCGACGCGGGCGTCGAAGTCATCTATACCGGGCTGCACCAGACCCCGGAGCAGATCGTGGCGGCCGCGCTCCAGGAGGACGCCGACGGTATTGGTCTGTCGGTGCTGTCCGGCGCGCATATGACCCAGTTCGCGCGGGTCCTGGAGCTGCTCAAAGAGCGCGGCGCGGACGACATCACCGTATTCGGCGGCGGCATCATCCCGGCTGCCGACATTTCGGAGCTGCAGCAGCTGGGTGTGGCCAGGATCTTCACCCCAGGTGCCTCCACCCACGAGATCGTGGACTGGGTCAGGAGTGCCCTGGGCGGAGAACCCGCCGCCACCTCAGGCGCCGCAGCGCCGGGCGCCTGACGCCAGCCGCCCCCGCCGCCCCCGCCTGCCCCCGGATGCGACACCCCGTCGGCGCGTCACATCAGGCCGTTGCATGCCCGCGGCGCTCACCGGAGCACTGTTCCAGGATCGCCGCCTGCCCGGATCGCCCGGCTGGGGCGCTGTACCGGGCCGCCGCATGCCCGCTGGGCGGCTGTACCGGGCCGCCGCATGCCCGGACCGCTCAGCTGGGGCGCCGTACCGGGCCGCCGCATGCCCGCTGGGCGCCCTAGTACGTCCGCGGCCACCTAGAGCGTCATCCCGTCGCGCACTGTGGCGCCCTAAGTACTCATCGTCGCCAAGGCTGGGACGATGCGACCGTTCCCGGCGCTCACGGTGCGCTCATAGGCGACTTATACCGGATTTGGTGACCGCATACCGGACATTCGGACCTATCTAGCTCAACCAATCCGGTATAAGTCGTCAATGGGAGTGTTTTGGGGCCGGGCGAGGCTGGCGTGCTCAGCGCAGCGGCACGCTCAGATCGCAGACCGGAGTCTCGGGGGCCGCGGTCCGCTGGTCGGCGATAAGCAGCTGATGCAAGGCCCCGGCTGGGCGGCGCTGCTGGTCGGTCGTCCACTGCTCGAGGGCGTCGCAGGCCGGCAGCATGGCCGGCCAGCCCATGTCCTTCATGGCCAGCCGGATGTAGGCCTCCTCATGAGCTGGCTCGATCCGCAGCTGGAGGCCGCCGGTGGCATCGAGCTCCACGCCGGGAGCGACCGGCCGGCATAGCTCGATGGGGCCGTCGCTGTCCGCGCTGACCTCGCCGTAGAAAATGAGAAACGGCACGCCGGCTATCCCGTTCAGGCCCGGCCCAGCGGCGCGCAGCCGGGCGAAGGCGTCGTTGAAGAACTGGTCGGTCTCGTCAACGTGAAGGTGCCGGCTGATCGTGAGTACGCTGCGCTCTGGTATCAGGCGCACCTTGATGTCATACATGGCGTGGTCCTCTCCGCGGAGGCGTGCCTGGAGGTAGGACACCAGCGCCCGGCGCTCGGCGACCTTGTGCTCGACCTGCCCCCACCATTGCGTTAGCGCCTGGGCGGCCTCGGTGCCGTCCATGGCCAGCACCGATGCGATGAGCGCCAGCGGCATATCCGCCCGGCGGAGGTACCCGACGAGGCGGGCTGTTTCCACCTGGTTCTCTGCGTACTGGCGGTAGCCGGTGCTGGGGTCCACGTGCGCGGGGACCACCAGCCTCAGCTCGTGGTACAGCCGCAGGGCCTTGGCGGACAGCCGGGTACGAGCAGCAAACTCGCCGATCGCCATGAACTGCACGGTGTTCCTCCAGTGCCGGGCACGGTACCCGACCGCTCGATCGTGGAACCTGTCCCAGGGGCAAGGTCAAGCGCAGTAGCGGTGGTGGCCGCGAGCCAGAGCGGCGGGCCGCGGCTGGGTGGTGGTCTGGCCGGATCGGGCTGCGGTCCCGGCGCGCCCCACGGCGATGCCTGATGGCCGGGCGCCGACTCGGAAACATGGCGGCGGCGGCGGCGCGTTAGGCTGCCTGGTTGGGTGCATGGCGGCAGGCCGGTCGTGGCGCGGGCCAGCGTATGGCTGGTGGCTGGCCGTCAGGCAGTAACATTAACCACCAAAATAGGACGGACTCGAGTGGACCTGTTCGAGTATCAGGCGAAGGAGCTCTTCGCGGAGTACGACGTTCCGATTCCGCAGGGCAGGGTCGCCCACACCCCCGAAGAGGCCCGGGCGATCGCCGAGGAATTCGCCGCCGCCGGGAAACCGAGCGTTGTCATCAAGGCACAGGTGAAGACCGGCGGCCGCGGCAAGGCCGGCGGCGTCAAGCTGGCTACCGGGCCCGACGAGACGCAGGCCAAGGCCCGGCAGATCCTCGGCATGGACATCAAAGGTCACATCGTCCACTCCGTGCTGGTCGCCGAGGATACTGACATCTCCCAGGAGTATTACCTGTCGTTCCTGCTCGACCGGGCCGACCGTACCTTCCTGTCCATGTGCTCGGTGCAGGGCGGCGTCGAGATCGAGGAGGTCGCCAGGACCAGTCCCGAGGCGCTGGCCAGGATCCCCGTGAATCCGCTCACCGGCATGGACAGCGCGAAGGCGGCTGAGATTGTGGCCGCCGGGGGGCTGCCACCGGAAGCGCTGAGCGGCGCCGCCGCGCTGGCCGAGCGCCTCTGGGCGGTCTTCGTCGATGAGGACGCGACGCTCGTGGAGGTCAATCCGCTGGTCTATACGGGAGACGGCCGGGTCATCGCGCTCGACGCCAAGGTCACCGTGGATGACAACGCGGCGTTCCGGCAGGATTTCGGCAGATTCGCTGATCCGAGCGCCACCGATCCGCTGGAGGCGCGGGCCAAGGCCAAGCACCTTAACTACGTTAAGCTCGACGGCCAGGTCGGCGTCATCGGCAACGGGGCGGGCCTGGTGATGTCCACGCTCGACGTGGTCGCCTACGCGGGTGAGGCCTTCGACGGCATCCGGCCGGCCAACTTCCTCGACATCGGCGGCGGCGCTTCCGCCGAGGTCATGGCGGACGGGCTGGAGATTGTCCTGTCCGATCCGTCGGTCCGCAGCGTGCTCGTGAACGTCTTCGGCGGGATCACTTCCTGCGACGCGGTCGCCAACGGCATCGTGTCCGCGATGGGCATGCTCGGCGCGCGCGGTGACCAGGTCGATCACCCGATCGTGGTACGCCTGGACGGTAACAATGCCGCCGAAGGGCGCCGCATCCTCGACGCGGCGGGCCTGGCCGTGGTCGAGCAGGTCGGCACCATGGACGATGCGGCGCGGCGCGCCGCCGAGCTGGCCGCTGCGGCCGCGACGGGAGCATGAGGTGGCTATCTTCCTGAACGGCCAGAGCCGGGTCATCGTCCAGGGGATCACCGGGTCTGAGGGCCGCAAGCACGGGGCCAGGATGCTGGGCGCCGGCACCCGGGTGGTGGGCGGCACCAACCCGCGCAAGGCGGGCCAGGCGATCGAGCTGGCTGGCACCGACGTCCCGGTGTTCGGCACCGTCGCGGACGCGATAGCGGCCACTGGCGCTGATGTCTCGGTGGTGTTCGTCCCGCCCGCGGGCACCAAGGACGCGGTGATCGAGG
This sequence comes from uncultured Actinomycetota bacterium, assembly GCA_963775745.1. Taxonomy (GTDB): domain Bacteria; phylum Actinomycetota; class Actinomycetes; order Streptosporangiales; family Streptosporangiaceae; genus DATBGO01. Next base: position 90,488 of record CAVZKE010000026.1, read on the forward strand.
CGGTTGACGCGGCGATACCGCTGGTCGTGGTGATCACCGAGGGCATCCCCGTGCACGACACCGCCGCTTTCTGGGCCTATGCCTGCGCTCGCGGCAACGTCACCAGGATCGTCGGCCCGAATTGCCCGGGCGTCGCTTCGCCGGGCAAGTCGAATGCCGGGATCATTCCCGCGGATATCACCACCGAAGGCCGCATCGGGCTGGTCTCCAAGTCGGGCACCCTGACCTACCAGATGATGTATGAGCTGCGCGACATCGGCTTTTCCACCGCGGTGGGGATCGGCGGTGACCCGATCATCGGGACCACGCACATCGACTGCCTGCGCGCGTTCGAGGCGGACCCGGACACTGACGCAATGGTCATGATCGGCGAGATCGGCGGGGACGCCGAGGAGCGGGCCGCGGCCTTCATCGAGCGCAACGTCACCAAGCCGGTGGTCGCCTATGTGGCTGGGTTCACCGCTCCGGAGGGCCGCACGATGGGTCACGCCGGCGCCATCATCTCGGGGTCAGCCGGCACGGCCCAGGCCAAGAAGGAAGCGCTGGAGAAGGTCGGGGTGCGGGTCGGCCGGACGCCAAGCGGTACCGCGCAGCTGATCCGGGAGGTCATGCGGGGGCGCTGAGCAGGTCCGGCGGCCGCCGCCCGGCGGAGCGCCCGTGCTTCCGCCTGGCGTTCCCCTGGCCGGCGGCCGCCGCCCGACGTGCTTCCGCATGGCGCGCCCCTCCCGGCGCGCCTCCGCCCACTGGCGCGCTGAAATTGCCAGGCTTGAGCTTGTGACTGGTTCCGTCCTGCGTGCCCGGCCGCGTCTGCGGTCACGCCGCGCGCCGCCCGAAGCAGGCCGACCGCTTGCGGTTCTGGGCGCGGTGGCCGCCTGCGCGGTCGCGGGGATCGGGATGGTCTTCCTGGTGCTGCTGGTCGTGATCGGCTGGATCGCGGCGCCGCACACCGGGCTCGGGCTGACCGGCGTGCTGCGCACCGCGGCCACCTGCTGGCTCATCGGCAATCACGTTGGTTTCGTGCTGACCGGGACCGGCCGGATCGGGCTGCTGCCGCTCGGCTTGGTCCTGCTGCCCGGCGCACTGCTCTGGCGGGCCTGCCGCTGGGTGGTACGCGCCAGCGGTGCCACCCGGCCGCGCCAGGCCGGCGCGGCCGCATTGGCGGTCGCGGTGCCGTACGCGATGCTGGCCGTGGCGCTCGCGGCGACCAGCCGGTCGGCACGCGCGGCGCCGTCCGTGCCGCAGGCGGCGGTGGGCTGCTTCCTGCTGGCCATGGCCGCCGCCGCGCTGGGCGGGGCCAGGGCCCTGGCGCCCTGGGCGCAGCTGGCGGGACTGCTGCCCGCCCGGGCGCGCTCCGGCATCGTCGGCATGACCGGCGCGCTGGCCGTCCTGGCGGCCGCGGGCGCGGCGCTGGCAGGCGTGTCGATCGCCGTTCACCTGGGCCGGTTCGGCGCCCTGACCACAGCCCTGGCGCCCGGTGCGGTAGGCGGCGGCCTGCTGCTGCTCGCCCAGGTCGGCTACCTGCCGAACGCGATCATCTGGGCGATCTCGTTCACGCTAGGCCCGGGTTTCGCGTTCGGAACCGGAACCGTGGTGGCCCCGGCGGGCTCCGCGCTCGGTCCGCTGCCCGCCTTTCCGATGCTTGCCGCGCTGCCGGCCGGGCCACATCCGGCGGTACCCGGGGCGCTGTCCGCCACCATGCTGGCCATGCCCTACGTAGCGGGAGCCTTCGCCGGCCTGCTGGTCGCCCGGTCGGCGCCGACGCGTTCGCTGGAGACCGCCGCACTGTGGGCATTCGGCTGCGGTGTGCTGACCGGCGTCATGCTGGCCGCGGCGGCCGGGTTCGCGGGCGGTCCGCTGGGTGACGGCCGCTTGGCCGCCGTGGGCCCGTCCGCCTGGCAGGTCGGCATCGTGGCTGCCCTGGAGATAGGCGTGGCCGCCGCGGTGACCGCTGGCGCGGCCAGCTGGCTGCATCAGCGGGCGCGGCCGGCCGCGGTGCCCCTGCCCTCCGCGACCGGCGGCGCAGGGCATGATGGCCGGGCTGCCCCGCCCGGCGAGGGCGAGGTGGCTCCGCGCCCGGCTGCCGCTCTGGAGCCCGCGAGCGGCCGCGTTTGTGGCCAGCCTGGCCAACAGAGCGCTTCAGACGGCAGCGGGCACGTTATCTACCTGAATCCGTGGGCTGATGGCACCCAGGTCGCTGCCACGCCGCCGGCCAGCCGGGGCCCGGCGTCTCTGCCCTGATCAGCCGCGTGCCTGATCAGCCGCGTGCCTGATATGCCGCCGTGCCGGATCAGCCGCCCGCGCCGGATCAGCCGCCCGCGCCGGATCAGCCGCCCGCGCCGAGCCTGGCGATCTCGCTGTTGACCGACTTGTTCAGCTGACTCAGGCAGGCTTGCTGGGCGGACAGCGTATTCGCGCCGGCCAGGCACCGCGAGTACTGCGACAGCTGGGTCCAGAACACCGTGAAAGCTATCAGCAGGACCACGCTGAGCAGCCCGCCCAGGGCTCCGAACACGATCCCGAAGATCGCCCCGCGCGGGCGCCAGGTTCCCGCCCGCCGGGCCTGCCGCAGGACCGCTATGCCGAGCCAGCAGCCGCCGATGCCGACCGCCAGGGAGAAGATCACCAGGAACATGCCGCGGTGGAAGTTGCCACCCAGTCCGAGCAGGGCCAGGACACTGAGCACGCCGAGCAGCAGGGCGATCGTCGCTCGCTGCCTGGTCGCTGGCTCGGCCGGCCGAAGCGACGAGCCGGGCGTCGGCGAGCCCGCTGATGCCGACCTGGGTGGTGCCGAGCCGGGCGGTGCCGACCCTCGTGACGACCGGCGCCCTCGCTGCGGCTGGCCTGCGGGCGGGACGCCCGGTAGCGGCGGCGGAGCGGCGCCGGGCCCATCTCCTGGGGGTGCGCCCTGGCCGGGTCCGGGAAAACCGCCCGGCGTGGGCGGTGGGCCCTGTCCGGCGGGCTGCTCGGGGAAGTGCAGCGGCGGTAGCCCGGGAGCCTGTTCAGCTGGCTGCTCAGGAGCGCTGGGCGGCGGTGGTGGGCTCTGGTCGGCAGGCAGGGCCGGATCCTCTCGTGGTGATTTGCATGGCGCTATGCAACGCTCCTATTCCATCATCCCTCGGAGGCCACCAGCGCCGTAGCTAAGGCCGGCGCTCCGGCGCCAGAGCAGAATCGGCCGGACGAGGATCTTGAGCCGCTGACCGCGGTGCTGCCATCATCGGTCAGCCGGCTGGGCGCGCCAGCCGCCTGGTCCTGCCGTTAGCGTTCCTGATCCTGCCGCATCCGCTTTACCAGGCCGCGCAGGGCCAGGCGGCCGGGACCACCCAGGCCGACATCGGCGGGATGCTCCTCAGCGGCCTGGGCGGGGCGCTGGTGCCGGTGTCGGCGATGCCGCCGCCGGGAGAAAGCCGGCCCGGAACTGTCGATCGGGACCAGGCCGGTTCGTGTCGGTAGTGAGAAGCCGGCACGAGGCCGGCGATCATGTACCGGGAGGCAAGAAATGGGCAGGATCGTGGTGACCGAGTTCGTGTCGCTGGACGGCGTGATCGAAGACCCACGCTGGACCTTCCAGTTCGACCGTGGTCCCGATGGGGACAAGTTCAAGACCGACGAGCTGTTCGCCAGCCAGGCGCTGCTGCTCGGGCGCGTTACCTATCAGGGCTTCGCCCAGGCGTGGCCGCACATGGAGGAGCAGTACGGCGAGTTCGGCGTCCGGATGAACGCCATCCCCAAGTACGTCGTCTCAGGGACGCTGACCGACGCCGAGGCCACCTGGGGCGAGACCACGGTGATCCGCGGAGCTGTGGTAGCCGAGATCACCAGGCTGAAGGAGCAGGTCGACGGCGACCTTCTGGTCGAGGGCAGCGGCCAGCTGGTGCAGACGCTGGTCGAGCACGGCCTGGTGGACGAATACCGGCTGATGGTGTTCCCGATCGTCCTCGGCGCCGGGAAGCGGCTGTTCCCCGAGTCGATGACGCAGGCAGCGCCGCTGGCCCTGACCAGCGTCCAGGAAGCTGGCGGGGGCGTTCTGATGCTGAGGTACGAGCCCGCCACGGCTCAGCCGGCCGGTGCGGAGCAGCAGGACGCGGCCGGCGGTCAAGGATAGACGAGCGCTGGCCGGGCTGGCGCCGCGGTTTCGCAACCTGGACCGGGCCAGGTAGCTTGCCAATCCGGTAGCCAGGGAGAAGGAGAACTGTAATGAAGCAGTACCTGCTCAGCGTGCATTCGGTGGACGGCGCCGAGCTACCGCCGCCCGAGGTGATGCAGCAGATGTTCGACGACGTGGCCGCCTTCAACGACGAGGTCCAGGAGGCCGGAGCCTGGGTGTTCGCCGGCGGCCTGGAGCCGCCGTCCGTGGCGACCGTGGTCCGGCTCAAGGACGGCCAGGTCCTGGCCACCGACGGCCCGTTCGCCGAGGGCAAGGAGCACATCGGCGGCTTCTGGGTGATCAAGGCCCATGATCACGATGCCGCGCTGGCCTGGGCCGCCCAGGCCAGCCAGGCGTGCCGCCAGCCGGTCGAGGTGCGCCCGTTCCAGGAGGACGCCCAGGACTGATGCCGTCCAGCGGGCCGCGGTTACCGGCCATCGAATCGCGGATCGCGGCGCTCGGCGGCCGCCTGGACGCCCTCGGCGAAGTCGGCCGTCGGGAACAGGGCTGACTGCTCAGCTAGCTCGTGCGCCACCACCCAGCGGAAGCTGCCCACCAGGGCCTGGCGCATCGTCGCCCGGATGGCCCGGACCGCGAGCGGGGCCCCGGCGGCCAGCGACCCGGCCACCCGGGCGGCTTCGCCGCGCAGCTCCTCCTCGCGCACCAGCCGGTCGCACAGCCCGATGAGGTGGGCTTCCTCGCCCCGGACGGATCGTCCGGACAGTAGCAGATCGCGCGCCACCCGCGCGCCGACCAGGTCGGGCAGGGTGGCCGTCAGGCCGAACCCCTGATGCAGCCCGAGGCGCGCGAAGTTGGCGGCGAACCGGGTGCCGGGCGCCGCCACCCGGTAATCGAAGGCCAGGGCCAGGCCCAGCCCCCCGCCGACCGCCGCTCCCTGGACCGCGACGACCACGGGCAGCGGCTGCTCGATCAGCCGGGTACCTGCGGCGTAGATATCAGCGGCCCCCCGAACCGGGTCTTTCATGTCGTCGCCGCTGGCGAGCGCGGCGCCAGCGCAGAAATGGCGTCCGGTGCTGCACAGGACCACAGCGCGGGTGCGGCCGTCGGCAGCGAGCGCAGCGAGCTGGTCGGCTATCTGGTGCAGCAGCGGGCCGCTGAGGTAGTTGCCGGGGCCGCGGCTGAACTCGACGATGGCCACCTGGCCAGCGTCCGCGGCCGACACTGTCACCCTGGGCTCAGGCACGACCTGGACACCCCTCTCGTCAGGTACCCGGCGCCGGCCGGGCAACCCGTGACCGGCCCGCGCAGGCCGCCCTGGCCACCTTAGGGCGGTCCGGCTGGCCATCGCAGCAGGCCGTCCAGTGCGGCCGGGCTGGTCCCGGATACCCAGCACGGTGACATCTCGACCGGACCTCGGCAAAGCGCTACGGTGATCTTGGCATTCAAGCTCCGCGCGGGCGAGGCGCAGGGACTGCGGTCCCGGCGACCTCAGTCGCTCGATGAGCTGCGGTCTGCCGTCCACACGACTCGCTTTGCGTCCAGCGCAAGGCCGGGCGCCGCAGTTCGGGAGTTCGCATGCACGTCAACGCTGGTGACACTGCCTGGATGCTGACCTCGACGGCCCTGGTCTTCTTCATGCTGCCAGGGCTGGCCCTGTTCTACGGCGGCCTGGTGGGCGCGAAGAACGTCATCGCGACCATGGTCCAGTCCTTCGTGGCCATCGGCCTGGTCAGCTTGCTCTGGGTGATCGTGGGCTACACGCTGACGTTCGGTCAAGATCACGGAGGCGTGATCGGCGGCTTCGAGTGGGTGATGCTGCGCGGCGTGACCGGCACTCCGAACACCTACGCGCCGACGATCCCGGCGCTGGTGTACATGGCGTTCCAGATGAAATTCGCCGTCATCACCCCGGCGCTGATCGCCGGGGCGTTCTGCGAGCGGATGCGCTTCCGGGGCTACCTGGTCTTCATCGGCCTGTGGTCGCTGGTCGTCTACAGCCCGTTCGCGCACGCCGAGTGGGGCGGCGGGTTCCTCGGCACCGGCGGCCTGCACGCGATCGACTTCGCCGGCGGCTCGGTCGTGCACGAACTCGCCGGCGCCGCCGCGCTGGCCACCGCACTTTACCTGCGGCGGCGGCACCGGCTCGAGCCCCCGCACAACATCCCGCTGGTGCTGCTCGGCGCGGGCATCTTGTGGTTCGGCTGGTTTGGCTTCAACGCGGGCAGCGCGAACTCCGCGGGCTCGGTGGCAAGCTATGCCCTGGTCAACACCCAGCTTGGAGCGTCCACGGCGATGCTGGCCTGGATGGCCGTCGAGTGGTGGCGGCGCGGCAGGCCGTCGGGCACCGGCCTCGCCGCCGGTGCTGTCGCCGGCCTGGCCGCCATCACGCCGGCGTCCGGATACGTCCAGCCCTGGGCGGCGATCGTGATCGGTGCCGCGGCCGGGCTGCTGTGCTACGGCGCCGTTCACCTCAAGGAGATCTTCCACTACGACGACTCGCTCGATGTCGTGGGCGTCCACATGGTGGGCGGCGCCATCGGGGTCCTGTTGACCGGGGTCTTCGCCAGCCTGGCCGTGAACGCGGCCGGCGAGGCCGGGGGCTGGACGCAGCTCGGCCGCCAGGCCGTGCTCGCCGTCATCGGCATCGCCTATCCGTTCGTGATGACCTGGATCATCCTCTGGGTGACCGACCGGGTCGTCGGGCTGCAGGTCAGCGAGGAGGAGGAAGCCGCAGGGCTCGATCTGGGCCAGCTGGCCGAGATCGGCTACGCGCGGCTGGAACCGGCGGCCGACCCGGCCGCCAGCATGGCGGCCGGTGCCGACGGCCGGGCCGAGCCCGGCGCCCGATAGATTCCCCCGCATCACCCGACGGTGACTCGTCGCCGTCTGACCACGCCGGGCGCACTCGCCGCCGCCCTCACCCGCGCGAGCCCGGTCAAACGATCTAGTGTTATGAGGCGTGCCCCTCGTTGACTCTGCTCACGGCGCCGGAGAGCCCGCGGCGCCGGGCCGCCTGCTGGTGCTGGTCTCGGGCGCGGGCACGAACCTCCAGGCGCTGCTGGACGCTACCGCGGACGCCTCGTTCGGGGCCCAGGTGGTTGCGGTGGGCGCGGACCGGCCGGGCATCGCCGCGCTGGCCCGCGCGCAGGCCGCAGGCGTCCCCACGTTCACCTGCCGGGTGAGCGACCACCCGGCCCGCGAGGACTGGGACCGGGCGCTCACCGAGCTGTGCGCGGCGTTCCAGCCGGACCTGGTGATCCTGGCCGGCTTCCTGAAGCTGGTCGGCAAGTCGTTCCTGGCCACGTTCGGCGGGCGGGTCATCAACACGCACCCGGCCCTGCTACCGTCGTTCCCTGGTTTGCACGGGGTCCGGGACGCGCTGCGGTACGGGGTGAAGGTCACCGGCTGCACGGTGTTCCTGGTGGATTCGGGCACCGATACCGGTCCGGTCATCGCGCAGGCGGCGGTGCCGGTGCTCGACGGTGACGACGAGCACACCCTGCACGAGCGGATCAAGGTGGCCGAGCGCACCCTGCTCGCGCAGACGGTGGGCCGGATGGTCCGCGAGGGCTGGTCGGTGCAGGACCGGAAGGTGAGGATCGGGTCGTGACCCGCGTGACGATCAGCCGAGCGCTGGTCAGCGTCTACGACAAGACCGGTCTGGCGGACCTGGCCAGGGCGCTGGACGCGGCGGGGGTGGAGATCGTCTCCACCGGGAGTACCGCCGCGGTGATCGCCGCCGCCGGGGTGGCCGTGACCCCGGTCGAGAATGTCACCGGGTTCCCCGAGTGCCTGGACGGCCGGGTCAAGACGCTGCACCCGGGCGTGCACGCGGGCCTGCTGGCCGACCTCGGCCAGGCCGCGCACCGCGACCAGCTGGCCGACCTGGGCATCGCCCCGTTCGAGCTGCTGGTCTCCAATCTCTATCCGTTCGAGCAGGCGGTGGCCAGCGGAGCAGGGCACGCGGAGTGCGTCGAGCAGATCGACATCGGCGGCCCGGCCATGGTGCGAGCGGCCGCCAAGAACCACGCCAGGGTCGCGGTCATCACCGACCCGTCGATGTACCAGGCGGTCGCCGCGGCCCTGGCTGACGGGCGGCTTCACGCTGGAGCAGCGGCGGCGGCTGGCGGCCCGCGCCTATGCGCACACCGCCGCCTACGACGGCGCGATCGCCTCGTGGTTCGCAGCTGCCTACGCCCCGGATGAGACGGCCGAACAGACCGGCTGGCCCGATGTGATCGCCGCTTCGTGGGCGCGCCAGGACGTGCTCAGGTACGGGGAGAACCCGCATCAGCGGGCCGCCCTCTACGTGCGCGGCGGTCCGGCGGCCGTGGCCCCGGCCAGGCCCAGCGGCATCGCGGTCGCCGAGCAGTTGCATGGCAAGGCGATGTCGTACAACAACTACACCGACGCCGATGCGGCCCGCCGGGCCGCCTTCGATTTCGCCGAGCCGTGCGTGGCCATCATGAAGCACTCCAACCCGTGCGGCCTGGCGGTGGGCACGGACCTGGCCGATGCGCATCGCAGGGCGCACGCCTGCGATCCGGTCTCGGCCTACGGCGGCGTGATCGCCGCGAACGCCACGGTGACGGCGGCGCTGGCCAAGCAGATCGCCGAGGTGTTCACCGAGGTGCTGATCGCGCCCGGATTTCGAGCCGGCCGCACTGGACATCCTGACCACCAAGAAGAACATGCGGCTGCTGCGCTGCCCGGCGCCCAGCGCGGGACCCGCCGTTGAATGGCGCCCGGTGAGCGGCGGCATGCTGGTGCAGACCGCGGACCGGGTCGACCAGCCGGGAGACGATCCGGCGAACTGGCGGCTGGCCGCGGGCCAGCCGGCCGGCGACGCCGCGCTGCGGGACCTGGCCTTCGCCTGGCGGGCCTGCCGGTCGGTCAAGTCCAACGCCATCCTGCTGGCCGACGGCGGGGCGACGGTCGGGATCGGCATGGGCCAGGTCAACCGGGTGGACTCGGCCCGGCTCGCGGTGACCAGGGCGGGTGACCGGGCCGGGGGCTCGGTGCCGCCAGCGACGCGTTCTTCCCGTTCGCCGACGGCCTGCAGGTGCTGGCCGACGCGGGCGTCGGGGCGGTCGTGGAGCCCGGCGGGTCGATCCACGACGACGAGGTGATCGCCGCCGCCGGCGCCGCCGGGCTCACGCTGTACTTCACCGGCGTCCGGCACTTCTTCCACTAACCCGGCTGGGCCACCAGCCCGGCTGGGCGCCAGCAAATCATCACCATCGAGGATCAGCTCTCCAGGCCGGCCAGCGCGCTCAGCTGGCCGGTGGTGCCCCCGGTCAGCCGGGTCTCATCCACGAACGCGCCGTCACGCATCGAGATGAGCGGCTCGTTGCTCAGAGCGCGGGCGATCGCCACCCGCTGGCGCTGGCCACCTGAGAGGGCCGAAGGGAGGAAGGCGGCTCCGGTCGGACAGCCCGATCTGTTCCAGCAGATCCACAGCCCGCTGCCGTGCCGACCGCGGTGAACTGCCGGCCAGCAGCGCCGGCAGTTCGACGTTCTCTTGCGCGGTGAGCTCGTCCATCAGATGGAAGGCCTGGAAGACGAAGCCAACCGCGTGCGCGCCGCATCCGGGCCAGAGCCCGCTCGCCCATCTGGTCGAGGCGGCGTCCGTCCAGCCACACGTCCCCGCCGCTGGGCCTGTCGAGCCCACCCAGCAGGTGCAGCAGCGTCGACTTACCGCAACCGCTTGGCCCCATTACGGCCAGCGTCTCGCCGGGGGCAACGTCGATGTCGACGTCGTCGACCGCTCTCACGAGTCCTTCCTCTTTTCCGTACTCCTTGCGAAGCCCTCGGGCGCGAGGACGGCGCGGGTACCGGTGTTGCTCACGAGATTGCCTTTCGACCGGTCCAGTTCCGCTCGCAGGCCTCGAGCCAACGCAGGTCCGCCTGCATACGGAGGACGATACCCTCGAGCAGCAGCGCGGCATCTGAGCGGGCCGGCTCAGCCATGGCGGCCCGCTGCGCATCGCGAACCGGCGCAACAGTTCCCGACGCTGCGCGTCCACGATGGAGATCGGGTCAGCCAGCCCGGCCGCGGCGGCCGCGACCAACTTCAAATGAAATTCCGCCAGATCCGGTCGGGGCCAGCTCACCTCGGCGAGCCAGTCAGCCACTCGTTGCTGGCCAGCCGGCAGTCAGCGCGTAGACCTTGCGGTCTGGACGGTCTGCCAGACCCGCCGAGCGTTCGGAGGCCACCGACCGGCCTTCTCCAACCGTCCCAACGTGACGTAGATCTGCCCGGCATTCATGGCGTCGCCGAACGGACCCAATGCTTGCCGCAGCCGCGCACGCAGTTCGTAGCCGTACGAGGGCTCCTTGGCCAGCAACGCCAGCACTACTTCCTGCTGCACGGACCTCCTAACGGTTAGTTAAACAGATAACGGTTATCTGTTGGCCTGTCAAGAGGTATGGCGCGTTCCCCGGCCGTCCGCCGACCTCCGGGAGCCGACCTCCGGGGAGCCGAAGGGCTGGCCGGGAGCCGAAGGCTGGCCGGGAGCGGCAGCTGGCCGGGGAGTGCTTGGCGCGGTGCTGGTTGCTGACCGGCCCCAAAAGAACGGGGGGGTTATTGGGTCCAATGTTGATTTCTCCTTTCCTTTTGGGTTTTGGTTTTCGGCGGCGGGCCGGGGCGGGGCGGGGCCGGCGCAGGCCCGGGCCGGGCCGGACTGGTGACCGGGGCGCCGCCGGGCGCGGGAGTCAGGCAGAATGGGGCAGCAATGAGCGCAATCATCCTGGACGGCAAGGCCACGGCGGCCGCGATACGCGAAGACCTCACCAGCCGGGTGGCTGAGCTGGCCCGCCACGGCACCCCGCCGGGCCTGGGTACCGTGCTGGTGGGCGACGATCCGGGCAGCCGGGCGTACGTGAAGGCCAAGCACCGGGAAGGCGCCCAGGTCGGTATCGTCAGCATCCGGCGCGACCTGCCCGCCGACGCCAGCCAGCAGCAGGTCGAGGACACCGTCGCCGGGCTGAACGCCGACCCCGCGTGCACCGGCTTCATCGTCCAGCTGCCGCTGCCCGCGGGCCTGGATCCCCAGCCGGTGCTGGAGCTGATGGACCCGGCCAAGGACGCGGACGGGCTGCATCCAGTGAACCTCGGCCTGCTGGTGCTCGGCGAGCCGGGCCCGGTGCCGTGCACTCCGCACGGGATCGTCGCGCTGCTGCGCCGGTACGATGTCCCGATCGCGGGCGCGGACGTGACCATCGTCGGGCGCGGCATCACCGTGGGGCGGGCCCTGGGCCTGCTGCTGACCCGCCGCACCGAGAACGCGACCGTCACCCAGTGCCACACCGGCACCAAGGACCTCGCGGCCCATACCCGCAGCGCCGACATCGTGGTGGTGGCGGCGGGCAAGCCCGGCCTGCTGACCCCGGACATGGTGCGGCCCGGCGCGGCCGTCCTCGACGTCGGCATCACGCGGACGGAGGCCGGGCTGGTCGGGGACGCTGATCCGGGTGTCGCCGAAGTGGCTGGCTATCTGGCCCCGATGCCCGGCGGGGTCGGCCCGATGACCAGGGCCATGCTGCTGGCTAACGTGGTGGAAGCCGCGGAGCAGCCCAGGCAGCCAGGCAGCCAGGCAGCCCAGGGAGCCTGGCTGGGAGCGTAAGCTACTAGCCAGTAACATAGAGCGGCGGCCTGATCCGGTACCCCGGGTGACTGGCCCGGGCGCCGTTTGGCAGGCTTAAGCTGCCGTGGTCCGGCTGGTCGGCCGGAGCCGCGCAGTCGGCTCGCGGGCCGAGACGTTTGCAGAGGGAGGTCGGCCGCGGTCATGAACATCGTCGTCTGCGTCAAGCAGGTTCCCGACACCTAGTCTGAGCGCACGCTCAAGCCAGATGACTCGACCCTGGACCGCCAGTCCGCCGACGCGGTCATCAACGAGCTCGACGAGTACGCGATCGAGGAAGGGCTCCGGCTGGCGGAGGCGCATGGCGGCGAGGTGACGATCCTGTCGATGGGGCCCGAGCGCGCCGCCGAGTCGATCCGCAAGGCGCTGTCGATGGGCGCGGACAAGGCCATCCACCTGGTGGATGACGGGCTGGCCGGATCCGACGCGGTGCAGACGTCGGCCGCGATCGCCAAGGTGCTGTCCAGGACCGAGTTCGATCTGGTCATCCTCGGCTCGGAATCGACCGACGCCCGGATGGGCGTGCTCGCCGCGATGCTGGCCGAGCAGCTCGGGCTGCCGCAGCTGTCCTTCGCCAGCAAGGTCGAGATCGACGGCACCTCGGTGCACATCAACCGGCTGACCGAATACGGCTACGACAAGGTCGAGGCCACCCTGCCGGCCGTGCTCAGCGTGGTCGAGAAGATCAACGAGCCGCGGTACCCGTCGTTCAAGGGGATCATGGCGGCCAAGAAGAAGCCGGTCGAGACGCTGAGCATGGCGGACGTCGGCATCGACCCGGGCCAGGTCGGCCTGGCCAGCGCCGCCACCGAGGTGGCCAGCTTCGCCAAGCGGCCGCCCCGGCAGGCGGGCACGATCGTGCCTGACGAAGGCGACGGCGGAATGAAGGCGGCCGAGTACCTCGCCGCCCAGAAGTTCATCTGACCACAAGCTCAACTGGAAGGCGGCCAGATATGGCTGAGATCCTGGTTCTCGTCGAGCACACCGGCGAGGACGTCAAGAAGGTCACCGGTGAGCTGCTGACGCTGGCGCGCAAGTTCGGTGAACCCGCCGCGGTGTGGGCGGGCCCGGGGTCGGCGGCCGGCCGTGACCGGCTCGCCGAGTTCGGCGCGGCGAAGGTGTACGTCGCCGATGGCCCCGAGTTCGACGATTACGTCGTCGCGCCCAAGGCCGAGCTGCTGGCGGCGCTGGTCGCGGCCGCCTCGCCGGCTGCGGTCCTGGTGCCGAGCACCGCGGAGGGCCGGGAGATCGGCGGGCGGCTGGCGATCAAGACCGGGGCCGGGGTGCTCACCGATGCGGTGGACGTCGAGGAGGGACTGGTCGCCGAGCAGTCGAACTTCGGCGGGGCGATCATCGTCAATTCCAAGGTGCGCAGCGGAGTGCCGATCATCGCTATCCGGCCGAACTCGGTCACGGCCGAGCGGCCCCGGGAGCGGCCGAGCTCGTACCGTTCAGCGTCGAGATCTCCGACGCCGCCAAGACCGCCCGCATCACCGAGCGGGTGGTCGCCGAGCGCGGCGAGCGCCCGGATCTGACCGAGGCGTCGATCGTGGTCTCCGGCGGCCGCGGCGTGGGCTCGGGAGAGAACTTCGCGCTGATCGAGAAGCTGGCCGACTCGCTCGGCGCGGCGGTCGGCGCGTCCCGGGCCGCCACCGATGCCGGATGGTATCCGCACCAGTTCCAGGTGGGCCAGACCGGCAAGACGGTGTCGCCCCAGCTCTACCTGGCCGTCGGCATCTCCGGCGCGATCCAGCACCGGGCCGGCATGCAGACCTCCAAGACCATCATGGTGATCAACAAGGACCCCGAGGCGCCCATCTTCGAGCTGGCTGACTTCGGCGTGGTCGGCGACCTGTTCAAGGTGGTGCCGCAGCTGACCGAGGAGATCCGGAAGCGCTCCAACGGCTGACCAGGGCGGGGCGGGCTGGCCGGGGATCCCGGGTCCCGGCGGCCGGGACGGTCCCGTATCGGCCCGTTGGTACTGATCAGGTCGGTCCCACTAGGCTGAGGCCACCATGGGGAATCTTGATCAGGCGGGCCGCCGCCCGCAGCCTGCGCCGGCTTCGCCGGTGTACCTTGATCACGCCGCGACCACGCCGATGCTGCCCGAGGCGCTGGCCGCGATGGCCGAGGAACTCGCCCAGTTCGGCAACCCGTCTTCGCTGCATAACGCGGGCCGCCGGGCTCGCCGGGTAGTCGAGGAGTCGCGCGAGCAGATCGCGGAAGCCTATGGCGCGCGCCCCAGCGAGGTGGTCTTCACCAGCGGCGGCACCGAAGCCGACAACCTGGCGATCAAGGGGATGTACTGGGCGCGCCGGGACGCTGATCCGGCCCGGGCCCGGGTGCTCGCGACCGAGATCGAGCACCACGCGGTCCTGGACTGCGTGCGGTGGCTGGCCGACCACGAGTCGGCGAAGGCCGACTGGCTGCCGGTCGACGGCACCGGACGGTTGTCCGCCGCGGCGCTGCGTTCGGCCATCGCGGGCGATCCCGGTAGCGTCGCCCTGATCAGCGTGATGTGGGCCAACAACGAGGTCGGGACGATCCAGCCGGTCGCCGAGCTGGCCGCGGTGGCGCGCGAGTACCAGATCCCGTTCCACAGCGACGCCGTCCAGGCCGCTGGCCAGCTGCCGGTTGACCTGGCCGTGAGCGGCGCCGACGCGCTCACCATCACCGGGCACAAGATCGGCGGACCGGTCGGGTCCGGCGCCCTGCTGGTGGCCAGGGGGGCCGGCCTGGTGCCCGTGCTGCACGGTGGCGGGCAGGAGCGGGACGTGCGATCTGGCACCCTGGACGCCCCGGCGATCCGGGCCTTCGCCGTCGCCGTCCAGCTGGCCACCTCGCGCCGCGGGGACGAGGTCAAGCGGCTGGCCGCGCTCCGGGACGACCTGATCGCCCAGGTCCTCGCGGCGGTGCCGGACGCGGTGCTGAACGGCACGCCCCCCGGGCCGGACCGGCTCCCGGGCAACGCGCACTTCTCGTTCCCCGGCTGCGAGGGTGACGCACTGCTGATGCTGCTGGACGCCAAGGGCATCGCCTGCTCGACCGGGTCAGCCTGCACCGCGGGAGTGGCCCAGCCCAGCCACGTGCTGCTGGCCATGGTCGCCGATGAGGGCCGGGCCCGGGGGCTCGCTGCGGTTCACGCTGGGGCACACCACCACCCAGGCCGACGTGGACGCGGTCGGCGCGGTCATCGGCGAGGCGGTGGACCGGGCGCGCCGCGCCGCGGCGCGCTGAACCTGGCCTGGCGGGTCACCTGGCGGGTCACCTGCCGGTCGTCGGCCGGGAGCCTTAAGGTGCGGGTCTTCGGTGAGAGGTTCCCGGCGGTCCCGGCCACATAACAGGCGTAGCGACCTCTACCGACCTCGAGCGTAAGGACCGGCCGTGCCCGACTCAGCGATGACCGAAGCCAGCGGGAAGGCCGGTTCCGCGCGCTCTACCAGGAGCAATACGCCCCGATCCAGGCATATGCGGTGCGCCGTGCTGCCTCGCCCGAGGATGCGGCCGACGTGGTCGCCGATACCTTCATGATCGCCTGGCGGCGCCTGGACGAGGTCCCTGAGCCACCGGCGGACCGGTTGTGGCTCTACGGGGTGGCGGCCGGCCAGCCCAGTTCCGAAGACCCAGCAGCTGAACGGAAGATGACGATGGATCTCGACACCCTGCTTAGTGACGCCGACCCCCGCACATCGAGCGGACCTGGACTGGCCGGAATCGGCCGCGGCGGCCCGCCTGTACCAGCAGATAACCACCAGCCCGTACCGAACGCGGCGGGCCGGCCGCTACCGCGCCCGCCGGGCCGCGGCGAGCTGGAGCCTGGCCGGGCTGGCCGGCGCCGGGCTGGCGGTCGTGGTGCTGCTGGCCGTGCTGCCGGACTGGCCGGCGACTCCGGCCCGGACGGCCCAGCGGCCGCCCGCACAGGCCGCGGTCACGGTGGCCGATCTGCTGACCCAGGTGGCCAACGTGGCCGCCCGCCGTCCGCCAGGAGCGGTCCCCGGGCCCCGTCAGTACGCCTACGCCAAGGTCCTGTTGTCCGGCGTGGCAGGCAGCGCCATCCCAGCCGGGACCGCGCAGGTTCAGGTCTGGCTCTCCTACGCCGGCGCCGGCCGGTTCTCAGCCCAGATCTGCGACCCTGGCTGCCAGACCATCGCGAGGAAGGTCCCGGCCGAACGGGGCAGCCTGGCCGGTTTCGCGGTGTACGGATTTCCTCTGGTGAGTCCGCGCAGCGCAGCCGGGCTGCCCGCCGATGGCGGCGCGCTCCGGCGGGAGATCGCCGTCGACTGGGTACCGCAGCTGGCCGGGTACACCGGCGCCCGCGGCATTTTCGACGCGGCGGGCAGCTTCCTGGCGGCCGTCGCTCAGCCCGAACTGCGCGCGGCGCTCTATCGCGTGATCAAGAGGCTGCCCGGAATCAAGAACCTCGGGCCGATGACCGACCGGCTCGGCCTGCCGGAGTCGGCGTTGGCCTGGATGCGCACGGCGTGCGCGACGAGCTGATCTTCGATCCAGGGACCTCGGCGGTGCTCCAGGAGGAGAGCGTCGTGGTGGCCCGCCGGGGCGTCCGGTTCGGCGCGAGGCCGACGAGCCTCCCGAAGCAGAAGCCGCCGTTCTACCCCAGGCACGCCGTGCTCAGCTACGTCGTGTACGCGACGACCGGGATCGTGAACTCGCTGACCGCCCAGCCTCCGGCTCCGGCTAGCTGAAGTCGCCCGGCGACCGCACCGGACCTCGCCGGTCTATCCCGGTGCTGCGCATATTCTCGGAGGCGATGACTACTTTGCGCGTGCTGGCCGCCATGTCGGGCGGCGTCGACTCGGCGGTGGCCGCGGCCCGGGCCGCGGAGGCCGGCCATGAGGTGACCGGCGTCCACCTCGCCCTGTCCCGCAACCCCAGTTCCTACCGGACCGGCGCCCGGGGCTGCTGCACGCTCGAAGACGCCCGGGATGCGCGCCGCGCCGCCGACGTGATCGGCATCCCGTTCTACGTCTGGGATCTGGCCGAACGGTTTCACGCCGACGTCGTGCAGGACTTCGTGGACGAGTACGCCCGCGGCCATACCCCCAACCCCTGCCTGCGCTGCAACGAGAAGATCAAGTTCGCCGCGGTCCTGGACCGGGCCGTCGCGCTCGGCTTCGACGCCGTCTGTACCGGCCACCATGCTCGCCTGGAGCAGGGTGAGCACGGCCCGCGGCTGGCCCGCAGCGTGGATGAGGCCAAGGACCAGTCATACGTGCTGGCCGTGCTGACCAGGCAGCAGCTGGCCCGGGCCATGTTCCCGCTGGGCGACTCGACCAAGGACGAGGTGCGCATGGAGGCCGCCGACCGCGGGCTGGCCGTCGCCGCCAAGCCCGACAGCCACGACGTGTGCTTCATCGCCGACGGTGACACCAGGAAATTCCTGGCCAGCCAGCTCGGCGCGGCCCCGGGTCGCATCGTCGAGACCGACGGGACGGAGGTGGGCAGCCACGACGGGGCGTTCGGCTTCACCGTAGGCCAGCGCCGGGGGCTGCGGATCGGCCGCCCGGCAGCCGATGGAAAGCCGCGCTACGTCCTGGACATCGAGCCCGTCTCCGGCACGGTCACGGTAGGCCCGGCCGAGGCCCTGGACGTCCTCGACATCGAGGCGCACCGGCCGGTCTGGACGGGCGGCCACCCCCCGGCGGGGGAGGTCGAGTGCCTGGTCCAGTTGCGCGCGCACGGCGAGCAGTTCCCCGCGACCGTCTGGCTGGACGCGGGCGCTGACGCGCTCAGGATCAAGCTGGCCAGGCCCGCCCGCGGTGTGGCCAGAGGGCAGGCGGCGGTCCTTTATCGCGGCGCGGCCGTTCTCGGCTCCGCTACCATTAGCAGCGCCGCGCGAACATTATTCGATGGCCTGAGCATGACGTAGTACCCGCCGGGGCACCTAAATAGGATAATCTGGCCGAGGCGCGACCAAGAAGCTGCCAAGCAGCGGCAGTTGCCCGGGCAGGTGATCGCGGTTGCGGGTAGCCCTTCCTTCGGCGACGGCCGGTAGCCGCTGGTCATGGCGGCCGCTCGGCCGCAGGCAGGCCGACCTGGCGATGTCCGGCTGATACCAGCCAGACCGGCGGCCGGGCTCATCGGGATTAAATTAAATTGTCCAATCATCGGGCCTGTCGGTCTTATGCTACCTATTCTTACATGGCATCATTTTGATAACAAAATCAGCTGATTGGTTGTGAGAACACTTATATTAAATACCTAGCGGTCCATTTGCTGGCCGGGCAGGCCGGGACCTCCTGCACGTTCGGAAAATGTCCCGGGGTCTTTCCAGGCGCTGCCGCCGTGCCAGTACGCGGAACCGCATGCCCTCGGAACCCCGGGGGCCGCGGGTTAGGGGTGGGCCATGACTGTGGTCGACGTCTTGACGGTCGTCATCGTGTTCGCGACGGGCGCGATCGCAGGCATAATCGCGCTGGTCAGCGTGGCGAGTCGGCGCGAGGATCGCAGCTGGCGCCTGAGTCTGGAGGCGCCGGACCGGTTCACCGCGGCGGGCCGGTATCTGACCAGGCTGACGATCTGCCGCCCTGGCCGCCGCCGCGCTCGCGGGCCAGGGCCGGGTGACCAGCCCGCTGACCCTGAGGTCGGGCTGTCAGGTCGCTAGCCCTGACGGCCGGGGGACGGTGGCCAGCTGAAGACGGTGACCAGCTGCAGTTGCCCGAGCCCCGCAACCGGGCTGCGGGACTCGGCCTACTACATGTCGGGCGTCCCGCAGGCCAGGAACTAACCGGCGGGCGGGCTCGCGGCCATTCAGCGGGGGTCGTAGTGCTCGTAGCGATACTGAGCAGACGGGCGACCGTGTCGCTTGGCCATGGCACCCCCTCTCGCCGGGCCGGTAGGTCTTCCCGGCCGCCTATTTAGCGTTCCACCAGAACGCTGCGTCGCGCAGGCGGCCGTGCACTTTGTTAGGTCACCCATCAGGGTCGCGCCTTAATGGGTGGCCCGCAACTCGGTTGGGATGGCCCCGACGGTTCCGAGCGGGCCAGGAACGGGCCCGCCGCGACCAGCCTGAACTGGCTCGATGGCCACAGGTGCAGGCACCCAGCGCGGCTTTGGGGTATGGCGACCCTATCCTGGCGGTAAGTAGGGCTATCGGTCTAGCTGACGGCCATCCCGGCCAACGGGTCGCCAGAGGTGCGGATGTAGCTATTGAGGCTGAATGGCCGGGCGTGGCCTGGTGCGCATTCTTAGCTGTTCCTTTAGCCGGGCCTTTATGGGGCTGGGCAGCAGCAATTCCAGCAACGCGATCATGAGGGCAGGCGCGGCGAGCATGATCCCGGTCGGCCGGATCCCGATGGTACTGGCCAGCCAGCCGTCGGTCAGGGAGGCGATGGGCTTGCTTCCCGCCCACGCGATGGCCCACAGCGCCATGACCTTGGCCGCCATCCCCGGGCCGGCGAGGCGCAACAGCAGACTCTGGGCGGCCGAACCGGTCAGCAGGCCCGCCACCCCGGCCCCCGCGGCAGCAGCCGCGCTGACCCAGGCGGAAAAGCCCCAGACAAAAACGATCATGCACAACGCCAGCATGAGCAGGGACCACGCGGCGCGCTCGGACGCGGCCCGCTCGGAGGCGGCCAGCCTGCGGGTCGGCAGGCAGGCGCCGAGCACGGTGCCAACGCCGAGCGCTGACAGGAAGTACCCCGGCCAGACGCTGGCCAGCGTGTGCATCTGGCGGGCCAGTGACGGCCCGAGGACCAGGACGGGATCTTCAACGAGCGTGACGGCGGCGACCATGGCCAGCAGCAGCATGATCCGCGGACGCCGCACCGCAATGCGGACTCCCGATACCGCGGGCCGCAGCTGCGCAGGCCGTTCCGCCCGATCGGGCCGGACCACGAGCAGCGTGGCGGCGAAAACGACGAAGGATATGGCGTTCAGAGTGAACGCCCAGCCGAGCCCGACCACGGTACCGACCAGGACGCACAGGACCGGTGCGGCGGCCCGCCCCGCGTTGTAGCTGACCGAGTTCATGGCCATCGCGGCCTTGGTGTCGGCTTCGGGAACCAGCGTCGGCACCATCGAGGTCTGCAGCGGAAGCGCGAACGCGAAGGCCAGGCCGAGTCCCAGCGCCCCGAAGATCAGGGCCCGCTCGGTCAGCACTCCGCCGACCGCGAGCACGGCCAGGCCGCCGGCGATGGCTGCGGACAGCAGCTGGGTGCCGATCAGCAGCCGACGGCCGTTGAGCCGGTCAGCCAGCGTGGCGGCCCACGGGGCGAGCAGCACAGCACCGGAGAACTGCGCGCACGTCACCACGCCGACCGCGAACGCGGAGTGGGTCAGCTGATAGGCGAGCAGCATCTGGGCGGTGTTCTGCAGCCAGGTGCCCAGGTTCGAGATCAGGCTGCCGATGAAATAGCCACGAAAGCGAGCCTGGCTCAGCACGTACCACGAGGCGGTTCGGCCCGGCCGGACCGGCTGGGACGCCGTCGGCGGGAACGCAACCGGCCGGAACGCAACCGGCCGGAACGCCGCCAGATCGAACGCCGCCGGCGGGCCGGAAGAGGGCCGCACCGGCCCGGGCCGGGCGTGGTCAGCAACCTCGGTCGCCACCGGGCCATCAAGGCTCATCTCGGCACCTCCCTTCGGCCGGCCCGACATTCGCCCGGCCATGCAGGCATGGCCGGGCGACGGCGGGGAGTTGGACAGTCAGCGGTGCGGGCTGCGCTGCGAGCGATCAGCGGCAGCGCCCGGGACCCGGTTATCCGCCTGGCGCCGCCTGGTCCGTCCCCCCTACGGCTCTGCAGCCGGCCAGGCCCGGCCGCGGTCTGCTCAGGTACCTTGCCCACGTTGATGACGAACCTGTTCCGGTCCGCGGGGAACACAGTGACCGTGAGCCTGAGCGGCTGGCCACGTTCATCGAAACCAGTCCGCAGGATCTCAACTATCGCGACCCGGCCGTCGCTGGGCAGCTTGAAGGCGCCCGTCTCGTGCATGTCGGGGGCCCGGACGGTGATGGTGTCGCGGTAGCCGACTTCGTTCACGCCAAGAGTATCGGCGAGGTACTTGACCGTGCCCGGCTGAATGTCTTCGGCCTGGATGAGCCGGGTGGCGCCACGCTCGACGAACCGCATCGGGTAGAACGTCGTCTGCAGCGACCAGAGCTGGCCATTGATGGATCGCTCTTGGTGGCGGCTGACCACGTTCTGGCCTTCTTCGAGCTGGAGTTCGGCGGCGATCGTGGCGCGGGCCTGCTGGACCTCGACTCGCGGCGTGGTGATCTGGGGGACTCTGCTCTGAGCGGCCACTTCGGAGGCGTAGACGACGCTGTCTCCGCCGCCCAGTCCGCTCGACAGTTCCGTAACATACGGATCAACCTTCTCGACCACGAAAGTTCCCTGACCTGGCCTGGTCTCCACCAGGCTCCGGGTGATCAGCCACTTGATGGCGTCGCGGATGGTGTTCCGCGAGGCGTCATACTCGTCTCTCAGCTCCAGTTCGGTGGGCAGCTGGCTGCCGGGGGAGATGGCGCCAGACTCGATCTTCTGCCGCAAGTCGTCGGCGATCGCGCGGTACATCGGCTGTTCAGCCATGACACCTCCCAAAGATCCCAACTGCCCCAATGGCAGGACTTGCAGGGCCTAAAAGGATCATCCCATCTAACCCACTCATAAGAATATTTGGCATGATCTGGTTTGACTCCCACCCTGAGGTGGTAGTACCAACCCAAGCATACCAAAGGTTGGGATGACTTGGATCACAGGATTCATGGGGCTGAGGCTAGCAATCCAGCTGCACCCAAGCAACTGGATTGGCCAACAAGTTCCGACATGACCTGAGCAACTGGTCTGTCCCACCAACGACTACCGGGCCAAGAGCCCAGAACGGAGCCCGCGGAGACCGTCACCGCTGGTCGGGAGTGGAGGGGACGCTCATGACAGCCGTCGTTGTAGTAGCAATCGTGATCATCTTTGTCTTCGGGATGATCATCGGGATCGTCTTGCTGGTGAGCGTCGCAAGCCACCGGGAGGACAAAAGGCTGAGGCTGAGCCGCGAGGCCCCCGATCGGGCTACCCAGGCCGGGCGGTATTTGACGAGCCTGTACGTCCACCGACCCGGGGATGACGTGGCGCCGCGCCGCGTGACCGACGACCACCAGCCTGCGGAGATCATCCGCTGGCCGAACCGTGGGCCAGGAGACGCCGCACGTTAGAAAAGCGACGAACCGGGCACCGGTAGCCGAGCGCCAGGCCGCATCACGGAATGCGGCCTGGCGCTGGCGTGCTCGGTGCCGGGCCCGGCGGCGGCTCCGGCGGCGCGGGGCTGATCAGTGACCGTGCCGAACACTAAGCTCGGCAGCGTGCCGGATACCTCAGCCACGAGCCCCGCAGCCACCAGTACCGCCCAGCCGTTCCCTTGGCCAGCGGCCAGCGCCACCGGGATCGGGTCGATGCCGGGCACTAGCCCCGCCGAGGCGATCGCGGTCGTCCTGGGCGAGCTGCCGGACTTCCCGCACCTGCCCGAGCTGCCGGACCGCGGACCAGGTGCGGACCTGACCGGCCGGACCGCGGCGCTGCTGGTCGACCTGCCGGTGGAGACCGCCCCGCGCGGCTGGCGGTTCGCGCTGCGGCCGGGCCGGGACCAGCGCCGGGCGGCCGGGCTACTGGCCGAGGACCTGGACGCGGCCCAGGAAGCGGCCGACGGCTACGCGGGCCCGTTCAAGATCCAGCTGGCCGGCCCGTGGACGCTGGCCGCGACCATCGAACTGAACCGCAGCCAGAACCCGGCCCTCGCCGACCCCGGCGCCGTCGCCGACCTGATCGCGTCGCTGGCCGAGGGGGCGGCCGCCCATGTCGCCGAGGTCCGCAAGCGGATCCCGGCGGCCACCGTGGTGCTGCAGCTGGACGAGCCGGCGCTGCCCGCCGTGCTCTCCGGGGCGGTGCCGACCGCCAGCGGGCTGAACCGGGTGGGCGCCGTCGACACGACCGTCACCAGCGACGGACTGCGCGCCGTGCTGACCGCCGCGGCGGCATTCAGCGTGGTGCATTGCTGCGCGCCGGATTATCCGTTCGGAATAATCCAAGACTCCGGTGCCGCGGCGATCAGCCTCGACGTCAGCCTGCTCCGGCCAGGTGCCGAAGACCAGATCGCCGAGCAGGCCGAGGCCGGCCGGGGGATTCTCGCCGGGGTGCTTGATACCCGAGATACGAAACGGATGTTCACCGCCGCATCGCCCGCACCGAAGGAACTCGCCGGCAGCGTGATCGGGCTCTGGCATCGCGCCGGGCTGCAGGCCGCCACGCTGGCCAGTCAGGTGGTGATCACCCCGGGCTGCGGGCTGGCCGGGTTCTCGCCGGCCAGCGCCCGGGCCGCACTGGCCAGCTGCCGGGAGGCGGCCCGGATACTGCCTGAACTAGCCGCGGAAACGTCGTCATGAGCGAGGGGCGGGTGTGATGAGCGAGCCGGACGCGGTGCAGACGGAGGTACCGGCCGGGGACCGGGCCAGGCACGCCGAGCTGGCCGCCGAGCTGACCGAGCACAACTACCGGTATCACGTGCTCGACTCGCCGCTGGTTTCCGACGCCGAGTATGACGCGCTGATGCGCGAGCTGCGCGAGTTCGAGGACCGGCACCCGGAGCTGCGCACCCCGGATTCGCCGACGCAGAAGGTCGGTGCCATGATCTCGACCGACTTCGCGCCGGTCGAGCATCTGCAGCAACTGCTCAGCCTGGACAACGCGTTCTCGGCGGCCGAGCTCGACGCATGGGCCGCGCGGGTCGAACGGCTCGGCGGCTCTGGTCCCTACCTGTGCGAGGTCAAGATCGACGGGCTGGCGATCGCGCTGGTCTACCGGGACGGCAAACTGGTCCGCGCCGCGACCAGAGGCGACGGGCGGACCGGTGAGGACGTCACGCCGAACGTGCGGACTATCGCCGCGGTGCCGTCGAAGCTGGCCGGCGCGGCTGGCCGGACACCCTGGAGGTGCGCGGCGAGGTGTTCTTGCCGGTGCAGGCCTTCCTCGAGCTGAACGAGCGGCTCCAGGACGCTGGCCGGCCCGCGTTCGCCAACCCGCGCAACTCCGCGGCCGGCTCGGTACGGCAGAAGGACCCGCGGGTCACGGCGACCCGCCCGCTCCGCATGCTGGTGCACGGGCTGTTCGTGCCCGGTGCGTCGGCGGCCGCGGGCATGTCGGCACCCGGTGACGCCGCGGCGGTCGGCTCCGATGTGCCGGACACCCAGTCGGGCTGGTACCAGCGGCTGGCCGAGTGGGGGCTGCCGGTCAGTGACCTGTTCCGGGTGATCGACGAGCTGGACCAGGTACGCGAGTACATCGCCCATTACGCCGAGCACCGGCACGACCGTCGTATGAGATCGACGGGGTGGTGGTCAAGATCGACCGGCTGGAGACGCAGCGCGCGCTCGGCGCG
Organism: uncultured Actinomycetota bacterium; assembly: GCA_963775745.1. Lineage (GTDB taxonomy): Bacteria > Actinomycetota > Actinomycetes > Streptosporangiales > Streptosporangiaceae > DATBGO01. The sequence goes on from CAVZKE010000026.1 coordinate 114,620, forward strand.
ACCAGCCGGGCACCGCGCTGGGCGATCGCCTA
>CAVZKE010000027.1:0-21980 GCA_963775745.1 uncultured Actinomycetota bacterium
GGCGTCATGGCAGGTCCAGCACCATCCCGTCAAACGCGGCGATGACGGGAACGCCAGCCCGCCGTACCTCGGCCACCACCCGGTCGATCTCCCCAAGAACGTCCGGGCCTGGAGAAGTCATCCGCGCCTGGATCAACACCTGGGACCAGGAGCCCAGGCCCTGTACCTGGATGAAAACCGCCGATGAGATCCTCGAACGGCTCGCCTCATATCTGAACCGAAACCCCAGTGGCCGGGGCCGACGGCCCGGGCCACTGGGCCCGGAGCACCGGGCGGTGGGCGGATCAGCTGGTGTTGACGGCCGCGTCGTCAACGACGAACGAGGTCTGCAGCGAGGAGTCCCCGCCAGCGCAGCCCGCCGAAGGCAGCGTCGGCGAACGACACGACCGGGTTGAAATGGCCGCCGGAGACCGGCCCGAACATCAAGATGATGGCGTACAGGCCGGCCGTGGAAGCGGCCGCGTTCTCCAGCAATTCCAGGCCGATGGTGCCGGGAGACAGTTCCTGGGGCGGCGATACCCGAGCCGATCACCACGGCAGCCAGGAACGCGCTGCCCAGCAGCTCGGCGAGCAGCCGCCGCCACAATGCCACCTCGGTCACCGGTGGGACCTGCCCGCAGTCTTACCTATCCGGCGTCGCATGGTCGCGTCGCGTCGCCCGTCTGCCGCACGTGCCTCACCGGTCATCGGCCGCTTTCCATTGATAGGCGTCTATGCAACTGAGGCCAGCTTGCCAGCCTGGATAGATGAGCGTCAAGATAGAGCTATGTCGCTGCAGGCTGACCAGACCGCGCTGGACCTCATCCCCGCGGCCCAGGCCCAGGCCATCGTGGAAGCCTGCGCGACGCCCCTGGTCCGTGAGCCGATCAGCGCCAGCACGGCCGCCGGGCTGGCGCAGGTCTTCAAGGCCCTCGGCGACCCGGTCCGGCTCCGGCTGGTATCCCTGATCGGCGCGCATCAAGGCGGCGAGGTGTGCGTCTGCGAGCTGACCACCGCCTTCGACCTCACCCAGCCGACCATCAGCCACCACCTGAAAGTGCTGCGGGAAGCCGGGATCATCGACGGCGAGCGCCGGGGAACCTGGGTCTACTACTGGCTCGTCCCCGCCGCCCTCGAACGCATGGCCGCGCTGCTCTCAGCCCCCGACGCGGCAACGCTCGGGTGAGTGAGAGCAGCCGCGGAACCAGCCACACCAGACTCCTGATGCGGCGGCGAAACCGGGCGCTGCGGTCTAGTACACGCTCGCGATCAGCAGCAGGACAGCCGAGCCCGCCAGCAGCACCGGGCAAATCTTGAACCAGACCACCCGGGTGCGCGCGCCAGTCAACGCGGTCAGCGTCCCGAGGGCGACCAGCAACCCGGCCACAGCCCGGTACACCCACGCGCGGCCAGCGGTGTCCGTCCCGCCGACCGCGGTCACGACGATCACCACCGTGGCAATGCCCCACATCGTGAACGCTTCCGCCAGCCATTCCTGGCGGACGATGCGCCGGTTATCAAGAGTGATCGGCTCAAATCCGGCGAGGACCTGACGGGTCGGCACCGCGTGCGCCACCCCCCACACGGCGACCACAGCCCCGGCAACATAGGCGAGGATCGCGGCCATGTTCGCAATGATCACCGGGATTCACGGTGGCCGTTCAGGGCCGTAGGTCACCAGCACGGGCCCTGCTCATTCAGCAGCAACTAGCCGCGGAAGCGCTGGCGGAGGCAGTGCGGGAACCGGCCTGCTCGCCGGACGCCTGCTCGTCCGACGCCTGGCCGTCTTCGCCGCAGCACTCCGGGCCGTCGTGGTCCTCGTCGTAGAAGGTCCGGCTGTCCGCCAGGACCGTGTAGATCTCCCAGCGCTCGCCGTCGGAGGGGCCCTGCACCCAGAACTTGTCCTGCTTCGCGTAGCAGCAGGTGGTCGCTCGCTCGTCGACCGAAGCGAGCCCGGCCTCGGCGAGCCGCGCCTGCTCGGAGTCCACCGTCTCGATGTCGGCGACCTCGATGCCGAGGTGGTTGAGGGTCCCGCCCTGGCCGGGGTTCTCCAGCAGGACGAGCTTCAGGGGCGGCTCGGTGATCGCGAAGTTGGCGTAGCCGGGCCGGAGCTTGGCCGGCTCGGTACCGAACAGCCGGGAGTAGAACGCGACCGCCTCGCCGATGTCGTTGACGTTGAGGGCGAGCTGCACGCGGCTGGACATGAGAACCTCCCGGGCGAAGACTTCGATGACTGTCTATATCTGATCTGAGCCGAGCTTGCCATAAGACATCGGATCCTGTCAATATAGACGTATGTCGAAGTCTCTCATGCTGTTGAGCCCGGCCGGCCCGGCAGCGTGCTGCCCGCCGCTATCGCGCGAGCCGCTGTCACCCGCGCAGGCCGAGCAGGTCGTGCCGCTACTGAAGGCACTGGCTGATCCGGTGCGGCTGCGGCTGATGTCCCTGGTCGCCTCCCATCCCGGCGGCGAGGCCTGCGTCTGCGACCTGGCTAACGCTTTCGACCTGTCCCAGCCGACCATCAGCCATCACCTGAAGGTGCTGCACGACAGCGGCCTGCTGGACCGCGACAAGCGCGGCGTCTGGGTCTACTACCGCGCCCGGACCGAGGCGCTGGCCAGCCTCGGCGCCCTGATCGGCGACCCGCCCCACACTGACTGAGCGCGCGCAGTCCGCGGAGACCGGCTCATTCAGCACCCGGTTGCCAGGCAACCCGTAGCGGCACGGCGACACGAAACCGTTTTGTGCTCCCGCCTTTTTATCGGTTGTCGTCGATGAACGATGAACGAGTTCTCTCAGCCTCTTCAGCGGGATACCGCTGCCAACTACGCCACCTGGTTCAAAGCCCTCGCCGAGGTAGGCTTCGTGCTCGCCGAGCCCCGCGGCACTCTGCCACCACCGGCGGATGCTTTGGCGCCACCGCCTACCCGCAGGCCGCCGATGTCCCCGATGCAGCGCTGCGCGGCAGCCTCGGCTGCGGCAACCCAGTCGCCGTCGCTGACCTGCGCGACGGCGAGACCGTCACCTGGATCTCGGCTCCGGCGGGCGGCCTGGACGTCCTGCTGTCGGCGCGCAGAGTCGGTTCTGCCCGGAAGGCTTCATTACTTGTGACCTTCCGCCCTGCCGATTCTGAAGACCACGGTCAAGGGTTCGAAGCAGCGGAACCCGGGTTGACCTAGGATCCGCCCGGCTGGATGGTGGCTCGCGATGATCGGCTTGATTCTGGATGATCTGCACGCCAGGCCGTATCGGCTGGCCGGGGGTGGCGTGGCGGAGTTGATGGACGGGCCTGTCACGCCCCCGCCTGCATCTACCGCCCGCGACCCTCAGGACGAGGGGCGGCTCCCGGCTGGGCTACGTGGGCCGCGGCTGTCCCTGGGGCGTGATCACCGCGCCCTGTGCTATCTGTTTTCACAAGGTCGGCGCCGCTGCATCGGGTTCTGTCCTGGCCTCGATGAGGATGTGGTCCCAGCGCTCGCCGTGCTCGCCGTGGCCGGTAGCGTCCAGCAGCAGCGGGTCGGCGTGCTCCGGTGCGACGTAGATTGTCCAGACTGCCCGCTCATCCTGCGTCAGGCCTGCCGGGTTCCCCTGCGCGTCGCAGGCGAAGGCACTGAGCGCTTCGCGGCCGGCAGTGTCCGCGACGCCGTGCATGCCCGGGCCGAACGCTGCCTGCTGCCCGGGCCGGAGGGTTACCTCCAGACCGGTCAGCGGTTCGGCTGATTCCAGGATCACCCAGAGCCGGGGCCAGCTTCCGTCGACATTCTCGACGTGACCGCTCAGGCGCGGGCGGCGCTCCTGATGGCGTCGCTCGCGCTCGATGCTGGCGATGTCCTTCGCAGCATCGGCGGACCGCTGCGCCGCTTCGGCGCTGCCCGCAGATGACCGCGCGCTTCTGCGGGCGTAGCCGAGCCCGGTCTAGGGGAATGCCGACCGCAGCGAGCGCGAGCACGAGTGATGCGATGGCCATACCGGGCACCGTAGTGACGGATGCGGCCCACGGGCGCCAAGTCGTTAACCTGCGCCCGCCGAAAAGCCACGCCCACCGTAAGCGACCAGGCGATATTCGCCGATCAGGCCACCGGCACGAGCGCGTATCCGGACGCTGTACTTGCCGCGGTCGCGAATCATGAACCCCGCCGGGCGGCGCGGCGCCCGCCGGGGCGATCCTGGCGCATGGCAAGCGAGGGCCGTGATCGGCGTGGGCCGGTACATCGGCGTGCCTGGTCGGGCGTCAGACGCGCTGGAAGGCCCGCCTGTTCTGCAGCGCGGTGGGCGGTTGCGCGCTGTCTCGGGGCCCGGTGCGGCCGGCGTGCGAGGCCGTCAGCGGCAGGGGGTGCAGCAGGACGTCGTAGAGGTTGACGTCTTTGAGGATGGAGTTGAAGTTGTAGCTGGCCGAGTTCGCCTGGGGGCAGAACTTCGACGTGGCCAGCTTGTACTCCACGTTGAAAACCGCCTTGCCGTATGTCGAAGGCCAGGCCTGCAGCCCGGGTGCGGGGGAATTGCACTCCCGGTACTGCCAGCACTGCTCGTTGATGGCGAAATCAAAGTAGGGCTGGAGGTCGCCGGCCTGCCCGAGGTCGTTCTTGAGACCGACGGCGAAGCCAGCGGTGTGCGCCAGGTTGGCGATCGCGGTGTCGAACTGCTCCTGCGTCGCTGCGCTGATCGTCAGCCCGGTCTTGTTCTGGTAGGCGTCGACGTTGTCGAACTCGGTGGCATCCGCGCCGGCCGACCGGGCCTTGGTGAGCCGGGCGGCGAGCTCGTCGAGGATGAATTGCTGGGCGGTCTCTGTCTGCCCGGTATTCGGGTTCGTTCCGGACACGTTGGTGTTGATATTCAGCCAGAACTCGTCTCGGAACCCTCCGACCGGCTTGCCGAAGAGGCAGCCGCTGCAGCTTGAGTTGAAGCTCTGATACTGCGGGTAGTCCGGGCGCCAGGTCTCGGCTGTCCCCGCGTCGATATAACCGATGACCTTGGCGCCCAGCGCGTGCAGGGCGCTGATCGCCGCCGTATTCAAGACGGCGTAGTTGTTCGGTGTGTAGCACTTGCCGTCTTGGTAGATGTCGATGTCGAAGACCGAGGGGGCCACCTGCTGGCCGGTCGCGAAGGACGCGCCGGTAATGGCCGTGTTGACGAACCCGGTGCCCGGGTAGATGCATTGGCCGGCCGAGTTGACCGAGCCTTGCAGCTGGTACTGCCAGCGCAAGACGACCGGCGGCCGCCAGCACGAGCCCGCGGACGTGTTGCAGGGCGCCGGGGCGGGCAGGGCGGCCCCGGCCAGCGCCGCCGGCCGGGTCATGAACTGCGCGGACCCTGCCCAGGCCGGCGCCGCGGCGGTGGCCGAGGTGACTAGCATGGTCCCGACTAGCAATCCCAGTGCACGAGCGCCTCGCATGCAAGCCCTCCTCATCCGATGCCCATCTGACGGGCAGCCAGGCAGCCACACGCGGGCCGCGTAAAGCGGCCGGGAATCGCGCTCGCCACCAGATCTGAACGGATCACAACGATGAGCGGCGTAACGAACCGGGACCGTCCAGGTACCAACCTGAAGACCAAGCCGGCAATTGCTCGCGCATCGCCGAGGCCGGCCAGAAGACAACGGCGGGCCGAAATCAATATTCCCAAGCACGTGCTCAGGCCAGCCTCACATCGGCAGGTGCTGCGCCCGAGCCGCCGTTCGGCGCGGTCGGTTGGTGTGCTAGGACGCTGCTGAAGTAGCCGCCCGTTGACCGTGTGGCGGTGCGGGTGCTGTCAGGAGAGCCCGGCAGGTTCGTGTCGTGACGTGCAAAGTATGTTCTGACCTGGGATAATTTGGGTTATGGCCGCTGGGCAGGGCACAGATGCAGCGGGGTTTCCAAGATCCCCGGGAGATCATTGGTGACCGGCTCCGGGAAGGTTCTCTTTACCGGCTTCTGGCCGATCACGGGCATGAGATGTTCCCGGACGGCTACTTCGCTGACCTTTACGCCGGCTCGGTGAAGGGCCAGCCGGCGGTGGCGGCCCGGGTGATGGCGGTGGCCATGATCTTGCAGTCGTTCGAGGGGCTGTCGGGCCGGGAACGGACCGGTCCGGGGAAGAACTACAAGCACAGATCGTCCTTATCGGCACGCCTCAGTTCAGGGGACAAACGGAAGCCATTGGCCGCGTAAATACGGCAGCCGTACTTTTGTGACTTGATCATGGGAAGGTCTCCAGGCCGCGTAGCCGGGCGCGGTGGTACCAGCGGGCGCGGGCCTGGTGCCGGCGTCGCCATCGGGACCAGTGCAGTCCGTGGGCGATGCTGTGCCAGGTCTGGTGGAACAGCATGTACAGCCGTTTGATCTCGGGGACGGTGAACGGGATCAGGCCCGGGTCCTCGGGTGGCAGCTGGCGGGCCCGGGCCGGTACCGGCGGGGCCGGGCTGGTGTCCCGCAGTTCGGCGGCGGTGACGGCGCAGATCACCAGGGCGGCCATGACCAGGGTCAGGTGCCGCATGACCGGGGTGTACAGGCGGACCTGGGCGTGGTCGTAGCCGAACTGGTCCTTCCCGAACTCGTGATCTTCCTCGACGGTCCGCCTGCGGCCGCAGACCCTGGCCAGGACCGGCAGGCAGACCGGACGGCCTTCGGGCACGAAACATCAGAAGTAGTCAACGGGGGGCGGGGTCGTGCAGGTTGCGGCGGATCAGCAGGTGGCGGCGGCGGTCTTCGGCGGCGATCCAGGCCCAGGCGTAGCGGCGGTCGCCTTTGGACCCGGCCCCGCACGAGGTGATTGTCCAGGCCCGTGCGGGAACCTTCTTCAGCGCCTGGTCAGCGCGCATCTTCGCGCCGGCGGGTAGCGTCACGCGGAAGGAGCGGGGCACCCCGAGCACGTAACCGGCGCCGCGTTTCTCGCACAGTTCCCGCAAGCCCGGGATCCTGGCCGTACACCTCATCGGCGGCCACCCAGGGCACGTCGATCCCGGCGTCCAGTGCCTCCTGGAGCATCTGCGCGCCGAGCTGCGGCTTGGTCGCGGGCTGCAGGTGATCGGGGATGCCCATCATGTCCCGGGTCGCAGGGTCGGTCAGGTGCTCTTCGGGTACCCACAGGCGGGAGCCGATCAGGGTGTGCCCGCGCGCGGTGGAGTAGGTGGCGTTGACGAAGTTAATCGCGTTGGTGACCCGGCCGGCGCAGCCGACGTATTGCGGCTTCACACCCGCGGTTCGCGTCCCCTGCTTGACCTGGCCGCTCTCATCGAGGACCAGCACCGTTAAGCCGTCCGGGCTGGCCAGGCCCGCCACCGCGAAGTCGCGGACCGTGCGCATCGCGGCCGCCTGGTCCCAGACGGCCCGTTCCAGCAGGCGCTGCATCTTGTCCGGCGTTGCGTCCCCCGCGTGCTGGGCCAGTGACCAGCAGTTCTTGTCCGGCAGATCGCTCGCCAGGGCGTCGATGTACTTGCCGGCCTGCTGCACCGGCTCCCGCCGGGTGAAATGGGCCGCGAGCAGGCCCGTCAGCTCGTTTCGTTTCTCGCGGGCCAGCCGGGCGCCTAACATGGCGGCAGCGGCCGCCCCAAGATCGGAATCTGTCACAAGGCGATGATCACGGGGCGGCCGCCCTCATCCGGTGATCAACACGCCGTGATCTGCCCGATCCGCGCACATCAGGCCATCAGAGCCCACCGGCTGCAGCGACAGGTCACGAAGTACGGCTGCCGTATTAAGGCGTAGGAAGGCGCTGCATGCAGCGCCGCGCCAACCGCTCCGGCGGTCCGCTGAGCCTATGACCAGCAACGTCCCTGCAGCGCCGCGCCCTCTGTACGCGAAATGGCCTGGCCCCGATGCTGAGCGCACGACCCCGTCAGCATGTGCTTACAGTAGTGCGGCGGCTGCCGAATGTGGCTCGATGAGCAGCCGCCACCGAGCTGTGATTCGTGTTCATCGCGGGTGCCAGGAGAATTCCTTTGCTGTTGTAATACCAAACCCCGGAGGTTAGCTTTCCTGCCCTTGTGAAATAGCAGCGCGGCTCGCTTGAACATTGACAATTCTGTCCCCCGGCCATGGCGGATAAACTCGCGGTCCCGCTGTTTCTTGCCCTCCTGACAAAGTCACGCAATACCCGCACAATACCTCTCGCCGGGGCAACGAGCTCGAATGGGCGCAATTGCGCTCGGCACGGCCTGGGTGCTCGCCCTTCAGTCCCAGCTCCTGGACAGCAGCCAGCGGCCCGTCGCAGCATCATGCCGCAGCTCATAGACCGCGCCCGGAACGTTCTTGCCCGGCGAGGCCTCCACCCGCCAGAACTCCCGCTCGGCGGGCCCGCCCGGATCCGGGTGCTGGGCGATCCACCATTCCCGGCTGGTCATCCAGCGGTCTAACACCGCGAGCACCGTGTACAGCCTGCCGCGCCAGACGAACCTGGCCGGCTTGCCGTCCCGCAGCCAGACCTCGACCGGCTCCCCGCGCATCCTGCTCACGTGCTGCCCGCTTCCCCGCCGGCCAGACAGCGACCGGTCGGCTCGGCCGCCCAGGGGAAGAGGGGCAGTTACCAACTGATATCGAACATACATTCGTATTGCGAGTCACGCAAGCAGCGGTCAGCCCGCTCCGGCGGGCACGCCCCGCCGGGCCCCCGGCCCAGGTCAGCGGGCCTAGGCCCAGCCCGGCATCGGGAAGCCGGCCAGCAGGTCGCGCACCTCGCCCGCGACCCGTTCGATGGTCTGCTCATCGTCCTTGGTGGCCGCCTTGACCACCTCCTCCATCCACGCGGCGACCTGCACCATGTGCGCCCCGCCCAGGCCGCGGGTGGTGATCGCCGGCGTCCCGATCCTGATCCCGGAGGGGTCGAACGGCTTGCGCGGGTCGAACGGCACCGTGTTGTAGTTGACCTCGATGCCCGCCCGGTCCAGGGCCTTGGCGGCCGGCTTGCCCGCGATGCCCTGCGGGGTCAGGTCGAGCAGGATCAGATGGTTGTCGGTGCCGCCGGACACCAGGCTGAAGCCGCGCTCGGTCAGCGCCTCAGCGAGCGCCTGGGCGTTGCTGACCACTTGATGCGCGTAGGCCGAGAATTCCGGCTGCGCCGCCTCCTTCAGCGCGACCGCGATCGCCGCCGTGGTGTGGTTGTGCGGGCCGCCCTGCAGACCGGGGAAGACCGCCTTTTTCAGGGCCGGGGAGTGCTCCGCCGTCGACATGATCATGGCGCCGCGCGGGCCGCGGAGGGTCTTGTGGGTAGTGGTCGTGATAACCGGGGCATGGCCGACCGGGCTGGGGTGCGCTCCCCCGGCGATCAGCCCGGCGATGTGCGCGATGTCGGCGACCAGGATCGCGTCGACCTCGGCGGCGATTTCTGCGAACCGCGGGAACTCGATCGTCCGCGGGATCGCCGTGCCACCGCAGAAGATGACCTTCGGCCGCTCGCGCCGGGCCAGGTCGCGCACCTCGTCGAAGTCGACGCGGCCGGTGTCAGCGCGCACGCCGTACTGGACCGACCGGAACCACTTACCGGTCGCGGACACCGGCCAGCCGTGGGTCAGGTGGCCGCCCATCGGCAGAGCCATCCCCATCACCGTGTCACCTGGCTCCAGGAAGGCGAGGTAGACGGCGAGGTTGGCCGGTGAGCCCGAGTAGGGCTGCACATTGGCGTGATCGACGCCGAACAGTGCCTCAGCGCGCTGCGCCGCGATCGTCTCGAGCGGGTCGATGAACTGCTGGCCCTCGTAGTACCGGCGGCCCGGGTATCCCTCTGAGTACTTGTTGGTCAGCACGGTCCCAGAAGCCTCAAGCACGGCCTCGGACACGTAGTTCTCCGACGGGATCAGCCGGATCTTCTCGAACTGGCGCCTGGCCTCCGACTCGATCAGGTCGGCCATCTGCGGATCTGTGCTCGCGACGTGCGGAATGGGCGGCTGGTGCATGACGACCTCCAATGACACGACGCTACCAAGAACCGGGGCGGGCGGCGGTGATGAGGCCGCCGCCCGAGCCGGGTCACTGTTTTATCATGCCGAACGGATAACCCCTGGCACATCACCGCCGGGCCGCCGGTCGCGCCGCGACGGGTCGGCTGAGGCTGATTGCATGGCTTTGCGCCGCAGCACCCGGCGCTCGGCCGCCGCCCACGCCGATGACGTGAGCAGGTAGATGCCTGCCGCCAGCGGGACCACCGCCGCGACGACGACCGTCGTGTACGGCAGCGCCCGGATCAGCACCCCAACCGCGCCGGCCGGTGGCGCGGAATCAGCGCCGGGTGGCGCGGAACCAGCGCCGGGTGGCGCGGAACCGGCGCCCGCGAAGCGCCGCGCGGACCGCGCTGAGAGCCACCCGACCACGGCCAGCAGCGCGAACAGCGCCAGAAACACTGCGCCCTGGCCGCTGACCGGTCCCGGGCCGCCCAGCCAGTGCGAGCCCAGCTGCGCCCCGAGCAGGTCATGGCGCAGCAGGCTGTTCGGCCTGCCGTCGACGGTCGGGGACTCCACAAGCCGGTACAGCACGCTGAAGAACGGCAGCTGCAGCAGGGCGGGCAGGCACCCGGCGAGCATTCCGGTGCCTTCCTGCTTGTACAGCTGACTGAGCTCACGCTGCAGCCGCTCCTGGGTGCCCCGCGTGGCGCTGCTGCAAATCCCGGACCCGGGGCAGCAGCCGGGCCTGGCTGGCCTGGCCGCGCAGCGAGTAGTAGCTGAGCGGCAACAGCAGCAGCCGCACCGCGGCGGTACAGGCGATGATGGCGAACACCGGGGCCAGGGTGCCAGCGACCGGAACGAGGATCCGGGCCAGCCCGGAGACGAGGTGATAGGCAACGGCGACACAGGCGCCGAGTAGCGCGAACATGACGGATACCCTCCAGCGGGTCGATGACCTATGACAGCTGGAGACGACTGCGTGACGCACCGCAGAGCCTGGTGCCGGATTCAGGTGCGCAGCCAGGCGCACCCGGCCGGGCCGGGCGGGACAGGCGGAGTGGTCAGGCGGCCGCCGGGACCGCCGACGGAGCGCGAGGCCGGGCCCGGCCGCGCGCATCCGGATCGAGCTGCCGCTGGAAAGCGGCTGACCAGGACTTCTCCCGCAGCGCCGCGGCGCGCCCGGTCAGCGGCCGGGCCGTGACGGCGGCCGCGATCCTGGCACTCTGCGCCAGGAATGAGATGATCACGCCAGTCAGCGCGATCGCAGCCACGGCTATCAGGCCGGAGGGAGTGGCTGCCGGATGCCCGGAAACCGGCCAGTAGCCAGCCAGCTGCCCAAGCAGCACTGTCAACCAGCCGATCATCGTGGCCTCCGGTCAGGACTCCGGCTCGCCTCGCCGGACACCTGTGACGTAGAGCCGAGCCTACCGGCCGGGACCGCGACCTGCCAGCCCGGTCAGCCCGGTCAGCCCGGTCAGCCCGGTCAGCCCGGTCGGCCCGGTCACCCGGCCCCCGCCGCGGCGATCAGCCCGACCGACGCGGCCGCGAGGCAGAGCCCGGCCAGCCGCACCATGGCAAGCCGCTCTCCCGCGAACACGCGGGCCAGAACGATGGTCACCGCTGGGTACAGCGAGGTGAGCACCGCGGTCACGGCCAGCAGGCCGGCCTGGGTAGCGTAGAAGTACAGCACCGTTCCCGCCGACCCGGTCAGCCCGGTCAGCGCGGCCAGCCCGCCGGCCTGTCGCGCGGGCAGGTGCGCATCTCCGGTTGCCACGCCGAGGCACAGCACCGCAGCGAGCGAAGTGAGCTGCGAGGCCGCCACCGGCCACAGGCCGTCCTGGGAGCCAGCCCGGTTCAGCGCGATGAACAAGATGGCGAAACCGGCTCCGGCCGCCAGCCCCCAGACAACCCCCGCGGCCGGACTACCGTGGCCCGCCTGACCTGATCCGCCCGGGCCCGCCTGACCTGGCTCCGCGCGGCCGGGATGCGCACTGCGCGAACTCGCCGACACGCCGATGATGGCCGGTAGCGCAAGCCCGATTCCGATCATGGCCAGCGGGCCGGGCCGCTCCCCGAACATAAGCCCGGCGAGTACGGAGAAGCCCGCCGCGCCGATGGCGCTGAGCGGCCCTGCCACGCTGAACGCGGCGTTCCGGAATCCGGCGTAGAGCGCCAGCGCTCCCAGCGCCCCGCTCAGTCCGCCGACCGCTCCCCAGGCCAGGGGGCCAAGGGCGGGCACCCGCAGGCCCCCTAACGGCAGGACGACGATCATCACGGTTGCGCTGATCCCCTGGGCCAGGATGGTGACGCGGATGAGGCTGGCCCGGCGAGCCGCCATGCCTCCCGTGTAGTCAGAACTCCCGTAACCCGCCGCCGAGGCTAGCGCGAGCAACACAGCGAGCATGACCGGCCGGGACTCCTTTCCGGCCCCGGCTCCTTCCGGCGCCGCTGCCCGCGATGAGCACCGAGACCAGCATGGGCGACCGGTGTCCGTCGGCGCGAATCATTTACCGCCATGGTGAAATTGCCTTTCTTTCGAAACCGCGTGCGGCGGTGCGGTGGCGCCGCTCGCCCGGACTAGGGAAGGCAGACCCGCGCCCGGCAGCGGGAGGTGATCCGATCGCCGCGGGCATGCGGGTCGGGCGGTCATCGATAGCAGCCGTTGCGGAACAGCCCCCGACTTCCGCTGGCTGTTTGGCGGTCCCTTCGTCTCGCTGGCGTTCCTGGCCCTGGTCGTCTCGGTGGTCAGCGGCGACCTGACCTGCGTGGGCGGCGCGCTGCCGCCCGGCACGCTGCTACCCGGCGTGCTGCCGCCCGGCGCGCTAACAGGTCAGGATGACACCGACGTCATCTGGCTCGCCCGCATCTACCGGCGCCAAGTCGCTCGAGACCAGCACGGTGAACCATGATCTACGGCTCGGTATTGAGCCCCTCTTTAACACTTCTGCGGATGTCCACAGATTGACCGTTTCTCGAGAGATATCCACAGGCCAATCAGGGCTTCGAGCCGATGGCCTGCTTATCGATACTATTATCGAAGATCGTATTCAGCCAGCATGATCAACAGCCTTTCGAAGGAGGGCAGGTGCCCGCCAGCCCCGCAGAACCCGGGCCAGAAGACGGCCCGTCCGCGCCGGGACAGGACCCGACCATGAACCCTCCCGGTCCGGTGCCCGAAGTGCTCGCGGCCGGGTTCACGCACCGCGACCCCGGTCACCACGGCACCGGCTTCGTCGCCGGCGGGACCGCCGACGCTATGGCGCCCGGCCCGGCCCTGGCAGCCCTGGCCGACCAGGCCAGCGCCGCCGGGCTGGCCAGCCTGGACGATGACGAACTAGCCGGGCTGATCTGCGCGTGCCGACGGCTGTCCTCGTGGGCGGCGGCCGGCGAGGTAACAGCGATCACCGAACTGGCCCGCCGACGCGCCGCCGCCGGGCCCCGCGCCATCGACCACCTCGACGACGAGATCGCCGCGCTGCTGATCTTGACCGGCCGGTCCGCGGTCCGCCTGACCAGCACCGCCGCCGGGCTGGCGCGGCTGCCCCAGGCCATCGCCGCGCTGCGGGCCGGCCAGATCGACTGGCCCCGTGCCGCCGTGATCGCCGACGAAACCTGCTGCCTCAGCGACGCCCACGCAGCCGACGTCCAGGACCAGATCCTGCCCGCCGCCCCCGGCCAGACCACCGGCCAGCTACGCGCCGCAGCCCGCCGCGCGATACTGGCCATCGACGCCGACGCCGCCATCAAGCGACGCACCAAAGCCCAGAAAGACGCCCGGGTCGAAACCTGGACCGAGACCGCGGGCACCAGCGCCCTAGCCGGGCGGGACCTACCGCCCGCCCACGTGATCGCAGCTGACCAGCACATCGACGCGCTGGCCCGCTGGCTCAAACGCCATGGCGCTGCGGGCACACTCCGCCAGCTGCGCGCCCAGGTCTACCTCGCTCTGCTCACCGGCCAGCGCCCTGAGACCCTGCTCCCGCCCGGCTCGGCCACCCCCGGCGCCGACTGGCCGGCCGGGCTGTCCGGCTCGGTGAACCTGACCATGCCCCTGGCCACCTGGCTCGGCCTGGCCACCCAGCCCGGCGAAGCCACCGGGCTCGGCGCCCTCGACGCCGGCACCTGCCGCGACCTCGCCGCCGCCCTCGCCGCCAGCCCCCGCACCCGCTGGTGCCTCACCCTAATGGGGTTTACCGGGTTAGCCCGAGCGGGACATCGGACCCGTGCGGGAGACTCGGGTTCTGGTAGCCGCTGGCGGGTGAGCACCCAGCCTCCCCCTGGGCCTTGAGCCCTATGGTGAGACCGTGCCCCCGCTGGTGGCCGGGAGGATGGACCGCTGATGGGGTGTCGTGCCCGGCCTGGAGTGGGCTGTGAGCACTGTATCCATTAGGGCGCTGGTGGTTCTCCCGCAGGCTGCCGTACGGGACCGGGCTGCGCCACTGGAGAGGAATGCGAGTTGCTTTTTGTCGGAGATGACTGGGCTGAGGATCATCATGATGTGTGCCTGCAGGATAAGGACGGGAAGGTACTGGCGGCCCGGCGGCTGCCGGAGGGGGTGGCCGGGATCACCCGGCTGCATGAGCTGATCGCCTCTCACCTGGACGGTGATGACCCGGCGCAGGTGGTGGTGGCGATCGAGACCGACCGCGGGCCGTGGGTGCGGGCGCTGGTCGGGGCGGGCTACCGGGTGTACGCGGTGAACCCGAAGCAGGCGGCGCGGCACCGCGAGGTGGTGGCGGTGTCGGGGAAGAAGGACGACGCCTTCGACGCGGCCGCGCTGGCCGACATGGCGCGTACCCGCCGTCACCAGCTGCGCGAGGTCGCGGCCGACAGCGATGAGGCCGAGGCGGTGAAGGTAGCCGCCCGGGCGCATCAGAAGCTGGTGTGGGAGCGGACCCGGCATGCGCTGCGGCTGCGCTCAGCGCTGCGGGAGTATTTCCCCGGCGCGCTGGAAGCCTGCGCGCCGCTGACGCTGACCGGGGCCGACGCGCTGGAGCTGCTGGCCAGGGCCCCGGACCCGGCCGCGGCGGCGAGGCTGACCATCGGTCAGATCACCGCCGCGCTCAAGCGGGCCCGCCGGCACGACACGGCCGGCAAGGCAGCCCAGATCCAGGCTGCGCTGCGCGCCCCGGCGCTGGGCCAGCCCGAGATCGTCACCGAGGCATACGCGGCCAGCGTGCAGGCGGCAGCCGCGGTGATCACCGTGCTGAACGAGCAGATCAAGAAGATGGAAGCCACGGTGGAGTCGCTTTTTCGACGCCACCCTGACGCCGGGGTCTACCTCAGCCAGCCCGGCATCGGGGTGATCACCGGCGCCCGGATCCTCGGCGAGTTCGGTGACGCGCCCGGCCGGTACGCCGACGCCAAAGCGCGCCGCAACTACGCCGGCACCTCGCCGCTGACCATCGCCTCGGGCAAGACCAAGACGGTCCACGCCCGGTACATCCACAACGACCACCTGGTCAGCGCGCTGCACGACCAGGCGTTCGCGGCGATCTCCGCCTCGCCCGGCGCGCGGGCCTTCTACGACGAGCTGAAAGCCCGCGACATCGACCACACCGACGCGCTGCGCCGCGTCGCCAACCGGATGGCCGGGATCTTGCACGGCTGCCTGAAGACCGGCACCAGCTACGACGAGGACACCGCCTGGGGGCATCGCCGCCAGCCAGCTGCCGCGTAAGGCCGGCCGGGCTGCCAGCCCTTCCGGCGCGATCAACAGCCGCCAGGAGGGCTCGCTGGCATGCCCGGAAACCATGATCGGAAAAGAATTTCCGGGCCTTCTATTGACAGCAAACGCCATGGGGTGTCTCACCAGCTCCGACGGCCACGCCACCGCCCACGGCTGCGCCACAACCAGCCCCCCGGCCTTGGGAAACGGACCACCCGGCGCCCGACCACCCGGCGCACGACCACCCGGCACCACACCACCTGGATCCGGGCCGCCCGGCACCGGACCGCCCTGCGCCGGCCCGCCAGATTCTGACACCGCCCAGACCGGACCACCAGGCACCGAGCTGCCTCACACCGAGCCGCCCGGCCGCGATGTCCTGTGCTGGCTCCACGCCATCCCGCTCACCAGCCTCCAGACCGGCACCTGCACCCACCCGCGCCAGACCCCCGCCTACCGGCCCTCCCCCGCCCTGCGCCACCTGATCAACATCCGCGACCGGACCTGCTTCTACCCCACCTGCCGGCAACAAGCCGTCATCTGCGACCACGATCACACCGTGCCCTACGACCAAGGCGGCAAGACCTGCGAATGCAACCTCGGACCCGCATGCCGCACATAATTACGCATGAGTGTCACCGTGCGGTGACGTAGTACCCGCGGCCCGGGTAGCGGCGCACCAGCCCCTCGGCTTCGAGGACCTGCAGAGCGTGGGCGTCCGTCTCGCGTGCCACTCCCCATTCCTGGCACAGCGCAGTGATCGACGGCGCCTCCTACCGGGCCCTGAGTTCACCCGACTCAATTGCGCGCGGACATCTGCGGCGATCCGCAGGTAGATCCGCGGGTCCTGGTCATCCACAACAACGACGGTAGCTGACTGTGAGCGGCATCCCCACAGACCGTAGTCGGTAGTCGTGGGTAGTCATGGACCGTCTTGTGCGGGTAGCGTGAGCGTGCCAACACTCAGAGCGGCCCCGCCGCGAGCCGATAACTCAACGACGGGGCCTAACCAGCGGACGGGGAGCCCTGGCTATGGAGAATCATCCTGTCACACCAGCCACCACGCCACCACCCGAAAGAACCCGGCGAGCTACAGGCCCGGTTCCCCGCATGGGTGATCGAGTGCAACGAAAGCTGCATGTCTGGACCGCATTGCGGACCGCCGACACGTCCACCCGGTTCCTGGTCGCCTACGACGCCGCATCAGCTAGCCGCCAAGCTCGAAGCCGCCGAGTCAGGCCAGCCGGTCACCACGCCGCCCTGCCCGCAGTGCGGCACCGGGGCGCCGGACATCGCCTTCACCGGCATCAGCGGCGGCGACGACGACGACGACCCCGCCACTGGCAGTGCGGCGCGTGCGGCCACGAATGGAGCACCTCATGAACGCGCAGACGGGGGCGGGACTCGCGGGTGGCTGCGGTGCGGCTGCGCCGGATGCAGCTTCCCGCTGCTGATGCTGGCCGCCGTCGTCGCCCTGGTGATCATCCTGCTGTAACCGGACGCGCGGAAGTGCCCCGGCCGGGTTTATCCCCCCGGGCCGGGGCGCTTCGCTTTGTCCCCGCGATGCCCGCTACGGCATCTCAGGTCGGAGGCCTCCGCTCGTATGGATTCCGGTTAACCCCCGGCGTGACCGAAAGCACCGGGGCCGGTGTCTTTGACGTTCACCGCGGGGACGTTCGACGGGCCTGCGGGTGACAGCGCGGGGATCTTATCATTGTGACCAGCCGGACATGGCCGATCTCGCGGTAATTCCTGGGACCACGGTCCCCATAATGCCGGTGGCGTTCGGCTGCGAGATCAGCGAAGACCGATGCCACGCCGCGATCGTCGCAGCCGGGCGGGGCCAGGGCGGACGGATCCTGGTCGATGTGTCGCCCTTGATGATCATCCGCGCGGCGCGGTGGCCCAGGATGATCGACCTTGACCGGCAATATCAGCCGGTCGCGGTGGTCGTGGATCCGAGATCGCAGGCCGCGACGATGATCAAGCCGCTCACCGATGCTGGCGTCGCCGTCATCCAGCCGACCACCCTGGATGTGGTGATCGCGCACGGCCAGTTCATCGACCTGGTCAACGATGTGGCGCTAGAACATCTTGACCAGCCGGTCCTGACATCCGCGGTCCGCGCGGCCCTGCAAAGACCATTGTCCGGGGCGAACGCATGGGATCACCGCGTGATGGTCGACCAGGCACCACTGCTCGGGGCGACGCTGGCCATCTGGGCGTTCACCGGCTGGGAAGCCGCGTCCAGCCCGGGTGCATGGGTGCTTTAGCCAGCCGGGTCGTAGCTGACTGCGTCTGATCCGCCAGTGTGCTTGCACTGGTCGGAGACCACAGCGGGCAAGATCATTTCATCGCCGTAGCTGCTGGCAGCCGGGCTGATATCGCCTGCGTACCGGCCGCGCCGTCCGGCATCGTTGCTCATGCCGGTGGTCATCGCCTGCTGCGCTGCGTCAGTGAAGTCGATTCCGCTGCTGTCGGTTACCGTGCCGCCCTGTTCGGTGCCCGAGGGGAACCGCTGGGTTGGTGGCGCGACTCCTGGTGTAGCCGCTGTGTTCAGCGGCAATAGCGATTCATGCGATTCCGGCTGTCCGCTTGAGATGATCATCGGGAGGTACCTCCGTATTTTTCGGCTTCGGTCTGGCCGTGGTCTTCAGCAGGCCGCGGCGCACCGTGAGTATCGCTCTGCACCTTGATCGACGGCGCACCCCGCCGCCCGGTCATCACTTCACCTGGGTGCTTAGGAAGCCCGGCCGGCGGCGCAGGTCATCGAAGGTTTCCGGGGTCGTCATCAGATTCCGCCGCGGATCCGCAGTCCCTGATAACCGTAGTCCTGGCTGGGCAGGGCTGATCTCTGGTTCGTGGCCGGCCTGGCCGGGGTGGTCTTGGGCCCGCGGGATCCTCCACCAAACCCCAGTCATCGGCGGATCGTCTCGCGGCTTCCGCGGCGCGGCGTTCCAGGTCTCGCGCCTCATACCACCGTCGTATCCGGTTGTCCATGAACCGGGCCCGTTCTGACCGGGTTCCGCAGACCACCGGTTCGCCGAAGAACACATGCTCTGTTTCTGCCGTGGCCCCGTACTGTTGTGCCCGCCGTGCGGCCCGGTCGTCTTCCCGGTCTGCTGCTGTGGAAGCTGCCGCGAGGATGCCTTGCAGGGTCCGGCCCATGATCGTGCCGGTGGCCAAGGCCATGGCGTTGATGATCTCGCCCCGGGCTTCGGCTTGCCGTGCGTACAGCGTCATAGCCTCGTCCCGGAAATCCTTCGTTCGGCGTTCTGGCTGCGTTCGCCGCGTCGCGGGACTCCCGGGCTTCTGGCCCGGCCTGGGATAGCTGGGGGCTGCGCGTATCCGCGGTGGTAGCCAGTCCAGGTCTTCGCTCATCCAGCCCATCGGCTCGGTCATTGTCAAACCTCCAGCCGTCCGGATCTCCCCGGTCTTATCTAGTGTTTCAGAAGCGCGTGATGTTGTCGGTGGTCCCCGGGGACGGCGGTGTTGTACCCACGGTGGCGCTGCGCCGCCCCATGCCTGCCAGTCGGGTACCGGTGGGGTGCCGCGGCCGGTCCTCATGGGCACTAGGGGCGCGTCCGGGGTGCTCAGCCGTTGCGCTGCAAGCCATCCATACGTCTTCGGGGATCACAGCCCAGAGACCGGCTTCATCGGTCGGCCAGTACGACTTCCCGAGCCGTTCCCGGGCGAATTTTTCTGGGTCGGATCCGAGAGCCGCCCACTCGCGTTCGAGGTAATCGGCTGAGATCCGGTCCGGGTAAGCCGGATTACAGGCCGCCCAGACAGCCCGGTCATCGATCCGGTCCCCGTCGGCCATGGACCATTCGATCCAGCACACATGATCGTCTTCGGCGGCCAGGGCCCGTCTGCGCAGGACCCCCAGATGGGTGCTCTGCTCGTTTCCCATCGACAGGGCGTAGAAGACCTGCGGGTTGGGGATCGTGGACAGCCGGAAGCATGCTTGCGAGCCGGTCTGCGTCCAGCTCGTGGGCTTCATCCATGATGATCGTGTCTCCGGTGAAGCCGCGGCCCGAGTTCACTGACCGGGCCACGCATTCAAGGGTCTGCCCGGTCCCCAGCTCGATCTGCTCGGCTCCGATCCGGTTAGAAGTCCGGGTGATCCGCGCGCCTAGTGCCGGGGTCCGCTCGATCGCCCGCCGCAGACGGCGGAATGTCTTGCTGGTCGTCTTCACCTGATGCGCCGAATAGACGATGTACGACTCGTTGAAGACGAACAAGCCAGCCAGGATCCGCGCCAGCAAGAACTCGGTCTTGAGGTTCTGGCGCGGGGCGAAGATCACGGACTCGAACGCGGACCACCGGCCATCCTGATCGACACCCGCGGTGGCGTCCGCCACCGTCTGCTGGGCTTCATCCAGGCGGATCCCTGCCAGTCTTGCTACCCGGGTGATCTGGCCGCCCCGGGTCTTCACCTGCTGGGGGAATCACCGCGATCCGCGGCTCGCACGTCATGCCGGACCGTCCCATTCAGCGCGGATCCGGTCGAGCTCATCAGCTACAGGCGGCCCTGGCTGCGGACCCGGCCCGTCGGCCACCATGCGCATGAGAAGCCACCGGTGGCTGCGTAGCTCAGCTAGCAATCGGCTAGGGACCGGCTGGCCTTTGCTGCCGTAGGACATGAGTTCGCTGCTGTCGAGTTCGGTTTCAAGTCGCTTGATCTCGGCCAGGACCCGGGCTGTCTGCTCTTCGATCACTACGCGGCGGTCCGCCATGCATCAATGATCACGCATCGCGCGAATCGATGGGGGGACCCCATGGCGCGCGCCGTTGGTGTACCGGGAGTTGCTCAGGTCATGATCGTTACCAGGGCGATCCGCCTGGTGGCTGCCGCCTGCTGCGTCGGCGGATCCCGCGTAGCCCGTTGGCGTTGCGGGCCCCGTTTGCCCTGTTGTGATGTCGGCAGGCCAGGCCGGGGAGGTAGCCGCTGCGGTCTGCGTTGTGCGCAAGATGAAGATACTTGGGCAGGCGGTGGCGTCCAAGATCCGGTGTAAATAAGACGACGGGCGTAGGTTCCCTTCAAGAGCCGCCAACCATCGAAGGAAAGGACCTACGCCCATGCCACACCGAGTATCGCCTACCGAGCGCATCCGCGCCGACATCGACGAGCTGTTCGCCTCTGACCGGCCGCTGCCGGAGATCCTGGAGGACGTCGCCCGCCTCGGCGCGCGGCTGCTGCTGCAGACCGCGCTGGAAGCCGAGGTCACCGAGTTCCTCGGCCGGGAGCGCTACGCGCGGGCCGCGGTCACGCGGATGCCCGGCCCGGCTCGCGCAACGGCTACCGCGACTGACGGTCAAGACCACGGCCGGGCCGGTCACCCTCGACGCGGCCGAAGCTGCGCGGCACCGACCGAGGCGTTCGCCTCCCGCCTGTTCGGCGAGGGCATGTGACCGCACGAACGCGCTGGAGTCGCTGGTCATCGCCGGGTTCGTGCGCGGCCTGTCGGTCCGCGACGTGGAGGCGGCACTGGCCGAGGCCCTCGGCGCCGAGGCCGCGGTGTCGAAGTCGACGGTGAGCCGGCATCTGCCAGGCGATCAAGGAGGAGTTCGAGGCCTGGGCGCCGCGCCGCCTCGCGAGCGTCGACGCTGGACTACCTGTTCCTGGACGGCTAGCTACTTCCGATGCACCCGGCTCCCCGGCCGAGCCGGTGCTGGCGGCCTGGGGCATCACCACCGACGGCAAGCCGGTGTTCGTCGGCCTGGCGCCGGGCGCCGAGCGAGTCCGCCGACGCCTGGGCCGACTTCCTGGCCGACCTGGAGGCCGCGGGGCCTGGCCAGCCCGCTGCTGGTCATCTCCGACGGGGCGCCGGGCCTGATCGGCGCGATCGAGCTGGTCTCCCCGGCCCTGCGCCAGCGGTGTCTCATCCACCGGGCCGGAACATCCTGGCCAAGGTGCCGGCCGGGATCCAGGCCGAGGTGAAGGCCGCGTACTGGGAGATCTTCGACACGAGGACCGAGGACGCCGCCCGGCCCGGAGGCTGGTGGCGATCATCGACGCCCGGATCGGCGAGCTTCGCCGCCAAGTACGAGCCGCTCTACCCCGCCGCGGTCGAGTGCCTGCACGACCGACCGCGAGCGGCCTGACCGCCTACCTGCGCTTCCCCGCCGAGCACCGCAAGCGGATCCGCCACTCCAACTTCATCGAGCGCACCTTCGGCGAGACCCGCAGGAGGGTCAAGGTCATCGGCCGGCTCCCCGGCGAGCGGAGCTGCCTCACCCTCGTGTGGGCCGTGCTGGACCGGGCCTCGCGCGGCTGGCGCGGCCTGACCATGACCACCGACGGCATGCGCCTGCTGCAGGACCTGCGCCGCTCCCTGCTCGACCCGCCCCGCCAGCTACGGCCACAGCCCGCCGTGGCCGAGCCCGGTGATCAACCCGGAACTGTCACAGCCGTCGCCTAACCTGACCATGAAGCCGGAACCACGCCCGCCGATTTACACCGGATTCCGGACGCCACCG
>CAVZKE010000028.1:0-115771 GCA_963775745.1 uncultured Actinomycetota bacterium
CCTGCCCGGACGGCCGGGCATCGGCCCCACGCCGAAACCATCGGGGCGGTAGCCAGGTCAAGCTGGCCGGTCGTCACATTGGCGAGATGCTGATCAATCTCATCCGCGGTCGCATAGCCGCCCGCGACCAGCCCGGCCCGGATCTGGCGCACGGTGGCCGCTTCCAGCTCAGTACAGGCCGGGGAGGTGATCGGGAAGTACGCGTCCGCCGCCACGTCAGCCAGGCCGGCCTCGCGCAGTAGCCGCGGTAGCTTGCGGCCGTAGCTGAGGTCCGCGCCGCGCTGAGCCAGCATCTTCCGGAACGCGGCGCGCAGCTTATTCGCCAGCTGCTGAGCGGGGCCGGACTCGTCCGGGCAGATCAGCGGCTGCAAGGCGGGATCGGCGTCCTCAACCAGCAGCCAGCCACCGGGGCGCAACACGCTGATCATGGACCGCAGCGCCCGGCTGCGGTCGGCCACGTGGACCAGGACCAGGCGCGCATGGACCAGGTCGAAGATCTCCGCTGGCGGATCGTCAGCCGCGACGTCATGACGGCGCACTTCGATCAGCGGGCTCGCCGCCTGCCGGGTCCAGGAGATGTCGATGTCGGTGGCCAGGACCCGGCCCGCCGGGCCCACCCGCCCGGCCAGCCATCGGGGCACGGACGGCCCTCCGGCACCCACTTCCCAGCACCGCCAGCCTGCGCCGATTCTCAGGTTGTCCAGGTGCCTGAAGGTGGGCGGATCAAAGATCTCTGCCAGGGCGTCGAACCGTTCCCCAGCCTCCGGCTGCTGATTGTCCAGAAGGTAGCCCTCGCCGCGGGTCATGACCTGATCCTCCCAGCAGGCATACCGGGCCCCCGCGTGGGGCGGTCCGCGGGCATCGAACGCGGCTATCTGGACGACCGGCGCGCGACGGTCAGAAGCTCACCGACGGCGGGCAAGATGGTCAGGTGACTGAAGACGACAGACCGGACCAGGACCCGACCCGGAGCCGGACCGGGACGGGACCGCACCATGTCCAGGTACGGAAGGCCAGGATGCGCGATGAACCCGACATCGCCGCCCTAGATGCGGCGGCCTGGTCGCCGGAGTCCGGCTTTCCTTCTGTGATCCAGGCCGCCGACGGCTCGTTCTTCTCCCCCGACAGCCCGCCGGAGGTCCATCTTGTCGCCGAGATCAACGGCCGGATCGCTGGTTACCTGCGGCTGAAACCGATGACCAAGCTGCCGGAGAATGCGCACGTGCTCGGCATATTCGGGCTGGCTGTCACACCAGCCGCCCGGCGCCGAGGGGTAGCCGCGGCGCTGCTGACCGCGGCCGAAGACCAAGCGCGGGCGCAGGGCGCAGCCAAGCTGAGCCTGCGGGTGCTGAGCACCAATGATTCGGCCATCCGGTTGTACGAGCGGCAGGGATTCCAGCACGAAGGCCTGCTGCGCGGCGAGTTCATCATCAGCGGCAGTTACGTGGACGACGTGCTGATGGCCAAGCAGGTCCGGCCGGCCTGCTGACGGTCAGGCCCAGCCGACAGAGGCCCGGCCGGCGGCAGACGGTCAGGCCCAGTCGGCCGAAGGCGCGGCCGGCTCGACCGTCCGGCCCGGCCTGCTCACGGTCAGGCCCGGCCAACCGAATCGCCGTCCGGCGCGCCGAACCCGGCGAAGTCAGCCAGCACCAGGGCTACGACGACAGCCGCGCTGCAGACGCTCAGGACGAGGCCGGAGACGTGCGGCGCCAGCAGCCCGAGGAGCCCGAGGACCAGCAGCGCGGCAATCCTCGGCCAGGACAGATGCCGCCAGATGATGGCCTTGAACGCCGCGTGCCCGGCGATGAACAGCGCGGTGCCGCCCAGGATCATCCAGGAGGTCCGGGCCGAGGCGGCAGCCTCCGGATGAGAGACGACCACTTCATCCGCGGCCGCCGTGACGATGATCCCGGCCACCATGACCGGGTGCACAAAGTGATAGGCGGACCGGCCCAGCCGGCCTGGATCAGCCGAGCTGGCGATGACCCGGGCGCCTTCTTCCGCACTGCGGTCGAAATACAGCCACCACAATCCCGCGCTGCCGACGAACGCCGTCGCCAACGCCGCGATCGCCGTCATGCTGACGTGCCCGAGGCCTGCCAGCGTGGCCCCGATGACCACGATCGATTCACCGAGCGCGATCAGGATGAAGGCCTGGCAGCGTTCTGCGAAATGGCCTCCTTCGATGGTCCAGTCCCGGGTGGTGGAGCGACCGAGCCCCGGGGTATAGAAGCCGACCGCGCCGCCGAGCAAGTCCACTCCCACCGCGCCGAGCCAGCACGCGGCGCGCGCGGGCCCGGCGGCCAGCCCGCCCAGGATCGCCAGCGCTCCGCTAAGCAGGCACCAGGACAGGATGCGCTCGAAGTTGCGCTGCAGGCGGTGGCCGCGCAGCGCGATGACCGTGAACACGCTGCGGCCGATCTGCATGGCGGCGTAAGCGATCCCGACGGCCAGGCCCCGGGCACCAAACGCGCCGGGCAGCGCAGCCGACAGGACCAGGCTGGCCGCCATCAGGGCGAGCAGTAACAACCGGACGGCGATCCGCTCTGGATCCAGCCAGTTAGTGACCCAGGTCGTGTACGCCCACAGCAGCCAGACCATGGCGAGCAGCAGCGCGGCCTGCAGCGCCCCGGCCGGGGTCGGGTGCGCGAGCAGGTAATGCGACAACTGGGTGACCGCGAAGACATAGACGAGATCGAAGAACAGCTCGACATTGGTGACGCGCTCGGACCCGGCCCGCTCGCGCATCAGGTTCCGCGACCTGGCCTGTTGCACCACTCGATGATGCCAGCGGTCAGGCCGGCGGCCAGCGGCGCGGCTCAGCGAGCGCCGGTCAGCACTCCACGACGTTCAGCGCCAGGCCGCCCCGGGCCGTCTCCTTGTACTTGTCCTTCATGTCGGCGCCGGTCTCCCGCATGGTCTTGATCGCCTTGTCCAGCGAGACGTGATGCTGACCGTCCCCGCGGATGGCCATCCGGGCCGCCGTGATGGCCTTGACCGATGCGATCGCGTTGCGCTCGATGCACGGTATCTGCACCAGCCCGCCGACCGGGTCGCAGGTCAGGCCGAGATTATGCTCCAGGCCGATCTCCGCGGCGTTCTCCACTTGCTCGGGGGTGCCGCCGAGCACCTCGGCCAGCCCGGCCGAGGCCATCGAGCAGGCCGACCCGACCTCGCCCTGGCAGCCGACCTCGGCACCGGAGATCGAGGCGTTCTCCTTGAACAGCACGCCGACGGCCGCCGCGGTCAGCAGGAACCTGACCACTCCGTCGGCATTCGCCCCGGGCACGAACTTCGTGTAGTAGTGCAGCACCGCAGGGATGATCCCGGCGGCGCCATTGGTCGGCGCGGTGACGACGCGGCCGCCCGCGGCGTTCTGCTCGTTGACGGCCAGCGCGGACAGCGTGACCCATTCCATCGCGTACAGCGGATCGGCGGTGTCGCCGGCCTGCTCCAGGTGCTCGCGCAGCCGCCGGGCGCGGCGGCGGACCTTCAGGCCGCCGGGCAGCACGCCCTCGGCTTCGCAGCCCCGCCGCACGCATTCCTGCATAACCGCCCAGATGTGCAGCAGGCCGTCCCGGACGGCGGCCTCGTCCCGGACGGCGGCCTCGTCCGCGCGGGCCAGCTCGTTGGCCAGCATGACGCCGCTGATCGGCAGGCCGGTGCGCTGAGTGTGCGCCAGCAACTCCGCGCCGGTCGTGAACGGATAGGGCACCACCGTGGCGTCCGGCACGATCTGCGGATTGCCCGCCTCGTCCTCGCCGAGCACGAACCCGCCGCCGACCGAGTAGTAATACCGCACGGCGAGCTCGGCCCCGCCCCGGGCCAGGGCCGCGAAACGCATCGCGTTGGAGTGGAACGGCAGCCGCTTGCGGCGGTGCAGGATGACATCCTCGCCGATGTCGAAATCGATCTCCTGGCGGCCGAGCAACCGCAGCCGGCCAGACTCGCGGACGCTCGCGACCAGCGGCTCAGCCGCCTCCGGGTCGACAGTCTCCGGCAGTTCTCCGGTCAGCCCGAGGACCACCGCCTTGACGCTGCCGTGGCCGTGCCCGGTGGCGCCGAGCGAGCCGAACAGCTCGACTTCGACGCCGGTGACCTCGCCGAGCAGCCCGTCGGCGGCGAGCGACGTCACGAACATCGCGGCGGCGCGCATCGGCCCGACCGTGTGCGAGCTGGACGGGCCTATCCCGATCTTGAAGAGATCGAAGGCGCTGATGGTCATCTCGCTACCCCCTTGACCCGCAGGCCAGCCGGATCGAACGGCGGGCGCAGGTGCACGCGGGCTGCTACCCGTTGCCCGCTCACGTTCACCTCGTAGTGCCCGGCCCGCACGAAATCAGCCGTCACGGGCTCGCCGGCCGGATGGCGGACATACCCGAGCCCGACGCAGGCGCCGAGCGACTCGCCCCAGGCCCCGGAGGTCAGCTGGCCGGCCGCCGCCCCGTCCCGCAGGATAAGCTCACCGCCCCAGATCATCGCGCCGGGGTCGTCAAGCACCAGGGAGACCAGCCGGCGCTGCGGGCCTGCCGCCTTGGCCTTCTCGACCGCCTCGCGGCCGAGGAACGAGATATCGGTCTTGAGCTTGCAGGCGAACAGCAGCCCCGCCTCGACCGGCCCGTAGTCCGGGGTCAGCTCGCGGCCGAACGCCCGGTAGCCCTTCTCCAGCCGCATCGACTCGATCGCGTAATAGCCGGCGTTGACCAGTCCGAACCGCGGCCCGGCGGCCGTCAGCTCCTCGTACACGCCGACCGCGAACTCGGCGGGCACGTAGAGCTCCCAGCCGAGCTCGCCGACATAGGTGATGCGGGTGGCCCGGACCGTCGCGTATCCGATATCGATCTCGCGGCTGGCCCCGAATCCGAACGCGGCGTCGCCGAGGTCAGCGGCCGAAACCGCGCAGAGCAGCTCCCGCGACCGCGGGCCCATCACGCCGAAGACGGCGTAGGCGGACGTTACGTCGGTGAGCACCGCGCAGCGGCCCGGCGGGACGTGCCTGCGGATATGGTCCTGGTCCCGCTCGGTGGTTGCCGCGCTGCTGACCAGCAGGAACTCTTCGTCCGACAGCCTGGTCACGGTGATGTCGGCTTCATAGGTACCGCGCTGGTTGAGCATCCCGGTGTAGACCGTCCGGCCGGGCGGCACGTCGACGTCGGCGGTGCACAGCCACTGCAGCGCGGCGGCAGCGTCCGGCCCGGCCATCAGGTACTTCGAGAACGACGTCTGGTCGAACAGGGCCACGCTGGCCCGCGCCGCCCGCTGCTCGGCCGATGACCAGGACTGCCAGTTCTGCTGGCCCCAGGAGTACCTGAGCTCGGGGACCTGGCCGGGCGGGGCGAAGAAGTTGGCCCGTTCCCAGCCCATCTTGCTGCCGAAACCGGCGCCCGCCTGCTTGAGCAGGTGATAAACCGGCGACCGGCGCAGCGGCCGCGCGGTGTCGAGCTCTCGGTTCGGCCAGGGGACCGCATAGTGCAGGCCCAGGATCTCCGCTACCCGGTCGTGCAGCCAGCGGTTATTACCGTTGAAACGGGAAAACCGCCTGATGTCGACGACCGACAGATCGCACCCGGGGTCGCCTTCGATGATCCACTCCGCCAGGGCTCGCCCGGCTCCGCCCGCGGAGGCGATCCCGACCGAGTTGAAACCCGCCGCGACGAAGAAGTTCCGCAGTTCCGGGGCCTCGCCCAGGATGAACTGGTTGTCGGGGGTGAAGCTCTCCGGGCCGTTGTAGAACTTCTTGATGCCGGCCTCGTGCAGCGCCGGGATCCGCAGCAGGGCATTTTCCATCAGGATCGAGAACTGCTCCCAGTCCTCGCCGAGCAGCTGGAACTCGAACGCCTACGGCAGCGCGTCCGGGGCGACCCACGGCTTGGCCTGCGGCTCGAAGCCGCCGACCACCAGTCCGCCGACCTCCTCCTTGAAGTAGATGTAGCCATCCGGGTCGCGCAGGATGGGCAGGTCGCGATGGACGCCCTCGATCTGCTCGGTCACCACGTAGAAGTGCTCGGCCGAATGCAGCGGGACGGTCACCCCGGCCAGCGCCCCGACCTGCTTGGCCCATTGCCCGGCGCAGTTGACGACCACCTCGGCCTCGACATCGCCGTCGTCGGTGCGGACCCCGCGCACCTCGCCGCGGGCGGTCAGGATCCCGGTCACCCGGGTTCGCTCGCGCACCACGGCGCCGCGGCGGCGGGCACCGCGGGCCAGCGCGGCGGTCAGGTCGGTCGGGTTGGCCCGGCCGTCACCGGGCAGCCAGATCGCGCCCGCCAGGTCGGTCACGTCCATGATCGGGAACAGCTCGGCGGCCCGCCGCGGGCTGATCAGCTCGCACTCGAGGTCGAACGCCTCGGCCGCGGCGGCGGTCCGCTGCAGCGCGACCATCCGATCGTGGCTGCGGGCCACGGTCACCCCGCCGCAGCGGCGGAAACCGGTGGACAGGCCGACCTCGTCTTCCAGGCTGGCGTACAGCTCCGTTGAGTATTGAACCAGGCGGGTACCGCTCTCCGAGGCCCGCAGCTGCCCGACCAGGCCAGCGGCGTGCCAGGTGGTGCCGCAGGACAGCTGGCCCTGCTCCAGCAGCAGCACATCGGGCCAGCCCGCCTTGGTGAGGTGGTAGGCGACGCTGGCGCCGATCACGCCGCCGCCGATGATCACGACCCGGGCCCGGCCGGGCAGCGGCGGCCGCGCCGGACCGCTCGGCGGCTGGGGCACCCGCTCCGGCCGGTCCTGGCCGCAGCTCGTCAGTCATCGCCCGCCGCGTCCTGGAGCAGCGCGGCGAAGCCGGGCGCGGCGAACTCCGCCTGGGCCGCCTCGAACCGCTCCATGGCCCAGGACCAGAAGTCGAAGTCGATCGGGCTGGCGGCGTGCTGGATGGCGCCCCAGAGCGTCCAGCCGTACTTGGCGGCCAGCCCGAGCAGCCGGGCCCTGGCGATCATGCTGCGCGAGGCCCGGCCGTAATAGGCCGTCACCAGCGCGGCCAGCGCGTCGGTGCTCAGGCCGCATTCGCTGGCGATGTTGCCGAGCTCGAAACACGGATCGTTGTTGCCCGAGTATTCGTAGTCGATCAGCCAGATCCGGTCGCCGTCGTCGATGAAGTTCCCGGCCAGCAGGTCGTTGTTGCACGGGACGGTGGGCACGGCGCGGACCGCGAGCGCGGCGCGCATCGCCTCGAACTGGCCGGCCAGCGCGTCATAACCGGGCGGGATCCGCATGCCGCGGGCGGCCACCACCGACCGGTACCTGCGCTGGATGTCGAACATGTCGAAGTCGCCTGGCGAACCGGCCGCCCGAGTGCAGCTGCCTGCAGGCGGCCGCGATCCGCGCGATGTTTCCCTCGGCCGCCACATCGGCGTTGGTGAAGGTACGGCCGTCGATGTAACGCAGCACCAGCACGCCGCGGTCGGGCAGGTACTCGATCACCGGCGCGCCCACGCCCGCCGCGGCGGCCGTCACCGAGTTGCGGTACTCGTTGTCCCGGTCGATGGCCAGCAGTTCCCCGCCGTCCGAGCAGACCCGGGCCACAAACGTGCCGTCCGGGGTGGTCACCTTGTAGTTGCGGTTGGTCAGCCCGCCGGGCAGTTCGGTTACCGACCTGGGCTCGGCGGCGAGGCTGGGTACCTGCGCGAACAGCGCGTCGACGCCAGCGGCGTTGACCATCGGCGCACTCCTGGGCACGAGCACGGGAAAGGGTCTGGACAATTAGTCTCGCGCCAATCGTACGCTACGCCTCAATCCGCCTCGCGTGGAGTGGGAGGGGCTCGTCATGAGCGCTGGCACACAGGTTCCGAGCGGACACGAGCGCGACACCACCGACCTGAAGCAGTTCGGTTACGAGCAGGAGCTCAAGCGGTCCCTCGGGCTGTTCAGCTCGTTCGCCGTCGCCTTCAGCTACATCTCACCGTCGACCGGGATCTTCACGCTGTTCGCGCTCGGGCTCACCACGCTCGGCGGCGTGTTCATCTGGACCTGGCCGGTCGTGGCGCTCGGGCAGTTCATCGTGGCGCTCAACTTCGCCGAGGTCTCCAGCCACTACCCGGTGGCGGGCTCGGTGTTCCAGTGGACCAAGTACCTGGCCAGCCGCAGGTACTCCTGGTTCACCGGGTGGATCTACATGTTCGCGGGCATCATCACCGTCGCCGCGGTGGTCGCGACCCTGCCGCTGGCCTTGATCCCGGCGCTGAACGGCCTGGGCTGGCACAGCCTGAACGCGTCGAGCCTGGGCACCCAGGAGGTCATCGCCCTCATCACCCTGGTGGTCATCACCGTGCTGAACATCTACGGGGTCCGGCTGGTCGCGCTGATCAACAACACCGGGGTGCTGTTCGAGATCCTCGGCATGTTCGTGTTCGCGCTCGTGCTGCTGGCCTTCCACAACCATCAGGGCATCAAGGTGGTCACCAACAGCGGCGGCTTCCATGTCGGGGCGAACACGTTCCTGGCGGCGATGTTCATGAGCCTGTTCGTGATCTACGGCTTCGACACCGCGTCCACGCTGGCCGAGGAGACCCGCGATCCGCGCCGGGCGGCCCCCAAGGCGGTGCTGTTCTCGGTGATCGGCGCGTTCGTCATCGGCGGCGTGTTCCTGCTCGGCGTGCTGGTGGCGATCCCGAACCTGCACGCGGCGATCACCGCCAACGGCGGGCTCGGCGCCAATCCGGCCAACATCATCACGGAGAACTTCTCCTCCGCGTTCGCCACCATCTACCTGCTGGTGGTCTCCGCGGCGATCTTCGTCTGCTGCCTGTCGATCCTGGCCGCGACGATCAGGCTCTGCTTCGGGATGGCCAGGGACAACCAGCTGCCGTTCTCCAAGCCGCTGGCCAAGGTCGCGCCGACGCTGCGCACGCCGGTCTGGGCCTGCATCGTCATCGCCCTGCTGTCCGCGGTGCCGTTCATCAAGTACGCCGGGGTCGCGATCATCGCCATTGCCGCGACCGGCATGATCTACCTGAGCTACTTCCTCGGTAATGCGGTGATCCTGCGGGCCCGGCTGCGCGGCTGGCCGAAGATCAGCGCGCCGTTCCGGCTCGGCCGCTGGGGCATGGTGGTCAATGTCCTAGCCCTGCTGTACGGCGGCGCGATGCTGGTCAACTTCGCCTGGCCACGGGTGGCGAGCAACCCCAAGCCCAGCCAGACGGGCGGCTTGCTCACCTTCGGCGTTGACTTCCTGAACAAGATCCCGATCCTGTGGACGGTGGCGATCGGCATCGCGATCATCGGCGCGATCTACTACCTGGTCGCCGGCCTGCGCAAGCAATTCGCGCCGGTCATCGCGCCGGCGCAGGATGACCCGGCGCTGACGCCCGCGGCGTCTGGTCGTCGCGCGCCGGAGCCCGAAGGCTGACCGGCGCCCGCCGCCCGCCTAGCATTCTGGCCATGCCGCTCACCGCCCGACACCGTGCCGTCGCAGCCGCAACCATGCCGCGACATCCCGATAGCAGAAAGCCGGCGCTGCAGACCCGGGCCAGCACGCCGCCGGAGATCTCCCGGGCGCCGGGGACCACGGTGCACGCGCAGATCGAGGACTGGCTGGCCGGGGAGATCACGGTCGGCAGGCTGATGCCGGGCGACCGGCTGCCGGCCGAACAGGATCTGGCCGCGTGGTTCGGGGTCAGCAGGATGACGCTCCGGCACGCGCTCGGCGAGCTGGCCAGGCGCGGCCTGGTGACCAAGGCGGTCGGGCGCCGCGGCGGCACCTTCGTCGCCGCGGCCAAGCTGGAGCAGGACCTCACCACCCTGGCCGGCTTCTCCGAGCAGCTGCGCCGGGGCGGGATGGTGGCCGGGGCGCAGGTGCTGTCCGCGACGGCGCGCCCGGCCGGTCCGGCCGCCGCGGCAGCCCTCCGGCTGGCCGACACCGACCAGGTGTTTCAGGTGCGCCGCCTCAGGTTCGCCGACGGCAAGCCGATCGCCGTCGAGCACTCCAGGTTCCCGGCCGCGCTGTTTCCTGGGTTCCTGGACGAGCGGCTGGACGGATCGCTGTATGAGCTGCTCGAGGCCAAGTACGGCCAGCGCCCGCACCGGGCCAGGGAATGCCTGGAGCCGGTGACGGCCGGGGCACGCGAGGCCGAGGCGCTCGGCGTGACCTCGGGCGCCCCGCTGATGCTGGTCGAGCGCATTGCCTACAGCCGCACCGGCCAGCCGCTCGAGTTCGCCCGCGACCTGTTCCGCGGTGACCGCACCAGGCTCGTGGTCTGGAGCTCGGAACTGGCCGAATAACTGCGGCCAGTTCGAGATATAACTTGACAGGCTCAATCGGCTCATAGATCGTATAGTCCGGTCACTAACGGGGCATGGGCTCAGGCAAGTTCGCATGCGGGAGGCTCGGGGTGAGCGACAAGGGCAGCAGCAGCAGAGCGCACCGGATCGCCGCGCTGCCGTGCGGCAGGCGCACGAAATACCTGGTCGTGGCGTTCTGGATCGTGGTCATCGCGCTGACCGGATCACTGGCTGGCAAGCTGCAGGGCGCGGAGAAGAACGACGCCTCGTCCTACCTGCCGGCCAGCGCCGAGTCGACGCAGGAACTGAACCTGCAGGCCAAGTTCACCTCGAAGAACCTCAACCCGGCCGTGGTGATTTACCAGCGGCAGTCCGGGATTACCCCCGCTGACCTGCGCAAGGCGGCCGCCGACGCGCGCGCGTTCGGTGCGCTGCCTGCCGTCGCGGGCCGGGTGACGGGCCCGATCCCGTCGGCTGACCACCGGGCGATCGAGACGACCGTCGGCTCGGACCTCGGTTACAAAGCCAACATCGAGGGGTTCGTCAACGGCCTGCGGGCCACCGCGGCGGCGGGTGACCCGGGTGTATCGGTCTACGTGGCCGGCCCGGCGGCCATCGCGTCGGACGAGCTCAAGATCTTCAAGGGCATCGACTCGCACGCTGCTGTTCGCCACGCTGGCCGTGGTCATCGTCCTGCTCCTGCTGACCTACCGCAGTCCCATCCTCTGGCTGCTGCCCATCCTGTCCGCGGGTGTCGCGCTGACCGTCGCGGAGGCGGTCATCTACGTGCTGACTCAGCATGGCCTGACCGTCAACGGCCAGAGCGGCGGCATCCTGGTGGTGCTGGTGCTGGGCGCCGGGACCGACTACGCGCTGCTGCTGGTCGCGCGCTATCGCGAGGAACTGCGCAGGCACGCCGACCGGCACGAGGCCATGGCGGAGGCGCTGCGGCGGGCCGGGCCCGCGATCTTGGCCAGCGGGGCGACCGTCATCGTGAGCATGCTCTGCCTGCTCGTGGCGGAGTCGGCGGACATCTCCGGGCTCGGTCCGGTGGCCGCGATCGGCATCGCCGTCGGCCTGCTGGCCATGATCACCCTGCTGCCCGCGCTGCTGGTGATCTGCGGCCGGTGGGTCTTCTGGCCGGTGCGGCCCAGGTACGGCTCGGCGGAACCGACCCAGGGCGGCTTCTGGGCCCGGATCGGACAGCGGATCGCCATCCGGCCGCGGGTGGTCTGGGTGGTTACGGCGGTCCTGCTGGCCTGCGCGGCGCTCGGCCTCATCGGTTTCAAGGTCGGCCCGCTGACCATCGCGCAGTCGTTCCGCGGCACGCCCGCGTCGATCGCCGGCGAGCAGGTCCTGGCCAGGCATTTCCCGGCCGGCGCGGGCGAGCCGGTGGCCGTGATCGGCCAGGCGCAGCGCGGCCGCCCCGCTGCGGGCCGCCCTGGCCCGGACGCCGGGCATCGCGGCGGTAGCCCCGCCGCAGGTCAAGGACGGCCTGGTCTACCTGCAGGGCACGCTGGGCAGCAAGCCGGACAGCCAGGCGGCCTACGTCACCATCGACCGGGTCCGGGCCAACGTCGGTGCGGTGCCGGGCGCCGACGGCCAAGGTCGGCGGGGCCAGCGCGATCAACCTGGACGTCGAGCGGTACGCCACTCACGACCGCAACGTGATCATCCCGCTGGTGCTGCTGGTCGTGCTGGTCATCCTGGCCCTGCTGCTGCGGGCCGTCGTGGCGCCGCTGATCCTGATGGGCACCGTGGTGCTCTCCTTCGGCGCGGCGCTCGGCCTGTCCGCGCTGGCCTTCAGGTACCTGTTCGGGTTCGCCGGGGCGGACACGTCGACGCCGCTGTTCGTGTTCGTCTTCCTGGTCGCGCTCGGGCATCGACTACAACATCTTCCTGATGACCAGGGTGCGCGAGGAATCGGCGCCGGGCCGGGACGCGCCGTGGCGCGCTCACCGGGCTGGCCGCCACCGGCGGCGTGATCACCTCGGCCGGCCTGGTGCTGGCGGGTACGTTCGCCATGCTCGGCACGCTGCCGCTGGTGACCTTCACCGAGATCGGCTTCACGGTCGCGCTCGGCGTGCTGCTGGACACCATCATCGTCAGGTCCGTGCTGGTGACCGCGCTCAACCTGGACATCGGCCGGTGTATGTGGTGGCCGAGCCGGCTGGCCAGCCGGTCAGCGGAAGAGTCCAGCACCACGAAATCGATGACGCCGGTGCACTGAGCGGCCGGGTCAGGCCGGGCCAGGCCGTGGTCAGGCCTCGGCGACCGCCGCAACGATCTTCACGGCTGCACTCCCATCGTGGATCTTCACGGCTGCACTCCCATCGTGGCCACCATGATCGCTTTGATGGTGTGCATCCGGTTCTCCGCCTGCTCGAAGACGACCGAGGCCGGTGACCCGAAGACTTCCTCGGTCACCTCCAGCGCGCCGAGGCCGCGCTGGTCGTAGATCTGCTGCCCGATCTGGGTCTGGGTGTTATGCAGCGCGGGCAGGCAGTGCGGGAAGCGCACCGCCGGATTGCCGGTGGCCGCCATCGCCTCCGCGTTCACCTGATAGGGCAGCAGCAGATCGATCCGCTTGTCCCACTCCTGCACTGGCTCGCCCATCGATAGCCACACGTCGGTGTACAAGAAGTCCGCCCCGGCCACCGCGGCGCGCAGGTCCGCGGTCACGCTCAGCCGGGCACCGGATCCTGCGGCCAGCCTCCCGGCGATGTCCCGCACGTCAGGCGATGGCCACAGCTCCTCGGGCGCGCAGATCCGGACATCGAGCCCAGTAGCGCGCCGGTCACCAGCAACGAGTTGGCGGTGTTGTTCCGGTCGTCCCCGAGGTAGCAGTAGCAGATGTCGGACAGCGGTTTCCCCGCATGGTCACGCATGGTCAGCACGTCGGCCAGCATCTGGGTGGGGTGCCACTTATCGGTCAGCCCGTTCCAGACCGGCACGCCGGCCAGCGCGCCCAGGATCTCGACCGATTCCTGGGAGAACCCGCGGAACTCGATCCCGTCGAACATGCGGCCGAGGACCCGCGCGGTCTCGGCCACCGATTCCTTACGGCCCAGCTGGGAGTCGTCCGGCCCGAGATAGGTGACATGGGCGCCTTCATCGTGCGCGGGGTAAGGGTCTTATGTCCCGTCCGGGCAGCCTAACGGATCCGCCCGCCCCGCCTGTGCACGGGCAGGCCAGCCTGACCCGCGGGCGCGGACCCGCGGGTGAAGCGCGCTCCGGTCACCTGCGTGAGCAGCCAGAAGGAGCGTGCGCGTCGCCGGCCTGCTGCCAGAGCAGCTGGGCGGCGAGTTCCACCGGGCTGGGCGCGTGCACCGAAAAGGCCGGCGCGCCATTGTGGTACTCCTGGACGAAGCGGCCGCGGCGGCAGGCGTGCCAGCCCCGCTCATCGGTCCAGATCCGCCAGCGAGGAAACTCTTCGCTCAAGGCCTGGACCGCGGCGCCGGACAGCGTGAGAATAGTCACTTACCCCCCAGTACGTGACAGCACGATCACCGTTTGTCATATCAGCGTAGCGCGCCACCGGTCCTGTTTCCGCCGGAAAACAAGACCGGCCGGACCCCCGGTGCCCGGCCGGTCAGTCCGCCCGGATGGGCCAGGCCCGAACGCATCAGACCCGGACCGCTCAGGCCGGATCCCGCTCGATGGGACAGGTCATGCAGCGCGGGCCGCCGCGGCCGCGGCCCAGCTCGCTGCCGGCCACGGCGATGACCTCGATGCCGTGCGTGCGCAGCATTGTGTTGGTGGGCACGTTGCGCTCGTAGCCCATCACCACGCCGGGTGCTACCGCGAGGTAGTTGGTCCCGTCGTCCCACTGCTCGCGCTCGGCAGCCCTGATGTCCTCGTCAGTGGCCAGGACGGTCACCTTGTCCAGGGCCAGGGCGCTGGCCAGCGACTCCCACAGACTGCGATTACGGCTGACCGCCGGCCCGGCCCCGCCGCCGTCCCCGGCGGTCAGCGTCCATGACCGCAAGCGCCGGTCGAAGTACGGGTAGATGACGAACGTGCCGACGTCGACCATGGTCATGACCGTGTCGAGGTGCATCATGGCCCGGGTCTTGGCAACTCGACCGCTATCACGGTGCGGGCCTGGCCGCTGGCGAACAGGGCCAGGGCGAGGATCTCCACCGCCATCGGCGTCGTCCGCTCCCCCATGCCGATCAGCACCGCCCCGTTCCCGAGCACGTGCACGTCGCCGCCTTCCACGGTGGCGGGCAGGTGGCTGGAGTCGTCGTCACCGTAGTAGGTGACGAAGCCAGCTCCGGCGAACATCGGGTGGTAGCGGTAGATCGCCCGGCTGTGCAGCGTGTCGCGCTGGCGGGCCGGCTTGGCCATCGGGTTGACCGAGACCCCGCCGTAGATCCAGCACGAGTTGTCCCGCTGGAACAGGTGATTGGGCAGCGGCGGCAGCAGGAAGTTGTCGGCCCGCAGGGT
The DNA here is from genome assembly GCA_963775745.1 of uncultured Actinomycetota bacterium. GTDB lineage: Bacteria > Actinomycetota > Actinomycetes > Streptosporangiales > Streptosporangiaceae > DATBGO01. The sequence continues at coordinate 14,665 of CAVZKE010000028.1, forward strand.
CTCCACTTCAAGCTGGGCGAGCGCGCCGGGTGCAGATCCGCCTTCAGCACCCCGCCGACCAGGAACTCGGCCAGATCCGGGCCGTCCAGGCCGTCGAAGAGCCGCCGGAGCGGCAGCACCAGTGCGGGCCCGAGGATCTCCGGGGTGCAGACCCGGTCCAGGACGAAGGCCCGGCCCTCGGGCAGCTCCAGTGTTTCGGCCAGGAGCTGCCCGAAGTAATGCACCTCGACGCCCCGTTCCGTAGCCCCGCGGTGAACGCATCGTGCTCGTCCCTGGCCAGCTTGGCCCACATCACATCGTCGAAGAGCAGCTCGCCAATGTTCTGCGGGGTCAGCCTGGACAGCTCGAGGCCAGGACGGTGCACGATGGCCTGCCGGAGCTGGCCTACTTCGGATTGGACGTTGAAGGTCATTTGCCGTTCCGCCTTTTTGTGTTTCCGTCAGCCAGCCTGCTCCGGGCTGGTCCTAGGTGGGAAGCCCGGCGGGCCGCTCACCGCCCGCGACGGCATCTGGCGCCTGGGCCTGGCCCAGACGCTCCCGGCGGGCCTTGAGGAACGCGTAGATGACGACCCCGATGAGCACCACCAGCACGGCCTGGTACACGGCCGAGTAACCGGCGGCGAAGGTAACCCACAGCGAGAACAGCACCGCGGCGGCCGAGATCGCCAGGTCCCTGGTCAGCAGCCAGCCCTGCACCCGCCGCCGTCTGGACGCCAGGTAGGCGAGCTGCGCGCAGGCCGAGAAGAAGTACGGGATGGCCACGGTGACCACGGTCAGGTCGACCAGTTCGGTGAAGACCGTCAGCCCGGTGCTCGTGGTGTACCGCCACAGCATGAGCAGCGAGGGCAGCAAGGCGGCCAGCATGATCCCGAACCAGGCGGTGTTCTTACGGTCTACCCAGGCGAACGGCTGCGGGAACAGGCCATCCTGCGCGGCCGCCCTGGACACCTCGGCGGTGACCAGCGTCCAGCCGTTCAGCGCCCCGATACCGGACACGACGGCGACGCCCGCCATCGCGCGCCCGGCCCAGCTGATGTGGGTGAACATGGTGTCGAACGCGTTGACGAACGGCGCCGGCGCGGTCACCAGGGTCTTGTGCGCGACCAGGCCCATCACCACGGCCGACACCAGCAGGTACAGGATGGCGCTGGCGCCGGTTCCGAGCAGCGAGGCGCGGCCGACGTTCTTGCCGGGGTCACGGACCCGCTTGGCCGTCATGGCTGCCACCTCGACGCCGATGAACGCGAACAGCGCCACGCCGGCGGCGATCCCGATGGCGCTGTACAGGCTCCCGCCCGAGGCGTTGAACGGGCCGAAGTTGGCCTTCGACACGAAGAACCAGCCGACCACGCCGACGAACAGCAGCGGCAGGAACTTGAGCACGACGGTGAGGTCCTGGAACCAGGCCATCTGCCGCACGCCCGCCAGGTTCACGGTCGCGGGAACCCACAGCCCGACCAGCGCGATTCCCCACTGCGTCATGGCCGAAGGGTTATGGATATTCAGCAGCGCATCCACATAGAAAACCCAGGCCGCTACGATCGCCGCGTTACCGGCCCAGGCCTACACCCAGTAGCACCAGCCGGTCAGGTAGCCGGCGAAGTCACCGAACTCATACCTGGCGTAGGCGTACATGCCGCCGTCGGAGTTGGGCACCCGCCTGGTCAGCTGGCCGAACAAGGTGGCCAGGACCATCGCGCCCAGCGCGATGACGCCCAGCACCAGCAGCGAGCTGGTGCCCGCCCCGGCCAGCACGGCAGGCATGACGAAGACGCCGGTCCCGATGATGCTTCCGATGACCAGCCCGGTTGCTGAGGTCACGCCCAGCGCTCGGGCCTTCTGCTCTGTCTTGGTTGACCCTGTCTTGGTTGACCCTGTCTTGGTTGACCCTGTCTTGGTCGCGCCCCCGACGAAGAGCGGGCGCTGACCGTGGTAGACATGGGAACCTCCTTAGTGACGTCAAACGCGCCACTAAGGCGCCCAGGCCGGACAAACAGCTCGATACGCCCCGTGGCGTTACCTATGTTGCTCCTGCGGCGAACCGGGCAGATAGAGGCATACGTCCCGCGGGCCGACCCGAACGACACAGCCTGGCCGTCGCCCGGGCGCTGGGCCCGGCCAGGGTCCTGCGCCCGGCCATGATCCCGGGCCCGGCCAGGGTCCTGAGCCCGGCCAGGATCCGGGCCCGGCCAGGATCCCGGGCCCGGCCACGCCCCGGTTAACTGGTGGGACCATTGACTCTGGACGCGCCAGTGAGATCCGAGTTCGGTATTTTGATGACCGGCGCTCTGCGACTGGCCGGGTGTCTTGGGGCATGGTGCCGGGAGAGTGGAGGCAGGTGCGATGAACGGCGAGGCGCGCGAGCTGGTCGTAGTCGGGGTGGACGGCTCCGAGGAGTCGGTAGCGGCCCTGGCCTGGGCGGCCAGGTACGCCAGCGCGGTGGGCGCCCAGGTCCGGGTCGTCGCCGCCTGGCATTATCCGACCGCGGCCGGCACGGCACCGATCGGTATGGCTCCCGAGCCGGTTCGGGCCGAGGCCGAACAGTACGTGCGTGAGCAGCTCAATGACGCCATCACCAAGGTGTACCCGGGCGGCGCGGCCGACCAGGTGGAGACCAAGCTGGCTTACGGTCATCCCGCCCAGGTCCTGCTAGACGAGGCGGACCGCGCCGACCTGCTGGTCGTTGGGCACCGCGGCCACGGCGCCTTCACCGGCATGCTGGTCGGCTCGGTGAGTACCCACTGCGTCACCCACGCGACCTGCCCCGTGGTGGTCGTCCGCACCCGGTCCTGACCGCGCCCTGACGGCTGGCGCTGCGGCGAGGCGGGCAGGCCGGCTAAGCGCATGGCACTTCCACGGCGCGGCGCTACCGAGTGAGCATGGCGGCCGCCACGGCGCCGCACCGTCAGCCCCGTCAGTCAGTGCGGCAGGCTGGGCCTGGCTAGCGTTGCTGCCTGGACCATTGCGGCTCCACCACGGCCCAGTCGCTCTCCCAGGCCGCGAGCTTGGACCTGATCAGCAGCCAGCGGGCCAGCCACGCGATGATCAGCAACACGGCCGCCAGGACGGTGGGGACCAGCGCCGCCACGCCGAGTACCCGGGTGCTCAGCTGCCTGGCCGACAAGGGCGGGCCGCTTGGCCAGCCCGAGCCGTTCAGCCAGACCCGCACCGATGTCCCGGCCCGGATACCTGGCCAGGCCCACACCTCGCCGACCCGCTGCACGCCGCTCGGGGTCACCCACTTGGCCAGCACGCCGATGTCCGCCCACTGAGCCGCGTACTGATCGGCCGATGGCGGCGCCGCCTGCAACGTGACCGCCACCACCTGACGCCAGTTTCGCTCGGCGCGCTGCTGCGCCAGGCCCGCCTCATGGGTCCACCGGCCAGCCAGGACGGCCAGCAGCGGCGCGCAGATCAGGAACAGCGCCCACAGCCCCAGGGCTAGGCCGGTTCCGAGCCGGTCAGCCCGGCGCCGCAGCGGGTTACCGTCCAGCCCGAGTGCCCTGCTGAGCTGTGTCCTGCGCGTCATCGGGCACCTCCTCCGCTCCGGGCCAGCGCGCCGCTGATCATTGCCTAGCCGCGGATGATCAGCACGGGGCACTTCGCGTGGTGCACGCAGTGCAGGCTCACCGAGCCGAGCAGCGCGCTGGCGAACCCACCGTGCCCGCGGCTGCCCACCACCAGCAGGTCGGCGCCTGACGCCTCCTCCAGCAGCACCTGAGCCGGGTTGCCCTCGATCACCAGCGGCTGCACGTTGATGTCGGTGCGGGCCCCGACCACCTCGCTGACCTCATCGGCCTGCAGCTTCTCCGCGGCTTCCTGCAGGTCAGTGCTGTCCAGCAGCGCAACGGGCGCCCAGGCGTAGCCCCCCGTCGCCACCGGGTACTGCCAGGCGGTCACGGCCTGGACGGTGGCACCGGTGAGCTCGGCCTGCCGTACGGCCCAGCGGAAGGCCGCCCGCGAGGCAGCCGATCCGTCGACTCCGACCACGATGCGCGGAGCATCGCTGTCCTGGTGTGCTGACATCGCCCTCAGCTCCTTCCTCGGCTCTCGTGCCGGGCCGGGTCAGCGCAGCCTGCGCAGGAATGGGTCCTGTGGCTCAGCCGGGCTGATCTTTACTCGTACGTCTACTGCCTGTGCTCCGTCCTGGCGGGCGATGACCGGGTTAAGGTCCAGCTCCGCCACCTCGGGAAAGTCGTCGGCCAGGCGCGATACCCGCAGCAGGGTGTCGGTGAGGGCCGCGGTGTCCACGGCGGGCCGGCCTCGGTGGCCGAACAGCAGCGGCGCTGCGCGCACCGACCTGATCAGCTCATCCGCGTCCTTGTCGGTGAGCGGGTTCAGCCGGGCCGCGTGGTCGCCGAGCACCTCGGTGGCCACGCCGCCGAGCCCGAACACCACCAGCGGGCCGAACACCGGCTCCTGCACGACGCCGATGAGTACCTCGGTGCCGTCGGCCAGCATCGGCTGCACCAGCACTCCGTGCAGGGCGGTCCCGAACGTCGCCACCAGCTCCAGGTAACCGGCCCGGACCTCCTGCTCACCGTGCAGGTCCAGCTTGACCGCCCCGGCGTCGGTCTTGTGCACCACGCCTTCCGCCTGCGCCTTGAGCACCACCGGTCCGCCCAGCTCGGCCGCGGCCCGGACGGCGTCGTCCGCGCTGCCCGCCAGCCTGCTGGCCACCACCGGGATCTGGTAGCAGGAGAGCAGATCGGCGGCCTGGGCGGCGGGCAGCCAGCCGCCGGCCGGGCAGCCCGCCAGGAACCGCGTGATGAGCGCTCGTGCCTCGGCGAGCCGCACCCCGGTGAAGTCGGGCAGGCTGCCACGGTGCCTGCTGCGCCAAGCCTGGTACCTGGCGGCGTGGCCGATGGCCCGGGCCGCATCCTCTGGATAGGCATACGCGGGCACCGCTCCGGGGCCATCGGAGCGACCGGCGCCCGGCATCGCGGGCGCGCCGTCGCCGCCGTCCTGGACGGGACAATCCCGGCGCAGCAGCCGGACTGTTTCAGCCTGCTCGAGCAGGGCCACCGCCAGCGGCTTGGTCACGTCCACGGCATTGACCACGCGGCGCAGGTCACAGATCGCCGTCGGGACCGTGACCGCGAGAATGGCGTCCACGCCGTCGTCGGCCGCGACCTCTTCCAGGCAGGAGCTGAAGGCGTCGAGGCTGACCGCGGCGGTGGTGTCCACCGGCCCGGCGACCGCCGAACCCGGCGGCAGCAGCTTGGCCAGCTTGCGCTGGGTGGCGCTGCTGAGCGTCACCGCCTGCAGCCCGTTGTCACCGCAGGCGTCGGCGGCCAGCACGCCCGCGCCGCCAGCGTTGGACACGATCGCCACCCGGTTGCCAGCGGCAGCGGCTGGCTGGCGATCATCGCCACCGCCTCGACCAGCTCGCCCAGGCTGGGCAGCGCGATGATGCCGGCCTGGCCGAACAGGGCTTCCTGGGTGACCAGCGGGGTGGCCGCCGCCGCGGTGTGCGAGGCCGCGGCCCGCTGCCCGGCCGCTGACCGGCCGGACAACACGGTCAGCACCGGCAGCCGGTGCCCGACCCGGCGGGCGGTACGGGCGAAGGCCCGCGGATTGCCGAACGACTCCACATACAGGACCGCGAACCGGGTCGTAGCGTCCTGATCCCACCACATCAGCAGGTCATTGCTGGATACGTCGTATTTGTCACCGACGGACGCGAATGAGGAAATCCCGATGCCGAGCCTGGACAGATGCTCGAGCAGCGAGGCGCCGATCCCGCCGGACTGCACCACCAGGCCCGCCGAGCCAGCCAGCGGGTGCCGGGCGGCGAACGTGGCGTCCAGGCCGATCCTGGGCACCGCGACACCGAAGCAGTTCGGGCCGACCAGGCGCATGCCGTAGCGGCGGCAGATCGCCAGCAGGTCAGCGCCCTGGGCGCCGAGGCCGGCGGTGATCACGACCAGGGCCCGGACGCCCCGGCGCCCGCACGCTGCCGCCACCCCGGGGACCGCCACGGCCGGCACGGCGAGCACGGCCAGGTCCACCGCGTCGGGCAGGTCATCCACCGAGGCGAGGCACGGCACCCCTTCCATGGAATGGGCGTGCGGATTCACCGCGTAGACATTCCCGGCAAAGCCACCGGTCACGATGTTGCGCAGGATGGCCCGGCCAACGGTCCCGCGGCGCCGGCTGGTCCCGATCACCGCCACCGAAGCGGGCTGGAGCAGGTGCCGCAGGCTGGCCACGTCCGCGCGGCTTTCCCGGCTGGCCACCGTTTCCAGGTAGCCATCGAGGCGCTGGTCGGTCTCACCACCGGGCAGCGGGAAGGTCATGTCCACCACTCCGTCGGCGCTCTGCCGCCGCACGGGCAGGCCGGCGTCGGCGAACACCCTGAGCATCGCGATGTTGTCGGCGAGCGTCTGGGCGGTGAAGGCGGTTAGCTTCCGGCGCCTGGCCAGTGAGACCAGGTGCTCAAGCAGCAGGGTGGCCACCCCGCGGCCGTGCATCTGGTCGGAGACGGCGAACGCGATCTCCGCGCTGCCTTCATCGCCGGTCGGCTCGTAGCTGGCCACGCCGATCAGCTCGCCGTCGCGCCAGGCCAGCAGCGCCGCGTGATCGGGCCCGGGCTCCCGGCAGACCCGTTGCGCCTCTTGCTGGGCAGCGCTCGGGCTCAGGCTGAAGAATCGCAGGTACATGTTGTCCGGGGACATTGCCGCGTGCATCTCCCGGACCGCGTCGGTGTCGCCGGGTCTGGCCGGGCGGATTTCCACCGTGCTGCCGTCGGTGAGCAGCGCGTACGTCGAAGTCGCGACGGGCAGTGTCACTGCTCGCTCTCCGTTTCGAATAGCAGGCCAGCCGGGTGCCCGCCGGGCACGACCCGGGCGTACTGATCGGGAAAGACCATGGCGACGTGGCCGTCGCCCAGCCATTTGATGACATAAGGTGGCGAGCCATCCTCGCCAAGAACGCTCATGACGATGCCGACTCTGTTATTGCCATCGTCTATGACCAGCCGGTCACCTACCCGGGCTCTCATCGTCATCCCCTCACCTGCGCCCGACCGGGACCGACCCGCCCTGATCTGGCAATTCGCGGCCACGGTGACGGGTTTGCCCGCTCTGCGACGGTGACCCATCGGCACCGGTTAGGGCGTTTTCGGGTGCCACGATGACCACCGGGCACCGCGCATGGCCTGAGCAATAACGGCCCACCGAGCCATGGACAATTCTGTGCACGCCTGCCGCATGGTGATCGCCGAGCACCAGCAGATCCCCATCCGCCACCGCCAGCTCGGTCAGCACGACAGCCGGATCGCCCTCGGGTACCTCGATCCGCACCTTGACATCGCGCGGGACGCCGCCGAGCGTCCACAGGAACATCTCACGAACCAGCGCGGTAGCCGCCTCGCGCTGGCTGTCGCCGACGAACGAGAAGACCACCGGGCTGCGGTCCGGGTGCCGGTGACGGCGCCCGCCGTGGCGGGGCAGCCCGAGCGCCCAGGCCCGGACCGCGACCAGCTGGGCACCGTCGGACCGGGCCTTGATGACCGCCCAGCGCAGGGCGGCCTGGCCGGCCGGGGTGTCGTCGATGCCCACGATCACGCGCTGCGCGGTGCCGTAGGCGGCCGCGCCACTCGCCGTCACCCGATCGCCGGGCTGATCTGCCCCACTCACCTGCACAAATGTCATAGTCATCGCGCATCACCCGCCCGGCGAACTGCTGCCCGCCAGCTCGGAATACCGTCAACGCCGGCCATAATGCCGCGGTGTGGGCCAGAACCTGCCGGTACATCGGTCATGCCCCACCTCCAGGTACGCGTCCCGTTAAGCGTCGCCGATCCGCGGTCTGGCCGTCAGGAGCATTGCGCCCTGATCGCGGGGGACCTTCGGCCCGCAATCGGTGAGCGCATCCGGCATGACCAAGGTCCCGGCCGCGCAAGGCCGTTAGCCTCGGTCCGGCGGCCTGAGCCGGTGGTCAGATAACTCACATTGCGCAGCGGCCGGGAAAGGCGCGATTACGGCGAAAGGGAGGGACGCGGTGAGTACGCTTGACCGGTCAAAGCGGCAATTCGGGATTTCCGCTGTCTACCACTTTTTTCGTTCCGCTGAACCTCGCGACCTTATGGTTCATCCTCATCATGGTTCACCCGCATCGCGATCCGGTGGACCGGGCGATCTTCTTCGGCTCGGCGCGGCCCGCGCTACTGTGGGGCGTGGCGTTTGCCAACCTAATCCGCGCGGAGCGATCTTCTTGGCTCTGAAGACGGCCGACGACATCCGCCAGCGCGTGCGAACCGCCGCGCGGCGGCTGGCCCCTGCCGTGGTCCGGCTGGCCGGTTTCCTGGTGGTCAGCCAGGTCACGCCCGCCCGGTCCGCCGCTGGCCAGCCGTGAGGCCATTCGACCCCCGGTTGCTCGGGCACGCTAGTGCCGCTCGCAGCTACCTGGCCATCACCGTCGCGGCAGGCCTGGCCGGCACTGGACTCATCTTGCTGCAGGCGGGCCTGCTGGCGCGGTTGCTGGCCACCGCGGCGCGCGGTACCGGGCTTGCGGTGCTAGCCGCCAGCCTGGCCGCGCTCGCGGTGGTGCTGGCCGGCCGGGCCGCGGCGGCGGCGGGCGGCGAGGTGACGGCGCTGCGCGCGGCGGCGCTGGTGAAGTCGGGCCTGCGCCGGAAGCTGACCGAGCACGCCCTCGTGCTCGGCCCCGGGTGGCTGGGCGGCCAGCAGGCCGGTGAGATCACCACGCTGGCCACCAAGGGGCTCGACGGCCTGGATGCCTATTTCGCCCGTTATCTGCCGCAGCTCGTGCTGGCCGTGGCCGTCCCGCTGGCGGTGCTGGTCAGGGTGGCGTTCGCCGACTGGATCTCCGCGGCGATCATCGGCGTGACGCTGCCACTGATTCCGGTCTTCGCGGTGCTGATCGGCTTGCACACCAGGGCCCAGACTCAGCGGCAATGGCAGCTGCTGGCCCGGCTCGGCGGCCATTTCCTCGACGTGGTGGCGGGACTGCCGACGCTGAAGGTGTTCGGGCGGGCCAAGGCACAGGCGGAGGTGATCAAGAACGTCACCGGGGCGCACCGGGTCGCGACCATGGCCACTTTGCGGGTGGCGTTCCTGTCGGCCCTGGTCCTCGAGCTTGCGGCCGCGCTGGCCACCGCGCTCGTCGCGGTCGAGGTCGGCCTGCGCCTGCTGGCCGGTCACCTCAGCTATCAGACCGCCCTGCTGGTTCTGTTGCTGACCCCGGAGGCCTATCTACCGCTGCGGAATGTCAGCGCCCAGTTCCATGCCAGCACCGAGGGTGCCACCGCCGCGCGGCGGGCCTTCGAGATCCTCGATACCCCCATCGCCGGACCGCCGGGGGCCGGACCGGCTGCCGCCCCGGCCGCTCCCGCCGCTGAGGCCAGCACCGCCGGCGTCGACTTGCGGACCGACGATATCCAGCTGACCGGGGTGACCCTTGTCTACCCGGGCCGGGAGCAGCCCGCCCTCGACGAGGTGAGCCTGACCATTCGTCCTGGTGAGCGGATCATCCTGACCGGGCGCAGCGGCGCGGGCAAGAGCTCGTTGCTGAAGCTGCTGCTGCGCTTCACCGAGCCCACCAGCGGGCGCATCAGCGCCGGGCGCCATGAGCTGGGCGAGATACCGGCCGACGGCTGGCTGCGCCAGCTGGCCTGGGTCCCGCAGCATCCGCATCTGTTTACCGCCACGATCGCCGACAACATCGCCCTGGGCCAGCCCGGTACGCCACGCCACCAGGTCGAGGCGGCCGGGCGGCTGGCCGGCGCGGACGATTTCATCCGGCAGCTGCCCGACGGTTACGACACGTTCCTCGCCGAGGGGGCCCGCAGCCTGTCGGCGGGCCAGCGCCAGAAGCTCGCCCTGGCCCGGGCGTTCCTCCGCGATGCCCAGCTGCTGCTCCTGGACGAGCCGACCGCCCACCTCGACCCGGCCAGTGCGGCTCAGCTCCTTGCGGTGATCGACGCCGAGCTGGCCGGCCGGACTGTCGTCTTCATCACCCACCGGCAGGCCGGGCTCGCCCGGTCCCGGCCGCCGGAGCCTGGTCCTGGACCGCGGCAGGCTCAGCTCATGCGCCGAGGCCACCGCCGGAGCCGACCGGCGCGGCGGCCTGGCGGTGGCGCCATGACCGCGGCGAGCCCGGCCCATCCGCAGGCCCGCCAGCCCGGGAGGCCCGGACTGGCCAGCAGGCCCGGGACGCCCGGGATCCGCTGCTGCGGCTGCTGCGGCTCGCCCGCCCGTGGCGCGCGCAGTTGCTGCTCGCGGTGGCCGCGGGTGCCGCCGCCATCGGCTGCGGGGTCGCGCTGCTCGCCGTGTCGGGCTTCCTGCTGGCCCGCGCCTCGCAGCACCCCAACATCGTGGCGATCTCGGTCGCGGTTGTCGCCGTCCGCGGCCTGAGCGTCGGCCGCGGTGTTCCCGCTACATCGAGCGCCTCGCCGCGCACGACGCCGCGTTCCGGGTGCTGGCCGACGTACGGGTCAGCATCTACCGGCGGCTGGAACGGCTCGCTCCGGCGGGGCTCGCCGCCTTCTCCTCCGGTGACCTGCTGGCCCGGCTGATCTCCGATGTGGACGCCACGCAGGACCTGTTCATCAGGGGCATCGCCCCGCCGCTCGCCGCCGCGCTGGTCGGCGCGGGGGCGGTCACCACGTGCTTGCTGATCCTGGCCCCGGCCGGCGGTGTGCTCGCCGCCGGGCTGCTGGCCGCCGGGATCGGCGTGCCCGCGCTGGCCGCCAGGACCGCGCGCCACGCAGCGCGGCGGCTCGCCCCGGCCCGCGGTCAGCTGGCCGCGGCCATGACCGATGCGCTGGCGGGCGCCGCCGAGCTGCACGCCTACGGCGCCCAGGACGCCGCGCTCGCGGCGGTGACAGCCGCCGATGCTGACCTCACCGCGCAAGCGCGCCGGGGCGCGGCGGTCTCCGCGCTCGGCACCGGGCTGACCACGGCCATCTCCGGGCTGACCCTGTGGGCGGTGCTACTGCTCGGCGTCGCCGCCACTAGTCACGGCACCCTGTCCCGGGTGCCGCTGGCCGTCGTCACCCTGACTGCCCTGGCCGCCTTCGAAGCGGTCACCGCGCTGCCCGCCGCGGCTGTCCAGCTCGGCCAGGCCCGGGTATCGGCCAGCCGGATCGCGACGGTCCTCGACGCGCCCGATCCGGTCCAGGACCCGCCCGCCCCCCGGCCGGTACCACCTGGCCCTCCGCACGTGACGCTGCGCGGCGCCCAGGTCCGGTACCGGCCCGGCGGCCCGCTCGCCCTAGACGGCTTCGACCTCGACCTGCCGCCCGGGCGGCGCGTTGCGCTGGTGGGGGCCAACGGCGCCGGGAAGTCGACGGTGGCCGCGGTGCTGCTGCGCTTCATCGACCTGGCGGGCGGCACGGCGATCCTCAATGGCCAGGATCTGGCCAGCTACGACGCCGACGAGGTGCGGACCCGGATCGGCGGCTTTCCCCAGGATCCGCACATCTTCGACACCTCCATCGCGGACAACCTCCGGCTGGCCCGGCCGGAGGCCACGGACGAGCAGCTCGCCGACGCAGCCGCCCGGGCCCGGCTACTGGACTGGATCGAGTCCCTCCCCCAGGGCTGGAACACCCAGGTCGGCGCGCACGGCGCGGCCCTGTCCGGTGGTCAGCGCCAGCGGCTGGCCCTGGCCCGTGCCCTGCTCGCCGATCCCGCGCTGGTCATCCTCGACGAGCCCACTGCCCACCTGGATAGGGCCAGCCGCCTGGCCCTCACCACCGACCTGCTCGCCGCGACGGCCGGCCGCACGACGCTGCTGATCACCCACGACCTTGAGGGCCTGGACGGCCTCGACGAGATAGTGGTCCTGGCGCACGGCAAGGTAACCGAGCGAGGCACCCACACCGAGCTCGTCCGGACGGCCGGCGGTTACCAGCAGCTGTGGCAGGCGGCGGGGGCCAGCGCATCGGCGAGTGAGAGAGGATGACTAGATGGCCTGCACCTTGCACGTTGCCTGGGATGAGCGGCTCACCAGGTACGACTTCGGGCCCGAGCATCCGCTGGCACCGGTCAGGGTCGACCTGACGATCGAGCTGGCCCGCGCGCTCGGCGTGCTGTCTGCGCCCGGGGTAACGATCGCCGCCCCGGCGCGGCCACGGACGCCGAGCTGGAGCTGGTGCACTCGCCCGCCTATATCGCGGCGGTGCGGCGGGCCGGCGGCGACACGCCTGACGTCTCGGTGATCGGCTATGGGCTCGGTACCCCGGACGACCCGGTGTTCCGCGGCATGCACGAGGCCTCGGCGCTGGTCGCCGGGGCCACCCTGGCCGCGGCCCGTGCCGTCTGGACCGCCACCGCCGAGCATGGCGCCAACATCGCGGGCGGCTTGCATCATGCCATGCGCGGCCACGCCAGCGGGTTCTGCGTATACAACGATCCCGCCATCGCGATCGCATGGCTCCTGGCTCAGGGCGCGGAGCGGATCGCCTACGTCGATATCGACGTGCATCACGGTGATGGGGTGCAGGCCGCGTTCTACGACAATCCGCGGGTGCTGACCATCAGCCTGCACGAGCATCCGGCGACCCTGTTCCCTGGCACCGGCCTGCCGACGGAGACGGGCGGCCCCGGCGCGGACGGCTCGGCCGTGAACGTGGCGCTGCCCGCGGGAACCAGGGACGCCGGCTGGCTGCGTGCCTTCCATGCCGTCGTGCCGCCGCTGCTGGAGGCGTTCGGGCCGCAGATCCTGGTCAGCCAGCATGGCTGCGACACCCACTGGCTCGATCCGCTCGCTGACCTGCAGCTCAGCATCGATGCGCAGCGTGCTGCGCACGCGAAGATCCACCAGCTGGCCCACCAGTTCGCCGGCGGCCGCTGGCTGCTCACCGGGGGCGGCGGCTACGAGCTGGTCCAGGTGGTGCCGAGGACCTGGACCCATCTGCTGGCTGAGGCATCCGACCGGCCGCTTGATCCTGGGCTGGAGACCCCGCTGGGCTGGCGCGATTACGTGGCGCGACGGACCGGCCGCCCCGCCCCGGAGCTGATGACCGAGGGCGCCCCTGGCCAGTTTGTCCCATTTGAGTCGGGTTACGATCCCGGGGACCCGCTTGACCAGGCCATCCTGGCCACGCAGAAGGCGGTGTTCCCGCTGCACGGGCTCATGCCGCTGGCCTGAGCAGGCGCCGTCGGACGGTGGGCAGGCGCTGCTGCGCCCGCCAAGGGCGGCCGGCGATGGCGGCCTGTGGCGCTAGCCGAGGGTGGCCTGCGGCGCTTCGCCGGCGACCAGCTGGTATCCGGTGACCAGCTCCGCCTGGATCACGATGACGTCATCCATCTCCCCGGCTACCCAGGGCTGGAGCGCCCGACGGTAACCGGCGGCCTCCGTCTCGCTGGCCACGTGGCCAGCCTTGCCGATCACCACGACGCTCCAGCCCAGGTGAGTGTCGGGATCAATCGAGTCGGCCTCGTACGCGACCACCGTGCCGCCATCGCTGCCAGCATGCGAACTGATCGCCGAGCCCAGGCTCGCGATGATTATGATCTTGTCGTCAACGACGAGGTGGTTCACCGGGCGGATGGCAGGCAGAGCACGATGGGTGAACACCAGCCGGCCGACCGGCACGCTGCCCAGCAGCCGCAGGGATTCCGCCTGGGTCAGCTCATGGAGCTGCCGCGCCTCGATCATGACCTCTCCCTCTGGCCGGGCTGCACCGGGCCGCACGCGGCCCGAGCAGTTGGGGGTGGCCAGGTTCCATCCCCGCGGTATCGCAGAGCCATCGGCGCAGCCTCGCAGGTCCGGTAGCCGCCGGGCCGCTGGCCGGACGCCGCTCACCCTCACCTGACTAGCTCGGGGCCACATGACCTGCCGCATCGCCAGTTCCAGATACTCGATAACCCGATAAGAGACAACCAATCCGGTAAACGATCGCGCATCCACCGCCTGGGACCGGGCACCGCCGGTCAAGCGGCGCACCCCCTTGGCGCCGGGCAGCCAGCACCCCGTCAGGCTGCCGGCACCTGTCCGCTCCGACCAGATTCCCCCAGCCCGTATGTCCCAGGCGGCAGATGCAGCACCTTCACTTTCAAGGCCACGGCGGGCCACCGGGCAGGGACCGCAGGCCCGAGCTGATGGGACCTTGGTCCTTAACGCCTCGGGTCACGATGTCGGGTTACTTGGCCGCCTGCCGTACCCGGCCGCCTGCCGTACCCGCGGGGCCCGAAGGTCCCGCGCGCCGGGCACTTCGCCCCTACTGGGCGGGACCTCTCGCACGCTGCAATGGAAGCGGACACCAGTAGTGAGAGAAGGTGTGATCGATGAGCACGCTCACCCGGAGGGATTACCGCGATACGTTCGTGGACCTTTTTGACTGGCTCGAGTCTCCGCTCACGATGCTCCGCCCGATATCCGGTCAGACGATGCGGGTCGAGGACTACGTCAAGGACGGCCGGTACGTCGTGCGTGCTGAGCTTCCCGGTCTCAACCCCGAGAAGGAACTTGTGGTGACGGTGTCGGATGGCATTCTCACCATCAAGGCTGACCGCAAGGAAAAGACCGAGGACAAGCACCGGTCGGAGTTCCGGTACGGGTCATTCATCCGGCACCTGACATTGCCAGCGGCCGCCGACGAGGAGCACATCCAGGCCAGCTACGACCGGGGGATCCTGGAGATCGCGATCCCGCTGAAGGCCACGCACGCCCCGGACACCGAACGGAAGATCCCGGTCCGGACGGTGCAGCACATCAAGCCAACCTGACCAGCGCAGCGGGCCGCGGCCCGGCCATCCGCCAGGCCCGGCCCGCGCCGCGCAGAACCCGGCCCCCCGCCGACCAGGCAGGCGGGGGGCCGGCTGCATGCCGGGCCGCAGGCCAGGCGCGGTCAGCGCGGCCCGGTGGGGAGCTGCCAGGCCAGCCTGGTACCGCCGCCCGCGGCGGCTCCGATCTCGAGGGCAGCCCCGATCCGGCGGGCGTGCTCGCGCAAGGCATCGACGCTCCCGGTGAGCCTGCTCTGGGCGGCCGGAGGCCAGTGGCCTGGCAGCGTGACGACCAGCCGGGCCTGGTCGCTGCCCGTCACCGCCACCTGCACCGGGCAGGCCTGCTGCCCGACGGCGGTCAGCGTCTCGCGCAGCACCTCCAGCAGCTGCCCTGCGGTCAGCCCCGGCAAGGTGGCATCGATGACTCCGCTGAACGACACGTCGGGCGTGGTGCCGAGCACCGGCGCAAGCTCCCGGCACAGATCCAGGATGCTGCGACGCAGATCCCGGCCGCCGGACCGGTTCCTGAGGCCGAAGATGGACTGCCTGACCAGCCGGGTAGCCTCGTCGAGCTCGCCGGTGACGCCCTCGATCCGGCGGGTGAGCTCGGGATTGCTGGTCAGGCCCAGGGCAGCCTGCAGCGACAAGCTGGCCGTGAAGATCCGCTGGATGACCCGGTCCTGAAGGTCGCTCGCGATGCGATCGCGAGCCTGGAGCAGGCTGACCTCATACAGCCGCTCCTGCAGCCGCGTGCTTTCCGCCTGCGAGCGCTGAATGCGCCGCCGCAGGCCATGGGTGGCGATCGAGATCAGGATGCCGAGCGCCCCCCAGAAGACCAGTCGCCGGGCGACCACCGCCGCCGGGTCGTCCACCGGCACCAGCGAGAAGACCAGCACCGACGCCAGCGTCGCGACCAGGACGCAGGCCGACTCCCACCGCCGCTGGAACAGGGCCGTCCAGACCACCGGCAGCAGGGCCACGATCGCCACCCCGGACGTGGTGCCGGCGGCCAGGGTCAGGGCCAGCACCGATCCCGCATAAGCGATGGGCATGAGCACCTGCGCCCAGCCGGGCAGCCTGCCCCAGGGCAACGCGAACGCGGCGGCCGTCCCGGCCAGCAGCACCACGCTGATGATCGCGGCCGGCGCCGACGTCGCGCCGGGCGGCAGGGCCAGGCTCGCCTCGGCCAGCACCGCGACGATGGCGAAGGGGAGCACCCGGGCCCCCAGGCCACGCCCGCGAAACGGATAACCGGGAGTCTGCCTGCCGACCATCAGCATCCCGAAGCCCGGCAGGTCAGGTCCGGGCCGGTCGGATCGGGGCGTGCCAGGCAGCAGGCATGCGAGAGTCCGCACCCGTCGTCGGTTCCGAGTCCATCTGCAACGTCCTCGCCGGCCTCGCCTCCGGCCGGCGTCTGTTGTCTGCCGCCGCCTGCCTTGCCCCGCCCCGCCGACCGCCCCTGCCGCACCGCGGCCAGCTATCGGCGCTGACAACTGGTCGGCCGGGCCGTTCACTGCCGCCCCCGGCCCGAAGGTCCGCCCGCCCGCGCCACGTTCCTTCTAGGCTGGCCTGGTGCCCGCGACGCCAGCAGGGATCCGCGCCTGTCTTTTCGACCTCGACGGCGTGCTTACCCAGACCGACTTGGTACATACCGCGGCCTGGCAGGAGATGTTCGATGCCTTCCTGCGGCGGCGCGCGGCCCGGACCGGACAACTGTTCGTACCTTTTGATCCAGTCTCTGATTATGGCAGATATGTGGATGGCAAGCCCCGGG
Organism: uncultured Actinomycetota bacterium; assembly: GCA_963775745.1. GTDB lineage: Bacteria > Actinomycetota > Actinomycetes > Streptosporangiales > Streptosporangiaceae > DATBGO01. Next base: position 31,131 of record CAVZKE010000028.1, read on the forward strand.
CGGACGGGGCGCGGTCGTTCCTGGCCTCCCGGGGTATCGAACTGCCCGAGGGCGGCGACGACGATGACCCGGCGGCCGAGACCGTCCGGGCGCTGAGCAACCACAAAAATGAGATCCTGCTGCGCCGGATCGATCAGGAAGGCGTGCAGACGTATCCCGGCTCGGTCCGCTACCTGCGCGCCATGATCGCTACCGGCCGCGGCTGCGCGGTGGTCTCGGCGAGCGCCAACTGCCGCGCGGTGCTGGCCGCCGCCGGGCTCATCGACGACTTCCAGGTCATCGTGGACGCGGAGGTGACCGACCGCGAGCGGTTGCGCGGCAAGCCCGCCGCGGACACCTACCTGGCCGCCGCCCGGATGCTTCACGTCCCGCCCGCAGCGGCCGCCATCTACGAGGACGCGCAAGCCGGGGTGGCCGCGGGGCGAGCGGCGGCTTCGGCTGGGTGGTCGGGGTGGACCGGATGGGCCAAGCCGACATATTGCGACAGGAAGGGGCCGACATCGTCGTCCAGGACCTCGCCGAACTGGTCGAGGGCGAGCGGGCCGGCGCCGGGTGACCGGGACGCGCGGGCTAGCTCAGCACTGAGCGCCCATCGCGGCTCAGGCGGCGACTATCGCTTCCTTCTCGGCCCGGACGAAATCGTGCGCGGCCCGCGCGGCCGAAGCGCGGCCGTCAGCCACCGGGCCGCGCCGGCGGTCCCCGATGGCGGCGACCACCTCGGCCAGATCGATGATCCCGGCCAGTGCCGCGAACCCGCCGGCCATCATGGCGCTGAGCAGCGAGCCATCCTGCTGGATGATCCGCAGGCCCGCCGCCGGGAGGATCATCAGCCGGTCCCGGCACTGCCCCCGTAGATGTTCGGTCAGGCCCAGGTCGCCAAAGCCCCGCGCGGAGTTGACCAGCACGTAGGTCTCCGCGCAGATCCCGTCAAGTACCTCCGCCCCCCGCAGTAGCCCGGGGTCAGTGACGATAAGCCCGTCCACGTGCAGCGGCGCCTGGGCACTGCCGTCCGGGGCACCGCCGTCCGTGGCACTGCCGTCCGTGGCACTGCCGTCCGTGGCACTGCCGTCCGGGGCACCGCCCTCCGGGCCGTCCTGGATCAGGCAATGCGCCACCGCCACGCTGGTCCAGCCGGGACCGGCCGACAAGTCCGGCTCGGTCCGCAGCCTGGACGGCCCGGCCCGTGGTTGCGGCCGCCGCGGCCAGCAGTTCTGCCGTACCGCCGACCTCGCTGCCGGTGCGCCCATGAATCCGGACGTAGAACATCTGTCAGCCCCCCGCTGCTATGGACAAATGACGAGAAGGACCCATCCGGCTTCTCGCGGATCCCGATTGCGCGGTGTGCGGACTGGCGCCCCGCAGCCCCGCGTCTTTCGCTTCGGGTCCTTCCCGTCACACTGATCACACTCCGGCTGCCGCGCCGCGGGCAGGGTCCAACGGTCATCTGCCGCAGGACCTTGGGCCGCCGGCCAGCGGACCATGGGCAGGCCTTTAGTCCCTACCGGGCACCGATGGCCCCCAGCCGGGCACTCGGCGTCCACCCGGGCACCGCCGGCGTCACCCGGGTACCCGGCGTCCACCCGCGCACCGCCAGCATCCACCCGGGCATCGCCGGCGTCCCGCCCCCCCGTCCGACACGTTCGCGTCCCAGCCGCGGGAGGAAGCGGGCGGACCGGGCGTCTGCGCGATAGCTTGAGCTAACTGAGCGGCTTCGGGGACGGTCAGGGCCCCTCGCGCAGCGGCAGGTGAGGAGCGGACGCTGGTGACAGACGCGACGAATGCCGCTGGCGTGCGGCTGATGGAAGCAAGCTCGCTCACCCAGTTGCATGAGGCGCTGCGGCGGGCCGGCTATCTCGTGATCGGGCCTACGGTCCGCGATGGCGCGATCGTCCTGGCCGAGCTCGACTCGGCCAGTGAGCTCCCGTTCGGCTGGGGAGTCGACCCTGGGGCCGGGCGGCTACCGGCTCCGGCAGCGCGGCGATCAGGCGGCGTTCGGTCACGCGGCCGGGCCGCAATCGTGGAAGCAGTACCTGCATCCGCCGCGCGAGAAGCTATGGTCAGCACGCCGAGCCGGGGACGAATTCGAGGTCGAACCGGCCGCCGAGGCCGAGCCGAAGTTCGCCTTCTTCGGCGTGCGTCCCTGCGATCTGCGCGCCATCGGTATCCAGGATCAGGTGCTGGGCCGCGGCGGCCACGAGGTACGCCGCGCGCCGCGAAACCGCCTTCATCATCGCGGTGAACTGCACCGAACCAGGCGAGACGTGCTTCTGCACGTCCATGGGGACCGGGCCGGAGGCCGGCCCCGGCTACGACCTGGCGCTGACCGAAATGGTCAGTGCAGGGCAGCACAGGTTCCTGGTCGAGGTCGGCTCCCCGGCCGGAGCGCAGGTCCTGGCCGGGGTGCCCGTCCAGGAAGCTGATGAGGCGACGGTGACCAGCGCACGGGACGCGGTGGGGCAGGCCAGGGGCATGATGGGCAGGTCGATGCCCGCCGGGATCCTGCACGAGCTGATGGCGGCCAGCCATGGCGCCGCCCGCTGGGACGATGTCGCGGCCCGCTGCCTGTCCTGCGGGAACTGCACGATGGCCTGCCCGACGTGCTTTTGCACGGGCGTGGACGATGTCACTGACCTGGCTGGCGAGCACGCCGAGCGATGGCAGCACTGGGACTCGTGTTTCGACCTCGATTTCTCCTACCTGCATGGCGGCCCGGTGCGGTCCTCGCCGAAGAGCAGGTACCGGCAGTGGCTCACGCACAAGCTCGGCACCTGGCACGACCAGTTCGGATCATCGGGCTGCGTGGGCTGCGGGCGGTGCATTGTCTGGTGCCCGGTCGGCATCGACCTGACCGAGGAAGTCGCCGCGCTGCGGGCCGAGGCGGCCGGGGAGCCGCAGTGAGCGGGATCTCGCCGGCCCTCCCGGCGCGGTACCGGATCGCCGGGCGCCGCGCTGAGACCCATGACACCGTCACGCTCGCCCTGCAGCCCGTCGATCAGCCGATCCAGACCCACCTGCCTGGGCAGTTCACCATGCTCTACGCCTTCGGCGTCGGCGAGGTGCCGATCTCGATCAGCGGTGACCCCGCCGGTCCCGGCCTGGTCCAGACCATCCGCTCGGTGGGCGCGGTGACCGCGGCGCTGTGCGGCGCCGCGCCCGGACAGCTGATCGGGGTCCGCGGCCCGTACGGCACCGACTGGGCCGTACCCGCCGCGTCCGGCGGGGACCTGGTCATCGTGGCCGGCGGGATCGGGCTCGCGCCCTGCGGCCGGCGGTACTGGCCGCGCTCGCCCAGCCCGCCGCGTTCCGGCGGATCCTGATCCTGATCGGCGCCCGCTCCCCCGCCGAGCTGGTCTTCGCGGCCGAGCTCGACAGCTGGCGGGACCGCGGCGCCGACGTGCGCGTCACGGTGGACCGCGCCAGCTCAGGCTGGACCGGTCACGTCGGCCTGGTCACCCAGCTGATCGACCGTGCCGAGCTCGACCCGGCGCGGACTACCGCGATGGTCTGCGGCCCCGAGCTGATGATGCGGCTGTCGGCCCGGGCGCTGTGTGGCCGGGGGGTGGCGGCCGCCCGGGTCCGGGTGTCGCTGGAGCGGAACATGCGCTGCGGGATGGCCGAATGCGGGCACTGCCAGCTCGGCCCGCTGCTGCTGTGCCGGGATGGCCCGGTGGTCGGGTTGACCAGGCCGCCCCGCTGCTCGCTATCAGGGAGCTGTAGATGGCCCGACCCAAGCTCGCGGTGTGGAAGTTCGCCTCCTGCGACGGCTGCCAGCTCACCCTGCTCGACTGCCGGGACGAGCTGCTCGCCCTGGCCAGGGAGGTGGAGATCGCGCACTTCGCCGAGGCTTCCAGCGCGGAGGTGCGCCGGCCCCTACGACGTATCGGTGGTAGAGGGCTCGGTCACCACGGCCGAGGATGCACTGCGCATCCTGCAGATCCGCGACCAGTCCCGGACGCTCATCACGATCGGCGCGTGCGCCACCGCCGGGGGCATCCAGGCGCTGCGGAACTTCGCCGACGTCGCCGACTTCACCGCCGCCGTCTACGCACGCCCGGAATACATCGCCACGCTCGACACCTCCACGCCGATCGCGGATCACGTCCTCGTCGACTTCGAGTGCGCGGCTGCCCGATCGACAGGCGGCAGCTCCTGGAGCTGCTGTCGGCCATGCTGGCGGGCCGCAAGCCGCGCATTCCCGGACACAGCGTGTGCTATGAGTGCAAGGGGCGCGGCACCCCCTGTGTCATGGTCGCGCACGGGACGCCCTGCCTCGGGCCGGTCACCAGGCCGGCTGCGGTGCCATCTGCCCGGCCTACGGCCGGGGCTGCTATGGCTGCTTCGGCCCGATCGCGGAACCGAACACCGCGGCCCTCATTCCCACGCTGCGCCTGCTCGGCATGACGGCGCCGGACGTGGACCGGGTGTTCGCGACCTTCAACGTCGCGGCACCGGAGTTCAGCGCGGCCCGCCAGGCAGGCCGCCGGCCAGGCGTCTAGCCCGGCCCCGGGCCCGGCGATCGATCCGGCCACCGGCCCGGCACCTGATACGGCGCCGGAGCCCGGCTCAGATACCGCTCGCCCCAGTCAGACTTGGCTAAACCGGCGTGGCCCCGCTCCGCGCCGACCCGACGGTCAGCTTGTTGACGACGGTCACGACGCCGTCCACGTCGCCAGCCAGCCGCGCCGCGACCTGGACCAGGTCGGACGACAAGGTCCCGGACAGCGTGATCGCGCCATCGTTCGCCGCCACCGTGACGGCGTCGGCGTCGTCCAGCAAGACATCGCTGAGCACGGCTCGGACCTCGCCGGCCAGGTCGTCGTCCGGCCGCAGGAAGACGCTCAGCAGGTGACCGCGGGTCACGACGCCGATCAGCTTTCCCGCTGGGTCGACGACCGGCAGCAGCTTGATGTGGTGCCCGTTCATCAGCCTGGCCGCCGCCCCGATCGGAGCGTCGGGGTGAATCGTGATCGCGGGCGCCGTCATCAGTTCGGCGGCCCTGCGGCCTTCGGCCTGGGCACGCTCATGCCGGGTGCGGCTCCGCAGGCCGGTTCCGGCGCGGCGGTAGTGCCGCTCCTGCTTGCGGATCAGATCGGCCTCGGACACCACGCCGGCTACCTGGCGGTCCCGGCCCAGCACCGGTATCTCGCCCACCTTATGCTCGCTCATCAGGCTCGCGAGCCGCTTGTAGGTGTCGTCCTTCTGAGCGGTAATGACGTCCGTTCTCATGACGTCACGGACCCGCCACCGCCCGGTCCGCGGGCGGCGGCTTGGCAGGCCGGCCCCGCGGCGGCCGCCCGGCTCCCGGCCGCGGGAGGCTTACTGATGCCCTCGGATTCCTCCTGCGCGGTGACCGAGTCGACCGCCTTGGCGACATCCGCAGCGGTCCCACGGCCGTACAGGGTCTGATAGTAGGTAGCTCCCAGGTGACGGAGCATCGCGTCCAGATGTGCTTCCCGACGGCTCATGTTCGCTCCCTGTGCTCGAGTCCCAGGTATTAGCGACCACCCCAGTCGATCACATCACCGGCCGGCCGGACAGGGGCCATCGGATCGTTGCCGCAGGACTTCCGGCCCGGGGTCAGCGGCCCGCTGTCACCTCGGCCACGACCGCCGCCGCGAGCGCGGCGGCCGCCGCCGCCACCGGCGGCGACAGACCGGGGCCGGGGCCGAGGTCAGCGGCCTCCACGGCGTGCACGATCAGCCGGCCCGGCAGCAGGCCGAGTGCTTGGGCCAGCCCGACCGCGTCGCCCAGCGCCAGGCCGTGCGAGCTGACCCGGTGCAGCCCGGGCGGGATGGTCTCGTCCAGGACCAGCCGGTGCAGGCGGCCTGGTTCGGCGGGGTCGGCCCGCACCGCGTCCACCACCACCGCCAGGTCCGCCCCGGACCAGGCCTCGATCAGCCGGGCCGGCTCGCCGTCGCTGACCAGCAATTCGACCGCGGCGGGAACCTGGCCGCGGAGCCTGGCCAGCACCGCGGGGCCGATGCCGTCATCACGCCTGAACTCATTGCCGACCCCGATCACCACCACCCGGCCGGTCATCCCCGGTCCACCGACAGGTGCAGGAAATGGGTAGCGCAGGAGATGCACGGATCGTAGTTACGGATGGCCTGCTCGCACTGAGCGGTCAGCGCTTCGTCGTCCAGGTCGATCCGGTCCCGCACGAAACCGCGCAGGTCGTCTTCGATCGCCGCCTGATTCTGCGAGGTAGGCGGCACGATACGGGCGGCCCGGACGATACCCGCCGCATCGAGATCGTATCGGTGATACAAGACACCCCGGGGTGCTTCGGACACGCCGTACCCGGTGCCGGCCCGCGCAGCCACCGGCTGGAACGGCTGATCCGGCGGCTGGTATGCCTCGATGATCGCCAGCGCTTCCTCGATCGCGCAAACGACCTCGACGGCCCGGACCACGATGCTGCGGAACGGGTTACGGCACTGAGCGCCAAGCCCGGCCGCCCGGGCGGCCTCGGTGGCCAGCGGCGTGAGCCACTGCGCATTGAGGCTGTACCTGGCCAGCGGCCCGGTTAGGTACGGGCCATCGTGACCGGCCAGCCGGGCGTGCAGCGCCGTGGAGTGCGGCACCTGCTCCTCGATCACGTGCTGCTCGAACTCGGCGGCCGGGAAGGCCAGCCCGCCGGTGCTGACCAGCACGCCCTGCTCGATCGGATAGCTGCCGGGCTGCTGCAGGGAGAGCAGCTCGTGATCGCAGCTGAAGTCGGGGAAATCAAAACCCGACACCCACTGCACCGTGTCCAGCGCGCCCGCCAGCGCGTCGCGTAGCAACGCGGCCAGCGGGCCGAGCTCGCTCGCCGACGGCACCCGGTAGAAGCCGCCGAGCCGGACATTGACCGGATGCACGGCCCGGCCGCCCAGCTGCTCCATGATCGCGTTTCCGGCCCGTCGCAGGGCCAGCCCGCGCTCCACGATCTCCCGGTGGTCGCGGGCCATCTCGACTACTCCCGGATAGCCGAGGAAGTCGGGCGCATGCAGCATGTAGATGTGCAGCGCGTGGCTGGCGATCCATTCGCCGCAGTACAGCAGCCTGCGCAGGCCGGCCAGCGTCCCGTCGAGGCGAACTCCGCAGGCATCCTCAATGGCCTGGCAGGCGCTGGTCTGATAGGCGACCGGGCAGATCCCGCATATCCGGGCGGTGATGTCGGGTGGCTCGGTGTAGGACCGGCCCGCCAGGAAAGCCTCGAAAAACCGCGGTGGCTCGTAAATGTCCAGCCGCACCTCGTCGACCAGGCCGCCGCTGACCCGCACGTACATCGAGCCTTCGCCTTCGACCCGGGCCAGTCCCTTGGCCTGCAGGATGCGATCGCCTCGATGCGTCACCGCCGGGCCCCCGGCGCGGTGCACAGGCAGGCTGGCGGTCGTCCGCTCATATGATCGCCCTCCCGGATCAGGGTCCAGGCAGCAAGCATGCCACGGCCTGGGACCAACGGCTCTCCCCCGGCTACCCCAATGCCTCTGGTTTCCCTCACTCCTCACCGCGATACTGTTTCTGGATATTCCCGGGCCGCCAGCAGTGGCCCTAATAGAAGGAGTGAGGGCGATGCCTGGAATTACGGTAGGCGTGGACGGCTCCCACCACGCCCAGCCTGCGCTTGACTGGGCGCTGAAAGAGGCGGGCATCCGGCATGCGCCGGTGACCGTGCTGACCGTTTATGAGGTCGCTTCCAACATTTGGACGGGTCACGCGGTGGTTCTCCCGGCTGATGAGAGCGACCGGGAGAAGGCGCAGCAGGCGGCCGAGGCGGCAGCGCTCAAGGCGGCGGAGGGACTCGGCGAGGCGAAGCCTGCCTCGGTGACGGTGCGCGCGGTCACTGGCATCGCGACCCAGGCACTCATTGAGGCGTCGCAGGATGCCGATCTGCTGGTGGTCGGCAGGCGGGGCGGCGGCGGATTCGCCGAGCTCATGCTCGGGTCGACCAGTAGCCAGGTGGTGCATCACGCGAAGTGCCCGGTCGTCGTCGTTCCTTCGGACGAATAACCGCATACCGCCGGCCGCTGTAGCGCGGCACCGCGGGCCCCGGAGCAGCAGGCCGAACAGCCTGCCCCGGGGCCCGCGGTCATCTGGTCAAAGCCCGTTAAGCCCCGTTAAGCCCGCCGAGCCCGCCGAGCCCGTTAAGCCCGTTAGGCCAGCCGGGGCCCCGTTAAGCCCGCAGAGCCCCCCATTGATCGGGCCAGCTCGCCTGGTACAGGGCCGAAGGACCCGTCAGCAGATGGCCTATGCCCATGGCACGCCCGGCCAGCCGGTAGCGATCATGGCCAGGTAGCGGCATGACCGCCCGTGACCGTGCGGGCGACAGCCCGGCAGCACAGCAACCGCGGGTTCAGCCAGGCCGCCGAGGAGGGAAGGCAGATGACCACCCGAGTGGGGATCAACGGTTTCGGCAGGATCGGCCGGACCTTCGTACGCCGGGCCGTGGAGCGCGGTGACATCGAGGTCGTCGCGATCAATGACATTACGGATGCGCGCGCGCTCGCGCACCTGCTCGACTTCGACTCAACCTACGGTCGCATGAACGCCACCGTCGAGTACGCCGGTGACTCGATCATCGTGGCCGGTAAGCCGATCGCGGTGTCTTCATGCCAGGACCCGGCCGGGATCGACTGGGGTCAGATCGGCGCCGACATCGTGATCGAGTCCACCGGGCGGTTCCGGTCCAGGGACGACGCCGCTATCCACCTGAAGGGCGGCGCCCGCAAGGTGCTGATCTCAGCTCCGGGGAAGAACGCGGATCTGACCGTCGTGGTCGGCGTCAACGATGGTGACTACGACCCGCGGCAGCACGACGTCATCTCGAATGCGTCCTGCACCACCAACTGCGTGGCCCCCATGGCCAAGGTGCTGAACGATAACTTTGGCCTGGTCCGGGGGCTCATGACCACTGTGCATGCGTACACGGGCGACCAGCAGCTGCTGGACGCTCCGCACAAGGACCTGCGCCGGGCGCGCAGCGCCGCCATCAGCATCGTGCCGACCACCACCGGCGCGGCCCGCACCACGGGCGCGGTCATCGCCGAGCTGGCCGGCCGCCTGGACGGGGTGGCACTGCGGGTGCCGGTGCCGGACGGATCGCTGACCGACCTGACCGCGGTGCTGAGCCGGGACATCACCGCCGAGGAAGTCAACCATGCCTTCGAGCAGGCCGGCGCGGCCGGCCCGCTGGCCGGCATCTTGCGCTACAGCACCGACCCGCTGGTTTCCCGCGACATCGTCGGCGACCCGGCGTCGTGCGTCTTCGACTCGGGCCTGACTCAGGCCACCGGCAACCTAGCCAAGATCTTCGGCTGGTATGACAACGAATGGGGGTACACCTGCCGCCTCGCGGACCTCGCCGCGATCGTCGGCGCACAGCTATAAGCCGCTGACCCCCAAGCGGGTCAGAACTTCAGGAGGTGCAGACGTGTACCGGCCCCTCGCAGAAGACGGGATCCTGCGCCGGATCATCGGCGCAGCCGGTGCCGCGCCATCGATCCATAACACCCAGCCGTGGCTGATCAAGGTCGTCAGCGATGACGTCATTGAATTGCACGGCGATCCGGACCGGATGCTGTGGGTCGCCGACCCGCATGGCCGTGCCCTCCACCTGAGCTGCGGTGCCGCGCTGTTCAACATGAGACTGGCCATCCGGATGTCCGGCAGCAAGGCGCTGATCTGGCCGCTGCCCAATCCGCGCGGCGAGCCGACCCTGCTGGCGTCGGCGCAGCTGACCGAGGGACGCCAGGCGAGCCTGGCCGAGCATGAGATGTTCGACGCGATCGGCCTGCGGCATACCAACCGGGAGCCGTTCTCCGAGCGGCTCGTTGCTGACTCGGTGCTGATCGACCTCGAACAGGAAGCCGGGTCCGAGTACGCGGTCCTGCGGATGCTCAGCGGCAGCGACACCGGCACCGTCCTGCAGATCGCCGACGCGGCCAGCCAGGAGCTGGCCGATGACTTCGATCACCGGGTTGAACTCGCGAAATGGCTGGGCGGGAGCCCGACCGACGGAATCCCGGCGGCCGCGCTGGGCGCCCAACCGGACCACGGCCCGCCGCCGGTGCGCGATCTGTCGTACGCCGCGCCGGGCCTGCCGCGGCCGACCGCCAGCTTCGAGCGGATGCCGCAGCTTGCCGTGCTGTCCACGGCTCGTGATGAGCCCGCCGACTGGCTGCGGGCCGGGCAGGCCCTGCAGCGGGTGCTGCTGGCCGCCACCCGGCATGGCGTAGCGACCTCGTTCCTGTACCAGCCGATGGAGTTGCATGACAGAGGCGGCGCCCGCGACTGGTGGCCATGGCCGGAGTACCCGCAGATCATTCTCCGGGTGGGCTACGGGCCGCCCGCAGCCCAGACGCCGCGGCGGCCGATCGAGGACATTCTCGAGCGGCCCAGCCCGGGCGCAGCGATCCGGTGAACCCGGGCGGGACCTGACGGCAGTGCTGCCGTACGCTGACCTCCGCCAGACCCACTCGGCCGTGGTGTTCCTCGTGGGTGACCGGGCGTACAAGCTGAAGAGGCCGGTGAACCTCGGCTTCCTTGACTTCAGCGAGCCCCAGGCCAGGGAGACGGCGTGCCGCCGGGAGGTCGAGCTCAACCGGCGGTTCGCACCTGATGTGTACCTGGGCGTAGCCGAGGTCAGCGGCCCGGGTGGCTGCGGTCGCGAGCACCTGGTGGTGATGCGCAGGATGCCGGCCGACCGGCGGCTATCGACCCTGATCAGTGATCGCGTGCCGGTAACCGGCCCGCTGCGGCAGGCGGCGCGGATCCTGGCCGCGCAGCACGCCGCTTCGCCGCACACCCCGCAGATCTGCGAGCAGGGCAGCGCCAGCGCGTTGCGTAACCGGTGGACGGCCAGCTATGAGCAGGTCCGGCTGCTGGCCGGCCAGGTGCTGCGGGGCAGCGACATCGACGCCGCGCAGCGGCTGACCGAGCGGTTCCTGACCGGGCGCGAGGACCTGCTGAGCGCGCGGATGTCCGCCGGGCGCATCGTCGACGGCCACGGTGACCTGCTGGCCGACGACATCTTCTGCCTCGATGACGGGCCCCGGTTCCTGGACTGCCTGGAATTCGATGACCGGCTGCGCTGGCTGGACGGCCTGGACGACGCTGCCTTTCTCGCCATGGACCTGGAGCGGCTTGGCGAGCCCGCGCTGGCCGACCAGTTCACCCGCTGGTACCTGGAGTTCTCCGGTGACCCGGCGCCGACCGCGCTGCGCCACCACTACGTGGCCTACCGGGCGTTCGTGCGCGCCAAGGTCGCCTGCATCCAGGCCAGCCAGGGGGACCCGCACTCCGCGGCCCAGGCTCGGCAGCTCACCGCGATGACGCTGCGGCACCTGCGAGCCGGCGCGGTGACGCTGGTGCTGATCGGCGGCCTGCCGGCCACTGGCAAGTCGGTCATCGCCGGGGCGCTGGCTGACCGGCTTGGCTTCGCCGTTCTTAATAGTGACCGGGTCCGCAAGGAGCTAGCCGGGGTCGGTCCCGGCGAGCCGTCTGCGGCCGGCTATGGGTACGGGATCTATGCGCCGCAATGGACCGAGCGCACTTACCGCGAGCTGCTCAGCCGGGCGGCCCGGCTGCTGGCCATGGGCGAGTCGGTGATCCTCGACGCCTCCTGGCTGTCGGCGCGGCAGCGCCGCGCCGCCCTGGCGGTCGCCGAGGCGGCCCACGCTGATCTCGTCCAATTGCGCTGCGTCGCGCCCGCCCGGTTGTCGGCGCAGCGGATGAGCCGCAGGCGCGACGGGGTGTCTGATGCGTATCCCGCCGTAGCCGCCCAGATGACAGCGGCGGCCGAGCCCTGGCCCGAGGCCATCGACATCGACACCAGCGAAGACAAACCGATCGGTGCCGGCGACCAACGGGAGCCTATGACCGGGCCGGTGCGCCGGGCGCTTGAAGCGATACGCCCGCACGGGCCCGACGACGTCTGGCGGCCGGTCCGGCCGTACCGGCCCCCCGGCTGAGCCTGAGTCTGGCCTTGCGGATAGTGACTGGCCCGCGTTCCCCTGGCTGAGCGCGGCCTTCCGGTCGGCGTCGTTAGCGGCGATGGCGCAGCGCTGTTGCTGATTGCGCAGCAACGGCACATAGCCGCTCATACAGCCATCCCCCCGGCGGCTGACTGGGCGGCGCGAAGACCGCGGGGCAACGGCGGCGGGTCGAATCGGGCCGAACCGGGCCCGAGCCAAGCCCGAACCGGGCCCGAACCGGGTCGAGCCACGGTTGGCCGGTTTAGGAGGGTGCTTTGTGAATCTCCGCGCCGACCGCCGCCAGGCCTGCCTGCGTCTGCCGGTAATGGTGGTAGCAGAACAGGAGATCGACCGGCTCGGCCCGGCCTGGCCGGGGCGGCAGGACGGCCACCGTGGTCGGCCTGGCGGAGCAGCAGCACGCCCGCTCGGCGGCGATCAGGTTCGTGATCCACTTTTCCGGATCTGCAAGCGCTTGCGGCTGGTTCCGCGCGGCGCCAGATGACGTAGCGTGTCGGGCGAGGGCTGTATCCGGGAAACATGGCCACAGCGTCACACGCGCGCGGGACCCGCTGGTAGCGACATTCTCCGCAGACGACCAGGCCTAAGGGCCCGTTTTGGGATGGCCTGTGGTCCATCCGCTGCCGGTCACCCGGGCCCCGCCCGTCAGGGTCATCGGACCGGCCGCAGGCTCACATGGACAGCACGGCGGCGCCGGTTACCCGGTCGGCCGCGAGATCGGCGAGCGCCTGGCCGGCCTGGCTGAACTGATAAGGCGTTACGGTGACCTTCAGCCTCAGCTGCTGCGCGAGACGGAGGAACTCATCGGCGTCACCGCGGGTGTTCGCGGTCACGCTGCGCAGCGTCCGCTCCTGGAAAAGGTCCTCCGCGTAGTCCAGCGACGGTATGTCGGTGAGATGGATCCCGGCTATCGCGAGGGTGCCGCCGCGGTCCAGGGCGGCCAGGGCGGGGGGCACGACGTCGCCGACGGGCGCGAATATGATCCCGGAGTCGAGCGGCTCGGGTGCGGGGTCGTAGGAGTCCTGAGCCGACGCGGCGCCCAGCTCGAGAGCCAGCTCACGGGCGGCGGCGGCGCGCGTGAAGACGTGCACGGTGGCCCCCTGGGCCAGCGCGATCTGCGCGGTCAGGTGCGCGGAGCCGCCGAACCCGTAGACGCCGAGCCTGCCGCCCGGGGGGAGCTCGGCCCGGCGCAGCGCCCGATATCCGATGATCCCGGCGCAGAGCAGCGGAGCCAGCTCGACGTCGCTGAACCCGGCGGGCAGCCGGTGCACGTAGGCATCCGCGGCTACCAGGTACTCCGCGTAGCCGCCATTGATATCCCAGCCGGTGTAGACCGACCGCGGGCAGAGGTTCTCCTGGCCGCGACGGCAATACCGGCACGCGCCGTCGGTTCCGGCCAGCCACGCGACCCCCACCCGGTCACCGGTTCCGAACCGGACCACGCCCGGCCCGGTCGCCTCGACCGTTCCGACCACTTCGTGACCGGGCGTGACATCAGGCGCCTTCGGGTCGAGGTCGCCTTCGGCCAGGTGCAGGTCGGTGCGGCAGACTCCGCAGCACACCACCTTGATCAGCAGCTGGCCCGGTCCCGGTTCCGGCTCGGGGCGCTCGATCAGCCGCAACGGCTGCGACGCCATCGGACCCGGCTGATGCACCACCCATGCCCGCATGTGATCAGGTTACGCCCGGTGCGGCGGCCGCTCCGGGCTGGCACGCTAGGGCCATGGGCCACCAAACCGACTGGCATGAGCTCGCCGACCTGCCCTTCGCCGCCAGCCTGACGCCGGCCCAGGACGGGCTGGCCGCAGACGGCGAATATGACGGCGCGCATTTCGACCAGCTCAGCTTCGACGAGCCACAGGCGACCGCCAGCCGGTTCATCGAGTGCGCTTTCACCGGGGTGTCCGTCCAGGGCGGGCGTTTTCAGCGGGCCAGGTTCAGCGACGTCTGGCTCCGTGACGTGCGGTTGATCACTACGAGCCTGGCCCAGACCGAATGGACGGACGTGACCTTCGCCGGGTGCCTGGCCGCGGGCGTCGAGGCATTCGGGGCACAGCTGCGCAGGGTTACCTTCCGCGGCTGCAAGCTCGACTCGGTGAACTTCCGCGACGCCGTGCTGGCCGAGGTGCGGTTCGACGGTTGCGAGCTGAGCGACGTGGACTTCGGCGGGGCGGCGCTGAGACGGGCGGCATTCCCGCAGTCCCGGCTGACCCGGGCAGATTTCGGCCGGGCCCGGATGGAGGCCACCGATCTGCGGGACGCGGACCTCGGCGTCATCATCGGTCCTGATTCACTGCGCGGCGCCACCATCAGCACCGCTCAGCTCGGGTACCTGGCCCCGCTGCTGGCTCAGACGATGGGCATCATGGTCAGCGACGACTAGGCACTGCCGCTGACAGGCTGGCCGCCGCTCAAACCAGTCGCTAACCGACCGCTGACTGGCTGGCCGCCGCTGACGGGCTGGCCGCCGCTCAAACCCAGTCGCCAACCGACCGCTGGCTGGCCACCGACTGCTCGCTAGCCGGTCGCTGGCGCTCGCTAGCCGGTCGCTGCCGCGGTGGCGGCCTGGTCGGGGACCTCCGTGACGTGCGCCTGCCGGGGCACGATCAGAACCGGGCGGGCGGCCAGGTGCATCAGCCGGTGCGAGACGCTGCCAAAGGGAAGATGCGGCATGTCAGTTCGCCCGCTGGAACCAAGCACAATCATTCGCGCGTCGTATTCGTCGCCAATGGCCAGGATCTTTCTCGCCACATGGCCGAAATCGGCCTCGCGCACGGTTCCCTCAGCGGTGATCCCGACCGACCTTAGATCAGCGACAATCTCGGCAACCAGGCTCTCGCCCTGACCCTCCGCGCAATCCACCTGCAGGCGGCCGAACCTGCCCACCGCGAATTCATGCACGTGCGCCACAATGACCTGATCACCGGTATCGCGACTCAGCTCGCGGGTCATCGCGACGGCTGCCGCGACATGGCTCTCGGGGACATGCCGCGCCGCGTCCACAGCCAGCAGAATCGTCTTGCTCATAACCCCTCCCCAGGGCTTACTCTCCCGATCCAGACCGCTCGGGCGGCAATTCGGACATTAGCCGCCGGACCAGGCCGACGGTAGGGACGAAGGTCCAAAGGTTGGCCCGAGTAACTGAAGTGCCTGAAGTGCCTGCAGTGCCTGCAGAGCCGAAGTACCCACGGTGCCCGAAGCACCCACGGTGCCTGCAGTGCCACGGTGCTGTGCCGTGCCTGCACCGTGCCCGGGCCACGGTCCGGGCACGATGCAGGCGCTCAACCGCTCGGCCGCAACTACGGCCGCCCCGCCGTCGCGCTGCCGACTGGTCCGGCGCTCTCGGCGGGCTGCTGCGGCCGCCGGTTCCACGATCGCCAGATCAGCCGGTGCACCGGGATCCACTCCGGAATGTCACGCAGCCCGGGGATGAACGGGATGGCCAGCAGCAGCAGGGTGGCCAGGCCGGTCAGGTAGACGGCCCAGATGTCCACGCTGTCCGAGCTGCTGAACGGCTTCACGTGGTACCAGAGCTGGAACAGCCATAGCCATGGCTGGCCGGGGTAGCTGCCGGTCTCGTTCATGACGCCCCACTGATCACCGGTGAGGTGCATGTTCGACGCCTGGGTGTCGTAGTAGCCGCCGTCCGCGATGAACAGCAGCGGCTTGGTGAAGTCGGTGCCATAGAACTGCCGTTGCGCCAGCAGGTCCGAGTCGAGCGCCCCGCTGCTGGCCATGGCCAGTTCGTAGGACATCATCACCGGTACCGGCCCCGCGGCGGGCAGGTTCAGGTTCCCGTTGTTGAAGGGCACCTTGTGCGCGCCCGGGGCGGTCGCGGTGTCATAAGCGGACGCCCACTTCTGCTGCTGAGCCAGCGATGCGCTGTTGTAGGTACTCAGCGCGGCGGCCAGCACGGGCGCCGTTGCTGCCACCTTGGACAGCGGGCTGAGCACGAAATCCTTCGCGGCGTCCACCGGCTGGGTGATGCCGGCCAGCTTCTGCCAGTTGACCGGGCCGACCTGCTGCACGGCACCGGACTGGTTGTTGTAGGGCGGCCCGTAGCTGGCGGCTCCGCCGGTTCCGTCCAGCTCGGTGGCCGCGGTGTTGACGAATCCCACCGGATCCACCCGGGCCCAGGTCTGCACGCTGACCGGAGGCACGTCAGGCGATGAGAGCACGCCGGCCATCACCACGACCAGGACGGTGGTGATCAGCACCGCGATCGTGCCTTCCTTCAGGATGTCGTACCTGCGGTTCGGCCCCCGCCAGGGGCCCGCGTCCGCGGCGGACCTGGCCTTGCGCCCGGCGCGGTCCCGCCAGCCGACCCGCTTGGCCGGCAGCGGGTGGCTGACGCCGCGCACCCGGACCAGCAGAATGTGCGCCCCGACCAGCGCGACCAGGACGACCGGAATGAGTACCACGTGCCAGAGCAGCATCTGGCCGAAGTTCAGCACGTTGAAGAAGGCGCCGACCCCGACCGCGTTGAGCGCGTCCTTGCCGTTAGTAGCGATCCACTGCGAGTCGAAGTTCTGCTGGGACAGGTAGCCGGTGAAGCACTCCACGATGGACGCGAGGAACGCGACCACCCCGGTGATCCAGGTCATGGCCCGGCGGCCGCGCCACGCGGACATCCAGAACTTGCCCCACAGGTGGATGACCAGCAGGGCCATGAACAGCTCGACGCTCCACAGGTGCAGGCTGTTAAAGAAATGGCCGACCGGGTTGTAGTGCCACCAGTCGAGACCACCGAGCGCGATGGCGAAGCCGGACGCAATGGCCACACCGAGCGCGGCTAGCGAAGCAACGCCGAAAACATAGACCCAGGACGCCACATAGGCAGGCTGCCGGTCAGGCAGCAGCGTGTCGGGCGGCAGGGTCCGCAGGCCCCAGCGCCGGACCCGGGAGGTCCACATCCGGGACGTGCCGTCGCCGGTTACGGCCGTGGCGCTGGCGGCGGCCGCATCGCCCTGCGGCGCGGTCGCTGCGGCCGCCGGGGCCTCCTCGCGGTGCCCCTTCGGGAACGGCAGCAGCAGCGCGGCACCGAAAATCACCACCATCACTGCGATGAGCACCAGGTTTGCGGCGGACACATAAAAAATGGACCAGTGCAGGTAACTGCCAGGCTGGTCGAGGTTGATGGCAACAGGACCAGCGGCCATCGTATGGACGCTCATGGGCATGCTCCTCGGACGCGGGCAATCCGTCAGGCGAAAAATGTACTAGCTAAGCATCCCGTCGGCCCGGAGGCAGGACAAGGATTACGGTCATTGCGATTCGGGCCTTTCGTCCCGCCGCACGGAAGCAAAGACGGCAACCATCCGGGATTGGTGACCTGCTGGCCGGCCGCGCAAAACCGGGCACCCGTCGCCGTGCCGGGCCACGGCCGCCGGTCTGCGGACATCCCGTCCTGGCCACGGGGGGTTCCGCGGCTCGCAGGCCATTCGGTTCCCGGTCCGCACCGTCGGCTCCCTGCCCGGATCTCCGGCGACGGGCGCCATCGGCAACGTGGCACGCCCAGCCGGCCCGACAAAGGGCCCGATGGCCTGACGTTTCGGGACCTAAGTCATACCGGCACCCGATCGTTGCCTGAGCACGGCATCACCGGCTTCAGACATGCGGATGCCCCCCGCCGCTGGGTAGACGGCGGGGGGCAGGAGCAGGTGGCGGTCAGACCGTGGCTGCTGCGTGCGCGGCAACCTTCGGGAAGACCTCGGCCTCGGGAGCGGTCCGGCGCAGGTGCGCCAGGCCCAGCCCGGACAGGATCAGCAGGAGCCCGGCGCCGATGAAGGAGACGATCGCGCCGATCAGCGCGATCTGGCCCATCTGCCAGAATCCGTATGCGGTCAACAGCATGCTGCGCAGGGTGGTGCCGCGGAACATCGTCTGCACCTGGGCGGCCAGCTTCACGTTGTTAGGCTGCGCCAGCGAGAGTGCCGACAGCTGCGAGTACGTCTTGCCGCCGCCAATGGCCAGCAGGTGGTTGGCGATGAAGTGGTCAGCGTAAACCTCAGCCTGGGCACCGGTGGTCATGAGCTGTCCGGCGTACTGGTGCATGGCCGCGAACTCCGGAGCCTTGATCGCCGGGCTGTTGCTGGCGGGGAACACGATCTTCTGAGCCGCTAGCTGCTGGTGAACCTGGTTGTCCACGACGGAGTGACCCCACAACAGCAATCCGCCCGCGACTAGCAGCACGACCGCGAGAACCAGCCCGGCCACCGTGGCGAGGGCGTCAAAGGTCTTCCTGCGCATCTGAATGCCTCCTTGTTGGCGCCGGGCCCACCTGGCCCGGCTAACCGCTTTCCTTACTGTGTAGAGCATCTCGCCGGCTCCCCATCTGCCAGCAGGGCCCGCGGTCCCGCCTTTGCCGGACCTCCGTCCCCGCCCCGGCGGGACGATCGGCGCCCGCGAACCCGTTAGCCCCGCTCAGGATCCTGGGCCGGCTCAGCCCGCAAATGGCTGGCCGGGGGCGGCTCACGTACGATCAGAACGTTGCCGGAGCACGCAGGGAGTTGCCGGTGGAGGCACCAGAAGGCCGACCCGTAGTACCGCACATGCGGCTGGATGAACTCCTCGCTGAGCTGCAAGTCCGGCTGCAGGCGGTGCTAGCCACCCGGGACCGCACGCATGCGCTGCTCGAGGCGGTCATGGCGGTGGGCGGGAACCTGGAACTTGAGATCGCGCTCCGGCAGATCGTTGAGGCGGCCGTGACGCTCGTCAATGCCAGGTACGGCGCGCTGGGCATCATCGGCGAGGGCGGCCGACTCGCTGAGTTCGTCCCGGTCGGGCTGGATGAGACGGAGATCGGCAAGATTCACCACTGGCCCGAGGGCCGCGGCCTGCTGGGCGAGCTGATCACCAACCCGCGCACCCTGCGGCTCCCGGACATCGCCGCGCACCCGCGGTCCTACGGCTTCCCTGAGGGCCACCCGCCGATGCGGTCGTTCCTCGGCGTGCCGGTGCGGATCCGCGACGACGTATACGGCAACCTCTATCTGACCGAGAAGCTGGGCGGCGGCCAGTTCGACGAGGAGGACGAGGCCCTGCTGGTCGCGCTGGCGGCGGCGGCCGGCGTGGCGATCGACAATGCCCGGCTCTATGAAGAGGCCCGCAGGCAGCAGCGCTGGCTGCGGGCCAGCGCCGAGGTTACCCAGCGGCTGCTTTCCGGGTCCGAGCCCGAGGAAGTCCTGGCGCTGGTCACCCAGCGGGCCCTCGAGATATCGGGCGCGGACCTGGTGGCCCTGGCGCTGCCCGAAAGGCATCGGCAGCATCTGGTGATCGAGCACGCCAGCGGGGAAGGCGCGGCCGAGGCGCTGGGCCTCGTGCTGCCGGCCGCCAATTCGGTGTCCGGTCTGGTCATGGACACCGGGGAGCCCAAGGCCCTGCAGGACTTCACCGGTGACGACCGCGTCGCCGAGGTCGCCCGCCAGCACATGAAGCTCGGGCCCGCGGTGGTCGTGCCGCTCGGCGCGCCGGGCAACGTCCGCGGCGTCCTGACCGCCGGACGCCGCCGGGGCTCGATGCCGCTGGCGCCGGCCGCGGTCGACATGGTGATCACGTTCGCCGCCCAGGCGGGAATTGGCCTCGAGCTCGCTGAGCACCGCAGGGACGTCGAGCGCTTCGCGGTGCTCGAGGACCGGGACCGGATCGCCCGTGACTTGCATGACCTGGTCATCCAGCGGCTCTACGCGACGGGCATGTCACTGGAGGGCACCGCGGCGCTGCTGCCCGAGTCCGAGGCCACCGGCCGGGTCAGCAAGGCCGTGGACGCTCTCGACGAGACGATCAAGCAGATCCGCTCGGCGATCTTCGCGCTGCACTCCAGGAGCGACACCCAGCTGCCCGGCCTCCGCGCGCAGATCCTCGACATCGTGGCGGAGATGTCCGTCCCGCTGGGTTTCGCGCCGGCCTTGCGGATGGCGGGCCGCCTGGACGAGCAGGTACCCGAAGAGACCGGCGAGCACCTGCTCCGCGCCCTGCGCGAGGCGCTGTCCAACGCGGTGCGGCACGCCCGCGCAACCAAGGTCGAGGTCAGCATCGAGGCGGGCCAGGATCTGATTCTCACCGTCAGCGACAACGGCGTCGGCATCGGGCCGACCAAGCGCCGCAGCGGGCTGGCCAACCTGGAGGAAAGAGCCAGGAAACTTAACGGGAAGCTGCGCGTCAGTCCCGCACCCGGAGGGGGCACCGAACTCGAGTGGCGGGTTCCGCTGCCGCCCGCCGGCTAGCTGATCCGGCTAGCTGACCCGGCTGGCTGATCCGGCTGGCTGACCCGGCCCGCGAGCGCCCGCTCAGTTCCCCCGGGGATGTTCGCCGTGGCCCTCCTCGCCGAAGATGCGGGCAGCGTAGGCCGCCGCCTGCGTCCTGCGCTCCATGCCGAGCTTGGCGAACAGGGCGGAGACGTAGTTCTTGACCGTCTTCTCCGCCAGGAACATGCGCTCGCCGATCTGCCGGTTGGTCAGCCCCTCACCGATCAGCTCCAGGATGCGCCGCTCCTGCTCGGTGAGGCCCGACAGCGGATCGGAGCGCGCCGCCTGATCACGCATCCGCTTCATGACCCGGCTGGCCGCCTCCGGGTCCAGCATCGACTCGCCGGCCGCAATCGTCCGCACGGCACCGACCAGGTCGGTACCGCGAATCTGCTTCAGCACGTATCCGGCCGCGCCGGCCATGATCGCGTCAAACAGCGCATCGTCATCACCGAACGACGTCAGCATCAGGCAAGCGACCTCCGGCATCCTCGACCGGATCTCGCGGCAGACACTGACCCCGTCACCGTCCGGCAACCGGACGTCGAGCACGGCCACATCCGGCCGCAGCGCGGGAATCCGGGCCAAGGCTGAGGTGGCCGTGCCCGCCTCGCCCACCACGACGAGGTCCGGCTCCGCCTCCAGCAGTTCCCGGACGCCGCGCCGGACGATCTCGTGATCGTCGAGCAGGAAAACCTTGATCTGCTTGCCGCTGTATCCGGACTGCTCAGACTGCGACTGGCCCATCTTGCACCCATCTCCCGGAGGGTCAGGCAACCCAACCATTTCACCTTAGTCGGGCGGCGGCGCTGTCAGGCCAGCGTCCACGGTCGCCGACCCGCAGTCAAGGCGAACCACACCGGTCACGCTGGCGACATGTGGCGGCCGGGCGCCGGCCCGGGCATAGTGGCGGCATGGACCCCGGCGAACGGCGGCTCCTGGCCGCCATGCCGCTGCACGCGATCACGGCCCGGGACGGCGAAGCCGGGCTGCGGGACCGGTTCGCGATCGAGATGGCCAGCCTGGCCGAGGCGGACCAGGAACGACTGGGCCGGGCGCTGGACCTCGCCGCCCGGCTGCATGCCGCCGACCGGCGACAGCGTGAGCCCTACCTCAATCACCTGCTGCGGGTCGCCATCCGGATCATCTGCTACTACCGCATCACCGACCCCGATGTGATCTGCGCCGCCCTGCTGCACGACGCGGTCGAAGACCACGCTGCGGAGCTGTCCGGCGGAGCCGGCCAGCGCGCGGCCCTGGCCGTGCTCGCGGCACAGTTCGGGGACCGGGTCGCGGCCCTGGTCAGCGCGGTCACCAACCCGGACTGGGAGCCGGGGCGAGACCACCACGAGCAGTACCGCGAGCACGTAATGGTTAGCCTGGCCGCCAGTCCCTGGGCCCGGATCATCAAGGCCTCTGATTTCACCGACAACGGCGTGGGCCTGGTGCACACCACTGGGCCCAAGGTCGCCGAGCTGGCCGCCAAGTACGCCCCGCTGGTGCCGGTACTGCGCGAGCTCATCGCCAGGCCGGATACCCCGCTGAGCGAGGACGTCAAAGCGCACATCATCGGTCAGCTCGACCTGGCCCGGCAACGGTTCGCGGCGGTGCGGGGCCAGGCGGCGGGCAGCTAGGGCCGACTACGCAGCAGTGGTGGCGGTCAGGGCCGGCGAGAACGACGAAGTCGTGGCCGTCCGGGCCCGGCGAAGCGCCGGGCCTGCCGTAGGCCTTCGAGGGCGGGGACCAACGGCCCTGGGGGCGGCCCGCCCGGCGGCGCAGCCTGGAGTCGTACGGCGGGTCGTTCTGGCTCGCCCGCAACTAGGGCAGGTGGCAGTCATGGCAGCGGTGGCCGGGCTCCCGCACGGTGGCGCGGGCCGATGACCGTCCTGGAGAAGTTTCAGCTGAACGGCAAGGTCGCCGTGGTGACCGGGGCCTCCTCCGGCCTGGGCGCGGCCGCCGCGCAGGCGCTCGCCGAGGCAGGCGCCGACGTCGCGCTCGGCGCCCGGCGGCCGGACCGGCTGGCCGAAACGGCCCGGCTGGTCGAGGCGGCCGGGCGGCGGGCGCTCGCGGTGCCGACCGATGTACGGCGGCCGGAGTTCTGCCAGCGGCTCATTGAGCAGACGGTCGGGACCCTCGGCCGGGTGGACATCCTGGTCAACAACGCCGGCGTCGGGGCCGCCGTCCCGGCTTCGCTGGAGACCCCGGAGCAGTTCCGGTCGGTGCTCAAGATCAACCTCGAGGGCTGCTACTGGATGGCGCAGGCCGCCGCGCGGGTCATGCCGGCCGGCTCATCGATCATCAACGTGTCGAGCGTGCTCGCCCTGGTCAGCGCCGGCCTGCCGCAGGCCGCCTACGCGGCCTCCAAGGCCGGCCTGCTCGGGCTGACCAGGGACCTGGCGGCCCAGTGGACCGCGCGCAAGGGCATCCGGGTCAACGCGGTGGCGCCCGGGCTGTTCGCCTCCGAGATGACGCAGGCCTACCCGCCCGGCTACACCGACCGCGTCACCGGCGCGATCCCGGCCAAGCGGCCAGGCCAGGCCGCGGAGGTCGCCGCCGCCATCGTGTTCCTCGCCTCCGACGCCGCCAGCTACATCACCGGCGTCACGCTGCCCGTCGACGGCGGTCTGAGCATCTCCTAACTAGCCGCGCGCGGCCGGGCCCCGGCCCCGGTGACCGAGGCGAACGTCGGGGCGCCCGGCTCGGGCGGCAGGCGGGTGGCCCGCGCGACGTAACTGATGGCGTGATACCAGCCGGCCAGCAGCAGCAGGTCAATGAGCTGCGCCTCACTGAACGTGGCGGACAGCTCGGCCCACAGATCGTCGGGAACGTCCCCCGTGGCGTGCAGGACGTCGGCGGCCATGATGAGCAGCCGGTCCCGCGACTGTGGCCAGCACTGGTCGCCGGGCTGCCCGTGGGTGAGGGATATGACCTGCTCGCCGGTGAGGCCGGCGCGGGCGGCGAAGAACCGCACGTGGACGCCCCATTCGTATTCGCAGCCGGTCCGTGCGCAGGTCCTGTCGATGACGATCTCCCGGTCACGCAGGCCGAGCGTGAAATGACGGCCTAGCTCGTAGGCTCCCCAGGGATGCATCGCCCGGGTCATCGTGAGGTTCCTGGCGAACATCCGGAACAGCGCGATCGGCGGCACGCCGGCCGGCATCATCCGCTGCAGAAGCTGCTCCGTCTCCGGTTCATAGGGAGGCTGGAGCGGGCTGATACGGCTCATCGGATCTCCAAGTTTCTGATTTAGAAACATGATGACGTTACGATATCGTTTCGGATTCAGAAACCGCAAGCGGGAATCGGGGAGGTGCCGCAGATGGCTGAAACGCCGCGGGCAGGCCGCCGGGTGCGGGGCTCGGTCACCGGGCGGCCGCTGATGGCCGCGCTGGACCTGCTCGGCCGCCGCTGGGCGCTACGGGTGCTCTGGGAGCTGCGCGATGGCCCGGTCGGCGCCCGCGACCTGCGGCAGCGCTGCGACGGGATGTCCAGCAGCGTGCTGTACCAGCGGCTCACAGAGCTGTCGGCCGCGGGCCTCATCGACCGGTCCGGCGACGAGCGCTACACGCTGACCGAGACGGGGCGATCCCTGAGCGCCGCCATCGCTCCGCTGGACACCTGGGCCCAGGCCTGGGCCGCGACTACCTGACGGTCTTACTTCCAGGCGAAAACCGGCTGCTCGAAGTGGGCCACCCGGACGGTACGGCCGTGCAGCGCCACCTGGCAGAACTGGTAGACGATGGCGGCCGTGGGCGCGTGCAGGTACCGGCCAAGCAGCGGCAGCTGGATGACCGGCGAGTCAGACTCGGGAATACTCAGCAGCCGGGGCTGGACATCGAGATCGGCCAGCGGGATCAGGTATATCTGGGCCACCTCGCTGGCGGCTGGCCGCATCGCCGGGCTCACCGGGCCGCCCCACATCACCACCGGAGTGATCAGGTAGCCCGACCGGGTGACGTAGTCATCGAGTACCCCGAGGACGTCCGCGGGCGGGACCGTGACGCCGGTCTCCTCGCGCAGTTCACGGCGGGCCGCGTCCGGCCCTGACTCGCCAGGATCGCGGCCGCCGCCGGGCAGCGCCCACTGACCCGGGTGGGCCCGCAGGCCCGGCGCCCGCCTGGTAATCAGCAGCGTGTGCACGTCCTGGCGGAGCAGGATGCAGACCGCCACCGACGCCCCCTTCAGACCCGGCCGGTGCGCCGCGATGCGCGGGAAGCAAGCCAGGTTCGCCGCCATGGCCGTCCGGTCCGGCACGCCTACCCCACGCTCGCCGCGGGCTGGTTTACCGGGTACGGGGCCACCACTACATTCTGCCTGCCGGTCAGGCCCGCTGGTACACCGAGACATGCCGGGCGCTGCCGGAATCGAACGGCTGCCGGTTCCAGTCACCGTAGCGCTCCCGGAGCCGAAGGCCGGCCTGCTCGGCCATCAGGTCCAGCTCACTCGGCCACGCATAGCGGATCGCGATGGGACGCAGGTGCATCCCATCGCCGTCCAGCGTCACGATCTGCATCGTGATGCGCTGCTCGGCTGAGTCGTGCACGGACAGCTGAACGGTGGCGGAGTCCTCGGTCACGGCCACCACCTGGACCCGCTGGCCCCGGTCGAACCGGGCCAGGTCGGGGACGAAGCACTCGATGACGAATACGCCGTCCGGATCGAGCACCCGGGCGACGTTCCGGAAGCACGCGACCTGCCGGTCCTGGGTCAGCAGCCCGAACAGCGTGTTGAACACCAGGTACACCAGCCTGAACGAGCCCTCGACCGGCAGCTGCGCCATATCACCGATGGTGACCGGGATGGCCGCGCCGCCCGGCTTGGCCCGGAGCCGTTCCACCATGGCCGCCGAGGCGTCGAGGCCCTCGACCCGGATGCCGCGGGCCGCCAGCGGCAGCGCCACCCGGCCCGTCCCGATGGCCAGCTCCAGCACCCGGCCGCGGCTCCCGGCCGCCCCGCCCCCCCCGGCCGCCCCGGCTCCACCGCCCTCGGCCGCCCCGCCGCCCCCGGCCGCCCCGGCTCCACCGCCCTCGCCGGCTTCGCCGGCCGCCCCGCCGCCCCCCGCCAGCCCGGCCAGGAACTCAGCGGTAACAGTGGCGTCGACGTCAGCGTGCTGCTGGTCATAAATGGCCGCCCAGCGGTCACCATAGAACGCCGGATCAGAAAACTCGGTCACACCGATCACGAAACCAAACCGCCGGCCCTGACGCCAGCGATTTCCCGGCCCGGGCCCCGGCGCAGATAGGTTGGGCACATGGACGAGAACCTGGCCCGGCGGGTCGCCGATCTGCTGCGGGATCGCGGCATCAACGCGCATCTGGAGAACTCGGCTACCGATGTCTACGGGGTTCGCGTCGAGATTGGTGATGGCCGGGAGGCGATGTGGGGCCTGGAAGGGACGGCGTCCCTGGAGGCCGAGGTGCTACTGGACGGCGACCTGGTCGGCTTCGTGCCGAAGATCCCCGGCTCGGCGAAGTTCGATGAGGACCAGGTCGTGGACGCCATCGCCCGGACCGAGTATGACGACCCCGTCGGGCGGGAACGCCCCGAGGCGCCCCCGCCCGCACCGCCGCTGACCAGGGAGGGCGGGGTGTTCCGCCGCTTCCTGGACGGCTTCAGGTACGACTCGGAAGGGGAGTAAGCCCGGCCCGGGCCACGCGGCCCGCGCTGGTCCCGGCAGCGCGCCCGGACTTGCCGTCAGAGCTCATAGGAGCCGGGCATCCAGGCCCGGGTGCTGACCGCGATGGCGTTCCACGCGTTGATCGCGACGATCAGGGCTACCAGGGCCGCGACCTCGTCGGGGCTGAACTCGGCGGCCACCGCATCGTAGGCGGCCGAAGGAACATGACTGTCGGCCAGCAGGGTGACGGTCTCGGTGAAGGCGAGCGCGGCCCGCTCCCGGCCCGTGAAGTACGGGGCCTCAGCCCAGGCCGGCAGCCCGTAGATGCGCTGCTCGGTCTCGCCGATCGCCCGGGCGTCCTTGGTGTGCATATCGATGCAGTATGCGCAGCCGTTGAGCTGCGAGGCGCGGATGCGGACCAGTTCCCGCAGCCGGGGGTCGAAGCCGACCCGGTCGAGTTCCTTGGTGGCGGCCCGGTCGAGATGGTTCATCGCGCGGTAGAACCCGGCCGCGTGCGCCTCGAAGTCGAGCCGGACGGGGATCTGTGCGGTGCTCTCGGTGGGTGCGGTGCTCTCGGTGGGTGCGGTGCTCTCGGTGGGAGCAGTGCTCTCGGTAGGTTCGGTGCTCTCAGTGACCGTCATACCTCGACCCTAGTCAGGAGATCTGCCCACGAGTAAGGTCCACTTTTGTGTCAGAAACTTGGGCCACTTCCGGAGTCGACCTGCACCTGGACCTGGCCGGCCGCCGGGTGCGCAATGGCCTGGAGACGGCCCTGCGGGATGCGGTGCGATCCGGGCGACTGCGTCCGGCGACCAGGCTGCCGTCCTCGCGGGTGCTGGCGGCCGACCTCGGGATCGCCAGGAACACCGTGGCCGAGGCGTACGGTCAGCTCGTCGCGGAGGGCTGGCTGACCGCGCGGCGAGGGTCAGGAACGCAGGTCGCCGAGCGCGCCGCCGCCGCCGGCGCCCTGCCTGCTCCGCCGGTCGCGCAGCCGGACCGGCTGCGCTACGACCTGCGGCCCGGCTCGCCGGACCTGTCCGCCTTCCCGCGCCAGGAGTGGCTCGCCGCGGCCCGCCGGAGCCTGGCCGCCGCCCCGTCGCAGGCGCTGGACTACGGCGACCCGCGGGGCCGCCCCGAGCTACGCCGCACCCTGGCTGGCTACCTCTCCCGGGCTCGCGGCGTGCGCGCCACGGCGGACCGGATCGTCATCTGCTCGGGCTTCACCCAGGGCCTCGGGGTGCTATGCCAGGCGCTCCGGCGCCGCGGCGCGACCGTCCTGGCCACCGAGGCCTACGGCCTGGCCGTCCACCGAGACGTGCCCGCTGCCAGCGGGCTGCGCCTGGCTCCGTTGCCGGTCGACGCCCGGGGCGCGATGGTCGGCGAGCTCAGCTCCGCCGACGCCGTGCTACTGACCCCCGCGCATCAGTTCCCGCTCGGGGTGGCGCTGGCCGCGCAGCGGCGCACCCAGGTGGTCGAGTGGGCCTGCCGGACCGGCGGGCTGGTCATCGAGGACGACTACGACGGGGAGTTCCGCTACGACCGGCAGCCGATCGGAGCGCTGCAGGCGCTCGCCCCCGAGCAGGTCGTCTATGCAGGCACCGCGAGCAAGAGCCTGGCGCCTGGACTGCGGCTGGGCTGGCTGGTGCTTCCTGCGCACCTGGTTGACGAGGTGGCGGCGGCGATGACGCTGGCGGGCGGCGGACCCACCGTTCTCGAGCAGCTCACGCTGGCCGAGTTCATCGAGGCTGGCCGCTACGACCGGCAGCTGCGCCGCGCGCGCCTGGCTTACCGGCAGCGCCGCGACCGGCTGGTCGCGGCGCTGCGGGAGCAAGCTCCGGACGTCCAGGTCACCGGCATTGCGGCCGGCCTGCACGTGCTGCTCGACGCTGCCCGCGGGCCAGCGCGAGGAAGAGGTCGTCAGCCGCGCCGCCCGCCGCGGCCTCGGTCTCGACGGGCTCCGCGGCTACAGCGGGCAGCGGCACGACCGCGGCCCGTCCCTGGTGGTGGGCTACGGCACGCCACCGGAGCATGCGTTCACCGGAGCGGTGGCCCGGCTGTGCGCCGTGCTCAGCGAGCCCGCAGGCTCGTGAGCCTGCCGGCGCCCGGCGTTGGCCGGACCGGGTCGGGTTCGGTGCTCCGGTGTGGTTAGTTTCTTGGTATGGCCGCGGCGGCAGAAGTGGAACTCCAGGTCGGGAACCGGACGGTGCGGATCTCCAACCCGGACCGGGTCTACTTCCCGGCCCGCGGCGAGACCAAGCTCGACCTGGCCCGCTACTACCTGTCGGTCGGCGACGGCATCGTGCGCGCGCTGCGCGAGCGGCCGTGCATGATGCATCGCTTCCCGTCCGGGGTGACGGGCGAGAAAGTGCATCAAAAGCGGATTCCGAACGGAGCTCCCCCGTGGGTCCAGACGGTCCGGGTGAGCTTTCCGCGCTACGGCAGGCACGCGGACGAGCTGTGCGTGACCGAGCTGGCCCAGGTGATCTGGGCGGTCCAGATGTCCACCGTGGAGTTCCATCCGTGGAACTCCCGGCGGGCGGACACCGAGCGGCCCGACGAGTGGCGCATCGATCTGGACCCGATGCCGCGCTGCGGATTCGCCACCGTGCGCCGGGTGGCTCACGTCTGCCGCGAGATTCTCGACGAGCTGGGCGCGACCGGCTGGCCGAAGACCTCAGGCGGCCACGGGCTGCACATCTACGTCCGGATCGAACCGCGGTGGGGCTTCGCCGACGTCCGGCGGGCGGCGTTCGCCTTCGCCCGGGAAGTGGAGCGCCGTGTGCCTGACGCGGTGACGACGACCTGGTGGCGCAAGGACCGGGACCCGGCCATGCTGTTCGTCGACTACAACCAGAACGCCCGCGACCACACGATCGCCAGCGCCTACTCGGTCCGCGGCGTCCCGGAGGCCACCGTGTCCACGCCGATCAGCTGGGACGAGGTCGACGTGGTCGAGCCGCGCGAGTGCACCATCGCCACCGTGCCCGCCCGCTTCGCCAAGCTCGGCGACCTGCACCAGGGCATCGACGACGCGGTCTATTCGCTGGACACCCTGCTGGAGTGGGCCGACCGCGACGGCCTCGACTAGGCCGCCCCGGCCCGGCTGGACCCGCCCAGCCACCCCAGCCAGACCCACCCAGCCACCGAGGCCACACCAGCCACACCGGCCAGAGCCACCCAGCCACCGGGCCACCCGCCGGGCCCAGCCAACAACACCTGCGCCCGGTATGCCCCGGTTCGTTCCGGGCGGGCAGCATGATCATGGGCGTTTGGTGGTGCCCGGACACCAGCAAACACCCATGATCATGAAAAGCTGGCTCACGGGCGCTCAGGTGAGGCGCTGCAGGACCGGGTCGGCGGGTTCGGGCTCGCCGTGTTCAGCGATCACGTCAGTGGCGTGGCGCTCGGCGTCAGCACGGGGCTCGTAGCCCAGCGCCCGCGCCGCGTCCAGGCTGACCCAGCCGCCCCGGGTGTTGCGCGACTGCCCGTAGGCCGCTTACCGGCGCGCCGCGGCCAGCGCGGCGCGTACCGTATCGGCGTCCGCGGGCTGGCCGACTTCATCGTCGAACGATCCGTAGGGTGCGCCGTAGGCCGGCATCCCCGGCTGCTGGCGCCACCCTTCGGCCAGCGGGCCAGCATCGACGCTGCCGAAACCGATCGAGTCGAGGAAGGCGCTCACCGCCGACTTGGCGACCGGATCGTCGCCGGCGATCGGCAGGAACGTCCGGTCGGCTGCCCCTGAGGGGCGGCTGAGCGATTGCAGGTGCTTGAACAAGATGTTGTTGAACGCCTTCACGACCGCGGATTCAGGCAGCCGCCGCTGGAGCAGCTCGCTACTGGTGACCGCGCCGCTGTCCAGGTCAGCGATCTGCCCGTCACGCTCCGGATAGTAGTTATTGGAGTCGATGACCGTCTTACCGGCCAGTGGCTCGACGGGAACGCTGCGGTAAGCCTTGAGCGGGATGCTGACCACGACGATGTCTCCGGCGGCGGCCGCCTGCGCGGCGGTCGCGGCCCAGGCCAGCGGCCCGAGCTCATCGGCCAGCCCGGTCAGGGTCTGCGGGCCGCGGGAATTGCTCAGCACCACCTGGTGCCCGGCGGCCACGCTGAGCCGCGCCACCGTGCTGCCGATTCGTCCGCTGCCGATCAATCCCAGGGTGGCCATAGGCGCGGCAACCGCCGGCCGTCACCGATCATTCCCGGCCACCGCAGGGCCGCGGCGAAATCGGCCATGGCGGGGGGCGAAATCGCCGTGAGCACCGCAATGGCCCGGCTGCGTCCCTACGATCAGGTCATGACGATCGGTGACGAGAAATACGTCGCGACCACGACATACCGCAAATCGGGTGCGGCCGTGACCACGCCCACCTGGATCGTGCCCCTGGACTCCGGCCAGGTCGGCTTCTGGACCTCATCGGCGTCAGGCAAATACAAACGGCTGCGCAACAATCCGACGATCGCACTCCAGCCGTCCGACGCGCGCGGCCGGGTCAAGGTCGGATCGCAGGTCAGCGGTACCGCGCAACTGGTAACGTCCGGGACTGACTTCGACGCCATTCAGCGCAAGGTCCGCGCGAAATACGGCGTGATGGTCAACATATCCAGGTTCTTCAATACCCTCGGCCACATCGGCAAGGGAAATTTCCCCTACGGCGACGTCGGCGTGGTCGTCACCCTCAGCGATCAGACTCTGTCGGCGTCCTGACGGACCGCACCGGCGGTGCCGCTGGCCGTGGTACCGGCTGAGCGCTCAGGCCGCAGGGCCGCAGGCAGGAGCAGCATGCGGGTCGTGGTAGTGGGGGCCGGGTTCGCCGGCCTGCTTGCGGCGTACCGGATTACCCAGGCCGGTCACGACGTGGTCGTCCTAGAGGCGCGCGACCGCGTGGGCGGGCGCGTCTGGTCCCAGGAACTGGTGCCCGGTGATGCGCGGACCGTGGTTGAGCGCGGCGCTGAGTTCGTGCTGGACGGCTACGACGTGATGCGAGCGGTGCTGGCTGAGCTCGGCCTGGAGCTCGCCGACACGACCATGTCCTACTACGAACGGGAACCTCGGGGCGGCCCGCTGACCACCCATCAGGACGTGGCCGGCTGCGCCGCGACGGTGGCCGCGGCCGCCGCCACGGCCGCGCCTGGCATGTCGCTGGCCGAGCTGATCCCGGGGCTGGACAGCCCGCCGGCCGCCGTTGCTGCCTACGTGTCCCGGGTCGAAGTCACCAACGGGGTCGAGGCGAGCGTCCTCGCCGCGGCATCGATCGACGATGTGACGGCCGGATTCGAGCGGCGGCCGAGCTGGCGGGTAGCCGGAGGCAACCAGTTGCTGGCCCAGGGTTTGGCCCGCCTGCTGGGGACGGCGGTGCGGTTGCGCAACCCGGTGCGGTCGATCCAGCAAGATCACCAGAGCGTGCGGGTGCTGACCGGCGACGGCGAGGTGGCTGCCGACGCGGCGATCGTCGCGGTGCCGATGGCCGTGCTGCGCCACCTGTCCTTCTCCCCGCCGTGGCCAGAAGACCGCCGGGCCGCCTGGCGTCGGGCCGGGCTGGCGCATAACGCCAAGTTGCACGTTCCGCTGACCGGCCCGGCCCCCGCTACGGCGGTGCAAAGCGGGCCGGACCGGTTCTGGACCTGGACGGCGACCGACGCGACCGGTCAGGTCCAGCCGGTCCTGCATGCCTTCGGCGGCACCGAGCGAGGGCTGGCCGCCCTGGCGGTGACCGGCGGCCCGGCCTGCTGGGCCGCCCGGGTGGCCGCCGTGCGGCCCGAACTGGCGCCGCACCTGGACCTGACCCGGGCCATGCTCACCACCTGGAACGACGACCGCTGGGCCGGTGAGTCATACTCCGCGCATACCGTCGAGGTGGCCGACGGCGACGACGAGCTCATCGCTGCGCCGGCTGGCCTGGTGCACATCGCCGGAGAGCACACGGCCGGCCCTGGGCGGGCCTGATGGAAGGCGCGCTCCGGTCCGGCCTGCGGGCGGCCCGCGAGGTGCTTGCCGCCGCGCCCCGGCCATGAGGTCCCCGCCATGAGATCCCCCGGCCATGAGGTCCCCGACATGAGGCCCCCCGGCCATGAGATCCCCCGGCCATGAGATCCCCCGGCCATGAGGTCCCCGACATGAGGCCCCCCGCCATGAGGTCCCACCGTCACGCCCTCCCCCGGCCGCGGCCCCGCGTCCGAGTTAGCCGGAGCGCCCGGCCATGGCCTGCGTGCCGATGACACCCAGTCGAGCAGGGCGCCGTGATCATCGTGCGGATGGCGACCATCGCGGCCGACGGCCCCACCGGCGGCTACTTCGATGCCGTCGGCGCGGTCCCCTGGTAGCGCGGCGCCACCGCGACCGCCCTGGATCCGGGACCGGCTCCTCCTGGCACCGGGCGGTGGCCGCTGCCCGGCATACTGAACACGATGCCGATGACCGAATACCGCGCGTCTTTCGACGCCACCATCAAGTTCAGCAACGGCGGTGACCTGACCGCCCACGGTTTCCGCGTTGACCTCCCCGGATCTGACCTGGACGAAGCCGGTATCGCCGCGCTGTTCGTGGCCTCGCTCGGCCTGCTGATGACGGATTCGGTCCGGCTCAGTAACGTCAAGATCTTCGCCGAACCGCATAAGGGCACGCGGGGCGGCCCCTCGGATCGCGCCGGCGGCCCGGCGACCGCGAGCGGGCGGCTGGTCGAGCTCAACCACGTGATCCGGGCCGGGATGATCACCTATCCGGGACTACCTGGCCCGGAGATCGCCCCGCACCTGACCAGGCAGGCCTCCAGGGAGCACTACGCTCCGGGCACCGAGTTCGCCATCGACCGGATCAGCATGGTCGGCAACACCGGGACCTATCTCGACGCGCCGTACCATCGGTACGCCGACGGAGCCGACCTCAGCGCGATCCAGCTGGCCTCCACGGCCGGGCTGCCGGCCGTGGTGGTCCGGGTCACCGGCGCGCAGCGGCCCGGTATCGACGTCGGTGCCCTGGCGGCCCTGGAGGTTCGCGGCGCCGCCGTCCTGCTGCACACCGGCGACGACGCGCGATTCGGGTCACCGGCCTACGCCACCCGCCCCCACTTTCTCACCCGGGCCGGCGCCGCCTGGCTGGCCGCGCGGCAGGCCGCGCTGGTCGGCATCGACGCGATCAACATCGATGACCCATCCGACGGCGAACGGCCCGCGCACACCCTGCTGCTCGCGGCCGGCATTCCGGTGGTCGAGCACCTGACCGGCCTGGCCCAGCTGCCGCCGGCCGGTGCCTCGTTCACCGCCGTGCCGCTGCGCGTCGAGGGCCTCGGCACCATCCCCGTCCGCGCCTTCGCCCAGCTGCCCGGCTAGCGCTTTCCCCCCGCCTGGCCCGGTCCGGCCCCGGTTCATCCCGGCGGCAGACAGCGGGCGTGCCCCGATCCTGGCCCGCGCCTCAGACCGGGAGCAGCCGCCGGTGTCCTTAGGATGAGTTCGTGAACGGAGACCGTGAGCTGGACATCGTGGTATTCGGCGCGACGGGCTTCGCAGGACGCCTGGTGGCCCAGTACCTGGCCGGTCATGCGCCCGCGGGCGTCCGGATCGGGCTGGCCGGCCGGTCTGGCCAGCGGCTCGCTGAGGTCAGGGCCGGGCTCGGCGGTGCCGCATCGGCCTGGCCGCTGCTGAGCGCCGATTCGTCCGATCCGGCCTCGGTCGAAGCGCTCGCGCACTCGGCTCGGGTGGTCGCGACCACGGTCGGGCCCTATCGCCGGGGCGGGCTGGCGCTGGTCGAGGCGTGTGCCGCGGCGGGCACCCACTACGCAGATCTGTCCGGCGAGCTGCTATTCATCAGGGAGAGCATCGACCGCTGCCACGAGCTGGCCGCGAAGACCGGCGCCCGCATCGTGCACAGCTGCGGCTTCGACTCCGTCCCTTCCGACCTGGGCGTGCTGCTGCTGCATCAGGCGGCCCGCGCCGATGGGGCCGGTGACCTGCTGGGTACGACGCTGCTCGTGACGGCGCTGCGCGGCGGGGTCAGCGGGGGCACGCTGGCGTCGGGACTGGGCCAGCTAGACGAGGTGGCGGCCAGCAGGCAGTACCGCAGGATGGTCGAAGATCCCTATGCGCTCAGCCCGGATCGGACCGCCGAACCCGATCTCGGCGACGAGCGGGACCTGGACTGGGTCAGCTACGACGCCGATCTGGGCAGCTGGATAGGTCCGTTCATCATGGCCGGCTTCAACACCCGCGTGGTGCGCCGCAGTAACGCTCTGCAAGGCTGGGCCTACGGCCGCGAGTTCCGCTACCGGGAGGTCACCGGCTTCGGCGCCGGGCCTGCCGCCGCCGCCCGGGCCGCCGCCCTCGCCGCCGCGATGAAGAGCGCCACCGCCGCCCTCACCTTCCGGCCGTCCCGGGCGCTGGCTGGCCAGCTCGTGCCCATGCTCGGCGAGGGTCCCAGCGAGAAGACCCGCCGCACCGGCTACTTCCGGATCCAGATCGATGGCCGTACCTCGGCCGGCCCGCGGTACCTGGCCAAGGTCGAAGCCCGGGGCGACCCCGGCTACGCCGCCACCTCGGTCATGCTCGCCGAGAGCGCCCTGTGCCTGGCGCTGGACGGTGACCGGCGGCCCGGCCGCGCCGGGGTCCTCACCCCGGCGACGGCGATGGGCGCCGCGCTCGCCGACCGGCTCAGGGCGGCGGGGCAGACGCTGTCGGTGCAGCGGATCATCCGGGCGTGATGGGTTCCTGCAACTCGGTGACCCACTCGTCGGTGTTCTCGGGGCATTCGAGGTAGAGCTCGCGCGGGTATCCGATGGAGCGGTAGCCATGGGCGTCTATCCACCTGGCCAGGGTCTGGATGGTGGCCACCACGTTGTCCATGGAGCCGCGGTGCACGATCGTGGCCGCTTGCTCGATTTGCGGCAGGTCCGCGATCTGGACGTCGTGACCGCGGCCGGGGTCGGCGCTGACCGGCAGGGTGGCGTGCACGAGCACTCCATCTCCGTCGGGGGCGTCCTCGTAATAGGCGATCGCCGGGCCGCTGGCGGTCAGCCCGGCCCGGCCGAGCCGGCTGCCCAGTTCCGCGTACAGCGGCTGGATGACCGGAGTGATGGACACCGGTTCAAGGCTCGCCGCGGTCGCGGTGAGCTGCGCGACCCGGACGGCCGGGATCCGCTTGATCTGGATGTCGTCGGCTGGCATGGTGCCCTCCATCTCGATGATCTGGAGCCTCGCCTCGACCTGCGCCAGCCGGGATGTGTCGGCGGCGATCTGCGCTTGCAGCTCGGCCTGGCGCAGCCGCAGCATGACCCGCAGTTGTCCGGCGCTGACCTGCTCGTCCAGCATGGTGCGCACCTGCTCGAGGGTGAAGCCGAGGTCTTTCAGCGCGACGATCCGGTTGAGCCGCGCGAGCTGGCTGGCCGCATAGAACCGGTAGCCGCTGGCCGGGTCGACCCGGGCCGGGCGGAGCAGCCCGGTCGCGTCGTAATGGCGCAGCATGCGGACCGACACCCGGCCGTGCCTGGCGAAGTCTCCGATGGTGAACATGACGCCCTCACTCGACAGCCTCACACGGTGTCAGGGTCAAGCCGGTGCCCGCCGGATCTGCGGGCGACGGCCGGTGCCCGGGTCGCGGCCCTCCCCAGCGCGGCCGGCGGTTACCTGATCCGCAGGCCCATCTCTGTCGTTCCGTAACCGCCCAGCTCGGCCACGGCCGCCCGGAACCGATCGGACTGCAGCAGCGCCCACAGCGGGGCCAGTCGCGGGCTCTCCAGGTCCGCCGCGGCCACCACGAGGTCGTACGGCTCACGGGTGACCGGCAGGAAATCGAGGCCGAAGGCCCGGGCGGCCGCCATGATGCCCAGGCCGGCGTCACCGCGCCCGGCGGCCACGGCCGCCGCCACGGCCAGGTGGGTGGACTCCTCGCGCGCGTACCCGTCAACGGCATCGGCGCCGATCCCGCGCTGGCGCAGCTCGTGGTCGAGCAGCATCCTGGTGCCCGCGCCGCGCTGGCGGTTCACGTACCGGACCCCCGCCCTGGCCAGATCCTCGATGCCGGTCAGGCCCAGCGGATTGCCGGGCGCGATGATCAGGCCCTGATCCCGGTGCACGAGCCGGACCACGCTGACCTCACGGCCGCCGAGGATGCGGTCGACGTAGGGCAGGGTGTACTCGCCGGTGGCCGGGTCCAGCAGGTGGGAGCCGGCCAGGTGGCACAGGCCGTCGCGCAGCGCGACCAGGCCGCCGAGCGAGCCGACGTTCGACGACGCCAGGGTGACCCGCGGATCGTCGGCGCGCAGCGCGGATGCGGCCAGGTCGAGGACCAGATCGTGCGAGCCGATGGCCACGATCGTCTGCTCGATCTCCTCCAGCCCGCGCAGCAGCTCGACGTCGACCTCCGCGCCGGGGTGATGGCCCTCCAGCCCGGCCGGCACCACCAGCAGCCCGTCGGCGCGGACCAGCGAGGTCAGCACACCGGCGCCCCGGGGCAGCGGGGTGGCGACCATCACGCCGCCCACCACGCCCAGCCGGACCCGGACCCAGTCGTCCATGCCCAGCGGGGAGGCGAGCTTGCGGGCCAGTCGGGCCCGGGCCCGCGGACGGCGCCTGGGCGTCACCCCCTCCAGCTCGGCCAGCACCGGCTCAGCGAAGATGTCGAACGTCAGCGCGGCCGAGACCGGGTAGCCCGGCGCCCCGAGCACGGGCGTGCCGTCGACCACCCCCAGCACTACCGGGTGCCCGGGCCGCACCGCCACGCCATGGACGGCCAGGGTCCCCAGCTCGGCCACGATCCTGGCGGTGTAGTCATCGCGGCCCGCGCTCGAGCCGGCCACGATGATGAGCAGATCGCAGCCGGGCACCGCGGCACTGACCGCTTTGGCCAGGCCGGCCGGGTCGTCGGGCTCGATCGGCAGGCAATACGCCTCGCAGCCGGCCTCGCGCGCCTGGGTCGCCAGCATGAGCGAGTTCGTGTCGAGGATCTCCCCGGGACCGGTCGCCTCGCCGATGGGCCGCACCTCGTCCCCGGTGGGCAGGACCGCGACGACGGGCCGGCGCCGCACCAGGACGTCGGTGGCCCCGGCGGCCGCGGCCGCGGCGAGGTCCACCGCCCGCAGCCGGTGGCCAGCAGGCAGTAGCAGCTCGCTGGTGCTCACGTCTTCGCCGATCGAGCGCACGTGCTGATAGGGCGGGACCGCGGCGCGCAGCTCGGCGCGGCCGTCGCAATAGTGCACGTGCTCGCGCATGACGACCGCGTCCCGCCCGGCAGGCATCGGGTCGCCGGTGTCGACGACGTCGTAGGCGTCCGGTTTCAGCTGGACCGGGGTGGTCTCGCTCGCGCCCAGGGTGTCCGCGGCCCGGACCGCGATCCCGTCCATGGCCGCCGCGTCGAAAGGCGGCGAGGAACGGGTGGCCCAGACCGGCCCGGCCGTGACCCGGCCGGCCGCTTCGGCCAGCGGGATCCGCACCCCCGCCAGCCGCGCCGGGCAGCCCGCGGCCTCGCGCGCGCGGCGCCAGGCCTCCAGGGCCTGGGCCGCGGGCACGTCGTGAATGAACGGGCTGTCTGCCATGACGCTGGTTAACGGTACAGGGTGACGTCGACCTCGGCGCCGGCGTCGAGCCCGGTCGCATCGGGCGGGACGATGAGGTACCCGTCGGCCGCGGTCAGCACGGACAGCAGCGCCGAGAGCCCGAAGACCGGGATCGCGACGCCGGCCCGCAGCCGGACCTGCACGACGTCGAGTCGGCCGCTGGCCGACGCCACGTCACGCTCCAGCCGGGCCCGCACCACCGGCTCGGCGGGCGGCCTCGTGCAGCCGCCCACCCGGCGCACCAGCGGCATCCCGATCAGCCGGAACACCACCAGCGCGGAACGGGGGTTGCCGGGCAGCCCTACGACCGGCACCCCGGCGCACTCGGCCAGCAGCGTGGGCTTGCCGGGCCGGATCGCCAGGCCGTGACACCAGATGCCCGGCGGTCCGAGCTGCCTGACCGCCGTGGCGGTCTCATCCCGTGCGCCGACCGACGAGCCCGCCGAGATCACGATAAGGTCGCTGACCCCCAGCGCGGCCGTCAGGGCCGACC
Source organism: uncultured Actinomycetota bacterium (assembly GCA_963775745.1). Lineage (GTDB taxonomy): Bacteria > Actinomycetota > Actinomycetes > Streptosporangiales > Streptosporangiaceae > DATBGO01. The sequence continues at coordinate 69,002 of CAVZKE010000028.1, forward strand.
CGAGCGCCGCGGCGTCGTCGGAGATGATGCCGCCCGGGACCGGCTCGCCGCCCGCCTCGGTGACCAGCGCGGCCAGCGCGACCGCCGTCGCGTCGCGGACCTGCCCGGGCCGCAGCTCCGCCGCGGCGGGCGGCACCACCTCATCGCCGGTGGAAAAGATCGTCACTCGCGGCCGCGCGTGCACGGCGAGACTGGTCACGCCCGGCCGCCGCCAGCATGCCCAGGTCCTGGGCCCGCAGCCGCCGGCCGGCCGGGACGAGCTCGGCGCCGGGGACCGCGTCCTCGTCGGCGCGCACCACGCCGTCGCCCGGGGCGACCGGCCGGACGACCTCGATCGTGCCCGGCATCGCTTCCTGGGTGTACTCGACCATGATCACGGCGTCGGCGCCCGCGGGCAGCACGCCGCCGGTCGGGATGCTCACCGCCGAGCCCGGGCCGACGGCCGCGTCCGGCGCCGCGCCCATCCGCACCGCCCCGGTCACCTCGAGGTAGCCGGGCAGCCCTTCGGAGACGCCGTAGGTGTCCGCGGCCCGCACCGCGTAGCCGTCCACCGTGGAGCGGGCGAAGCCGGGCAGCGCGTGCGGTGCGGTGACCGGGGCCGCCGGGATCCGCGCCGCGGCCTCGGTCGAGCGGGATCGGTCTGCGCCGGGGTGCGCCGCTGCGGCTGGAAGCCGGTCAGCGCTTCGGCGACGGTCCGGGTGGCGAAGAACTCCCGTCCCGCGGGCTCGCGGCGGTCAGGCTTCGTCGCGCTGCTCCTGACCGTCCGCCGGCGGCGCGGGCCGCCGGCCGTTGGCGGGGACCCGGGCCGCGCCGGGCGCGGCCCCGTCCCGCCGGTCCCGGTGCCGCCCAGCCGCAGCACGCTCACCACCGGGCCCAGGGCCACCTGGCCCAGCGCGCAGATCGAGGTCCTGCGCACGGTCTCCTCGAGCTGCGGGATGCGCTCGTCCACGTCACCCGGGCCGCCGCCGCGCGCGAGCACGTCGCTGAGGATCTGGTGGGCCTTGGCCGTTCCGGCCCGGCACGGCACGCACTTGCCGCATGACTCGTTGCGGAAGAAACGCAGCACGTTGGTGGCCGCGGCGAGCAGGTCGGTGCCCTCGACCAGCACCACGAGCGCACCCGAGCCGAGCATCGACCCGGCCTGCGCCAGCGCGTCGAAGTCGAGCGGCACGTCGAGCTGATCGGGCCCGAGGAAGTTCGACGAGGCGCCGCCGGGCTGGATCGCGCCCACCGGCCGGCCGCCGCTGACTCCCCCGGCCAGCTCCAGCAGCTGCCTGGCGGTGGTGCCCATCGGGACGCAGTAGACGCCGGGGCGCTCGACCTGGCCGGAGACGGCGAAGAACTTCAGCCCGGTGTGCCCGCCAGTGCCCTGCCGCTTCCACCAGTCAGCCCCGCGCAGGGCGATAACCGGGACGTGGGCCAGCGTCTCGACCGAGTTCATCAGCGTCGGCTGGCCCCACAGGCCGTACACGCCGGGGAACGGCGGCTTGTTCCGTGGTTCCCCGCGGTGCCCCTCCATGCATTCGAGCAGCGCCGACTCCTCGCCGAGGATGTAGCCGCCCGGGGAGGTGAACACCTCGACCGACAGCCGCCGCCCGGTGCCGGCCACGTTGTCGCCGGCCAGCCCGGCGGCGCGCAGCGACTCGATCTCGCGGCGCACCGCGGCCTCCTCGGGGCCGTACTCATGCCGGATGAACAGCCAGCCTTCCTCGGCGCCGACCGCCAGCATCCCGAGCAGCAGCCCCTCGAGCACCAGATGCGGCTGCCCGGCCAGCAGCTCGCGGTCCTTGAACGTGCCCGGCTCGGACTCGTCGGCGTTGCAGATCACGTACTTCGGCGTGCCCGGCTGCGCCGCGACCAGCTCCCATTTGCGGCCGGTCGGGAAGCCGGCGCCGCCCATCCCGCGCAACCCGGATTCGGCCAGCGCCGCCATGACCTGGCCGGGATCGAGTTCGCCGGACAGCACCGCGCGCAGCGCCGCGTACCGCTGCTGGCCGGGGCCGTACGGGTCGTTGGGCCAGCGCGGGCAGTCGCCGCCATGCCGGCGCTGGCCGGGCTCCGTCGTCTGCTGGGGTGACTGGCTGCCGGCGCGAGTGGCGCGCGCCGCGTCGACTCAGCGCGGCTCAGCGTCGGGCCGCGGCAGCCCGCGCGGGCCGCTCGTTGATGGCGACCGCTGGCGCCGCGTCGCAGCGCCCGATGCAGGACACCTCGACCAGCTCGACCTCGGTGTCCGCGCCGTAACGCTCCCGCAGCGCCGCGATGCGCTGGTCCGCGCCCTGCAGCCAGCAGGACAGGTCGTGGCAGACGTGCAGCGCGACCCGCTTCGGCGGGTCGGTGCGGAAGTGCGGGTAGAACGAGATCAGCCCCTCGATCTCATACAGCGGCCGGTGCACATCCCTGGACAGCGCGACCAGCTCTTCGCGCGGCAGCCAGCCGAGCCGCTCCTGGATGGCCTGCAGCGCCGGGATCAGGCTGGGGCCGGGGAACTTGCCTGCTCTCGCCTCGACGCCGGGCATCCACGCCCGAGCCCTGGCCATCAGCGGTCCCTGGCCTGCGCCGCGGTCCCGCTCGGCCGCATCCGGCGCGGCTGCCTCGATCCGCACCGCGCAGAACTTGAACTCGGGGATCTTGCCGAACGGGTCGATCTCATCGATGGTCAGCAGGTTGGCCGCCGCCTCGCGGAAGTGGAACGGGATGAAGCAGTTGCCCCGGGCTTCCCGGTGCGAGCACGCGGGTCTCCAGCACGATCGAGCCGCGCCGCGAGCTCACCCGGGCCAGCTGGCCGTCGGCCAGGCCGAGCTCGGCGGCGTCGTCGGGATTCAGGTACACCTGGGCGGTCGGCGAGATCGCGTCGAGCGCGAACGACCGGCGGGTCATCGAGCCGGTATGCCAGTGCTGCAGCAGCCGGCCCGTGTTGAGGATGAACGGGTATTCGGAGTTGGGCAGTTCCTTGGCCGGCAGCCACTCGGCGGGCACGATGTGGGCCAGCCCGTCGGCGGTGTTGAATCGCTCGCCGAACATCACCACGGTCCCGTCGCTGTGCTCGGGGTCAGCGTTCGGGTAGAGCTTGCCGGTCAGGCCGAGGTTGTCATAGCTGAGATTGGCGTAACTGGGCATCAGCGAGACCATCTCCTCGAAGACCTCGCGCGGCGAGCCGTAGTCCCAGTCGCAGCCCGATCCGGTTGGCCAGGTCCTGGACGACCTCCCAGTCCACCCGCGCGTCGCCCGGCGGGTCGAGCACCTTGTGCCCGAGCTGGACGCGCCGGTCGGTGTTCGTGTACGTGCCGTCCTTCTCCAGGTAGGAGGAGGCGGGCAGGATGACATCGGCGAACTCCGCGGTCTCGGTGAGGAAGATGTCCTGGACGACGAGGAAGTCGAGCGCGGACAGCGCCTTGCGCACCTTGTTGATGTTGGGGTCGGACAGGAACGGATTCTCCCCCATCATGTACATCCCGCGCACGCCGCCCTTCAGCGCGGAACCGATGATCTCGGTGACGGTGAGCCCGCGCTTCGGGTCCAGGTCGGTGCCCCAGGCCCGCTCGAACCTGGCGTGCACCTCGGGGTCGTCGGCCTTCTGGTAGTCCGGGTAGAACATCGGGATCAGGCCCATGTCCGATGAGCCCTGCACGTTGTTCTGCCCGCGCAGCGGGTGCAGGCCGCTGCCCGGCCGGCCGACGTTGCCGGTGATCGCGCACATCGCGATCAGGCAGCGGGCGTTGTCGGTGCCGGTGGTGTGCTGGGAGATGCCCATGCCCCAGAAGATGACCCCGGCGCCCGCCTCGCCCCAGGCCCGCGCCACGCGCTGGATCGTCGCCGCGTCGACGCCGGTGATCTGGGCGGCCCGCTCGGGCGGGTACTGGCTGACCGTCTCCGCGAGCGCCTCGAAGTTGCTGGTCCGGCGGTCGATGAAGTCGCGGTCGATCAGCCCGAGCCTGATCACCTCGTGCATCACGCCGTTGTAGAACGCCACGTCGGTGCCGGCTTGAGCTGGCAGAAGATGTCCGCGTGGTCGGACATCTTGTCGGCCCGGGGGTCGACGTAGATGATCGTCGTGCCCCGGCGGCGGGCCTGCTTGAAGAACGAGGACGCGACCGGGTGGTTGGCGGTCGGGTTGCTGCCGGTCACGATGGCCACGTCGGCGTTGAGCACGTCGCCGTAGGTCGTCGAGACCGCCCCCGAGCCGATGCCCTCGAACAGCGCGGCGACGCTGGAGGCATGGCACAACCGGGTGCAGTGGTCAACGTTGTTGGTGTGGAAGCCGGTCCTGATCAGTTTCTGGAAGAGGTAGGCCTCCTCGTTGGAGCACTTGGCCGAGCCGAAGCCGGCGATCGCGGCCGGGCCGCCCGCGGCGTGGATCTCGGTCAGCCGGCGGGCGACCAGATCCAGCGCCTCGTCCCAGGTCGCCTCGCGGAAATGCGGTAGCACCTCGGCGTAGTCGACCAGCCCGCCCGGCTTGCGCCGGTTGCGGCGCCGTTCGCCGTCGCGGCCGCCGCCTGGGCGGGGGCCGTCCGGCCCGCGATCGGCGTTCCGCTCGCTCGTGCCGTTCCGCCGCACGCGCGACCGGTCCGGCTGGCGCTGCTGTCCCGCTCGCTGCGGCCCCCGCTGCGCTCGGCAGCGTCCAGCCGGTCCTGCGGCTGGTCCATATCGCCCCGGACGTCGGCGGACAGCGGCCCCTTGGGGTAGGCCGACTCGCGGCGGATCAGCGGGGTGGTGAGCCGCTGCGGTGACGCGGCGTAGTCCCAGCCGTACCGGCCCTTGACGCACAGCCGGCCCTGCGAGCCGGGCTGGTCGCGGCCGTCCACGAACGCGATGGCGCCGCGCTCGCGATCGACCTGGAAGGTCAGCGCGCAGCCGACGCCGCAGTACGGGCAGACGCTGTCGACCTGGTCGAGCTCGCTGCGGGGCCGGATCGGCACATCGTGGATCGGCTTATTGGTCAGCGCCCCGGTCGGGCAGGCGGCCACGCACTCGCCGCAGGTCACGCAGGACGACTCGCCCATCGGGTCATCCAGGTCGAACGCGATGCGGGTGGCGTAGCCCTTGCCGCTGCGGCCGATGACGTCATTGCCCTGGATGTCGTCGCAGGCCCGGACGCACCGGTCACACAGGATGCAAGCGTCGTGGTCGACGGCGATCACCGGGTTCGAGGTGTCCGTGCCGCGGCCCGGGCCAGCCGGCAGCCCGCCATCCCGGCTGACCCCGTACCGGTCGGCCAGGGCGAGCAGGGCGTTGTCGCCGGTCGTGGTCTGCTTGGGGTCGCGGTCGGCGGGCGGCTGGTCGGCGAGCAGCAGCTCGGTCAGCGTGGCGCGGCTGCGCTCGACGTCCGCGGTGGCGGTCTTGACGTCCATGCCGTCCTCGCACGGCCGCACGCACGCGGCCGCGTATACGCGGGCCCCGACGTCCACGACGCACATCCGGCACACGCCGACCGGGTCGTAGCGCTCGTCGTGGCACAGCACCGGGATGTCGATCCCGGCGCCCGCGGCCGCCGCCCAGATGGTCGTGCCCTCCGGAACGGTGACCTGATTCCCGTCGATGGTGAGCGTGACGGTCCGGGTCCTGGCGATGACCATGTGGCCAGTATCTGCGCCCCGGTACCGTACCTACAAGCCGAGGCCTACCCGGCACATGCCCGCCTGGCACCTGCTCGCCAGCCAGCGCCCGCCCGGCCAGCGCACGCCGGCCAGCCAGCCCCCCGGCCCTACAGGCGGAGGTCCGCCCGGGCAGCCTCATACAGGCGGCCATCGGCGTCCAGGCCGCGCGCCGCGTAGTAGGCGCTGATCATGCTCCGCAGCCGCTCGGGGGTCAGCGCGGCCACCCGGCCGGACCCGACCTGCAGCGGCTCGGACAGCAGCCGCTCGGGCAGCCAGTCATCTTCGGGCTGCCAGCCCTCGCGGATGTTGAACGCGCGCTTGGCCAGGACGATCCGGCGCGCGGTCTGCCGCAGCTCGGCGCCGTCGACATCCCAGCCCGTCACCCCGGACAGCAGCCCCGCCCATTCATCGAAGGGCTCGGTGAAGACGCCGCGCAGGAACTTGCACAAGATGAGCGAGTCCATGACCGCGGCCCGGTCCTCGGTCTCGATCGCCGCCGCGACGTGCGCCGCGCCGCCGGCGAGCCGGTCGTGATCACCGGAAAGGTCGGCCTCGTAGGCGCCCGAGCGGTTGTGATCAGCGCCGCGGGAATTCACCGCCAGGCCCAGTGCCATGGCCTGCATGGTGCGCGGCTCGTAGCCGGGCAGCTCCAGGCCCTTGACGTGCGGCGCGAAGGCCGCCGAGCCGCCGCCGACCACCGCGGCCGCCCGCCGTGAGCCCTCGGCTAGCAGCTCGCCCAGGCCCTGGCGGGCACCGATCTCCTCCACCGCCCGCAGCAGCGCGCTCGCGTCGCCGAATCGCAGCCACGAGGCGTCGATCAGGCCCCGCTCGGCGCATTCCATCGCCCACGCGATGGTGCCGCCGGCCGAGATGGTGTCCAGCCCGAGTTCGTCGCACCGCCCGCTGGCGGCCAGCACCGCGTCCGGGTCCGAAACCTCGCACATCGGGCCGAGCGCGAAGACGTTCTCGTACTCGACCCGCACCTTCTTGCCGCGGGCCGAGTAGATGTGCTCGCAGCCGATCGTGCACGACGCGCAGCTGTTGCGGGCCACGCCGCGCAGCTGCGCCAGGTCCTCGGCGGCCAACTGCGGCGCCCCGGCGAACGACGCGGCCTGGAAATTCCGGGTGGGCAGGGTGCTGATCGCGTTGAAGGCGAGCAGGTTGGCCAGCGTGCCCAGCTCGCGGTACTTGGCGGTGGCCGGGCCGAACGACCGGGCCCGCAGGTCGCGGGCGGCGGCGAGCACCGCCTGCGGATCAGCCGACGCGACCTTGGTCGAGCCGCGGACCGCGATGGCCTTGAGCCGCTTGGCGCCCATGACGGCGCCCAGCCCGCCGCGCCCGGCGTGCCGCCCATCGTGCGAGATCGTCGCGTACCGCACGCCACGCTCGCCGGCCGGTCCGATCGCGGCCACCCGCCAGCCCCGGCCCAGGGTCTGCCGCAGCCGGGTCTCGGCCTGCGCGGCGGGCAGCCCGCTCAGCCCGGCAGCGTCGATGACGCGCACGCCGTCGTCGTCCACCAGCAGCACGGACAGCTGCGCGGCAGGCCCCGTGCACCACGATCGCGTCGTGGCCGGTCAGCTTGCCGGCCATCGCGAACTGGCTGGAGGCCAGCGCATCGTTCAGCAGCCCGGTCAGCGGGGACTTGGCCACCACCGCGAACTTGGCGCTGGTGGTCAGCGGCGTGCCGACCAGCGGGGAGAACACGAAGGCCAGCGGGGCCTGCCCGGCCAGCGGGTCGACACCGGGCGGGCCCAGGCGGTGCATCAGCCAGGCACCAAGCCCGGCGCCGCCGATGTAGGCGCGCAGCAGCTCATCGGGCAGCGGCAGGGTGCTGGCGCTCGCCTGCCCCGAGTCCACCACGAGCGCCTGGCCGAAATAGCCGCCGGCTGCCATCTCGATCAGCCGCCCGCGTCCGCGGCCAGGAAGAACACGGTGTCGCCTGCGGCCAGCGGCGTCTGGCCGTCCCGGGTGATCTGGTCACCGTTGAGCGCCGCCACGACGTGCCCGTCGAGGGGTATCCCGGCCGCCGCGGCGGCCTGCGCCACGGTGGCCGCCCGGACCGGCTGCGGGCCGCGGTGGCCGTCGGCCAGGGTGCCGAATCGCTGGACGGTCACCTCCGGCGCCGGGCGGGCCCGGGCCGCCTGGTAGTCGGCGGGCTCGTTGATGTTGAGGACCGAGTCGAGGTCGGGGTCCAGCGCGGCCAGCACCGGGTCGGCGCGCAGGGCGGCCTCATCGAGCTGCGTGACCGTGCACTCCTCGAACAGGAAGGCCGGCCGCAGCCGCTGCTGCGCCACCAGCCGTTCGGCCACCAGCGCCAGCCCGGTGCGGTACGCGGCGGCCAGCGGCTGCCGGAATCCGCGGGCCACCGGCAGGCCCACATCCGCCCCGTCCGCGGCAGCCCGCAGCACCCGCCGCACGAAGGCGGGGTGCAGGAACGGCAGATCGGTCGAGCAGGCGAACGCGATCTCGGCCCGGCCGGCGACCGCGGCCAGCCCGGCGGCCAGCCCCTGCAGGGGGCCCAGGCCCTCGCGCGGATCCTCGACGACCTCTATCTCGGCCGGCAGGGCGGGCAGTGGCTGGCCGGGAGCCCGCACCACCACCACCGGCCCGTCGGTGACACGGGAGATGATGCCGACCGTCCGGCGCAGCAACGTCGAGCCGTGCCACTCCAGGGCGGCCTTGGGCGTCCCCATCCGGGACGACCGGCCGCCGGCCAGCACAATCCCCGCGGAACTCGGCATAACCCGATCGTACGGTCCCGCGTCGCGGCTGCTACCAGATCCGGGCGCGGATCGGGGCCACCCGGCGCCTGGTCACGGGCGCCTGCGAGCTCGCAGGACGGCGTCGTGGATGGTGACCTCCTGGCCCTCGGGGTCGCTGACGCGACGTGGCCTGGCCTCGGCGACCAGGATGTCCCACCGGCCGGGGGCCAGCGACGCTCCCGCCTCCTCGGCGGTGTAGAACAGCTCGGGCATCGGCGGGCGGGGCACCGTGGTCCGCAAGTCGCTGGGGTGGTGGCTGACGATGAGCAGCATGCCGCCGGGAGCCACCCCGGCGGCCAGCCGCCCGAACAGTTCTTGCCTGCCAGCCGCGGGCAGGTGCATGAACTGGGCGGAGACCAGGTCGAACTGCTGGTTCGGCGGCGCCCAGGTAGTCAGGTCCGCGTGCACCCAGTCGATGCGCCCGGCCACCTCGGCGCCGCCGGCCTGCGCGTGCGCGGCCGCCCGCTGCAACGCGGTGGTCGCGAAGTCCACCGCCGTGACCCGCCAGCCGCGGGACGCCAGCCAGATCGCGTCGGCCCCCTCGCCGCTGCCGACGTCGAGCGCCGTGCCCGGGTCCAGGCCGGCCGCCTCCGCCACCAGCTGGAGGTTGGGCTGACCGCTCCACACCGCGGTCCTGGAGCGATAGCGCTCCTCCCAGGACTGCTCGTCGAACATGCTCACCCGCTCACTGTGGCCCGGCGAGGGGGGCGGCACCGGACGCTATGGCCTTGCTGATGCTGGCTTCGGCGGCAGCCTGGTCGATTCCGAGGCCAGCCAGCACGCCGGTGCCAGCTTCGAAGTCGAGCAGGGCGAGCAGGATGTGCTCGGTCCCTACGTAGTTGTGACCCATCCGCAGCGCCTCCCGGAACGTCAGTTCCAGCACCTTCTTCGCTTGCGGATCGAACGGGATGAGCGCGGGCACCTGACCCGCTGCGGGCGGCAGCGACGCGGTAACGGTCTGCCGGACGGTGTCCAGTGCCACGCCCTGCGCCACGATGGCGGTGGCGCCCAGCGCGTCCGGCTCACTCAGCAGCCCCAGGATGAGGTGCTCGGGCCGGATCTGGTCATGGCCAGCGGCCCGGGCCTCGTTCTGCGTCGCCACCACGACATTCCTGGCCCGTAGGGTGAACCGGCTGAAGCCCTGGCTGGGGTCGAGATCCGCGGGCTCGCCGGAGTTCTTCGGAACGAAGCGCTTCTGGGCGGCCTGCTTGGTAACGCCCATGCTCCGGCCGATCTCGGTCCAGGACGCGCCCGAGCGCCGGGCCTGGTCGACGAAGTGGCCGATCAGGTGGTCGGCCACGTCACCGAGGTACTCGGCGGCCATGACCGCGTCGGACAGCTGGTCGAGGGCGTCGGAGTGCACCTTCGTGATCGCTTCGATCAGGTCATCGAGCCGGACTGGATTCTCGATACGGGCTGGATTCGCCATGCGTCAACCATAGGTTGACGCATCAGTGGCCGTCAACCCCGGGTTGACGGTGCCGGTGCCGGTGAACTCGGCGCCGCGCCGGGCACGCGACGCGTTATTGGTAGGAAATCATGACCGGCGCCGGCTTATGCGCCATCGTCTGGCGCGGGTCCGGCATGGGATCGTCTTTGGTGCAGAAATCCTTCCATCCGAAATGCACGCCAGGCGGGGCGGCCTTAATGACAGCTTCCCACGTTTGCCGCTTATCGGACGGGGTGCCTTGCCCGTCCATGTGGATGAGGATCGCGAGATCGTCGTGATGGGTATCAAGCCGTCGTTCATCGCGGATCATGGACAGCCGGAACTGATGCAGCACGAGAAGTTTCTGCGGCAGGTGATAATGCGCGGTGAGACGGGCCAGCCACCTGCTGACGTTATTAATCTCGGTTATGCCGACACTGCCGATCTGCCGTAGGGGCAGCTGCCCGGGTTGCAATTTCCACTCCGGGTCCAGGGCCAGCCCGACGTCGGGCAGCTTGAGCAGCGACCGGTATCTCCTGGCCTGGGCGAGCAGGCTGGCCCGGCCGGGCTGCAGGTCCAGGACGACGTACATCCCGGCCGCCCGGGCCCGGCGCACCCACGGGCGCAGTGAGGCCACGCTGGCCTCGTAGGAGTAGCTGCCGTCCCGGCCCGGCGAGCCTTGCGCGACGGAGGCGATGATCTCAACGGCCGGGACCACCGGAACGCTGCTCAGGGCCCGGTACGGCGCGGCGGCCTTCCTGATCCGGGCGATGCTGGCGCGCAGGCCCTGCTGGCCGAGGGCCCCGAGCGCCGGAACGCCGGGGTAGCCGTACAAGGCGACCAGCCGGCGCCCGGGGAACAGGACCTGGCCGCCGCCCGGCAGCTGGCACGATTGCAGTCCATTCGTCACAAGAGCGCTCCCCCGGCCTCATGGCGGGGCCCTGCATTCTGCAAGACGCTTCGCGATAATGCCAGATCAAATTCAGCGCCGTGCCGCGAGCACCGGATTATCCATAGTGCGAGCAATGGCCCGGTCGAGGGCTTTCTGCAGCAGCCTGTTTGCTTAGGCACCGGGGTAAAATTCCCGGCCCGAGCGGCACCGGCCGGAATTATTTGCGGGCAATCGTGATGATCTCCCGGCTCGAGCTGGTGATGGACGCACGGTGCCAGTCACCGAACTGGGACTTGATCTCGAAACCCGCGCCGGCCAGGAACGTGTTGAGCGTCTCAACATCAAGGAAGCGCAGGCTGGCGCGGTCGACGCGGAGCACAGTGCGGTCGAGCGAAGCCCGCAGGTCGTGGTCGGTGACGAGACACTGGAACGCGTGCCCGGTCATCGTGGCCAGGTCGAACTCAGCCTCCCACCTCGCGTCCGCGGCGGTGCCCTCGGCCCACTCGATGTCGGCCCGGCGCCGGGCCCGGTCCAGCGCCGCGCGGTTGGGGTCAAGCCCGGTCAGGCGGCCGCGATGCCCGTGTTCTCGCGCGTGGGCCAGCATGGCGCCGGTGCCGCAGCCGACATCCAGGACCGGCTCTGCGGCCATGACCAGCTCGTAATAGCAGCGGGTCGCCGGATGACAGCCCGGGATTCCAGGGATTGAGCAGGTCATAGAGCACGGCTGCGTCAGCATCTGAGAGCACCGCGGCAGTATCCGCTCACCGCTGGCAGCTATCAACCGGTTCAACCCGCGGCCAGGCGGGCGTTGCCTGAAGCGGCAACAGGTTGCTGGCCGGGAGGCGGTGGCTGGCGGTCAGCGACCGGCAGCACGCCGGGGCAGGTGCTTGATCAGCCCGCAAGGCAAGCCGACACCCGCCGCAATGATCACAACATGCTCGCGGTCATACCCGGATCAGCCAGCGAAATGTACTTACGGGAGGGTGGCCTGGGCGGGGCATAATGCGGACATGCCCGAGCTTGACCCGGCAGCTGTCATTGAGGCGGTGGCCCGCGACCCCCGGCTGCGAGCGTTCACCGGCCACGGCAGGATCGAGACCATGCCGGCCCGGCAGGCGCGGCGGCACCTGCTGCTGGACGAAATCGCACAGGCCTTCGAGCCGGGCGTTCGCTACTCAGAGCGCCGGGTCAGCTTGTTCCTCGGTGCCCTGCACGCCGACTATGCGGCGCTGCGCCGCTATCTCGTCGACGAGGAGTTCCTGTCCCGCTCCGATGGCCTGTACTGGCGCAGCGGCGGTACTGTGCTCCCGTCCCCGCCGGATGAGCCCCAGGCCCAAGCACTCCCAACCGGGCCGTGATGGCAGGTCCGCCGGGCAGCCAACGAGGCGGACCTACAACATGCGGCGGCCCTCGTCATCATCGATCTCACGCACCCGCAGCGGTTCCGTCACCCGCTCAGTGTCAGCGATCAACGCCTGCGAGAAAACCCGCTAGCCAGACCTGAGTACCTGATCTATGTCGATGCGATAGCCGGCTGAGGCTGGACTGGGGCGAGTCTCCCGCACGCGGGCCTGGGGACAGGTTCTGCTACAACAGAGATCTGAAACGAATTCCTGTTCGAACTCTGGGCTGTTTCGTCGGTGGTGCCCGCTAGGATGGTCGAAGACCAGTCATCCAGACAGTCCCGATGGGGAGGTGACCCGGTGCCCGCCGCGGCCTGGCCAACCCGGCGAACCCTCACGGCCGACAGCTGACTTTTCGATCACTTGACTTGGGCGGCGATAGCCCGCGCACAGTCCACGGACTCCGTGTGCGTGGTGTCCACCTCTAGGTCGTAGACCACGCCCCGGTGGACCGTCTCCGCCTGCGATGCGGCCATTCCCTGGACCCGATCCCTGCGGGCGGCCTCGCGGCCTGCGGCGACCGTACTCTCGCACCTGACGCCAACCCACAGCACGTCCAGTCCGCCAAGAGCCTTCTGCCACCGCTCCTGGGACGCCGCTCCGCCGAGGAAGACATCATCGACGATGACCCGGGCACCGGCACGGGCCATTGCGGCGACCCCCTCCATCCATGCTGCTTCCAGCTTCCGGAACTCCGATCCGACGTTCACACCGCCATCTGCGGCGACTTCGATTCCTGCGTCCGATGTCTGCATGGAAGCGGGCATCGCCTCGATCAGCGAATCGACCGCGGCGGCAAGCCACGGATCCCGCAGTACCGCCTGCAGGCACCGGACGATCCCGGACTTGCCCGAGCTGGACCCGCCGTTCAACACGATCACCTGAGTCGCCACCAGCTCACGGTAGAGACAACCGCCACGGCGCTCGAAGCGATTTTCGGCCAGCCCGCCGGCGGTCACCGCGCCCGGGCTTCGATGGCCGCGCGGGCCTGCGTCTCGCTGAGGATCCTCGCGATGCCCACCGTGGTCCAGCCCGAGCTGTTCTCGATGTCGTCGCGCAGCATCGCGGCCTGGTACTCAATGGCCGGCGGCCCGATCGCCAGCAGTGCGGACTCCTCGTTCTTCATGATCAGCATGTAGTTCACGTCAGGTTCCTTTCCGCCAGCGGCCCCGGGCCCTGGTCCATGAGCATTGTCCCGGACCGCCGCGCGGCTCAGGTTCGCCGCTGGGCGAACAACGGGCTGTTACCGGGGTCGCCGGTGACACAGTCGGATCATGTCGTTGTTCGTACTGGTGCACAGCCCGTCGGTCGGTCCGTCCAGCTGGACGCCGGTGGCGCAGCGGCTACGAGCCGCGGGCCGGGAGGTGACGGTGCCGTCGCTGCTGACGGTCGGCGAGGGCGGGCCGCCGTACTGGCCGCGGGTCGTCGCGGCGGTGGCGGACGGGCTGGCCGGTCATGCTCCCGGCCAGCCGCTCGTGCTGGTCGCCCACAGCAACGCCGGAGTGTTCATCCCGGTAATCGCAGACGGGGTGGGACGCCCCGTTCAGTGCTCTATCTTTGCCGACGCCACGGTGCCGGCCGCCCGTGACCGCACGCCGATGGCACCGGACGAGTTCCTGCCGTTCCTGCGCGGCCTGGCCGCTCCGGACGGGCGGCTCCCCCGGTGGACGGACTGGTGGGATGAGCCGGATGTCGCATCGATGTTCCCCGACCCGCAGGTGCGCCAGGTCGTGACCAGCGAGCAGCCCCGGTTGCCCCTGGACTACTACCTGGAGCAGGTGCCGGTGCCCGCGGGATGGGATGACCACCCGTGCGGCTACCTGCTGTTCGGCCCGCCCTACCAGGAGCAGGCGGCGGTGGCCCGCGAGCGCGGCTGGCCGGTGCGGTCGGTGCCCGGCGAGCACCTGCACCAGGTCGTCGAGCCAGGTCAGGTCACCCGCGCCCTGCTCGAGCTCGCCGACTCCCTATGACGGCCCGGCCGCTGGCCCGGCGAAGTGCTGAACACAGCGAGCTGCCCGTCCTGGCCGGCTATCGGTGCGGCGGCCCCGTGATAGACACGAGCCATGACCGCATCGCCCGTCCCGGATCTCGCCGACGTACTCGCCGCGCGCCAGCGCATCGGGCCCTACCTGCGCCCGACACCTCTTTATCACTACCCCGCGCTCGAGATCCTGACCGGCGCACCGGTGTGGGTCAAGCATGAGAACCATCAGCCGGTCGGGGCGTTCAAGGTACGCGGCGGCGTGAACCTGGTCAGCCAGCTCGGTGCGGCCGAGCGGCGGCGGGGGGTCATCACAGCCTCGACCGGCAACCACGGTCAGTCGGTGGCCTACGCGGCGAACCTGTTCGGCGTGCACGCGATCATCTGCATGCCAGACCAGGCCAACCCGGTCAAGGTGGAGTCGATGCAGGCCCTGGGCGCCGAGGTGGTGTTCCACGGGCATGACTTCGACGACGCCCGCGAGCACGCCGAGAAGCAGGCTGCCGAGCACGGCTACCGGTACATCCACTCAGGGAACGATCCGGCGCTCATCGCAGGCGTCGCCACCAGCACTCTGGAGATCCTCGAGGCCCGGCCCGATACCGAGGTCATCGTGGTCCCGATCGGGGGCGGCAGCGGGGCGGCCGGGGCCTGCGTGGTGGCCAAGGCCGCCCGCCCGTCGATCGAGGTCATCGGCGTGCAATCCGAGGCGGCACCCGCCGCGTACCGGTCCTGGCGAGCTCGCGCCCTCGTCGCCGACGCCACCAGCACGTTCGCTGAAGGACTGGCGACCCGGACCGCGTTCGAGCTGCCCCAGCAGATCCTGTGGGAGCTGCTGGACGACTTCGTCCTGGTCGGTGAGGAGGAACTGCGGACCGCGACCAGGTTGATGATCGAGAAGACCCGCAATCTGGTCGAGCCGGCGGGCGCGGCCTCGCTCGCGGCCGTGCTGGGCGCCCCGGAACGGTTCGCGGGCCGGAAGGTGTCGATCGTATGCAGCGGCGGCAACATCAGCCCAGCGCAGCTGGCGCAGCTGTGGCCCCCGGGCCGCGGCTGACCATGCGACGGCGGGCGCAGACTTGATCACGGCGGGTTGTCGCTCCCGATGCCGCCGGGGAGGTGCTGGCCGTGGGGCTGACCTGGAGGGATCTCCTATCGTCGGTCACTATCTTGGTGATGATCCTGGCCTGGGCGGCCTTTGAGTACGGAACGAGCATGCTGCTGCTCTCCAGCCCGTGGGCCGCTAGCGCGGTGGAACTCCTCCTCGCCGCCATCTGCGCGGTGAGCGCGGCCGGCGACCTGCATACCAGGCCGCAGCCCCGGGACGGCGTGATCTTCCGGAAGATTACGACCGTGCTCGGCACGATCGCGCTGCTGACCGGGCTGGCCGGGGTGATCGCCAACAGCGCGCATGCCGTGGAAGTCCTGGTCGTCGTCACGACCTTCCTGTGGCTGACGGCCACCATCTGGCACGTGCTCAGCATCGGATCCCAGACCTGAGCGAACCAGATTGACCAGCCACGCCTTAGACTCCCCGCGTGGGCGACGCTCCGCACCTTCCAGCGCCGGGGAGACCGCATGGACCTGCAACGATCGCCCGCCCTCGGGTTGGTGCACGCCCCGAGCGGCGCGACGGGCGGCCCCTGGAGCGCCTCGAAGGCCTCCTGACCCACCTTCCGCGATGCTTACCGGGGGCAGCATCGACGGGCGGACGTTCGTCGTGGCGAATGCGCACGCGCGGCTGACCACCGCGCGAAAGAGCCCCGGCCCGCACCGGGCCGGGGCTCTGCCGGGCGATCTAGCAGCCGTCGTAGGCCGACCAGGCCGCGGAACCTGACTGCGCGTATTCCTTGGCGAATGCGGCGTTCTGCTCTGAGGCGGACGCATTCTCCGGCAGCCCGGAGTAGCCGAGCGCCTGCCAGGTTGACGGCAGGAAGCCGTACAGGCCGCCCGCGCCGCTGGAGGGATTGACCGCCTGGGCGTTCCCGCCGCTCTCGGCCTGGATCACGCAGTCCTGGAAGCTGCCCGGCGCGGCGCCGTTAGTCGCCGCGGGCTGCGCGGAAGCCGGCCGGCCCCGGCGAACTGCGCCTGCTGCGCCGCCGGGACCGCGACAGGCGGCGGTGCCGGGATCGCGGTCAGCGCGGCTCGGGTGAGCCACTGCCGCAGCGGATGCCAGTCCGACAGGCGGAGCCGCTGACCCGCCCGGATCATGGCCGGGTCCGGCGCGCGGTGCCGGTTGATCCACCACAACGCGGGCCAGTCGGCGGCGCGGCCGTACTCGCGCTTGCTGATCGAGCTGAGCGTGTCGCCGGGCCGGACGGTGACGTAGTGACCACCGTGGTGGGCTGGCGCTGGATGCAGCGAAACCGTGACCGCGATAAGGGCCTTCGCGACTCCGCCGGCTGCAATACTTGGAAGGGTCATGGCTTGTTACCTCCGAGGTTCGTTGCCATGCAAAGGCCCCGGCCACGTGCTGGAATCACGCTTGGCCGGGGCCGTATGGTCTACTCAGAAAGGGACGCTTGGTTACCCCCTGTAGTCATTTCGGTGCTCCTCAGTAATCAGTTTGGCAATGCGTCGGCTACGGTAGCCCGGATTGGCGATAACGCCAAACGCAACTTGTCCAGGTGGCCAGGCTGCGGGATCGTCTCAGCCTGGCCGGCGCAAGGGGAAACAGCAGGTCAGGCCAATACCAGCCGGGCGGGCGTCTAACCTATTCGCATGCGGCTGGCGCGATCGGCGAGGGGCCTCGATGGCTGACGCCGACGACGTGCGCCGCCTCGCGCTCGGCCTGCCCGGCGTGGTCGAGATCGACAGCGACGGCTTCGACTTCCGGGTGGCCGGCAGGGGATTCATCTGGTCCTACCCCGAGCGCAGGCCGGGCCTGCCCCGGCTCATCCGCACCGACATCGCGGTGCTGTACGTCGGGGATGAGGCCGAGAAACAGGCGCTCCTGCTCGGCGAGCCCGCGGTCTTCTTTACCACGCCGGCGCGACGATGGCTGGCCGCTGGTGATGCTGCGGCTCGCGGAGGTGGACGCCGGGCGGCTGGCGGAGCTCGTGACCGACGCGTGGCGGATGCGCGCCCCGGACGCGCTCGCCGGCCAGCCCGACGGCCCGGGTGTCAGAGAGGACCAGCCGGGGATCTTAGGTCGTCAGCTGCCCGGGATGATCGTCAGCGGGCCGGCTACTGGCGGGCTACTGGCCGGCTACCGGGGGCTGGCGGCGGCAGTCCAGGCGGTTTGCACGATGGCGGAGATGGGTTTCCCCGGGTCGGAGTTGGTGGCTATCACCACCGGTATCGTTCCGGCGAGGATGGCGAAGAAGACATGCAGGCCCGCTGAGCCGTCGAAGATGTCGCCTTCCTTGCCCCGGTAACTGGCCTGGCCGCTAAGGGCCTGGCCGGTGAAGGAGCAGTCCCAGCCGAGACAGTCGTCGTCCATCTGGCGCCGCTGGCGGCTGGACAGGAGGGCGTTGCCGCTGATGAGGCCGTCGAGTACCCGGCGCAGGCTGGCCGGTGTCATAAACCAGCCACCTGCGGCGCACGCCGACGGGCCCACCTGCGCAGGTTTCCCTGCTGCCGTCCCGGCGGGCGACGGGTACTCCAGTGCGGCATGGCGGGTTGGCGCGCACCTGGCGTCCTTGACGCCCACCGGATCGAAGACCTGATGCTGGACATAGCTGATGAAGAAGCGGTTCGCGGCTGAGGCGCGCGCGGCCGGCCCCGGGTCGGGAACCCCTTCCATGAAGGGCAGCAGGTCCCGGAAAATGGTGAAGTCAATGTTGTTATAGTCCGCCACGCGCTGGTCCACGAGCTGGACGCCCTGCCTTATTTGTTCCCTCGCCGCATCGTCGGTCTCGAAGACCCGGCCGCTGTCGAGGCGGAATCCGGCCCGGTGGGTCAGCAGCTCACGGAACGTGATCGTGTCCACGCCCGGGCCCTTGACCCAGTCCGGGGGCAGGAACGGCGAGATCCGGCTGTCGATGCTCAGATGGTGCCGGGCCAGCGACTTCAGCACGGCGATCGTGGTGAACATCTTGCCGACGCTGGCCACATTCACCATGACGTCCGGTCCCATGGCGAGCTTCGGCGGGTCGGCGGCCGTGCGGGCCAGGCCGGAGGAGACAGCCGCCCTCGAGGTGCCAATGAGCGCTGCGAAGCCGGCGACGTTCCCGTTGAGCTGGGCGTTGACACTGCCGGCCAGCCGGCTGAGCGAAACGCACACACGCGGAGTACAGACCCGGTCGGCGGAACCCGCCGACGCCGGGGGCGTCGTCGTCGCCGGACCCCCCGCCTTCGGCCCGGTACTGCAGCCCGAGGCGCACGACGCGGCCAGGGCCACGACCCCTAACGCGACTACCCAGCTCCGGCTGACCACCGCGGACCTCCCGGCTCCCAGCCCAGCTTGACAGAGCCGGCTGCAGCCCGATAGCCGTTGGGCTCCTGATGAACGCGGCCGGCGCAGCCACCGAATCGCCGGTGGGACAGGTGCCGGCCGGCCCGGCGCCCATGACCTCCAGGTCGCCCGCGCGAAGATCCCCGGCAGCAACGGAAGCTCACCATCCGGGCGAGCCCAGCCGTAGTATCCGGATCCAGGCGTTTCAAAATACGCAGCCCTAGGAGGGGTCATGAGAACGTCAGCTCTGCTCCGGCGCCCAGTGCCGCAGGTGGCGGCCTGGCTTGGCGGTGGTCTCGGGCTGGTCCTCGCGCTCAGCGCCGCCGCAGCGCCGCCCGTGCCGCGCAGTTCGGTCACCAGCAACGCGGGGGAGCTGCTGGGCGTGGCCGCGGTCTCCCCCTCCGACGCCTGGGCCGTCGGGGACGCCCCCACCAGTGGCGGCGGACCGCAGACCCTGGTGCTGCACTGGAATGGCTCCCGCTGGACCAGGGTGCCGAGCCCGAGGCTTGGCCGGCTGAGCGTTCTTAACGCGGTGAGCGCACTGTCGCGCTCCGACGCCTGGGCGGTCGGCAGCTATGCCACGAACAGCGCCGGGGGGAAGACCTTGGTGCTGCACTGGGACGGCTCCCGCTGGACGAGGGTGGCCAGCCCGACCCCGGAAGCGGTCGACGGCAGTTTCCTGCTCAGCGTGAGCGCTCTATCCTCCTCCCAAGCGTGGGCAGCCGGGTGGAACTACCTGACCGGCGGGGAGTCGTCGAACACCCTGGTGCTGCGCTGGAACGGCACCCGCTGGACCAGAACGGCCAGCCCGAATCCCGTCAGGCTCAGCGTCAACGAACTCCACAGCGTGAGCGCCCGCTCGGCCGCCGATGCCTGGGCCGTCGGAGATTACCTCACCGTCAGCGGCGAGCAGAAGACGCTGGTCCTGCACTGGAACGGCACCCGCTGGATAAGGACGACCAGTCCGAGTCCGGGCGCGAGCAGCGGCCTCAACGGCGTCAACGCCCTGTCTGCCTCCAGCGCCTGGGCGGTGGGAAGCACGGGAAAGACCCTGATACTGCGCTGGAACGGCAGCGGCTGGGCACAGGTCGCCAGCCCTGGGTCGCTCGGCAGCGCGCTCAATGGCGTGAGCGCGCACTCCGCTGGAGATGCGTGGGCGGTCGGAAGCGCCCTCGCCAGCAGCGGGGGAAGCCGAACGCTGGCGCTGCACTGGAACGGCACCAGGTGGGCGAGCGTGCCCAGCCCGGACCCGGGCGGAACGAACGGCAATGTCCTGAGCGGCGTGCTCGCCTTGTCCCCGGCCAACGCCTGGGCCGTCGGGTCCTACCTCACCGGCAGCCGTCAGGGGGAAGTGCTGATCCTGCACTGGAATGGCAGCCGCTGGATGAGATCCTGATGCGATAGGCACCGGCGGTCACGCGCCCCCCGGGACCACCTGGGGACGGTGCGTTACCCCCTCAACAGGGCAAACGTTGCTGATGCGGCTCAAGACTTGGATAATTCGTTGACTTGAACCGTTAGCGTTTATGCCGGTAGGTTGGGCGCCATGCCCGCATCCCAGACCCCGGCCGAGGAGTTGCGCGGTGCGGGCCTGCGGGTGACGGCCGCCCGCGTCGCCCTGCTCGAGACCGTCCGGGGCGGTGATCACCTCGGCGTCGAGGCGATCGCCGCCGGGGTGCGTGATCGCGTCGGCCATGTCTCCCTGCAAGCCGTGTATGACGCCCTGCACGCGCTCACCGAGGCGGGGCTGGTGCGCCGCATCCAGCCGGCCGGCGCCCGGCCCGGTACGAGGGGCGCGTCGGGGACAACCACCACCACCTCGTGTGCCGGTCGTGCGGCGTCGTCGCCGACGTCGACTGCGCCGTCGGCGAGGCGCCCTGCCTGACCGCGTCCGACGACCACGGCTTCTCGATCGACGAGGCCGAGGTCATCTACTGGGGCCTGTGCCCTGGCTGTTCCACCGCCCGCAGTTCCTGGGCACAGTGATCCGCCTACTCCGGAAGGATTCCCATGTCTGAGAACCATGATCCTGTAGTCGGCGAGAGCACGACCCCGGAGAGCGGGGGGCTGCCCGGTCGCGCCCGGCCTCACGCACCCCACCAAGGGCGGACGGCAACCGCGACTGGTGGCCGAACCGGCTCAACCTGAAGATCCTCGCCAAGAACCCCGCCGTGGCCAACCCGATGGGCGAGCGAGTTCAACTACGCCGAGGAGTTCAAGACCCTCGACCTCGCCGCCGTGAAGCGCGACATCGCGCAGGTGCTGACGACCTCGCAGGACTGGTGGCCGGCCGACTTCGGCCACTACGGCCCGCTCATGATCCGGATGGCGTGGCACAGCGCCGGCACGTACCGCATCAGCGACGGCCGCGGCGGCGCCGGTGCCGGCCAGCAGCGTTTCGCGCCGCTCAACAGCTGGCCGGACAACGGCAACCTCGACAAGGCCCGCCGGCTGCTGTGGCCGGTCAAGAAGAAGTACGGCCAGAAGATCTCGTGGGCCGACCTGATGGTCCTCACCGGCAACGTCGCGCTGGAGTCGATGGGCTTCGAGACCTTCGGCTTCGGCGGCGGCCGGGAGGACGTCTGGGAGCCCGACGAGGACGTCTACTGGGGTCCCGAGACCACCTGGCTCGGCGACGAGCGCTACAGCGGCGACCGCGAGCTCGAGAACCCGCTGGCCGCGGTCCAGATGGGCCTCATCTACGTCAACCCGGAGGGCCCGAACGGCAACCCGGACCCGCTCGCCGCGGCCCGCGACATCCGCGAGACGTTCCGCCGGATGGCGATGAACGACGAGGAGACGGTCGCCCTGATCGCGGGCGGGCACACGTTCGGCAAGACCCACGGCGCGGCCGACCCGGAGCAGTACGTCGGCCCCGAGCCCGAGGGCGCCCCGCTGGAGCAGCAGGGCCTCGGCTGGAAGAGCACCTTCGGCACCGGCAAGGGCGGGGACGCGATCACCAGCGGCCTCGAGGTCATCTGGACCGCCACCCCGACCGCCTGGGACAACAGCTTCTTCGAGATCCTGTTCGGCTACGAGTGGGAGCTCACCAAGAGCCCGGCCGGCGCGCACCAGTGGCAGCCGAAGGACGGCGCCGGCGCGGGCACCGTGCCCGACCCCCACGACCCGTCGAAGCGCCGCGCCCGACGATGCTGACCACCGACCTCTCGCTCCGGTTCGACCCGATCTACGAGCCGATCTCGCGGCGCTTCCTGGAGCGACCGCGACGAGTTCGCGGACGCCTTCGCCCGCGCCTGGTTCAAGCTGACCCACCGCGACATGGGCCCGATCGAGCGCTACCTCGGGCCCGAGGTCCCGTCGGAGACGCTGATCTGGCAGGACCCCGTCCCGGCCGTCGACCACGAGCTCGTCGACGCCGAGGACGTCGCCGCGCTCAAGGGCCAGATCCTCGCCTCGGGCCTGCCGGTCTCCCAGCTCGTGTCTACCGCGTGGGCGTCGGCGTCGACGTTCCGCGGCAGCGACAAGCGCGGCGGCGCCAACGGCGCGCGCATCCGCCTCGAGCCGCAGAGCGGCTGGGAGGTCAACGACCCCGACCAGCTCGCGATGGTGCTGCGCACGCTGGAGGGGATCCAGCAGGCCTTCAACGCCGCCCAGGCCGGCGGCAAGCGGGTCTCGCTCGCCGACCTGATCGTGCTCGCCGGCGGCGCGGCCGTCGAGCAGGCCGCGAAGAACGCCGGCCTCGACGTCGAGGTTCCGTTCACGCCGGGCCGCACCGACGCGTCGCAGGAGCAGACCGACGTGGAGTCGTTCGCCGCGCTCGAGCCGAACGGCCGACGGGTTCCGCAACTACCTCGGGAAGGGCATCCGGCTGCCGGCCGAGTACCTGCTGATCGACCGGGCGAACCTGCTGACCCTGAGCGCCCCCGAGATGACGGTCCTCGTCGGCGGCCTGCGCGTGCTCGGCGCGAACTACCAGCAGCTCGCCGCTCGGCGTCTTCACCGCGACCCCCGGGGCGCTTGACCAACGACTTCTTCGTCAACCTGCTCGACATGGGCACGACCTGGCAGGCGACGTCGGAGGACGCGGAGACGTTCGAGGGCCGCGACGCCGCCACGGGCGAGCTCAGGTGGACCGGCAGCCGCGTCGACCTGGTCTTCGGCTCGAACTCCGAGCTGCGCGCGCTCGCGGAGGTCTACGCGAGCGACGACGCGAAGGAGAAGTTCGTGCGCGACTTCGTCGCGGCGTGGGCACAAGGTGATGAACCTCGACCGGTTCGACCTCGCCTGATCATGACGTCCAGGCCCGCCCGGCCAGGCCTGGGCGCCTATTTCCGTTCACGGGCGCGGATGTCCGCCGCGACGTTTCCGGGGCCGGTCAGGCCGGGGTGGTGGCGGCGAGGAATACGACTATCGGCCGGTAGGGCTGCATGATCGGACGGATCGCGTCGGCGGCATGGAGGCGATGTCGGTCGCGCGGCGGGGACCTATGCGGTCGAGCCAGCTGGCGAACAGGGGCTGGCCGAGGCGATAGCTGACGAGCTGCTCGGGTTCGGTGACGCCCACGTCGACCGGCCGTTCCTCAACCACTACGTCGGTGAGCCCGGCCGCGTGCGCCGCGGCGCCCATCGCGGCGGCGCTGGCCGAGGATGGGGACAGCGACCGCCTTCAGCTCCAGGTACCAGTCGGGGACCTGCCAGCCCGCTTCCTGAGCGACGGCGTCGACCCGGTCACGTGCCTGGCTTCGGCTGGCGTTGCTGAACACCGCTGCGAGCACGGCACCTGCGGGGCGGGTGGCGCGGATCAGCTCAGCAAGGCCAGCTGACGGCTCCGCGAGGTGGTTCAGCACGAAAGCGGCGACGGCATCGTCGACACAGCCGGCGGCAACGGGCAGCGCGCGGATGTCGGCGACCACACACGGCGGTCTGGCGCGGGCATTCCAGGCCAGCATGTCGAAGGAAAGATCCGTCGCGACCGGCGCGGGCTCCCGCCGCGGCCAGGGCGGAGCTGACCGCTCCGGTGCCAGCGCCCGCGTCGAGCACCGTGCGTCCGGCCAGCGGGTGGCGGACTCATGGCGACGAGCTCGGCGGCGATCGGGCCGTAGACCAGCGTGGCGCCGTGCGCCCACCGCCGCCCGGCGCGGGCGTAGCGGTCAGCGGTCACCCGGCCGTCCCGGGCCCGCCGATGCCCTGGCGCGCGGCCGCATCGATGACCCGGCTCTCCCACCAGGACAGCTCGTCGTCGTCGCCAAGCGCCTTCTCCCAGCCGAAGGTGGCCATGATGGCGATCAGGCACAGGTCGAGCTGAGCGTCCCACCAGCTGCCGGTGGCGACTCCGCGTGCCTCCAGCGCGGCGCGGAACCGGTCGATGGCCGCTTCCTTGGACTCCGGCAGCCGGGCCCGGTTGAGGGCCAGGTACCAGCACAGGTCCCAGCAGGCCGGACCAGAGCCGGGGTATGCCCAGTCCAGCAGGATGGTGCGCCCGTCGGGGTGCGTGCCGAGGTTGCCCATCTTCCAGTCGCCGTGCAGGAAGGTGCGCGGCGTGGCGGCCAGCGGCCCGGTAACCAGGTCCGGCCGGTCATGAATGAGCCGGGCGAGGCCCGACAGCACCGGTGACCTGCCGGGCAGGGCGCGCCATCCGGCGTCAGCGGCGGCGATCGGCGCGGGAACTTCGGCGGCCAGCAGCTCGCCGGCGATGTTATCCGGCGCGAAGAACCGGACCCGCTCGCTCCATCGTGGTCAGGCCGATGTCGTCGTCCCAGCCCCAGAACTCGCAGCTGAGATCGGCCAGGTGCTCGATGAAACCGCGGTGCTGGCTGGCCGGCACGACGGCGTCGCCCTCGGGGACCAGGAAGGCACCGACGTCGCGCATGACCATCGTCAGCACGGCTTCGTCGCCCGCGCCGCTGACCTGCATGGCCACCGCCGTGTGGTCGATGCTGGCCGGGCGGCCGGCCATGATCCCGCCCTGCCACACCAGGAAGGGACGGTGCACGTGATCGCCGGTGACCCGCATGATCCAGTCCGACGCCGGGCTGAGGCGCTTGACGAAGTACGGTTCGCCGTCGATCACGGCCCGCTCATAACGAGCCCCGGCCCGGGCATCACCAGGCCGGACCTCCGTGCGGGAGGACGCCCGAGCCAGCAGCTCATCCGCAGTTCCGGTGACCGCCATGTGCCCCCCTGGCTTGTCGGAAACGAACGAACCGCTCAGCCTGCCCGGCCGAGCATGGCCAGCAGCCGGTCCTGGGCGCTGGCATCCGGCCGGACCGGCCTGCCGTCGGCGAACGCGCCGCTGGCCCGCAGCATGCCGATCTGCGGTTCGGCGACCTGGCGGCAGGCCTCCACGAGCTGATCATCGAGCGTGGTGTCCTGCCCGGTGGCGGCGGCCAGGTCCCAGCCGTGGATCAGGACGTCGATGAGCCGGTGACCGGCGTACACCGCCCCGGGCACCGGCCCGTACGACACCGCGCACGGCGCGTCCAGTGCCCCCGGCCTGCGGAAAGCAGCCGAGGCAGCGCTGGCCGACGCGGCATAGGCGGCAGCCGGGTCAGCGCCGAGGACGTCGCCGTCGAGCCGGTCACCCACCTGCTCGATCGTCCGGCCGGCGCCAAGCTCGGCGGCCCACAAGTTGCCGGACACTACGTGGTTGACCAGCCCCCGCACATCCCACTGCGGGCATGGGGTGGGTGCCTGCCAGCGGTCCGCCGGAATACCTGCGACAACGCGGCCGGTGGCATCCAGTGCCCGCGCGTGCCAGTCGGCGACGGTAGCCATGATGAGCCTCCCAAGTACGGGCCTGAACATTCGGCGTCAGCGCGACCCTAGCGGGCGCAGGCCAGTTCGTTCACTGGAAGCTGCGGTGCTCGGTCTTGTCCATCCCGGCCCTCCATCCCGGCCCTCCCCTGCTCACGCCTCCTCACGGCCGCAGCCGCGAGACGGTACCCTTACCTACTGGTAGGTCAGATCCTTACCTACTACTAGCTCAGTAGTCAAGAGAATCGCCGGAACGGACGGGCCGCCGGTGGCCACACGTGAGCACGGCATCAGCGGCCTGGAAGGGGCCATGCTCGTGGCCCGGCCCTACGGCGACATCACGCGCTTCCGGGCCGCCGCCGCACATCTGCTGTCGGGCCTCGCCGGGCGATCGGCGTAGGCGACAGCCGCCCGGGCTCTAGTTCCCGCATATCCGCGGGAGCGCCGACGATCAGCGGGTCCGGTTGGCCGACGGCGTCGTGATCCTTGCGGTCGTAGTCGATGCCCGCGAGCAGGCTGCGCATGGCCTCGAGGCGGGCACGTTTCTTGTCGTTACTCCTGATCACGGTCCACGGCACTTCGGGCGTGTGGGTGCGCTCGAACATCGTGACCTTGGTCGCGGTGTAGGCATCCCACTTGTCCAGCAAGGCGATATCGGTGGGGCTGAGCTTCCACTGCCGCACGGGGTCGATCTGGCGGATGGCGAACCGGGTTTGCTGCTCGCCTGGCGTGACGGAGAACCAGAATTTCGTCAGCGAGATGCCGTCGTCCACAAGCAGCCGCTCGAACCTGGGCACCTCCTGGAGGAAGGCCTCATGCTGCTCGTCGGTGCAAAAGCCCATGACCTTCTCGACCCCGGCGCGGTTATACCACGATCGGTCGAACAAGACCATCTCCCCCACGGTCGGCAGGTGCGCCACGTAACGCTGGAAATACCACTGCCCCCGCTCACGCTCGGTCGGGATATCGAGCGCGACAACCCGCGCGGACCGGGGATTCAGATGCTCCATGAACCGCTTGATGGTGCTGCCTTTGCCGGCCGCATCGCGGCCCTCGAAGATGACCACGAAGCGGCGGCCCGTGTCCTGCATCCAGTATTGCAGCTTGAGCAGTTCGACCTGGAGGATCCGTTTCGCATGATCGTATTCCTCGCGGCTCAGCCGGTCTGGATAGGGATAGTCTTGCCGCCAGGTATCCACCACGCTGCCGTCGGCATTGCGCAGCACCGGGTCGTCCTCGTCTGAGTCATCCACCCATACGCCAGGCGGTATCACGCCTCGGCTGCCCGGATCGCCCGCGCCCGGGTATCCCGCGCGGGTGTGCGTCTCGCCAGTCATACCGACCCCATCCACTCATACCGACCCAGCCACGGCCCTGTCTGTGCCGTGCTCTTACCCAGCGTCGGGGCCAACCCTGCCACCCAGCAACCCTGGTGGCGAGATCCATCAGGCGGCACTGCCGGCACGCTGCCGCGTGCCATTGGCCGCTGCCGGGCGCGATGCTACGACGCTGGCCTTAGCCCGGCACTCGTGTCATATTGACAGCTAGGAGCTGGACGGCGAAGCCGACGGCATCGGTGTGGCCGACCGAGCTGTCTGGCCGGGCCGGGGGGCTCCTCGAGGTGCCTTGCAGTCACCCGCGGGGGGAGAAAGCTATGCGCGTCGAATCGTCGGTCACGAGTGTGTCGTGGATTCCATCCGAGGCGGTGCCGGGCATCCCGAAGGCAGCCTTCACCCTCGGGGTGACTCACTACGACGACCCGCCGCCTGATGTCATCGGGGACCTGGAAACCCTCCACGCCGCGGAGCGGTTCCGGTTCGCGAACCGGCTGGCGGCATGGATCGACGTTGAGGACGGCCAGGTGGTGGACGCTGGCTATTCCGGCCAGGGCTATATCACCCGCACCCGGGTCAGTCTCGGCGCCGTGACTGAGATCGTCTTCCAGCCGACTGAGTTCCCGGAGCTGAAGTCGGAGCCGGAGCTGACCGGGACCCAGGCTCGTTTCGCCCAGACGACGGGCGGCCGGACCGGGATCCCCGTCCCCCGCCGGGTCAGTATGAAGCCGTACTTCCAATGGGCATCACCGACGGTGTGGACGACCCTGGGGCTGACCATCCGTGCCGACGGCTCATCGGCAGGCGAGCTGGTCGGCGCGAGCCAGTTCCCCCGGCACTGGATCTACGACCAGCAGGGCCGCCTGGTGGCCAAGGCCGGCCTGGCCTCGTTCCGGGACTGGTTCCGCACTGCGTTCGGCGAGCATAGTCCGTGGGGGAACGAGGACTCGCGGCCGCTGGTGACCATGGCGGAAAGCGCGCTGGAACGCCAGCTGTCGGCGGCCATCATGCGCGGCGGCGCCAAGCCGACTGTCCGCAAGCTGGCAGCAGGCGCCTTGCTGGCGGAGCAGGGCCAGCCAGGACGAGAGATCTACCTCCTCCTCGACGGCGTGCTGAGCGTCTGCGTCGATGGCGGCGAACTCGGCGAGCTCGGCCCGGGCGCGGTCGTGGGCGAACGGGCGGTCCTGGAGAACGGCCGCAGAACGGCCACCCTGCGGGCGGTCACCGACTGTGTTGTCGCTGTCGCGGCCCAGGATCAGATCGACCGGGACGCGCTAGCGGACCTCGCCGGGCTGCACCACCGGGAGGAGACCGCCGGCAGTCCCTGAGCCAGGCTGGGGGGACGGATCAGACCCGGTCGCCGAGCGCGAGCACGAGAACCTCTTCGGCAGTCATGGCCCGCCCGGCGGCGTACTCGGCCTCAAAGGCTTCGGCGCCCATGGCGCTGCGCAAGCGCCGGCAGTCGCGGTCGCGAAGGTCACCTTCCAGAGGCTCTATGGTTTCCTCCAGGACCACCAGCGCCTCCGCGGCCGCACCGTGGAGCCGCGCGGATCGGCTCGGCTCAGCCTGGCCGCCGCCCGTCATCGCCAGGCCGATGAGCGCGTAGGCGATGCTTGCCCTCATCCGCATGCGCACGGCCAGGTGGAGTGATTCGGTGAAGAGGTCCTCGGCAGCGGGCAGAGCGCCGCTGACGTACTCGGCCAGGCCAAGGTTGAGACTCTGGTAAACCACGCCATAGTGGTCGTTGAGCCCATGGGCAATATCCAGCGATTCAACGAGATGAGTCCGGGCGGCATCGAGCTCGCCGAGCGATAGTTCGGCATATCCGAGGTTGCCGAGCATTGTCCCGACGTGTCGCCTGTCGCCAGCCTGGCGGTAGAGCAGCACCGATTCGCGGGCATCGTGGAGGGCGTCGGCGTGGTCGCCTCGGAGGTCGAGGGCGAAGGACCTGGCCGCCAGCAGATGGGCGGTGACCTGCGGTTCGGATTGCTGACGCGCGAGGCCGAGCCCTGCTTCGATGAACGGGAGTGCCTGGCCCGGCTGCCCGCGGCGCAGCAGGACATAGGCACGCAGGTACAAAAGGTCGGCCACCAGGTGGTCATTCCCGGCGGCCCGCGCAATCGCCAGCCCTTCCTCGCAGTATTCCTCGGCGATCGCGTACCCTCCGGTCTGCTCGAGGAGGTATGCCGCCGCGGCCAAGCCGCGCGCGCGCAGCAGCGCCTGCTCCCCTGGAGCCGGCAGATCGAGGAGGGCCCGGAGGGCTTCGATTCCCTCGGTTGCGTGCCCGCGCGCCTTCCAGAACTCCCGCAAGGCGGCAGCCAGCCGGATGCCGGGCGGGAGATCGCGCCGCTTCAGGCTGTAGGCGATGGCGGCGCGGATATTTCCGAGTTCCAGATCGAGACGGTCGAGCCATTCGGACTGATCATGCCCCACCAGCTGCGGTGCCGCTGCTTCCGCGAGAGCGAGGTACTGGTCTCGGTGAGCACTTCGGGCGTCATCGACCGCGTGCGGGCCCAGCGCCTCGAGCTGGCGCGCGCCATACTGACGGACGGTTTCCAGCAGCCGGTAGCGCACCGTCCCGCCGCCGGGGTCCTCGAATTGCACAAGGTTCTTGTCGACTAGCGCACCGAGGTGCCTGACGATCTCGTCGGGGAGGATGTCCTCACCCACGGTGACCGCCTCGGCGGCCGCCAGGTCGAACCCGCCGGCGAAGACCGAGAGGCGGGCGAGTACCTGTCGCTCGGCGCTGTTCAGCAGCTCCCAGGACCAGTCCAGCATGGCCAGCAGCGTCTGCTGGCGCGGCAGCGCCGCGCGCGAGCCGCCCGTGAGAATGGCAAACCGCTGATCGAGCCGGGCATCCAGCTCGGTCACCGACATGGCCCGCAGGCGGGCAGCGGCCAGCTCGATGGCCAGCGGGCTGCCGTCCAGCCGTCGGCAGATGCGGCCAGCCACCGAGGCGGTCCGTCCGTCCCAGGTGAGCGTCACCCCCTGCTGGGCAGCCCGGTCGGCGAAGAGCCGCACTGCTTCCGTGCCGCGGATCGTATCCACGTCATCGTCGTCGGCTGGCGTGTCCAGGGACGGAACCCGATGGATGCGCTCCCCGTCGATGCCGAGCGGCTCGCGGCTCGTCGCGAGCAGCCGGGTGTGCGGGCAATGCCGCAGCAGCATGTCCGCGAGCTTGGCGCACGCGTCGATTACGTGCTCGCAGTTGTCCAGCAGCACCAGCATGCGCTGCTCGCCGACCGCTTCGACGAGCGTGTGAACCGGGGAAAGGTCCGGATCCTCGGGTATGCCAAGCACGCTGGCGACGGTCAGCGCGACGAGATCTGGGTCCTGAAGCGGGGCAAGGTCGGCAAACCACACGCCATCCGCCCAGCCAGCTAGCAGCCCAGCTGCCACCTGAAGCCCGAGGCGCGTCTTGCCGACCCCGGCCGAGCCGGTGAGCGTGACCAGCCGGGAGTCGGTCATCAAGCGGCGCACCTCGGCCAGTTCCGCCTCGCGGCCGATGAAGGTCGATACTCGGGCCGGGAGGTTACTGGGCGGCTCGGGGCTGCCGAGCGCATGGAGCGGGGGGAACGTCACCGGGAGGCCCCGAGCGCCGAGCTGGAATATCTGCTCGGGGCGGCCGAGGTCTTTGAGCCGGTAGACACCGAGGTCTTTAAGCCGTGCACCCTCAGGCAGCGACTCGGGAAGCAGGGCGGCGGTCGTGGCCGACAGCACGACCTGGCCACCGTGAGCGGCCGCCGCGATACGGGCAGCGCGGTGAACATCGAGACCGACAAGGCCGGCCACCGTCCGGGATGCCTCACCGGAGTGGATCCCCATCCGCACGCGGACGGCTGCGCCGGCTGGCCACGCATGCGAAATAAACGCCCGCTGCATCGTAATCGCGGCGGAAACGCAGGCGCTCGCCGACGAGAATACGGCGAAGAACGCATCACCCTGGGTGTCGATCTCCTTACCGTCATGGACAGCCAGGGCTTCCCGGATAAGCCGATGATGATCGGCGAGGACCTGCGCATACGCATCACCGAGGCGCTGAAGCATCGCGGTAGAGCCCTCGATGTCAGTAAAGAGGAAGGTGAGCGTCTGCGCGGCCAATGGTGAGGCTTCCCCCAAGGCTGGTGCTGATCATCCTCGGCTGGCGAGATCGTAAACCCTTCGTGCCCAGGCAGGGGCCAGCTTATGTCATGGCCGCCCACCGGCCCGTTTACGTGCCCGTCAGTCTTCTTCCTCGGTGCACGTCAGCCTATACAGCTCAGCACAGATGCTCCTGACTGCGGTCGCGACATCGCGGGGCACCCGCGCTTCGAACACCACGTGACCGGATTCCTCGCCCTCCTTCATCAAGGTCTTCGGTACCTTTATAACGCCGCCCGCGCACGTGCGTATGAATACGTCATCGGTATCCGACGTTATCTTGTCAGAGTGCACGGAAAAACGCAGAGTAACTAGGTCGCCTTCCGACGGCCTCAGGATCGGGCTCGCGTGTGGCATAGCTCAGGCTCCGAGTCTGTGAGAGCAATAACTTCTAGCCAATCCCCACTCCCGCTGAACATAATCCGGCACATAAGAGCCCGGCCGACGATGCCACCCCATTTCAACGCTAGCCCCCACCAGGCGGTTCTGTGCATGCGGACTGTCGCCTGCTGGCAACATACGCCTCAGCGGCGGAGCATGACAATCCAATCTGGACCGCGGCGAGGTGGATCGTCCGCCGGCTCGCGCCCGCGCCCAACGGCGGGTAGCTGAGCGCGGGGCCGGCGGTCCAGGATCTTGTCGGAGGCCCAGAGTCCCGGTATCGGTCGCCGCTGAGCGCCGAGCATCTGCTAGACACCGAGCCCTCGACCTGGATGTGGTCAACGTCACCCAGATCGCCTCCATGCTGGAAAAGCAACCGAGAACACGACCCCGCCGCCGCGCCCTGCAGCGGTGGCCACCGCCCGGTTCGCCCGCGACCCGGCTGAATACCGGCCAGGCGGCACGCAGCTGACAATACTAGCGCGCCTGGCCGGCCCAGCGCCTGGCCAGCGCGCCACAGACGGACCGGGCCGCGATCGCCGACCTGACCGGCCTGTGATCCAGGGGCCTGCGCGCTCTATTCGGTGGCCTGCGCGCCGTCGGCTTCGCTGCCCGCCTCGGCCGTCCCGGTGGACGAGATGGCCGGGGAGGCAACGGCTGCTTCTGGTGGTGGGGTACTGGCCGAGCCAGCATCCGGAGCGGGATGATCGACGCGAATCGTGAGCATCACGTCCGTGCGCTCGCGGCCGTTGATGCTCAAGGCCATTCGGTAGCTTCGCCCGGCCTCGTAGAGTCCTTCGATGAGTGCGGCGCGAACCTGAACCTCCCGCTGTTCGCCAGGCGCGAGTACGGGTGCCTCCGGATCGATCCGGACGACGTGATACGGAAGCCGTCCCTGATCACCGACAACCTCGCCCAGATCGAAGGTAATCGGGATGGGCACCTGATGGCGGTTGAGCAAGGCCAGTGGGCCAATCGCCTCGGTGCCGAGGATTCCCCGGATCTCAAGGGTGAGCGGACCATCGGCAGACGAGACTGGCCCGGCCGCTGCTCGCCCTCCATCGCCAGCCTCGAGCCTGGCGTAGAATCGCTCGCTCCATTCCCGGCTCAGATCCGTCAATGCTCGCTGATAGGAGGCGCCCAGGTCAGCCAGCTGCTTGCGGTAGCGTGGTCCCTGCTCGCTTGCGTACTGTACATATTGCTCGTTGACCCAGGTTTCGTCCCATTCCCCGCGGGCGATGCGCTGACGTAGTTCACCGTACTGGCGGAGCATCCAGAAATGGTTCTCGAGAGATTGGCCGGCGAGATCCTTGATCAGCTTGAGGATATCTGTTACCGGCTCATTGTCAGTGTTGCTCATGGGGGCCTCGATGCAACCAGGTCAGCAGCATCCGCATAGGCATCCGATTTCGAATGGATCGCACTCGGCCGGGAGTATCGCCACGGCAATCCTGATGGGCCTGACGTCGCAGCAACCGCGAACGGTGAGGTCGGCGTAGAGGACCGAGCAGCAGGCCACGTCTTCTCTGTCCCGGCCCGCCGAGGTCCGGAATGTCAGTGCAATCCTCTTCTCGCCACATGCTTCGAGCTCGAAGTCGGTCGGGCCGAAGCTCTCCGTCTCCGCCGCCGCGGTGGCCTCGCAGACCGGCGTCCAGTCGCTCAGCGTGAGTTCGACGTGCCTCTCGCGCCGCCGCGGGTTCGTGATGACAATCGGCACCACCCGCGTTTCACCCGCTCGGGCGTAGATCACCAGATCAGCTCTGGGAATGCAGCACCGGCATTCGCAAGACTCGGTCCGGCATCCGCAATCATGCCTGCTGCAATCACCGTCCGATTCACGGTCGCCGCATTCGCCGCCGCAGCCGCACCGGCCGTCTCTCCATTCGTGCCTGCACTCGTGGCAGTGGCCCCCCAGATGGTGCTGGTCCCCCCCATCGCGCCGGTGTCTGGTGCGGCCGCCGCCATGGCGGTGCCCGGACCGGCACTCGTCGCAGCCGCAGCCACCCCCGAAATTGCAGGCGTGATGGCGGTGCTCAAAATGCCGGTGCTCGTGGCCATGTCCAGCGTGGCGACGATGACCGTGCGAACGCGGAGCGGGCGCCAGGAGCTGGCGGATGGAGCTAGCCAGGGCGGCGGTCACGTCCTGGGGCTGGGGCGGCACGACCTGACCGCACTCTGGACATTGGTGTGGTGTGAGAGCGTCAATGAGAGTGCCCGGGCTCTCGGTTAGTTGCACGGCTTTACCTCCTCAGCCGGACTCCTCCGGCGGGCGGTCGTCAGTGGGCCGTGGATGCGACGTGCGTTCGGTCGCAGACCCCCGCCTTCTCGACCGGCTTGATGATGCCGACATTTTCGCCGGCCCCGTTTTCTTCGCGGGTGATTCTCTGGCGTCTGGCGACCTGTCGCCACGCGTTTCCTTTCCCCCCGCGGGAATCACTTTGAACTCGATGCGGGCGTTCCACAATGGCGCCGTGCCGCTGTACTGGTCACCATCGGACAAGCCTTCGCTCACGGTGATCTGACAGGGCACCACTGTCGTTTCCCCGGCTGCTATCGACAGCCGCTCAGCGCCCCGGACCTCGAACTCAAGCGAACCGCCCGGCTCCGCCTGCTCATCGGATTTGGTTCCCGGCGGGGGCGTACCGTAGAGCGGGACCGGACCGATCCGACCCACCGGGAGCGCGACGTTGCCTGTGTTGCGGAGAACGAGATTCCTCGGCTGCGGCGTATTCGGCTGGTTGGTCACGAAGACCATGGCGGGCGAAACCGTCATGGCGACCGTTTCGGTGACATAAATCTCCGCTGCCACCTCGACGTCGCCGAGTCTCAGCATTCCCCGGTAGTAGCCGGGAGCCAGGCCCGAATCCACTTCGATCTTGACTCGGGCATGGCGTTGCCGACTCGGCCAAAACGCCAGAATCGGTCCTTCAAACACCCGATCGCCCTCCGGCGTTTCGAGGATGAGCATCGGCCTCAGGCGCAGCGACGCACGGCCCTGACCGGTGAGCGGTACCTTACCGATCAGGAAAGGCGGTCCCCCCATTAATTCTGCTGGCCTGGCCATGCGGGAATCCGCTGAGTCAAGCCCGCCTGCCACGCTCATACCGAGATCACCAGCCCACCCCCCGGGCCACCCGGCTTGTCGTTCTCATGGTGTGATCGAGTGTCCCGACGACGGCCGTGACTACCCTCGGGACCTCGGACCACCATGGGCTGCCGCGGCAGCGCCTCGACATAGGTCTGGCTCTCGCCGCTCATTTCGAAGGCGAGAATCTCTGCCCCGAACATGGAGAAGGAGAAACGGTGCCGATACGGTTTGCGAATTGCGGTGTCTGGCAGCTTGCCAAAGTTCATCGTTGTGCACAGGTCGACTACCATCGGCTTGAGATCCACGAGCATGCGCGCATCGGAATCGAGGTTTGAGCGCGTCTCGACCTGCGCGTGGCTATCGCTCTTGGAGTCGATCGCGATAGCTGTGCCTGTGCCACCGATCTCCGTGGTGAGTGCGGTGCCGGTGCCACCGATCTCCATCTGTACCGGCGTACCAGTGCCGCCGATTCCCGATGTCGTGTCCACCGACAGCGGCGTGGAACCGAATTCTGTCTCGTTCTGGATGGCGGTCCCGTTCCCGCCAACCGTCATGTCAAGGCTCGTCACGGCCGCGACCTCCGCTCCCCTGGGCTGCGGGCGTACGCCTACTGAGTCCTAGTATCAGCGCGGGTGCCCAACCGATGTCAACCGTTCCTGTCAACCCCGGCGCGGCCAGGTCGTGACTGACGGCTTCCTATTGGTTCAGTCAGGAAATAAGTCAATAAGACGTACCAGGTCAAAGGGAAATTTCGGCCACGTGCGCGAATAAAGCCGGCTCTGGGCAATCTGCAGGCCCTTTGACGGCGGCGCTCCCGCTAAGCGATGCTGCAACCTTAGGCGGGAGCAGGGGCGTGGGACCGTGCCATACGATCGTGGCCTGATAGGCCGAATCCTCAACGAGTCCCGCTGCTGCGTCCACGCCGAACTTGAAGATCTCTTCCGGCGGAACCGCAGGACCGGCTTCGGCGTGCTGTATGACCTCGTCGCCGACTACCCGTTCCGGGAGGGGAAGGGTCTGCGCCCGGCCATCTGCCTGGCGGCATGCTTGGCCGTCGGCGGGCACACTGACCAGGCCAGGCTTTCCGCAGCTGCGCTCGAACTGTTCCACAATGCCTTCCTCGTGCACGACGATGTCGAGGACGATTCGGAATTCCGCCGTGGTTCGGTGACCATGCTCCGCCAGCACGGTGTTCCAGTCGCGGTCAATGTAGGGGACGCAACCAACGTCCTCGCGATGCAGTTGCTATTGGACAACATCAAGGTTCTCGGTGTACGCAAAACTTTGTTCGTGCTCCGCGAAGTCGAAAGAATGGCCCGGGAATCGGTAGAGGGCCAAGCCATCGAACTACAGTGGATCCGTGATAACCAATTTGATCTGAGTGATCGCGATTACGTAAGGATGGCTTATAAGAAGACCTGCTGGTACACGGTCATCGCGCCGCTGCGGGTCGGTGTGATATGTGGCCGAGCTCCTGGGGTTCGCGCCCCATTGGAAGATGAGCTGCTGCCACTGATCGAGTTGGGCTTCCTCGCCGGCATCGCTTTCCAGATCTGTGACGACATCCTCAACCTGGAGGCGGACGAGGAAGTCTATGGCAAGGAATCGGGCGGAGATCTCTGGGAGGGCAAGCGAACCGTGATGCTGCTGCACTTCCTGAGATCCACTTCCGATGCCGGGCGCAGCAGAGCCATGCGGCTCTTGTGCTGCCCTCGCTCGATGAAAGCCGCGGGAGAAGTTGCCTGGCTGCGCCACGTCATGACGGAAAGCGGGTCGATCGAGTACGGCCGGTCGGTCGCTAGGCGATTCACCAGCCAGGCACTGGAACTCGACGCAAGTCTCAATTCATTCTTCGAGGACAACGAGGAGCGCCGCTTCCTTAGCGAGATGCTCACGTATGTCGTTGAGCGCGCAAAGTGAAGAATTACGTGACCGGAGAAAATGCAGAGGTAAATCATGAGGATTCGCAGTGAAGGGCCGTTGGCCGATAATCTAAGCGGGGAGCTGCTGCGGGCACAGACGGAATTCCACGCGAGACTGGCCGATGAGACCCTGCGCTATCTGCGCGACCTGCAGGGGGTGCTCGGCCCGGCGGTGCCCGGGACGTTCATCGAGGCGGATGCCGCCGCCACGTTGCGTGGCGCCGCAGCGCCGGGTGAGACCGTCGAGCTCGGCGTAGAAGTAGAGAACGCGCAGGCCGTGCACTGCGTCGTGACCCCTGCCCTGGGCCCGCTGGCCGGCCCGAAGGCGGCTACCTGGTTCCCGGAACTGGACTCGTCACCCAGGCCCGCGCTGCTGCCGCCCGGTGAGGTCGCGAAACTGGCGATGCGCATCCCGGTGCCCGCGAAACTCCCGCCTGGCACCTACCGGGGCGCGCTGTTCCTTCAGGGCATTAGCGGAAAGGGAGTCGCAGTGACTCTCGTTATCGCCAATTCGCACAACGGCCACGGAACTCAGAACGGCCACGGAACTCAGAACGGCCACGGAACTCAGGACAGCCGCGGAGCTCAGACAGGTGCCCGATCCAAGCAAGGGCGTCCGGCTAATGGATCCACGTCAGGCGGCCGGGCGCAGCGCAGCCCTGCCGGTCAACAGGAGAATGTCCATGACTGACCCGCACCTGATCCTCGGCACTCAGCCGGACGCTGTCGCCCGGACAACCGGAACACTGGTCACGTCGGCCGCCGAGCGCCTGGCCAGCTTGTGGTTCGTGTCCGGCGCAGACGCGGTTGGAGCGCAGTTGGCCGGCTTCGTTGCACTGGGACGCCAGGTGAGCGCGACCGCGGACGGTGCCCGCCTGCGCCGCGCCCTGGAACTCGGCCGGGCGGGAACCAACTGCGACGCGTTGTGGACCAGGCTGGGAATAGGCAAGTGGCTGGCCTCGGCATCCCCCAGCCCTCTTCTTGACGAACTCCACAATCACATAGCCCTCTTGGTCGCCACCGACCTGTTCGATGTGCTTGACCTGAATCCAGGCAATTCGAAATTGCAGCCAAGCGCGCCGCAAGGACCGATCGGGGACTGTGAGGCTATCGATTGCCTCATGGGACTTTGGGCATTCGGGCGGCAAGTGACGTGGGCCATCGAAGCCCTAGCCGAACCCACGCTTGACCGCGTTCCGCGCATCGACATCCCATCGTCCGGCGACGGTTCGGACACGGAAGGCCCGCTGCTCCGGTGAACACCTCCGACGCCCTGCGCCCGCCGACGCGAGTCGAATATCACGCCCGCCTCGCGAAAGACTGGCTGCACCTCAACGTGTTTGACCACGGCGCCGGCATCGTCGGCTTGGTGAACGTCTCGCTGCATGGTGCGCCCGGCGATTCTCGCGCCCTTGCGGCTGGCACCGCTTTGTTCTGGGATTCGGACCGCGGTTGGGTGGGCGACACCCGCGTGGTCCCGATGACCGAAGTCAGTATCGGCCCGGCCAGTGTGGCCTTCGACTGGCTCGGGTTCGCCGTTGCCCCGCGCACCGGCGCGGTGGCGGCCTCGGTGCGTTTGCCCGGCCGACTCGCCCTGACCATCTCGGCCGATCCTGCCAGCGCACCGGTTGAAGTCGATGCGAGGATCCCATTCGGATCAGGGTGGATGTCTTGGTACATCGTCCCCCGCTTGCGGGTCACTGGTTCGCTCCGTCTCGGTCGGGGAGACGAAATCGACCTTGCGAAGGCCTCCGCTTATCACGACCACAACTGGGGCCGGTGGCGGTGGGGAGACGACATCGGCTGGGAGTGGGGGGTATGTCAGACCCCGGACGATGGTCCCGTGCTTGAGTGGACCCGCGCCACCGACCGAACCCACCACCGTGGCAAGCCGTCGCTAATGGTACTGGCCGACGGCCGGCGTCACGTGTTCCGGGGGAGCGCGCTGACCGTGTACCGCAGCGGCCGGCTTCGGCCGCCGGCGCCGCGGCTGCCGGGGGCGCTGGCGGCGCTTTGTGCCGACCGGCGGCAGCCCGACCTGCCACGCAGAATGCACGTGGAAATGGACAACGGAATGGACTGGCTCACTCTAGACCTGCGGTTCGAGGGGGCGATGCAGTTGATCGCGCCTGAGCCTACGAGGCCCGGGGTCACGTTCATCCACGAACTGGCGGGCGCGTTCACCTGTTCCGGTCGTATCGACGGGACGAGCCTGCAGGCAGCAGGTCTCGCCATGTTCGAACATGCCGACTGAGCGGCGGTCGCTTGGCGATTACATCCAGGCATTGGTCGAA
This sequence comes from uncultured Actinomycetota bacterium, assembly GCA_963775745.1. GTDB lineage: Bacteria > Actinomycetota > Actinomycetes > Streptosporangiales > Streptosporangiaceae > DATBGO01. Next base: position 107,331 of record CAVZKE010000028.1, read on the forward strand.
CTCCTCGACGCGGAAGAACCAAGCGCGGGCGAGCGCCTCCGGAGGGCTGTTGGCTCATACACGGCACTCATCCGTCTCGACGAAGAGGCGGCGCTCGTGCATTTCACAGGAGCGGCCCTCATGGTGCACGATTCCGACTGGGACGACACAAGAGCCGACGGGACCGGGACGACCGACACCGCGACGGTGCGCGAGATCGTCGATGGGCAGCTCGAGATCACGGACGCCATCATCGAGGGCCGCATCGAGGTCAGCGGTGATGCGGCCGGGGTGGCCCCCATCCTGTTCGCCGTTGAGATTCTGCTGGACGTTTCTACGCGCGTACCGGCGCTTCGGGCGCTGGCTGCTGATTTCCACGGCCCAAGCAATACATTCCCGGTCTCCCTGCCCGAATCCGAACGCGAGGGGGGCGGTGACCGAGAACTCCAATTACTCGCTCGGCTGGATCTGCTGCCGGATGGAGTCCCGGAGGTGCCTGCTGACGGGGTCAAGTCGCCCATCGTCCCCACCCAGCACGCGGACGGCGTCACGCTGGCCTCAGACAGCGAATGAGATCTTGAAGCGAGCCTGCGGGTCGGTGAGGCCTGGGATTGCGCCACGAGGACATCGACGCATTCACCGACCTCGGAGACCGCCTGCTCGCGAAGTGCGGGTAGCCAGGCGCCCGTCCTGAATCTGACCACAGATCCCGCGGACTCGGTGCTCGCGGACTTCCAGGCGGTCGGCGAAGTCGAAGTCCAGCTGACGGCCTTCGACGGAGGCGACGGTGTCGGGGTGCTTTTCCCCCAGGGTAATCCGGTAACGGCTCAGCGTGTGCTCGGCCAGCCGGTCCGCCTCCTCGTCCGAGCCCTCAGCCCGCAGGTAGGAAACCATATTCGCCGCGCACCCCAGGATCAGCGGATGGTCCTCACCAAGTAGCTTGCGCACCCGGCCGAGCGTGTCCCGGCTGTACCAGTAGCAGGAGGAACACGTACGAACGGAGAAAGAAGGTAACGATAAGCGCGCAGAGCAGCACCAGGAGAACGGCGTCCCTCGCTAACCGCCTACGCTGAGCAGCCAGGGCGTACTTGAGGACAGTGACCAGATCCACGCCCGGTGTCGTCACTACAGCGCGCTGCTGTTCTTCCAGCACGTCATCGATTGCCTTGCGCTCCAGCACAGGGTCGAGTGTCACGGCCGCACACAGGTAGCGCGTTGTTCCATGGTCAGAGCCGTGCGCGGACCGCTCGCGATCCCGCGAGGCAGGCGCGACCGCCAGGCCTGACATTTCCTCTGACACCCGTGGGTGCGGCGCGGGCGGCGACGTACTCAGCACCGTGGTCGCCGCTGCAGGGGCTAAGGACGCTGAAACCGGGCTACCGCAGAACCCGCAGAATTTAGATCCCAGCGGGTTGTCACGATCACACTCCGGACATAACATGCCGTTCCCCCCAGGACTCACCTCGCCAGGTCCCAGCCGACGCTAATTCCCCGCCGCGCTCAGCTACGGCCCGGATGCGGATAATAGCCCTTCTAACCGTTACGTGTCAGTGCTCGTTTCTCCGAGGCCGAAAGTTTCCTTGAACTGACACTCTGGCGGGGCTGATGGCCGCGGCGGGCGCACCCTTCTCGACCGAGCATCTTTCAGCCGTGCCGGCGATGCGGGCAGCAGGGCGCGGATCACCCTGATCTGCACGGCCACCGGTCTACTAAACTCGACTCCATACGGCGGGCATTCCTTAATGGCGTGGCGATTCAGGCGTCTTTGTTCGCTAATGCCCCAGTCGCGTCTGGTGAAAAGCTGCCCGTGACCGAGCAGCGGCGAGGCAGACCCAAGGCCTGGTGGGTGGCCGGCCGGCGTCGGGAGTCAGCAGCCGAATGACTGCGCGCTTATGTCCCCTGCGGGGACATAAGCGACTTGGCTCGGGCGTCCTGGATCCAGCGGCTGACGGCCAGGGCGGCTGACGCCTGGTTCAGCGACCGGTAGTGCCGTCGAGCTGGCGCGTTCCCGATGCGTTTCCGAGTTGGTGCGGCACCGGCGGACCGCCGTGGCCAGCGAGGACAGGGCACGTCAGGGGCGGCATGCAGTCCTTCGCGGCAGCCAGCACCGTGGCTCCGCCGAGTTCGTGGTAGGCCTCGAACTCGGCGGCGTCATACAACTGCTCCAGCGTGCTGTCGCAGGGGTAGGTCGAGTGATCCTTGGCGTAAGCGAGGACGTCCCAGGGCGCTCCACTCCACCAGCCGAGCTTGCACACCCAGATGTCACCCTGCTCGGGCAGCCCGTGCGCGCCGGCCGGCCTGGTGAACGTGCCGAACGCCCACGGGTGGACCACTTGGCCCGGAGCCAGCCCGCTGCCGCCCTCAATCATCGTGGAGGGATTGAGGACGATGTCCACCCCAGCGTCGCTCCTAGCAAGGGCGATGGATCCGCCGAGCGTGAACCACGTGTCGGCCTTGTCACCAGAAGCGTCCAGCACCACGATGTGCCGTGCACCGCGGCGCAGCGCCTCGACCAGGCCCAGGTTGTCGTAGTGGCCGCCGTCGGTCACGTACATCCACGTGTCGCGGTAGCTCAGGTGGCCGGCGGCCTCGGACCACAGCAGGCCGACCGTGGGCTGCATCAGCCGGTACCACAGTTCCCCGGCGACCTTGCCGCGGAGCCTGAGGTCGAGGACATGGGCCCAGAGCCTGGCCTCGCGATCGGCGTTCAGGTCCGCCTCACGGTCCCAGAGCAGGTGCGGGGACAAGTACCACAGCAGCAAAAGTAGTGGCCGCCGCGCCCACCGCCGGTCGGGCCGCCCGGGGATGCCCGCCGCCTGCTGATTGATCCGGCTACGCGCTTCCCGGACCAGGGCCGGGTGCGGCAGCCACACGCCGAGCCGGACGTTCGTCGCGGTGAGCAGAATCCGGTAAGCATGCCGCGTCGCGGAACCCATCAGCGGCGAGACGGCTGCCCCGCTGATCGCTGAGATGTCAAACAGGGTGCTCCGCCGCTGCCCGACGAGAGCCTCGTAGTCGGACGTCGGGGCCTGGGCGTCAGCCTCCCCTTCGGCGCAGGTTTCGCGGCGCAAGGTGACGTGGTCCGGGTCGAAGCTGACGCAGAAGCCGCCGCTGCCCGGTGGCACATCGCGGTCCGCGTTGATGTTGGCGGTACCACAGATCACCAGGCCGGGTTCGTCGGCCGTGCCGGTGCCGTCCCGAAGCTCGGACAGCCGGGTCGCGGCGGCCTCGGCGAACAGGCGGCGTGCGGGCACTGGGTTCCGCTCCTGCGCCGCCCGCCGGGTGACGGCGAATGCGTTGGCCAGCCGCCACCGGTAGACATCATGCAGCGACATGCGGTTGACGTTCACGGCCGCCCGGCCGAGCACCATCACGGCCAGCGCGGCGATTAGCTGCAGGAACTGGACCACGGTGAAACCGGACCGAGCGCCGTCGCTGATCCACAGCAGCGCGAGCACCGCGCCGCCAAGGACGATCACGGCGCTGGCCAGCCACGGCAGCAGCTTCTGGCGCAGCGAGCCGGCCAGCATGGTGAGAAAGCCCGGCTGCCCGGCCGCTGCCGACTTCGTCTGGCCGCTCAGCGCGTTCCACTTGGCCAGCCCCGCCTGGCAGAACTTGGCAATCGCCGCCACCGCGGCAATCAGGCCCGTCACCGTCGCGACCGACCAGGCCGGCCTCGTGCCGAAGCCGAGGGCACGGGCTACCGTGCCGAACGATCCGGTGCTACGCGTCAGCCACGAGATCAGCGGCGGGGCCGCGAGCATCGCTAGGGCCAGGCCGGCCGTCAGGAGAGCAGCCCAGCTCACCACCTTCGCCCGGTTGGCGCTGCGGTCCGGGTCGTCTGGCTTCAGCCAGGCCCACCACCGCACGCGGGCGGCGCGGTGGCGGCTGAGCGGCGGCTCGAGCGTCAGCCACCAGAACGCGAAGAGCGCCAGCGTGATCCCGGCGCCGATCACCGAGGGCAGCCACCACGCGGTCCCGGTCACCGCAGCCGTCATCGTGCGGGGCCCCGACGGGACCAGTACGCCCTGCCAGCGCAGCAGCCAGCCCCAGGCGTGCGTGAAAGCGTAGAGGGGGGCGGCCACGATGATGAACGTGACGATCGCGCCGAGCAGCAGCGACAGGACACCGACCAGCACCGTCGCGCCGTTGGGCGCGATGTAGCGGGTGTTGTCGCGGAGGTTCCGCTCTTCGGCGGTCCTGGGGGCGTACGCGTGGGGAACCGTGCCGGGCGGCAGGTCGTGCGCGACGAGCGCGCGGGAGGAGGCGATGTAGCTTCCGCCGGACACCCCCACGATCCACTTGGCGATGCCGAGCAGACCGCCGCTGTCGAGGCTCTGCAGTGCCCCCAGGCAGTATGCGGCGGACCGGATGCCGCCTCCCGAGCAGCAGATTGCCCAGTCGCCGTCGCCCGTCGGGTCCGCCTCGGCAGCGGGCACCGCCCCGTTCTGGGCAGGCCGAGCCGCGTCAATCCCGGCTTCCTGCGGACTTGATCCCAATGGCGTCATGCCGCTCCCCTCCTCGGGCCGAACGCTGGGTGCATCGCACCGCGCGTTCGGTGATGCAGAGTCAGCAAGAACGTCCCTGATACATGCCAGCGGTGCGGAGACGGAATCACGAGGTCAGCTCTTCGGGCCCGCCTCCGCCGCGGGCGCTCGGGCTCGCGTCTTACAAGAGTTTGATGACAAGTAAGGGAACTCCTCCAGCGTGAGTAGGGTCACATCGTCAAGGCCCAAGCCATTGGTCTGTGACGCCGAGGCCTTTCGTCCTGCCCAAGTCAGGTCGAACGGCTATTGCGGGAGGGACTGCCGCGGCAAAGTGTGCGGGGCATAGGGCGGTGTCCCCAACGGGGGGAGGCCAAAATGTGTTCGGCGCAGTACCAGGATTTCGCTTCCGGCGCTGGCCCTGCACCGGAACGGCGCCGGCTGCCGGTGACGTTCGATCAAGTGGAGCAGCTGCTGGGACGTGAGGATGTCTCCGGCTGGGTGACCGTCGACCATGAGCATCTGCGTGAGTTCGCTCACGCTACCTACCTTGATCCGGCGTATGTCGACCTGACCCCGAGCCGCAACCATGCCCTGGGGCCTGACCTTGTCGACGGCTTCTTGCTGCTGTCTTTGCTCGTGCATTTTGAGTTTGCGGCGCCGCTGGTGCAAACCGATGGCCGCTACGGCTATAACTACGGGCTGGATCGGGTGCGCTTCACCGCCCCGGTGTTCGCCGGGCAGGCGATCCGGGTGCGCCGAAAGGTCGTCGACGTGCGGCGGAAATCGACGAGCCGGGTGCTGGTCACCGTGGATCACCAGATGGAAGCCGAGGGGTCTGCAGCGCCGGCGATGATCGCGCGCTGGCTGATGCTGTATGTGGATGGCAGGGCCGAGCGATGACCGGCAGGCGTGCCCCCCCAGAGCTGAGCCGGATCAGCGACTACCCATCCCATTACGCGGCCGTCGATCCTGGCCGCCCGGCGCTGCTGTTCGAGCAAGACGTGCTGAGTTACGGCGGCCTGGCCGAGCGGGTCGAGGTGTTCGCCCGGGCGCTGTACGCGTCCGGGGTGCAGCCCGGGGATCGGGTGGCGGTGCTGTCAACTCCCCGCCCCGAGTTCTTCGTCATCTGCCTGGCGACCGCGCGGCTGGGCGGGATCTGGCTGGGGCTCAACCCGGCGCACACGGTTGACGAACTCGCCTACGTGCTCCAAGACGCCAAGCCCCGGCTCGTGTTCACCATGGCGCGGTTCGATGGACGCGACTATGCGCGGGATGTCCGGCGGGCGGCGCACCTCGCCGGAAGCCGGGCGGAGGTCCTGCCGCTCGCCGGGCTGCGTGACCGCGACCCGTTCCTGGACCGGGCCGCGGCGGCGGATGCGGCGGCGGTGGCCACCGCAGCCGCCGCCGTGACGCCCGCGCAGCCCGCACTGATCGTCTACACCTCGGGCAGCACCGGCGCTCCCAAGGGCGCGCTGATCCGGCACGCGGGCCTGGTGCGCCTGGGCCGGGTTGAGTCGACCCAATGGGCGGTCCCGAGGCTGCGGCTGATCTGCAATCTCCCGATCGACCACATCGGCGGGGTCGGTGACCTGTGCTGCGTACCGCTGGTGGCCGGCGGCTCGATCGTGTTTCAGCAGCGGTTCGATGCGCAGCAGACCCTCGACGCGATCGCCCGTTACCAGGTGACCGCCCTGTTCCAGGTCCCGACACAGCTGCAGCGGATCGCCGCGCTCGCTGGATTCAGCACGGCCGACCTGAGTTCCCTGCGCGCGGTTGGCTGGGGCGGTGGGCCGCTGCCGCTGGACGTCATCCGCCGCTACCGCCGGCTCGGTGTCGCACTCACCGCTACCTACGGCGCCACCGAGGTGACCAGCTCAGTTACCTACACCGACCCAGACGCGGACGACGAGGTTCTGGCCGCCACGGTCGGGCGGCCCGATCCGGAACTCGCCGTGCGCCTGCTCACCGACGACGGCCGCTGGGGTGAAGCAGGGGAAGAGGGCGAAGTCTGCGTCCGCCACCCGTCGGTGATGGCCGGCTACTACAACCGGCCCGCCGATACCGCGGCCGTGTTCACCGCGGGCGGCTGGCTGCGAACCGGTGACCGCGGGCTGCTCCGCCAGGACGGCAACTTGCGGCTCGTGGCCCGCCACCAGGAGATGTTCAAGTCCGGCGGCTACAACATCTATCCACGCGAGATCGAGCTGGCGCTCGAAAGCCACCCCGCCGTCGCCGCCGCCGCGGTCGTCTCCCGGCCCGACGCCGACTATCAGGCCGTGGGCGTCGCCTTCATCGAGGCGCAACCCGGGACTGCGGTGACCGCCGGAGAACTCGCCGCTTGGTGCCGGCAACGGCTTGCCAACTACAAAGTGCCCAAGCAGATCCACATCATCGACAGCTTGCCGCTGCTGCCCGTGGGGAAGATCGACCGGCCGCTGCTTGCCCGGACAGCCACCGTCCCATCCGCTGCTCCCAGCCGGGAGCGGCCGCCCGCAGCCTGTGAGCGTCCCGGCCCCTAGGAGGTTCCGATGACCACCACCGCTCCGGCATCAACCGGCCCCCCGACATTGCAACGTAACGCCGTCGGCACCTTCGGCGCGCTTGCGCAGTCCCTCGGCGCGATCTCACCGGCCGGGACCGTCGCCGTCATGGGCGCACTGATCGTGCCGCTCGCCGGCACCGGCACCTGGCTCACCGTCTTGTTCCAGATGGCCATCGTGCTGTGCACCGGATGGATCATCATCCGGCTGGCACGCAAATTCGCCACCACCGGCGGGCTCTACGGGCTCAACAGCCGCTGCGCGGGCCGTCTGGGCGGGCTCCTCACCGGCCTCGGCATCGTCTTCATCGGGCTGGCGGCCCTGCCCGCGATGGTCGTCGTGTTCGCCAACTACACCGCGAGCTTCTTCAACCTGTTCGGCATGCCGATGAGCAAACCCGTTCTCGCCGGCTTCTGCGTGCTCGGCGCCGTGCTGGCCGCCTTCTTCTCCTACAGGGAAATCAAGCTGTCCGTCATGGTGATGCTCGCGCTCCAGGCCCTGTCCATCGCGATGATGGTGCTCCTGTTCAGCATCGTCCTCGCGCACGCCCCGCACATCATCGACAGCGCGCAGTTCGGGCTGCACGGCGTCACCGTGCAGGGCCTTGCCCTCGGCATGGTCATCGGTATCTTCGCCTACGAGGGCTTTGAGTCCGCGACCGTTTTCGGCCAGGAGGCCCGCAACCCCAACCATGTCATCCCCCGCGCGGTCGCGGGCAGCCTGGTCATCACCGGGCTGCTGTTCACCTTCGCCGGCTACAGCCTCGTCCTGGGCTACAACGGGCATCTGCCCGCGCTGATCGCCTCGCCGAACCCGCTCACCGACCTGGCGAACCGCAACGGCGTGCACTGGCTCAGCTACCTCGTCGACATCGGCATCATCGTGGCCACCTTCGCGGTCATCATCGCCACCATCAACCTGGTCGCCCGGGTGCTGTTCACGCTGGCCCGCGAGCGGCTGCTGCCGCCCTCGCTCGCCCGGGTCGGCCGGACCACCAAGACCCCGGTCCTGCCGATCATGCTGCTCGCCGGATTCGGGCTCGCGCTTGCCCTGTGGGTGGTTTCGGTCAGCTCCACCCCGGTGGCGTTCACCGGGCCGTTCTTCACCCTCGCCGGCTTCTTCGCCATCGCCGAATACTTCATCGTCAGCATCGGCGGAGCCGTCTACCTCGCCCGCATCCGGGACCTGCACCCGCTCGATGTCATCGCCGGCGTGATCTCCGCGGGCGGCATGGCTTACGTCCTCTACAGCGTCTATGTGCCGTTCCCGCCCTACCCAGACAGCATCATCGCCTGGATGTTCCTCGCGGTCATGGTGGCCGGCGGCGTGATCTACGCCGTCCTGCGCGGCCACCCGCAAATCCTCGACAGGATCGGCCGCTCCGTCGCCGACGACACCGCCCTGGTAACCGGAGAGGCCGCGAAACCAGAAACCG